>NZ_JBHSON010000029.1:0-110043 GCF_042656285.1 Actinomadura rugatobispora | reverse complement strand
GAAGTTAAGCCCTTCAGCGCCGATGGTACTGCATGGGAGACTGTGTGGGAGAGTAGGACACCGCCGGACACATATTAGGAAAGGGCCCTGCCGGGTTTACCGGCGGGGCCCTTTCTCATTTATAGGCATTCACGCCCCCGTCCGCCGCCAGGGCTGGGATGGGCTGGTCGGCCGGTGCAGCGGGCTGCGCTCTTGCCGGTCGTGGACATCTACCCGCGTCGAGGAGCAGGTGCTCGCAGGCCGGGCGCGAATTGCGGGTCGGGCGCGATCACATCGCCTGGGCGACCGGGTGGCGGCCCGTATCCTCACCCGGATCCTGCGCCGCCAGGGCTGGGACGGGCTGGTCGGCCGGTGCAGCGGGCTACGTTCCTGCCGGTCGCGGACAACCGCCCGCGTCGGGGAGTAGGTGCTTCGGGCCGGGCGCGAATTGCGGGCCGGGCCCGGTCACGTCGTCCGGGCGACCGGGGTGCCGGTCCGCATTCTCACTCGGATGCTGCGCTGCGAGGGCTGGGATGGGCTGGCTGGGCGGCGCAGCGGCGCCACGCTCTTGCCGGTCGCGGGCATCTGCCCGCGTCGGGGAGTAGGTGCTTCGGGCCAGGCGCGAATTGCGGGCCGGGCCTGATCGCATCGCCCGGGAGACCGGGGTGCCGGTCCGCATTCTCACTCGGATCCGGCGTCGTCAAGGCGTCCCCGTCCCGGCCGGCGGCGAACCGGTCACCGGGCAGCAGATCCGGGCCTCCCGCATGAGCCTGTGGCGTTACGAGCGCCCGGCGCCGGGCGACCTGATCCATCTGGACGTCAAGTAGCTCGGCCGGATCCCTGACGGAGGCGGCTGGCGTGTCCATGGCCGCAGCGAGGCCGTGCGCGGACGCGGGATCGGCTACGACCACGTCCACACCGCCATCGGCGACCACTCCCGGCTTGCCTGCGCCGAGGTCCTGGCCGATGAGGAGGGCACCACCTGCGCCGCGTTCCTGGCCCGGGCCGCGGCGTTCTCCGCCGTCCACGGCATCGTCCCGCATCGAGCAGGTGTTGACCGACAACGCCCGCAACCACCCGGGCCAGCCCCCTTTCGGCAGGCATGCGCCGACCTGGGAGTCCGTCAGAAGTTCACCCGCCTCCGCTGCCTCTGGACCAACGCGTTGGTGGGTGGACGCGCGGGTGCCTTGGATGGGGGCAGGGTGGCGTTTTGGTGGGCTTTTGGGTTGAGTGTTTTATGAGGCGAATGCGCTCGGGAGTGTGGATCTCGCGTCCAACCGTGATTGCTGGATGTGGGGGCGGCGAGCTGGGCGAGGACGATCTGGCGTTGAAGGTTGCAGGAGCGCTCGCTGGTCTTTTTCGGGATCCTGGGGCGGGACTTTCGGCGGAAGGGCCGATGTGGTGGTGCGGGGGCTCTGGGGCAGTGGTTAGCGTTCGAGTTCGGCCAGGTAGTCGGCGGCGGCGTCGAGTTCGTTCTCGTTGAAGACGCGGATTCCTGAGCGTTGGAGCAGCGTCGTGGTGATGCCGGCGCCGGGTATGCGGGTGCCGGTGAACGTGCCGTCGTAGGTGTGGCGGGTGGCGCAGGAGGGGCTGCCCTCCTTGAGGATGGCCATGCGGGCTCCCGCGCGTTCGGCGGTTTCCAGGGCCAGGCGGGCGCCGCGTACGAAGGGGTCGGTGACGTCGGCGCCGGTGTCGGTGCGGACGCCGGCGGTGCCGTCCAGCACGGCGGCGGCCGGGCCGGTGAGTTCGGCCGGGGGACGGGGGACGGGCAGTCCGCCGGATACTTCGGGGCAGAACGGGACCAGGCGGCCCTCGGCGCGCCAGCGTTCGAAGAGCGCGCCGTGCACGGGCTTCGCGGCGCCGTCGTAGCGGACCGGCCGCCCGAACAGGCAAGCGCTCACCAAAATCCGTTCCACGTCTCCAGCCTATGCGGGCAAGCCGGACGGACCTTGCTTGCGCCTCCCGTGACCTGGGCGAATAGTTGAGGGGACCCCGTTCTCAGGGAGTACGGCATGGTTCTTCTCGGCCGCCCTCTGACGGAGGCGCCGCCTCGGGAGCGCCCCCGGGGCTCGGTGCTGGTCTCCTGGATCACCACCACCGACCACAAGGTGATCGGCCACCTCTACCTCGTCACCTCGTTCACGTTCTTCCTGCTGGCAGGACTGATGGCGATGGTGCTGCGGGCGGAGCTGGCCTCGCCGGGCCGGCAGCTGGTGAGCAACGAGCAGTACAACCAGTTGTTCACCGTGCACGGCACGGTGATGCTGCTGCTGTTCGCGACACCGCTGTTCATCGGGTTCTCCAACGTCATCATGCCGCTGCAGATCGGCTCACCGGACGTGGCGTTCCCGCGGCTCAACATGTTCAGCTACTGGCTGTTCCTGTTCGGCGGCCTGATCGTGTTCGCGTCCTTCGTCGCGCCGGGCGGCGCCGCCAGCTTCGGCTGGACCGGCTACAGTCCGCTGAACAGCGAGCTGCGCTCGCCCGGCGTGGGCGCCGATCTGTGGATCATGGGGTTGGTGCTGTCGGGGGTCGGGACGATCCTGGGCGGGGTCAACTTCATCACCACGATCGCCGTGATGCGGGCGCCCGGGATGACGATGTTCCGGATGCCGATCTTCACCTGGAACATCCTGCTGACCAGCCTGATGGTGCTGATCGCGTTCCCGATCCTGGCGGCGGCGCTGCTGGTGCTGGAGTCCGACCGGCGGCTGGGGTCGCACGTGTACGACCCGTCGCTGGGCGGGGCGCTCCTCTGGCAGCACCTGTTCTGGTTCTTCGGTCATCCCGAGGTCTACATCATCGCGCTGCCGTTCTTCGGCATCATCACCGAGGTCATCCCGGTCTTCAGCCGCAAGCCGCTGTTCGGCTACGTCGGGATGGTCGGGGCCACGATCGCGATCGCGGGCCTGTCGATGGCGGTGTGGGCGCACCACATGTTCACGACCGGGCGGGTGCTGCTGCCGTTCTTCTCGTTCATGACGTTCCTGATCGCGGTGCCGACCGGGGTGAAGTTCTTCAACTGGGTCGGCACGATGTGGCGCGGCCGGCTCAGTTTCGAGTCGCCGATGCTGTTCTCGGTCGGGTTCCTGGTGACGTTCCTGTTCGGCGGGCTGACCGGGGTCATCCTGGCCTCGCCGCCGATGGACTTCCAGGTGCAGGACTCCTACTTCGTGGTGGGGCACTTCCACTATGTCGTCTTCGGCACGGTGGTGTTCGCGATGTTCGCGGGCTTCTACTTCTGGTGGCCGAAGATGACCGGGCGGATGCTGGACGAGCGCCTCGGCAAGCTGCACTTCTGGTTCCTGTTCGTCGGCTTTCAGGCGACGTTCCTGGTGCAGCACTGGCTGGGTGCCGAGGGCATGCCGCGGCGGTACGCCGACTACCCCGAGCAGTTCGTCGCGCTGAACCGGGTGTCGAGCGCCGGGGCGTTCATCCTGGGCGTCTCCACGCTGTTCTTCCTCTACAACGTGTACAAGACGACCCGGCACGCGCCGCGGGTGGACGCCGACGACCCGTGGGGGTTCGGGAACTCGCTGGAATGGGCGACCTCGTCGCCGCCGCCCCGGCACAACTTCAAGGTCATTCCGCGGATCCGGTCGGAGCGGCCGGCGTTCGACCTGCACTATCCGAGGCTGCCCGACGAGCATCGCTGAGGCGCGGCGGCCGGGTGTGGTCAGGTGCGGGTTCCCGGCCGCCTGCCGCTACACACCGCCATAGGGTGACCGCATGGAGCGACGGCAACGCGACTGGAACGCCTGGCACGGCGCTTACGACGATCCCTCGTCCGCCCTGGCGCGGCGGTTGCGGATCGTCCAGCAGCGCATCAGGGAAGCGCTCGACGTCGCCCGTCCGGGCAGGATCCGGACGGTGAGCGTCTGCGCGGGGCAGGGGCGCGACCTGCTCGGGGCGCTGCCCGGCCATCCCCGCGGCGCCGACGTCGTGGCGCGGCTGGTGGAGCTGGACCCGGCGAACGTGCGGGTGGCGCGGGCGACGGCGCGCATGTCGGGGCTCGGCGGAATCGAGGTGGTGGAGGGGGACGCCTCGGTCACCGACGCCTACGCAGGTGCGGTCCCGGCGTCGCTGGTGCTGGTGTGCGGAGTGTTCGGCAACATCGGTTTCGCCGACATCGAGCGGACGGTGTCGCTGCTGCCTCAGCTGTGCGGTGAGGGCGCGCAGGTGATCTGGACGCGCGGGCGCGGCGAGGCCGACCGCACGGAGGAGGTGCGCGCCCTGTTCGACGGGCACGGGTTCCAGGAGCGCTGGCTGTCGGGGCCGGAGGAGAAGGACTACGCGGTCGGGGTGCATCGCTTCACCGGCAGGCCGGTCCGGCTGCAGCGGGGGACGCGGCTGTTCACCTTCGTCGGGCACGACGCGCTGCGGGAGGGCGCCCCGGGCTGACCGTGCCGAGCCTTTCCCGTGGGGGCGGGAGAGGCGGTGTGACATTTCTCTGGACGCGCGTTCCGAGGGAACGCGTTTCGGTTCGTGTTCGCTCGACTACACTCGGCCACTGTCATCGTGTCTTGTGCTTGTCCCCGCCCAAGCAGAACGGCGAACCCCCATGCTCTGGTCGGATCTTCCCTCAGCCACCGGGGCCGGGACCGCGTTGCCGCCCGTGCCGGCGGCCGTGATCCCGGCGGCCGTGATCGGCGTCCTCGATCTCCTGCTCGGCAGCCCGTACTCGCTGTTGCCGCTGCTGGCCGCCGTGCCCGCGCTGGCGCTGCTGCGTCCGGCCGAGCCGCGCCGGGTGCTGGTCGTCGCGGTCGCCGTCGCGGTGGCGGCGGTGCCGTCGGCCGTGCAGTACGGGCCGGATCGGCCGGTCTCGGTGTCGACCAGCCTGCTCGCCGCCGCGATCAGCACCCTGATGCTGTGGATCGTCTGCCGCCGCCACCAGCGCGGCGAGCGTGACCGGGCGGAGTTGCGCCGGGTCGCGGACACGATGCGGCGGGCCGTGCTGCGGCCGGTGCCGGGGCGGCTGGGGCCGGTCACGGCGGAGGTCCGCTACCTGGCGGCGGCCGAGCACGCGCCCCGGAGCGCGGTTCCGGGTGCGGGGACGCGGGCTCGGGTGCGGGCGGGGGTGCGGGGGAGGCCGAGGCCGGATGGAGAGGGGGCGGGTGTCGGCGGCGATCTTTACGACATGGTCGCCACCCCGTTCGGCGTCCGGGTGATCGTGGGCGATGTGATGGGCAAGGGCCTGCCCGCGGTGGAGGCGGTCGCTGACGTGCTCGGCGCGTTCCGCGAGCTGGCGCAGCACGAGCGCGACCTGGCCGCGGTGGCGGTGCGGCTGGACGCCTTCCTCGGCACCCGGGGCCGGGAGGAGGAGTTCGTGACCGTGCTCCTGGCCGAGGTGCCTGGGGAGGGCGGGATCGCGCGGCTGGTTAACTGCGGGCATCCGCCGCCGCTGCTGCTGTCGGACGGCGCGGTGGCCTTCGCCGACCTGCCGGCCTACGCCTCGTCGCCGCCGCTGGGCCTGCTGCGGGTCGCGGGCAGCGACGGGCCGGTGGCGCACGCGACCGTTCCGTTCGGCCCGGGTGACGGGCTGCTGCTCTACACCGACGGGGTCGGGGAGGCGCGCGACCCCGAGGGGCGGTTCTATCCGCTGGCCGAGCGGGTCGCGGTGCTGAACCGGCAGGGCCCGCGTGGGCTGGTGCGGCGGCTGGAACGCGATCTGCGCGCCCATGTCGGCGGCGATCCGGGCGACGACGCGGCGCTGCTGCTGGTGCGGATGGAGCCCGTCCCGGTTCCGCTGCCGGGCTCGCCCTACGAGCCCCCGCACGCGCTCACTTGATCATTTCCGCTGGTCGGGGGCGGGAGAAGTCACGCGAAAGTAACAATCCACCCGCGTGAGGCAATCGGTCCGAGTGTCTCGCGGGGATGGAGTAGCGTTCCAACCCAACCGAGTGAGCTGGGTCACAGGAGCGCTGGGGGTCGTCATGCGCGTTGTCCGTGCCACCACCGGCCTGGGGGACTGATGGCGGGGCGCGCACGCCGTGCACGGGCGGCGGTGTCCCGTGCCCGGTCGGTCCGGTCCAGGATCGTGTTGCTGCTCGTCCCGCCCGTCACGGCGCTGGTGGTGGTGTGGGGCTTCGCCGCCGCCGGCACCCTGCAGGACAGCCTGCGGCAGACGCGTGCGCAGACGTTCACCGAGAAGGTGCTGCACCCGACCGACGAGGTGATCGCGGCGCTCCAGGACGAGCGGCGCATGTCGCTGTCCTTCCTCGGGGACGACGCCACCATCGGCCGCGCCGGGTTCGACGCGCAGCGGGCGGTGACCGACCGGGCCCGCGACCGGTTCCGCCGCTCGGCGGCCGACGGCGACACCCGCGGCGCGACCAGGCCCGCCACCCGGCAGCGGATGACCCGGCTGGCCGGCGCCCTGGGCGGGCTGCAGACGCTGCGCATCGCGGTGGACGGCCGTTCGCTCGACCGCGCCCGGGCGCTCGGCCGGTACACCGAGTACATCGAGCTCGCCGCCGAGATCTACGACGAGGTCCACGCGATGGATCCGGAGCTGGTGCGGGCCAACCGGATCCTGCGCACGCTGGAGCGCGCGAGGGAGAGCCTGTCCCGCGAGGACGCGCTGGTCACCGGCGCGCTGGCGGCCGGGCGGCTGAGCCGGGAGGAGCACCTGCAACTGGTGCAGTTCGCCGGGGCGCACCGCGTCCTGTACGACGACGCCGCCCGCGGCCTGCCCACCGCCGACCGCGCACGCTACGAGCAGATCATCGCCGGCGCCGAGTTCCGGCGGTACCAGGACCTGGAGAACCGGCTGATGCGCGGCGGCGCCACCGAGGGGCGCCCTACCGTGGACATCGGGGCCTGGCACACCTCCACCGAGACCGTCGACACGCGGCTGGCCGGGCTGTCGTCCGACCTGCGCTCCGGCATCACCCGGCGGGCGGGGGACGAGGCGGGCACCGTGCTGCGGCGGCTCGGCCTGATGGGCGGGCTGGGGCTGGTCGCGGTGGTCGCGGCGATCCTCATCGCGGTGCGGGCCGGCCGCCGGCTGGTGGTGGAGAGCCGGGACATGGCCGCGGTCGTGACCACGTTCGCCCACGACCGGCTGCCGCTGATCGGCGAGCGGGCGCGACGCGGCGAGGACGTGGCCGCCGGGACCGATTCCGGTCCTGGCGGGGCCGGGCGGTACCGGGTGACCGAGATCGAGCAGATCGACCGGGCGTTCGCCGAGGCCAGGCGGGCGGTGGTCGCGGCCGCCGAGCGCGAGGCCGCGGCGCACCGGCGGCTGAACGAGGTGTTCGTGACGCTGGCCCGCCGCAACCAGTCGCTGCTGCAGCGGCTGCTGCGGATGCTGGAGTCGATGCAGCGGCGCACCGACGACCCCGACGAGCTGGAGCGGCTGTTCGAGCTGGACTCGCTGGCGACCCGGATGCGGCGGCACGCCGAGGGCCTGGTGATCCTGTCGGGGCGGCCGTCCGGGCGTACCTGGCGCAACCCGGTCCGGCTGGTGGACGTGGCGCGCGCCGCCGCGGCGGAGGTCGAGGACTACGCCAGGGTCGAGGTGGTGCCGATGGGCCGGACCGCGCTGCGCGGTCCCGCGGTCGCCGACACCATCCACCTGCTGGCCGAGCTGATCGAGAACGCGGCGGCGTTCTCCCCGCCCGCCACCCCGATCCGGGTGACGGGGCAGGAGGTCGCGCACGGCTTCGCGCTGGAGGTCGAGGACCGGGGGCTGGGCATCGACCGGGAGACCATGGACGGGTTCAACCGGCTGCTGGCCACCGATCCCGAACTGGACCTGGACGACAGCGCCCGGCTCGGGCTGTTCGTGGTGGCCCGGCTGGCGGCCCGGCACGGCATCCGGGTCACGCTGCGGAGCTCGCCGTACGGGGGCGTGATCGCGATCGCGCTGGTCCCGCACGAGCTGGTGGTGGAGCCGGGGGAGGGCGACCGGTCCTCCGGGCACGCGGGGCCTGAGGAGGCGCGGGCGCGCGGCGGGGCCGGGACGGGTGAGCACCGCGCGCTGATCGCGTCCGCGCCGGTTTCGGCGGTCCGGGAGGCGGTCGAGCCGGTCGGCGGTCCCGCCCCGGTTCCCGCGCCGGACTCGTCGCCGACGGCGACGACCGGCGAGGTCCCGCTGCCCACGCGGCGCCGTCAGGCGCATCTGGCGCCGCAGCTCAGAGGCTCGGCGGGAACGGCCGGTCCGGAGCCGGACGAGGGCTCTGGCGGCGTGCCGAGGCCGCGGTCGCCGGAGGCGGCGCGCGACATGATGTCGACGATGCAGCGCGGCTGGCGGCGCGGCCGCGCCGAGGCGGCGGGCGGGTCGTCCGGGGGCTCTGACACCGGCGACGTCTCCGGCGGCGGGGAGTGATGTCCTCCGATCGGCCGGGGGAGCGGCCGGAGGACCTGTGGGTCGACGAGGAGGCCGGGCCCGTCGTCCGGCCCTTCGCGGTGACCCGGGGCCGCACCCGGAGCCGGCAGCGCGGCGGGGACCTCGACCTGATCGCGGTCGTGGTGACGGCGGAGGTGCCGATGCCCGATCCGGTGACGCTGGGGCCCGAGGACGAGCGGATCCTGGAGTACTGCCTGAATCCGGTGTCGGTGGCCGAGCTGGCCGCCGAGCTCGCGCTGCCGGTGGGCGTCGTCCGGGTGCTGCTGGGCGACCTGCTGGAACGGGGCCTGGTGGACGTGCAGCGGCCGGTCGTGTCGGCGGGACGTCCCGACGTGCGCATTCTCAAGGAAGTGATCGATGGTCTCCGTGCGCTCTGACAGGCCGGGGAGCAGGGCCGGAGCCCTGCTTGCCGGGGCGGTGCTGCTGGCGGGGGCGGCGGCCGGATGCGGCGGGTCGCCGGACGCCGCGCCCTCCGGCCCGGTCCCCGGCATCACCGACCGGCCCTGCCCGAAGGCGGTGAACCGGGAGCACGGCTGCGTCTACCTGGGGCTGATCTCCGACCTGAGCTCCACCCAGTTCAGGGCGCTGGGCGTGCCGATGGTGGCGGCGCAGCGGGCGTTCTGGGACCGGGTCAACCGGCAGGGCGGCATCGGCGGGTACGACATCGACGCCCACACCTACGTCCGCGACAACCGGTACGACGTGGCCGCGCACCGCCGCGCCTACGACGAGATCAAGGACAGGGTGCTGGCGCTCGGGCAGAGCCTGGGGTCGCCGACCACCGAGGGGATCCTGGACGACCTGCGCGCCACGCGGACGATCGCCGTGCCCGGCTCCTACCCGTCCAAGTGGGAGTTCGAGAACGTCATCCTGGAGTCGGGTGCCTCGTACTGCTTCGAGGCGATGAACGCGGTCGACTACGCGGCGGACACCTTCCGGGCGAAGAGCGTGATGTCGATCCACTATCCGGGCGACTACGGCGGGGACGCGGCGGCCGGGGCGAAGGCGGGGGCGGCGGCGCGCAAGCTGGGCTACTCCGCCGTGGAGACCGGGCAGGGCGCGGCCGGGCAGGAGGCGGCGATCAAGGCGGTCCTGGCCCGCAAGCCCGATCTGGTGGTGCTGACCACCGGCCCGGCGGAGGCCGCGGCCATCATCGCGGGGACCGTGGAGGCGGGCTTCGACGGCCACTTCATGGGCAACAACCCGACCTGGAACAAGGCGCTGCTGCAGAGCCCGGTCGCCGCGGCGATGAAGTCGCGGTACCTGCAGGTGGCGCCGTGGAAGCCGTTCGCCTCCGACTCGCCCGGCCACACGGCGATGCGGCAGTCGCTGGGGAGGGTGCGGCCCGACGACGCCTACACCTCGGGGTGGGTCCTGTCGTACCCGCTGAAGGCGGTCCTGCAGAGGGCGGCGGCGAACCGGAGCCTGACCCGCGAGGGCCTGTACGAGGCGCTCGGGCAGATCACCAACGTCGACTACGAGGGGATGCTGCCGGCGCGGGCGGGCGACACCTCGGGGACGCCGAACTCGGCGGCGTACCGGGAGTCGGTGATCGCCCGGCCGGACGAGCGGGAGTTCACCGGCGCGAAGGTGGTGACCGACTTCACGGCCGGGCCCACGACCAGGGCGTACCGGCTGGAGACGCCCTGCTACAACCCGGGCGGGACCGCGGGCTCCTGACCCGCGGAGCCGCGGAGCCTGCGGAGGCGGGGCTCAGTTCTTGTCGGCGCGGATGCGTCCGACGGCGAACTGGGCGGCCCGTACCGCCAGGGCGGGGTTGAGGCGGACGCCGCGCCAGGCCGCGCGGCCGTGTGTGGGGGCGACGATGAGCGCCTGGTTGCGGCGCACGCCGCGCATGACGTCGCGGGCCAGCTTCTCGGCGGTGTAGAGGCGGGGGGACGCCTTGGCGATGTCGTCCTTGGCGTCGCCGCTCATCGGCGTCTCGGGGAGGCCGGGGTTGACGTTGGCGAGCAGCGGGGTGTCGACGAAGCTGGGGCACACGACGCTGACCTTGACGCCGCGTCCGGCGGCCTCGGCGCGCAGTCCCAGCGACAGGCCGACCACGGCGTGCTTGGTGGCGGTGTAGGGGATGCCGACGGGCATCGGCACCAGCCCGGCCAGGGAGGCGGTGTTGACGATGTGCCCGGCGCCCTGCTCCAGCATGATCGGGTACGCGGCGTGCACGCCGTGCACCACGCCCTTGAGGTTGATGTCGATGGCGCGGTCCCAGTGGTCGAGGGTGAGCTCCTCGGCCAGCCCGCCGATGGCGATCCCGGCGTTGTTGAAGACGAGGTCGAGGCGGCCGTGCTCGGCGCGCACGCCCTGGTAGACGCCGGTGACGGCGCCGGGGTCGGTGACGTCGAGGGCGGCGGCGGACGCCTTGCCGCGGCCCAGGGTGTTCAGCCGGTCGGCGACCTTCCGGGCGCCGGCCTCGTCGATGTCGGTGACGACCACCGTGTCGCCGCGGGCCACCAGGGACGTGGCGATCGCCCGGCCGATCCCCGACGCGCCCCCGGTCACGATCGCGATGCTCATGGCACTCCACTCCGCGTATTGGATGGTTTGTGTAATTGGGGTGAGTGTAGGGCGCGCGGCGGAGCCGTGAACACACGCTCCCCGCCAACACTTGGCGCCCGGGACGCTCACTCTCGCAACGTCCCGTCCTCCCCGGAGGGCGACGGCACGAGGGCGATAGGTCCCGGAACGGTCAGGCGGCCTTGGCCGCCTTGGCCGGGCCGGCCCCGCGGGCGGCCAGGCTGCGGTCGCGCCGCGCCTTGGGCTCGTCCCAGATGCCCAGCGCCTTCCACAGCAGCCGGTTCACCGGGGTGATCAGGCCCAGCTCGTGCATCAGGTCGCGGACCTTGCCGACCGAGTCGCTGATCTCGTCCAGGTGCACGCCGTCCCGGTACGCCTCGCGGACCACGTCCTTGGGGATGTCGAAGTGCCGCACCATCGGCCCGGGCGGGGACAGCATGATCCGGGCCATCCAGCCGAGGATGAGCGGGCCGGTGACGCCGATCAGCCGGCGCCGGCCGCGGCTCAGGCCCGGCACCCGGTGCTTGAGGTAGTGCCGGGCGAAGGAGATGTGCCGCGCCTCCTCCGCGATGTGGATCCTCATGATGGCCTGCTCGAGCGGGTGCTTGATGTGCCCGCCCTTGAGGCTCTTGCGCTGCACGTAGTCGATCGGGTCCTCGCCGCCGAGCACGAACACGAAGAACAGCTCGGTGCTGACCAGCGGGATCCAGGGCGCCACCTGCGCGACCGCGGTCAGCGCGCGGGGCATGCCGCGCACCGGCAGCCCGGTGCGGTTCACGAACTCCTGGAACATCATCCCGTGGTGACATTCCTCGGTGGTCTCGTGGTAGACGTACCGGAACTCCGGCCGCCCGTTCGGCAGCCAGTAGGCGTAGTTGAGCAGGCCGCGCTTGAGCAGGTTCTCGAACTGCAGGCCGACCTTCATGGCGGTGGCCACCCGCCACAGCCCGATCCGCGCCTGGACCTCCGGCGGCTGGGACCGGTACCACTCGGTGCGGCCGAGCTGGTCGACCTCGCCGAGGATCCAGCGCGGGTCGTCGGGGTCGATGGCGAAGTCGGGGTCGTCCCAGGGGATGTCGGCGTAGGCCTCCCAGTGCTTGTCGACCGACGCCTTGTTGAGACGGTCGATGACGCCCAGGTAGGACTTCTTGTCCTTCACCTGCTCGCGGACTTCCTCGGCCAGGTCGGCAGGGGTCTGGTTCTTCTTCAGCGCGGTCATGTCGTGCGCTCCCTCGGCGTTGGGGGTGTCGGCGGTGCCGGTGCCGTGCCGGAGTCGTTCGTCGTGTCGGTGACGGAGGCGGGGACGGTGCCCTGGTCGGGGACGAGCAGCCGCGCGTAGTCCTTGAGCTGGTTCAGCACGGCGGACTGGTGGCCTCCGGCGTCGCCGTCCAGGGAGTTCTGCAGTGACAGCCCGACCAGCAGCGCGAACAGGCCGCGGATGAGGGTGTCGACGAGGTCCTCGGGGAGCGTCTCGGGGAACAGGCCGTGGAAGACCTCCTTGACGATCCGCACGACCCGTTCGCTGAGGTCGACGCTCAGCACGCGCAGGTCCTCGTCGGTGCGCCCGGCCAGGCCCAATTCCAGCAGCGCCATCGCCGACGGCAGCCGGATGGTGTCCCAGAGCAGGTCGAGCGCGCCGGCGACGTCGCGCCGTTCGGGCGGCAGCTCGGCGAAGGCCCGCTCGTAGTCGGCGCGCAGCCGGTCGAGCAGGTGCTCCAGCGCCGCGGCGACCAGCGCCATCTTGGTCGGGTAGTGGTGCTGCTGCGCGCCGCGGGAGACGCCGGCCCGGCGCGAGACCTCGGTGGTCGACAGCCGAGACCAGCCCAGGTCGGCCAGCGCGTCCGCCGTGGCGTCCAGCAGCCGCTGCCGGGTCTCGGTACGGCGCTGCTCCTGCGTGCGCCGCCCGCCGTGCCGGCGGTGATGCCGCCGCCTGTTGTTCACTGACACGTTTCGACGGTAGGAGCGCGGTAACAAGCAATCAAGCCTGCTTGTATGTTGCCCGCATCACAATTGGACACCGCGTCTGATTCGGGGTCATCCGGGCGGCACGTCGCGAACCCTTGGCGGAACTCCGTCCGGAATACGGCCGAAGCCGGTGATCGTCCGCGGCTATGGTGTATCCATGCAGGTCAACCAGTCGGCCAAACTGACCAACGTCTGCTACGACATCCGGGGACCGGTGCTCAAGCGGGCCAAGCAGCTGGAGGCGGAGGGGCAGCGGATCCTGAAGCTGCACATCGGCAACCCCGCACCGTTCGGGTTCGAGGCCCCGCCGGAACTGCTCCAGGACATGGTCCGCAACCTGCCCGACGCGCACGGCTACAGCGACTCCAAGGGCATCCTGCCCGCCCGCCGCGCCGTCGTGCAGCGCTACACCGAGCAGGGCCTGACCGGAGTGGACGTGGAGGACGTCTACCTCGGCAACGGCGTCTCCGAGCTCATCGTCATGACGCTGCAGGCGCTGCTCGACAACGGCGACGAGGTGCTGATCCCCGCACCCGACTACCCGCTCTGGACGGCCGGGGTCTCGCTGTGCGGCGGCACCCCGGTGCACTACCTGTGCGACGAGGCCGCCGACTGGGCGCCCGCGGTGGACGACATCGAAGCCAAGATCACCGACCGCACCCGGGCGATCGTGATCATCAATCCGAACAACCCGACCGGCGCGGTCTACCCGCGCCCTGTGCTGGACCGGATCGTGGAGCTGGCCCGCCGCCGCAACCTGATCATCTTCGCGGACGAGATCTACGACCGGATCCTCTACGACGACGCCGAGCACGTCTCGATCGCCTCACTGGCCCCCGACCTGCTCTGCCTCACCTTCGGCGGGCTGTCCAAGAACTACCGGGTGGCCGGCTTCCGCTCGGGCTGGGTGGTGCTGTCGGGGCCCACCGAGCACGCCGAGTCCTACATCGAGGGCCTGGACATCCTGGCCAACATGCGGCTGTGCCCCAACGTCCCCGGCCAGCACGCCATCCAGGCCGCGCTCGGCGGCTACCAGAGCATCGAGGACCTGGTGCTCCCCACCGGCAGGCTCTGCGAGCAGCGCGACCGGGCGTGGAAGCTCCTGAACGACCTGCCCGGCGTCAGCTGCGCCAAGCCGCGGGGCGCCCTGTACGTCTTCCCGCGCCTCGACCCGGAGATGTACCCGATCGAGGACGACGTCCGGTTCGCCTTCGACCTGCTGGAGCAGCAGCGGCTCCTCGTCGTCCAGGGCACCGGCTTCAACTGGCCCGCCACCGACCACTTCCGCGTGGTGACGCTCCAGTACGCCGACGACCTGGAGGAGGCGGTCGGCCGCATCGGCGAGTTCCTGGCGACCCGCCGCCGCTGACCCGCGTGAGGCCGCCCGAATCCGGGAAAGGACTGCCGGGTGAGACAGAGCCTGCCGAGGGGGCGATGACCATGAGCGCATCCGGTGGGGCGGACCCGTCCGGCCGCCCGGTCCTGGAGGAGCTGAACCACGAGCAGTGCCTGGCCCTGATCTCGCCGGGCGGCGTCGGCCGGGTCGCCTTCGACGACGGTGAGGGGCCGACGGTCATCCCGGTGAACTACGCCGTGGACGGGGACGCCGTGGTGTTCCGCACCAGCCTGGAGGGGCGCCTCCACCAGTCGCTGGCGACCGTGCTGACCGGCGCGGCGGTGCGGATCGCGTTCGAGGTCGACAGCATCGACCCGGTGCGGCACGAGGGCTGGAGCGTGCTGCTGCGCGGCGGCGGCCAGGAACTGCCCGACCACGAGCGGCCCGCGTCGCCCGCCGTCGAGCCGTGGCCCGGCGGCGAGCGGCCGGTCTACGTCCGGCTGGTGCCGCACCACGTCTCCGGCCGTCGCCTGGGCCACGGATGATCAGCGGCAGCGGATGATGCGGTCCAGGCCCTCCAGCAGGTCCTCGGTCGCGGTGGCCAGGGACAGCCGGATCCAGCCCTCCCCGTGCGGGCCGAACGTCGTCCCCGGCGCCACCGCGACGTGCTCCTCCCGCAGCAGCCGCACCGCCCACGCGGTCACGTCGTCGCCGCACCGGTCGGACACGTCCGCCCACAGGTAGAAGGCCCCCTCTGGGCGCAGGTACGGCAGGCCCGCCCGGTCCAGGACGGCGGTGGCGGCCTCGCGCCGCTCCCGGTAGGCGTCGCGGGCGGCGGCGGTCTGGTCCTGCGGGCCGGTCAGCGCGGCCAGCGCGCCGTACTGCGCGGGCGCGTTCACGCACGCGACCAGCGGCTCCTGCAGCTTGGCGCACACCGGCGCCAGCTCCGGCGGCGCCAGCAGGTAGCCGACCCGCATCCCGGTCATCGCGTAGGTCTTGGAGAAGCTGAAGCAGCTGATCACCCGGCCGTCGGTGTCGAACCGGGCGGGGCTGACATGCGGCCCGTCGAAGGTGATCTCCTCGTAGCACTCGTCGGAGACCAGCCACAGGTCGTGCTCGCGGGCGAACTCCACCAGCCGCTCCACGGTCGCGGCGGGCAGCACGGTGCCGAGCGGGTTGGACGGGGAGTTCACCACGATCGCGCGGGTCCGCGGGGTGACCAGCCGGGCCAGCTCGTCCACGTCCGGCTGGAAGCCGTTCTCCGGGCGCAGCTCGTACCGGACCGGCACGCCCTGCAGCAGCTGGACGAGCATGGTGAAGTTGGGCCAGCCCGGGTCGGGGATCAGCACCTCGTCACCGGCGCTGACCACCGCGCTCATGCCGAGCTGGAGCGCCTGCATGCCCCCGGCCGACACGATCACCCGCTCCGTCTCGGCGGCGGCGAGGCCGTTGCGCTCGCGCAGCTTGGCGGCGATCGCGTCGCGCAGCTCGGTCACCCCGGCGTTGGGGACGTACCGGGTGCGGCCCTTGGCGTAGGCGTCGGCGGCCGCGTCCAGGACGTGCGGGGGCGTGGCGAAGCTGGGCTCGCCCACGTGCAGCCCGATGACCGGGCCGGGCAGCCGCCAGGCCATGTCCATGATCGCGCGGATCCCGGACCGGGGCATCCGCTCGGCGTTCGGTGCGATGGGCGGCATCAGGCCTCCTTCGTGGGTGGATTCGTGGGTGGTGCGAGGGCGGGGAACAGGGACAGGGCGGTGCCGCCGTGCAGGGCGGCGCGCTCGACGGCCGAGAGCCCGGGCAGCGTGTGGCCGGCGAGCCGCAGCAGCGCGGCGTGCCCCGGCACGTCCCGCGTCCACGGGTAGTCGGACGCCCACAGCATCCGGTCCGCGCCGAAGGCGTCGGCGAACGCGCGCACGACGCCGTCCAGATCGGCGTACGGCGGCTCCTCCCGGGACAGCGCGTACTGTCCCGAGAACATCAGGTGCACGTTCGGGTGCCGGGCCAGGCCGAGGACGGTCTCCACGACCGGCGGCGGGAACGGGTCCTCGAACCAGGGGCGGCCGTGCTCGTCCACGCGCATGTCGTGCGGGGCGAACCCCAGGTGGTTGAGCACGATCCGCAGGTCGGGCACGACGTCGGGCAGTTCGCGCAGGAGCGGGAGCTGCGCGGGCGGGACGTAGCTCCACAGCGGCAGCCCGAGCCCGGCCAGCTCGCGCAGCACCGGCAGCATCGGGCTGTCGGCCAGCGGCCGCCCCGGCTCGCCGAGCCACTGCGTGCGCAGCCCGGAGAAGCCCTGCGCGAGCCGCTCGCGCAGGGCTTCTAACGGGGAACCGGTTCCCGGGCGCCTTCCCTGGATCTCCGGGCCCGCCACCGCGACCGCCGCGAACCGCCCCGGATGGGCGGCCAGCGCCTCGGCCACGTACTCGTCCTCCGGGCCGAGCGGGACGAGCAACGCCCGCTCCACCCCGGAGGCGGCCAGCACGCCCAGCAGGTCCTCGACCGGGGCGTCCCGCCCGGCCGGGGCCAGCTCGTCCACCACCCGGCGCCGCAGCGCGGCGGGACGGAAGACGTGCAGATGGGCGTCGACGATCATCACGCCGCGGCTCCGCGCCGGGCCGCGGCGAGCTGCGCGGCGACCGCCGCCGCCCGCTCCGCGATGCCGGGCAGGTCGCCGGGACCGGGCGCGGCCGGGACCAGGTCGGAGCCGAGCCCGACCGCCACCGCGCCGGCGGCCAGCCACTCGCCCACCGCGTCGTGCCGGATCCCGCCGGTCGGGATGAACGCCGCGTCCCGGAACGGGCCGCGCAGCGCCCGCAGGTAGGGGAGCCCGAGCGCGCCCGCCGGGAACAGCTTGACCAGCCGCGCGCCCGCGTCCAGCGCGGTGGCGACCTCGGTCGCGGTCCCCGCGCCCGGCAGCGGCTCCAGCCCGGCGCCCAGCACCGCCCGGATCAGCCCGGAATCGGTGTGCGGGCTGACGCAGTAGCGGGCGCCGCTCGCCGCGGCCTCCTCGACCTGCTCGCGGGTACGGATCGTGCCCGCGCCCAGCAGCGCGTCGGCGGGCAGCGCGGTACACAGGGCGCGCAGCGCCGCCGGGCCGCCCGGATGGTCGAAGGTGACCTCCATGGCCTTCAGGCCCGCCTCGTACAGGGTCGTGCCGACCTCCACCACGTGCCGGTGGTCGGTCATCCGCAGGATGGCGATCGCGCCGGCGAAGCCGCCGCCGTCCAGGGTCGGGGTCATCGCAGGATCCTCCGTGCCTCGGCCCCGCGGCGCGCCAGGTCCGCCGGGCGGATCCGGCAGGCGTCGCCGGGCATGGTGTGCTGGAACGCGCCCGCCCAGGCCGCCTTGTCGGCGAGGGTGGCGCCGTCGTCCCCGGCCAGCCGGGCGGCCAGCAGCACGCCGAGCGCGGCGTCCCCGGCGCCGAACGCGTCGACCACGTCGGCCTCGTGGACGCCGCCGGTGACCTCCTCGGCGGCGGTGACGACGGTGACCCGCGCGGCGACCCGCCGCCCGGGGAGCTGGTCGGTCCGGCGGAGCACGACCAGTTCGTGGCCGAACTCCCCGATCGCCCTGTGGGCCAGTGCCGTCGCGCTCTCGTCCTCGCGCGCCGACGGCAGCAGCCGCAGCAGGTCGCCGCGGCCGGCGAGCAGCACGTCCACGTGGGGGAGCACGCCGCGCAGCACCGGCACGGCCTCGTCCCACGTCCACAGCCTGGCGCGGTGGTTGACGTCGAACGCGGTGACCGCGCCGCTGCCGCGCCCGGCCGCCAGCAGCGCGGTCGCGGCCGCGGCGGGCCCGGCGCCCAGCGCGCAGGTGATGCCGCTGGTGAGGACGGCCCCGGCCCCGGTCGTCAGGGCCGTCCAGTCGAAGGTGTCGGGGGTGAGCCGCCGCATGGCGGTGCCGGAGCGGTCGTACAGCACCTCCGAGGGCCGCGGCGGGACGCCCTGCTCGACGAAGTACAGCGCCGCGCGGGCCCCGGGATCCCAGTCGACCTGGACGTCCACGCCGAACGCGCGGGCGTGCGCGGCCACCCGGTGGCCGAGCGGGTTGTCGGCCAGCCGGGAGATCCAGGTGGCGCGCAGGCCCAGCCCGGCCGCGGCGATCAGCGCGTTCATCTCGGCGCCGCCGACCTCCACGTCCAGCCCGGTGGCGTGGTCCAGCCGCTGGTGGCCGGGCGGGGAGAGCCGCAGCAGGGACTCGCCCAGCCCCACGATCCGGGGCGGGCCGTGGGCGGGGGCGGGGGCGTCAGTCATCGCTGGTCCTCGGGACGAAGAGCGCGGCGGCGGCGAGGATCACCACGCCGCGGATCAGGTCGGAGGCGGTGGCGGGGAACTGCAGCAGCGTGAACGAGCTCTCCACCAGGGCGAGCAGGGCCACGCCGCCGAGCGTCCCGGTGAGGCTGGCCCGGCCGCCCAGCAGCGACGCGCCGCCCACGACCACGACCGTGATGGCCGACAGCTCCAGGCCCTGGCCCGCGCTGGGGGAGCCGATCGTGGCGCGCGCGGCCAGCATCACCCCGGCCGCCGCCGCCAGCGTGCCCGCGATCACGAAGGCGAGCACCAGGGTGCGGCGCACCGGGACGCCCGCCGAGCGCGCCGCGGCCTGGTCGCCGCCGACCGCGTGCACGTGCCGGCCGAACCGGGTCCGGTACAGCAGCACCGCGACGACCGCCACCGCGACCGCCAGCACCGCCAGGGCCAGCGGGAACGGCCCCCAGCGGCGCATGCCCACGGCCACCAGCGCCCGCGTGACCTGCCCGGCCGGGGTGGTGCTGATCAGGAACGCGATGCCCTGGATCAGGTAGAACGTCGACAGCGTCACCACGAACGCCGGGATCCGGGTCCGCGACACGATCAGCCCGTGCACGGTCCCGATCGCCGCGCCCAGCAGCAGCATCGCCAGGATCGCGGGGATCGTCCGGATCGGGTAGCCGTCGATCAGCATCGCGGTCAGCAGCGCCGACAGCGTCGCGGTGGAGCCCACCGACAGGTCGATGCCGCCGGTCAGCACCACCAGGTGCTGGCCCAGCGCCACCAGGCCGAGCACCACGGTCGCGGTGAGCACGTTGGCGATGTTGGCCGCCGCCCAGAACCCGCCCGGGTTCGCCACGGTCAGCACCGCCACCAGCACCGCGACGATCGCCCAGGCCGCCAGGCCGGTCCGCGCCGCCGCCGCCAGCACGCCCCCGGGCGCGCGCCCGGCGGCGGTACGGCCGGGAAGGGTCACCGCCGTCACGACGCCGCCTCTTCCGTTTCCGTCCCCAGCGCCAGATGCATGATCTGCTCCTCGTTGATCCGGTCGCCGGTCAGCTCGCCGCCCACCCGGCCGTCGCGGCACACCAGCACGCGGTGCGCCAGCCCGGTCACCTCCGGCAGCTCGCTGGAGGCGAACACCACCGCCAGGCCGCGCCCGGCCAGCTCGGCGATGATCTTGTAGATCTCGGCCTTGGCGCCGATGTCGATGCCCCGGGTGGGCTCGTCCAGCAGCAGCACCTTCGGGCCGGTGCGCAGCCACTTGGCCAGGACGATCTTCTGCTGGTTGCCGCCCGACAGCTGCCCGGTGCGCTGGCCCGGACCCGACACGCGGATCCCGAACCGCGCCCGCTCCTCCTCGAACGCGGCGCGCTCGCGGGCGCCCGACAGCCAGCCGCCCGGGGCGACCGACCGCAGGCTCGACAGCGTGGTGTTGGCGCGCACCGGCAGGTCGAGCACCAGCCCCTCGGTCTTGCGCTCCTCGGGGACCAGCACCACGCCCGCCTCCACCGCGGCGCGCAGCGACCCGCGGACCGGGCGGCCCGCGACGGCGACCTCCCCGGCCGAGCGCGGCGCGACCCCGGCCAGGGTGCGCAGCAGCGTGCTGCGCCCCGAGCCCAGCAGGCCCGCCACCCCGACGATCTCCCCGGCCCGCACGGTCAGGTCCAGCGGCGGGACGGACCGCCCCGCCGGCACCAGGCCGCGGACGCGCAGCACCTCCTCGGCGCCAGGCGCGGCCAGGTCGGGGAAGACCGCGTCCACGTCCCGGCCCACCATCTCCCGGACGATCCGGTCCACCGGGTACCCGGCGGCCGGGCCGGTGGACACCAGCCTGCCGTCCCGCAGGACCGTGACGTCGTCGGCCAGCGCCCGCACCTCCTCCAGCCGGTGCGTGATGTAGATGACCGCCACGCCGCCGGCGGTGAGCTCGCGCACCACGGCGTGCAGCGCGTCCAGGCCCTCGCCCGACAGCAGCGCGGACGGCTCGTCCAGCAGCAGCACGCGGCTGCCGCGCACCAGGGCCCGCGCGATCTCGACCAGCTGCCGGGTGGCGGCCGACAGCGTCCCGGCGCGGGTCCGCGGGTCCAGGCCGCCCAGGCCGACGCGTTCCAGCGCGGCGCGGGCGGTCGCGCGCTGCCGGCCGCGGTCCAGCAGCCCGCGGCGGGCGATCTCCTGCCCGAGCATCACGTTGTCCAGGACGGACAGGTCGGGCAGCACGGTCAGCTCCTGGTACACGGCGGTCACCCCGTGCGCGAGCGCCTGCCGCGGGTCCTCCAGCCGCACCGGCTTCCCGCCGATCAGCAGCTCGCCCTCGTCGGGCGGGTGGTCGCCGGTCAGGATGCGCACCAGGGTCGACTTGCCCGCGCCGTTCTCGCCGAGCAGGGCGTGCACCCGGCCCGGCCGGCAGACCAGCCCGGCCCCGTCCAGCGCCGTCACGCCGGGGAACCGCTTGACCAGCCCGCGGGCCTCCAGCGCCGGCGTCTCCTCCGGAGCGCGGGTCGATGACGTCATCTCGGGTCCACCTCCCTCAGCACAGCTTGAGCTTCTTGAGCAGGTCGGACGGCAGCGCCGAGGGCACCGCCAGGTCGTCGCTGCATTCCGGGCGGACGTACCGGTCGATCTGCTCGTGGGTGAACACCGCGGCGTCCACGTTCACCTGGCTCGGCACCTTCTTCCCGGCCAGCGCGTCCAGCGCCACGTCCAGGCACTGCGCGCTCTGCTCGGGCGGGAACGCGCTCAGCGCGAACGGCACGTTCTTCCCGCGGACCGCCTTCAGGAACGCGTTGGTGACGTCCCCGGTGACCGGCGGCACGGGCTTGCCCGCCTGGCTGTACGCCTCGTACACGCCCAGGTTGGTGATCGAGGAGTCCGACCAGATCGCGTCCAGGTCGGGGTGGCGGGCCAGCAGCTGCGCCGCGACGGTCTTGGCCTTGGTCGCCGACCAGTCGGTGTTCTGCTCGGCGACGACCTGGATGCCCGGGTACCGCTCGGCGAAGATCTTCTTCGCCTGCGCCTTCGGCAGCTCGGCCGTCGGCACCCCGGCGATCCCCGACAGCATGGCGACCTTGCCCGTGCCGCCGATCCGCCGGGCGATCCACTCCGCCCACAGCGTGCCCTGCAGCTCGTAGTCGCGGGTGACGGTGCTGACCGCGCCCGACCCCTCGCCGAGCCGGCCCGAGCACACCACGACCGGGATCCCCTGCGCGGCGGCGGCGCGGACCTGTCCGGTGACGGCGTCGCCCATCGGGACCACCACCATCGCGTCCGGGCGCTGCGCCACCAGCTGCTGGACGTTGTCGACCTGCTTGTTCACATCGCCGTTGGCCGAGGCGTACAGGACGTCCACGCCGCGCTGGCGCGCCCGGTACTTGAACGCCTCCTCGTTGGTCAGCGCCCAGGCGTTGGTGGGACCCTGCGCGGCGATCGCGACCCGGTAGCCGCCCCGCGGACGCTCCTTGGCGAACTTGGCGGTGTCGACCTCGCAGACCTGCGAGGCCGCGGGCGACAGGCCGTTCAGGCCGATCGCCGCGCCCGCGCCGCGCCAGGTCTCGGCGTACTTCTGCTGGGCGGCCCTGGCCTGCGGGCCGGTGCAGTCGGCGGCCTCGCCCAGACCGGCGGTGAGCGACTCGCGCTCGGTGCTGCACGCGCCGAGGGCGAGCACGCCCGCCAGCAGCGCCGCCGCCAGCCCGGCGGGCCGGGTCCGGCGGTTCCTCGTCCGGGGGGTCATCCGGAGCCTCCCTGGTCGGTCGTTCCGCGCTGGCGCAGCCAGGTGGCCAGCAGGATCGCGGCGCCCTGCACGGCGAGCTGCCCGCCCGCCCCGGCGCCGAGCTGGATCATCCAGACGATCAGCACGGCCAGCAGCGCCACGCCGATGACGGTGTGGCCGATGTGGCCGCGCCCGCCGGTCAGCGCGACGCCGCCGATGACGGCCGCGGCCAGCGAGTTGAGGTCCAGGCTGCGCGACAGCTGGGCGTCCACGTGCCCGGCGTAGGCGGCGCTGACCAGCCCGGCCAGCACCGCCAGCAGCGCGCTGGCCAGGTAGCCGGCGGCGATCACCCGGCCGGTGCGGATGCCCGACAGCCGGGCCGCCCTGGGGTTGGCGCCGGTGGCGTACAGGCGCCGTCCCGCGCTGGTCCGGGCCAGGATCACCGCGGCCACGACGGCGATGCCGGCGAACAGCCACAGCGGCGTCGGCACGCCCAGGAAGCGTCCGGAGCCGAGCGGCTGCAGCGCCTTGGGGATGTCCCCGGCCGCCGCGCCCTTCGTCCACGCCGTGATCGCGCCCTGCACCAGGACGAACACCGCGAACGTGGCCACGAACGGCGGCACGCCGCGCAGCACCACCAGCCCGGCGTTGACCGCGCCGATCGCCAGCCCGGCCAGCCCGGCCAGTCCGATCGCGACCGGGAGCCGACCGGCGTCGCCATCGCTCTGCGTCGCGATGACGACGGTGGTGAGGCCCATGACCGCGCCGACCGACAGGTCGATGCCGCGGCCGAGCAGCACCAGCGTCTGGCCGACCGCGGTGATGCCGATCAGCCCGGCCTGGAAGAGCACCAGCCGCAGGTTGGCGTCGGAGTAGAAGCCGGGGGTCACCACCGCGGCGATGACCAGCACCAGCGCCAGCCCGCTCAGCGGCATCAGCGTCGTGAGCGAGGCGAGCGACCGGACGCGTCCGGTCGCGGCCTCGCCCGTCGCGGTTCCGGCGCTCATCGCCCCTCCTCCTCTGCGGACGCCTCGCCGGGGCAGAACGCGGCGGCGATGCCCGCGTACAGGCCGACGGCCCGGCGCAGCGCGGCCACCGACACCCATTCGTCGGCGCCGTGCGCCCGGCGCAGCAGGCCGGGGCCGAACGCGGGCAGCACGGGAACGTTCCAGGCCGGTTGCAGGAAGGCGGCGTCGGTCGTCCCGGGGAACATCGCGTCCGGCGGCACGTGCCCGAGCACCCGCCGGGCCGCGGCGCGGACCGCGGCCGGCAGCGGCCCGGCCGGGTCCGCCACCGTCCCCGGCAGCAGGCCCTGCTCGTCGAACTCCACCTCCAGCCGCGCCCCGGTCCGCTCCGCGACCCTCTCCACGAGCGCCGTGACGGGCCGCCGGACGTCCTCGCGGGTCATGCCGGGCAGCAGCCGCACCTCGGTGTCCACGCTCATCCGTCCGGGCAGCACCCCGTAGCCGACCCCGCCCCGGTAGGCGAGCCCGGTGTTGACCGTGGTCTCCCAGCCCCGGATGCCGTACGGGTCGGCGGGGGAGGGCAGCTCGAGCTCCTCGGCCAGGGCGACGGCCGCGCGCGCGGCGTCCACTCCGGCGTTGCGGGTGCCGGGCTCGCCGGAGAGGCTGGAGTGGCCCTGCCGCCCGTGCGCGGTGACGCGCATCCGGGCGATGCCGCGGCTGCCCAGGTGGAGGAGGTCGTAGTCGTCCTCCAGGCCGCCGGGCTCGCCGATGAGCACCGCGTCGGCCGCGGCGAGGCCCTCGGGCGGCGACTCGGCGAGGTACTGGGCGCCGTGGTACGCGCCGTCCTCCTCGTCGGCGGTGAACAGCAGCGACAGCCGTCCCGCCACGGGGGAGCCGTCGCGGACGAGCCCGGACGCGGCCAGCAGCATGGCGGCCAGTGCGCCCTTCATGTCGGCCGAGCCGAGCCCGTAGAGGCGGTCGCCGTCCAGGTCGGCGCCGAGCGGGTCGACGCTCCAGGCGGCGTCGCCGATCGGCTTGGTGTCCATGTGGCCGCACAGCACCAGGTGCCGGCCGCCGGGACCGAAGTCGAGGGTGAACAGCAGGTTGGGACGCGGACCGCCGCGCCCCAGGACGCGCGGAGCCGGAAGCCCGGCCGCCCGCGCCATCTCGGTGAGCGCCTTGGCGACCTCGCTCTCGTCGCCGCCCGGGTTGGGGCTGGGCACCCGCACCAGCGCCCGGGTGAGCTCGACGACGTCGCCGGCGACGTCCCCGGCGGGGGCGGCGGGGACGGCGGTCACTTGTAGCGCTCCGCCCAGTCGTTCCCCTGCCAGGTGGTGATGTTCACCGGGTCGAGCCGGAACAGCCAGCGCGGCTTGTCCAGCGTCGGCTCCAGGTAGCGGGGGCCGTTCTCGCCCAGGTAGCGCACGCTCATCCGCTCGGCGACCGGCAGCCACTGCCCGTTCAGGCAGGGCTCCTCCACCAGGACGGCGCGCGCCTGCGCCACCACCTTGCGCTGCGTGCCGGCCTCGTCCACGGTGATCGCGCAGCGCGGGTCGGCGGCGAGGTGGCGGGCCCAGGCGGCGCGGGACCGGGGCACCACCCAGAACGCGGCGCCGTCCCACTCGTGCCAGCACGGCACCACGTACGGCCAGCCGTTCTCGTCCAGGCACGCCAGCCGCGCGATGTGGCCCTCGGCGAGGAAGGCCGAGACCTCGTCCTCCGCCAGCCTGCCCACCTTGCCGCGCCAGCTCTCGCCGCCGCCGGCCGGGGACGTCTCGCTCATGACACCTCCTGATTCTTCGATGCGGGATGGTGGCCGAGCCGCGCCGACAGCGTCGCGGCGGCCGCGACGACCAGCTCGGCGACGGCCGGCAGGTCCGCGCTGGCGAACCGGTAGGCGGGCGCCGACACCGACATCGCCGCGGCGACCCGCCCGGTGTGGTCGCGGATCGGGGCGGCGACGCAGCGCACGCCGTCCTCGTTCTCGATCTCGTCGATCGCGTACCCGCGCTCGCGGGTGGTCTCGAGCTCGGCCGCCAGCGCGTCCGGCTCGGTGATGGTGTTGGGGGTCTTGCGCACCAGCGGCCCGTCCAGGCAGCGCCGCCGGGTCTCGGCGTCGGCGTGCGCCAGCAGCACCTTCCCTATCCCGGTGCAGTGCAGCGGGTTGATGGTGCCGACGACGGCCGCGGGCCGGACCGCCTGCGGGCTGTCGACCTTGGCCACGTAGAGCACCTTGTCGTCCTGCTCGATGCCGAGGAAGCAGGTCTCCCGGGTGCGGGCGGACAGGTCCGCCATGAGGTCGCCGGCCAGGTCGCGGATGTCCAGCCGGTCGAGGAAGCGCTGCCCCCAGACCGCCAGCCGGGGGCCGAGGTCGTAGAGGCCGGCGGCGTCGGCGCGCAGGACGCCCGCCTCCAGCAGCACCTCCAGCAGCCGGACGACGGTGCCGCGCGGGACCCCGCTGGCCTCGACCAGGTCGGTGAGCCGCCGCGGCCCTTCGGCGGAGATGAGGTCGACCAGCCCCATGCCCTTCACCAGGGCCTTGGCCGTTCCGGTCGCCGAGGCCGCCGTCGCCGCGGGAGCGGTCGCCTCCGGTTTGGACGCGACGTCCATTCTTGTTCTGGACATGGCGTCCATTCCTAGCAGCACCGGTCTGACCTGCGCAAGTGGAAGTTTTCAGGCAGGGGCCGACGCGACCGGGCGCGGCTCGTTCGCCGCGCGCGGTGGAACGGAAGTGAGTTAGGCGTCGCCGGAGGATGCGGAGGAGGCGGCCGCGTCGAGGCGGCGCAGCGCGTTGCGGACGACCTCGGCGTCCGTCGTCGGCCAGAACGGCGGCAGCGACGCCTTGAGGAAGCTTCCGTAGCGGGCCGTGGCCAGCCGCGGGTCCAGGACGGCGACGACGCCGCGATCGTCCATCGAGCGCAGCAGCCGCCCGGCGCCCTGCGCCAGCAGCAGCGCCGCGTGCGTCGCGGCGACCGCCATGAACCCGTTGCCGCCGCGCGCCGCGACCGCCCGCGAGCGGGCCGAGTTCACCGGGTCGTCCGGGCGCGGGAACGGGATCCGGTCCATGATCACCAGTTGCAGCGACGGGCCCGGGACGTCCACGCCCTGCCACAGCGACAGCGTGCCGAACAGCGAGGTCCGCTCGTCCTCGGCGAACTGCTTGACCAGCAGGGACGTGGAGTCCTCGCCCTGGCACAGCAGCGGGTGGGTGAGATGGTCCTTCAGCTCGTCGGCGGCCTGCCGCGCCGCCCGCATCGAGGAGAACAGCCCGAGCGTGCGGCCGCCCGCGGCCTCGATCAGCTCGGTGATCTCGGTCAGGTAGGCGTCGGCCAGGCCGTCGCGGCCCGGCTGGGGGAGGTGGCGGGCGACGTAGAGGATCCCCGACCTGGGGTGGTCGAACGGCGATCCGGCGTCCAGGCCGGACCAGACGATCTCCTTCTCCCCGTCCTTCTTCCCGTCGTCCTCGGTAGCGGTGCGGGCCAGGCCCTCGGCCGCCGTCTTCGCGTCCCGGGGCGTCCCGTCGCCGGCGTTCCCGGCGGTGTCGAGGGGTGGCAGGCCCCACTGCCGGGCCAGCGGCTCGAACGACCCGCCCAGCGTGAGCGTCGCCGAGGTGAGGATCGCGGTGCGCCGCTCGAACAGCGTCGTGCGCAGCAGCCCGCCCACCCCGATCGGCGCCACGTGCAGCGACGGCGGGCGCTTGGGCCTGCCGTCCTGGACGAACGGCTTCTCCACCCACACCACGTCGAACCGCGCCGAGATCTCCGGCTGGAACGACTCCAGCAGCCGCACCGCCGTGTCGTGCAGGTCCTCCAGGGCCGACCGGGCGGCCTTGCGCGCCGCCATGGTGCCGGCGTCGGAGTCCTTCTTCTCCGGGCCGATCGCGGTCAGGCAGGCGTGCGCGGCGTCCCGCACGACCGCGAGGGTGTTGCCGAGCGCGGGGGACAGCACGTCCATGCGCCCGCCCGGCAGCTCCTCCAGCAGCAGGCCCAGGCCCTCGGCCGACTCCTTGAGCCGGTCGGCTCTACCCATTACGCCGCCCGAACCCACCTCCTCCTCGATCAGCCGTCCGCAGCGGCGGGCCGCGGTCTCGACCGCGGCGGCGCTCAGATCGCCGGTGGCGACCGAGGTGACCCGGTCGACCAGCTCGTGCGCCTCGTCCACGATCACCAGGTCGTGCTCGGGCAGGACCTGGAAGTCCTCCAGCGCGTCGATCGCCAGCAGCGCGTGGTTGGTGACCACCACGTGCGCCTCGCCGGCCTCGGCGCGGGCCAGCTCGGCGAAGCACTCGGTGCCCTGCGGGCAGCGCTGGGCGCCCAGGCACTCCTTGGCGGTCACCGAGACCTGCCGCCACGCCTGCTCGTTCACGCCGGGCACCAGCTCGTCGCGGTCGCCGGTGGTGGTCTCGTCGGCCCACTCGTTGAGCCGCTTGACCTGGCGGCCCAGCGCGGACAGCTGCTGCGGGTCGAACAGCCCGCCGCCCTCGGGCTCCTCCGGGTCGTCCAGCGCGCCGGTCTGCACCTTGTTGAGGCAGAGGTAGTTGCG
This sequence comes from Actinomadura rugatobispora, assembly GCF_042656285.1. Lineage (GTDB taxonomy): Bacteria > Actinomycetota > Actinomycetes > Streptosporangiales > Streptosporangiaceae > Spirillospora > Spirillospora rugatobispora. The sequence goes on along the minus strand of NZ_JBHSON010000029.1, from coordinate 82,412 downwards.
GCGGCCCTTGAGGATCGCGAACTTCAGCTCCCGGCCCAGCAGCGGCCCGAGCGTCTCGGCCAGGCGCGGCAGGTCGCGGTCGACCAGCTGCCGCTGCAGCGCGATCGTGGCCGTGGACACCACGACCGTGGTGCGCCTGTCGACCGCGTGCCGGATCGCCGGGACCAGGTAGGCCAGCGACTTGCCGGTGCCGGTGCCGGCCTGGGCGGCCAGATGCTCCCCGGCGGCGATGGCGCGCTCGGCGGCCAGCGCCATCTCCACCTGGCCGGGGCGTTCGGCCCCTCCGATGGCCTCGACGGCGGCGGCGAGCAGCGTCGCCGTGTCCGGAATCTGGGTGTCGCTGCCGGTCAGCAGATCAGGGGCGGGCACGTCGCCCAACGCTACCGGTCGCGGGGACCGCGCGCGTCCCGGGTGCGTGAGAGGGATCACGCCGTCACGGGGAGCGGAGTGGGCGCTCCCTCCCCAATAATGCAAGCGGCCGCTTACGGGGCGCGACCGTGAGCAGGCACCCAGGGGGTTCCATGTCCGATGCCGCTCTCTCCGCACGCTCGCGGGCGCTCTACGCCGCCCTCGGCGCGGGCGCCCTGGCCGCCGCCGTGACCACCGCGGCCGTCGCCGCCCTCCCCGGAGACTCCGGCGCCACCCGCTACACCGCCGCCTTCGGCCGCGCCGGGCAGGGCCTGGACGCCCGCTCGGACGTCAAGGTCCGCGGCGTCACCGTCGGCACGGTCGAGTCGGTGGGGCTGGAGCCCGACGGCCGGGTCCGCGTCCGCCTGCGGGTGGAGCGCGGCGTGCGGATCCCGCGCGACGCCAGGGCGCGGATCGACCCGGTGTCGATCTTCGGGCCGAAGGAGATCTCGCTCGACCTCGGCCCCGCGGCCGGGCGCGGCCCGTACCTGGCCGACGGCGGCACCATCACCCGCACCCAGGACCCGGCCGACCCCGCCGACACGGCCCGGCCGCTGTACGACACCGCCCGCGCCATCGACCCCCAGGACATGGCCACGATCGTGCACACCCTCGCGCAGGGCACGGCCGGGCAGGGGCCGGCGCTGCGTCGCACCATCGGCAACGGCTCCCGGGTGATCGACGCGGCACACGCCGACCGGGCCGTCATCAACGGCCTGATCAACGACCTCGGCGGGCTCGGCGGCACCCTGCAGAACCGCGGCGGGGCGCTCGTGGGCACCGCCCGCGACGCCGGGGCGCTGTCGGCGAGCCTCGGGGACCGTCCCGACAAGGTGACCCGGCTCCTCGACCAGGCCGCGCAGGTGTCGTCCCGGGTCGGCGACGACCTCCAGGGGCACGGCGACGACCTGGGGCGGATCGTGGACGGCGCGGGCCGCACCGCGAACGTCGCCGCCGCCCGGAGCGGCGAGCTGCTCATGCTGGTGGACGCGCTCAACGGGTTCTTCGACGGGCTGGCCAGCGTCATGACCGCCGCCGGCCCCGAGGGCACCCGGCCCGCCGTGCTCAAGGGCACGCTCCCGCTGGACGCCTGCGCGATCGTCGCCGATCTCTGCGGCCCGGCCGGATCCGGGGTGCCGAGCAGTCCCGCCGGTCGGCGAAGATAGGGGCCGTGTCTGCCGAAAGAGAAGTCCTGACCTGGGAGATGTTCGGTACGGCCGGTCGCGCGCTGGCCCAGGAGATCGCGGACGACGGCTACCGTCCCGACCTGATCCTGTCCATCGCGCGCGGCGGGCTGTTCGTGGCCGGTTCCCTCGGTTACGCGCTGGACGTCAAGAACCTGCACGTGATGAACGTGGAGTTCTACACCGGCGTGAACGAACGCCTCGACCTGCCGGTGATGCTCCCGCCCGTGCCCAACGCCGTCGACCTGTCGGGCGCCCGCGTCCTGGTCGCCGACGACGTGGCCGACACCGGGGCCACGCTGAAACTGGTCCGGGACTTCTGCGCCGACCACGTGGCCGACGTCCGCTGCGCGGTGATCTACGAGAAGCCGCACTCCGAGGTCAAGTGCGAGTACGTGTGGCGGCACACCGACCGGTGGATCAACTTCCCGTGGTCGACGCTGCCGCCGGTGGTCGAGGGCGAGGACCAGGTCCTGGACGCCTGACCGGCGGCATCGGCGGCGGCGCTAGCCGCGCGGCTGGAGCCGGACGGCGGCCTTGGGACGCAGCGGCAGCCAGACCAGCCGTATCGGGACCGGCGCGGGCTGCGGCGGGACGGTGCGGAGCCGGGCGTCGGTGAGCCGCCGTCCGGCCAGCCACCGCCGCACGTGCGCCGGGACCTCCCGGCGCCGGGACATCCGCGTCCGCGCCAGCAGCAGCGCCACCGACGCCGCCATCGCGGCCAGCCAGCCCGCGTGGATCGCGGCCAGGTCCTCGGCGTCGAAGGACTCCTCGAAACCCGCGCGCAGCACCGCGCCCGGAGTGATCGGCGGCGGGCTCGCCGCGATCTGCGGCGAGGCGACCGGCGGCAGCGCGACCTGCGGGAGCGGGATCCCGGCGACCGCGTTGAACGAGGAGTTGGTCAGCGGCGGCACGTCCGAGGGCAGGTCCGACAGCGAGATCCCGGGCGGCAGCGCCCCGGACGAACTGGTGAGGATCAGCGTGTAGCTCCTGGAGACGGTGACGGCCTTGGACGCCGACACCGACGCCTTGAGCTTGATCGTCCCCGGCCGGGCGTTCGACGGCGCCGTGACGGTGGCCGCCGCCGTGCGGCCCCCGCCGCCGACGCTGCCCATGCCCTGCGCGGACGGGCTCACCGAGGCGCCGCTCGCCGACAGCCGCAGCACCGTGCCGTGGGCCGTGGCCTTCGCGGCGGCCACCTTGACCGTCACCGCGACCGTCCCGCCGGGCTTCACCGTCGAGGACGACGTCGACAGCCACATCGACAGCACCGGGTTGCTCGTCCCGGGGCCGCCTCCCGGCGGTGGGTCCGTCGGCGGGGGCGTCGTGGGCGGGTCCGTCGGAGGATCGGTCGGCGGGTCCGTCGGGGGATCCGTGGGGGGATCCGTCGGAGGGTCCGTCGGAGGGTCGGTCGGGGGGTCCGTGGGCGGGTCGGTCGGCGGGTCGGTCGGAGGATCCGTGGGCGGGTCGGTGGGGGGATCGGTCGGCGGGTCGGTGGCCGTCCCGCCGGTCGGGGACTCGCCGCTCGGACTGGGCTCGGGTTCGGCGATGACCGGTGGCGCCGCGGCCACCGCGAAGACCGCCGCCGCACCGAGCCCGGCCAGCAGGGAGCCGCCCGCCGATCGTGAGCGCACCTGCACGCACCTCCACGCAATCGCCGACCATGTCGTTCAAATGCACCGTGGTTCCGAATAGGCATGGGAGCACGGAACGAATGGTCGAATCAACCCTGACCGAACAGAGTTATTCGCGGATGCGCAATCGCCGTCGGTGGTTATCACCGGGTTCGCATTCTGGCCTCCATGGGCAGCCCGCCGTCCAGGGGTCCGCGGCCCTCGGCGGGCACCCGGCCGTCCGCCGGCACCCGGCCGCCGCGGCCGAGATCGAGCGCGGTCATCGCGATCTCGCGCGGCCCGGTCTCGCGCGGCCCGGTCTCGCGCGGCCCGGTCTCGCGCGGCCCGGTCTCGCGCGGTCCGGCGGCGCGGGGCGCCGCGTCCAGCGGCTCGGCGTCGGGCTCGGCGTCGTGCCTGGAGGCCGCCGGGTCCTGGAGGCCGGGGGCGTCGGCGTCGGCGCGGCGGCGCAGCCACATCGCGCGCAGCACCACCTCGATCGCGAACCGCGAGTCCGGCTCGGTGAGCCGCTCGCCCAGCGTGCCCTCCAGCTTGCGCATCCGGTACCGCACGGTCTGCGGGTGGACGTGCAGCTCCTCGGCGATCTCGGCGGCGGTGCCGCGGGTGGTGAGCCAGGTCCGCAGCGTCTCCAGCAGCCGGTGCCGCTGCCCGGTGTTGAGCGCCGCCATCCCGGCCAGGTTGCGCCGCGCGATCTGGTCGATCAGCGCCGGGTCGTTCAGCAGCCACAGCGTGATCAGGTGGTCCTCGCAGCGGGTCACCGGGCCGTCGTCCAGGATCCCCGAGTCGACCATGGCCAGCGCCTGGCGGGCCCAGCGCAGCGAGTCGGCGCAGCCGCCGGGCGGGACGCTCACGCCGGAGACGGCGCGGCCCTCCGGCAGCGCCTCGGCCAGCATCCGCTGCCGGTCGGCGGTCATCCGCCCCGGCACCAGCAGGTGCGGCTCGGGGTCGGTGAAGTCGGCCAGCACGTCGCGGTCCAGCGCGGTCCGCACCACCCGGGAGCCCGGCGGCACGGCCACCAGCGTCATCTCCTCCGGGACGTCCCACTCGGCCGGCTCGGCCAGCTCCTCGATCGCGCGCCGGGACGCCGCCGGGCGGCGCAGCAGGAGCCGCAGCAGCCGCCGCCGGTGCTCCTCCAGCTCCTCGGCGGGCAGCGCGTCCAGGTAGCCCTTCAGCGCCAGCGAGGCCAGCTCGTCGATGTAGGCGAACAGCGCGTCGGCCAGCTGCGCCATCACGGCCGAGGACAGGTTGCGCTGCGGACCGACCCGCATCACGCGCCGCCAGGCGACCTGCGCGCCGATCCGGAACGCCGCCTGCAGGTTGTCCAGGGTCCGGCCCTCCTGCGCCTCGAAGCGGCCGAGCCTGCGGTAGGTGTCCTCGTGCCGCTCGCGCGGCAGCGACGGGTCGGCGATCTGCTCGACGAAGTGGGCCAGGGCGCGCTCGACGCCGATCTGCAGGGCCTGGACGTAGGGACCCTGGATCGGCCGCCCGTACTCGGGGATCGACCGCCGGATCTCCTCGATGATCTCCGTGGCCAGGCTGGGCAGCTCCGGCCGCATCATGGCGGCCAGATGCCTCGGCAGGGGGGCCGACAGCTTCACCAGCCCGCCCGGTTCGAGCGTACGCGTCATCGGTGCACCTCCGAGAACGCCGAGATCATGGGAGCGTTCCCGCGCCGCCGGCGGGGCCGCCGGCGACTGTGACCTCGGGGTACGGCATGTGACCCGGGAGGAGCGCGCCGAGCGGGGGACCCCTGCGCGCCCCCCGGCAGGAATGTTTGTGAGGTGAAGCACACTGAACGTAGATCAGAAGGGCGTCGTTTTACGGTAAAGAATCGGCAAAACCGCCCTGCGTCATCACCTTGACACAATTGGTGATTCACATCGTCGTCAGCGCAGCGACGGGCTCCGTTCTCTCAGCCGGCCCGCGCGCAGCACCGCTTCCAGCGCAAATCTCGATTCCGGGTCGGTGAGCTGCTCTCCGAAAGCCTCGGTGATCTGCCGGAGCCGGTACCGGACGGTCTGCGGATGCACCTGGAGCCGCTTGGCCGTCTCGACCGCGTTCCCCTGCGTCTCCAGCCACGCGCCCAGCGTCTCGGTGAGCCGCAGCCGCTGCGTGGCGCCCATCCGGGCCAGCACGGCCAGCCGCCGCCGCGCGACCTGGTCCAGCAGCGCGCCGTCGGCCAGCAGCCACAGCTCCAGCAGATGGTCCTCGGCCGCGGTCAGCCCGGCGTCCTCGACGATCCCGGTGTCCACCAGCGCCAGCGTCCGCCGCGCCCAGCGCAGCGAGTCGGCCGCCTCGCCCGGCGGGACGGTCAGCCCGGTCGCCGCCCGCCGCTCCGGCAGCGCCGCCAGCAGCACCGCGCGCCGGTCCGCGTCCAGCGGGCCCGGCAGCACCAGATGCGGCTCGGCGCCGCCGAGGTCGGCCAGCACGTCGTCGCCCAGGGCCGCGCGCACGCACCGCGCCCGTGGCGGCAGCGCCACCGGCGTCACCTCCGCGGGCAGGCTCCACCCGGCCGCGTCCGCGGCCCGCTCCAGCGCCGCCCGGGACGGCCGGGGACGCTCCACCAGCATCCACAGCAGCCGCCGCTGCAACTCGGCGCGCTCATCGTCGGTGCGGGACCGGGCCTCCTCGAACCCCTCCACCGACAGCGAGGCCAGCTCGTCGATGTAGGCGAACAGCGCGTCGGCCAGCTGCGACATCACCGTGGACGACAGCCCGTGCCGGCGGCCGACCTCGGCGACGCGCCGCCAGGCCACCTGGACGCCGGTCCGGTAGGCGGCCTGGAGCGCGTCCAGGCTCCGGCCCCGGTACGCCTCGCTGCGGCCCAGCGCCCGGCACAGCTGGTCCCGGCGGTCGCGCGACTCGTCCGAGCCGGAGATCTGGTCGACGAAGGTGCGCAGCGTCTGCTCCACGCTCGCCCGCAGCTCCAGCCGCGCGCCCGAATCCGGCGGCTCCCCGTACTCGGGAATGGTTCTGCGGATCTCCGACATGATGTCCTCGGCGAGCGAGTCCAATTCCGGCCGCAGAACGGTGGCTATCCGCGGTGGAAGCCGTCCCGGACGCCGATCCCGCCCGGCGGAATCGTGGATGCGCGCCATCGTCGATGCTCCTTCCCGCCACCGCCGGCCGCGCGGCGCCACGGGTGGCGGCGGGGAGCCTCCCGGCTGCGGTAGGGCCATTACGGTCAGCGATATCGCGTGCATTCCACCCGCGGGGCCGGCGCATTCACCGGTCCCCGGGGTGATCTACGACGCGTCAAACGTAACCCAATCGGGCCGGTCGTGCACCGATCCATGGAAGGTTTCCCCGGGGGAGCGCGAATGATCGCACCGAGTGGTCATTGACCAGCGGTGATGATGTGCACGGAGCGTGGCGGGAGACCGCCCGGTCACTCACTTCAAGACAGAACGATCGACGTTTTCATCATCGGGTGACAAGAAATCGAGGGCGCTCAAGATTTTCCGATATCAGCCCTTGTCGGACGCGAAGTCGGCACTTAGTTTACTCATCGGTAGGAGGCGCCGAAGCGGAACGGGGCAGGTTACCAGAAACCTCCGCCCGGTTACCCGGATACGGCGAAAACTCCCCGGCCGATCCTGCCGGCCGATCCTGCCCGGCCGCAGTTTCACATCCAAGGAGCCGCCCAGAGAAGGAGTCTTGCCACCCCGTCCCCGGATCCCACCCCAACGAGTACCGAGTACCGGCACCCACCGGGTACAACCCCCCTCTCGAAAGGGCACATCCAATGCGCAAGTCCATCCGCACGGGACTCATCGCCGGCGCGATCGCCGCCGCCGGAATCGGCCTGACCGCCGCTCCCGCCGCCGCGGCCGACGCGAGCTGGACCGTCACCGGCGCCTCGGGCTACGCCTACGGCTACTCCGACGACACCCAGCTCAGGGTTCCGCGCAGCGGCGCCGTCCTGAAGTGCGTCGACGCCGAGGCCGACGCCACGATCAACAACGGCAGCTACAGCAGTACGGTCGGCACGATCGACAGCACCACCTGGACGACCTGCACCGGCCCGTTCGGGCTGACCTTCAACGTCACCCACGGCGGCACGTGGAACATCAAGGGCGTGCAGCCGACCGCGGACCCGGCCGTCAACGTCGGCTCCATCACCAACATCAGCGCGTCGATCTCCGGCCCGGCCTGCAGCGCGACCTTCACCGGCGGCGTGCCCGGCTACTACCGCAACGCCACCGGCACGCTGTCGGTCGACCCGACCGCTCCCAACCCGGGCAACGTCTCGCTGGTCGCCTCCGGTGTCACCGGTTGCCTCGGCATCATCCAGAACGGCGACACCGCCCAGTTCACCGGCAACTTCGAGATCGACCCCAACACGATCGACCTCACCTACGTCCCCTGACGGCGGTGAACACCGTGTGACCCGGGATCAGTCCCGAACGGCCGCCGCGCGGAGCCAGGCCCGTCCACCGCGCGGCGGCCGCACCCGTTTCCGAGGGCACCGCCCGCCGGTGCTTCCCCTCTGATAGAAATCCGGCGGCGGTTGTCATCGGTTTATAAAGGTGTCGCCGGCGGGCCTCGCGGCGATTGGCTTCCTTGTCGGAGTTGTGCGCCGCCGTCTATGCTACTCGTCCGTAGCAATGACTCTGTGAAACTGTCATCGTCATTTCTTCCGGTGCTGTCGTCGCAGGAAGCGGCCGGTGCAGCCGTGCTCGGGGAGCGAAACACGCGGCCGCCGGCGCGCACCTCCTTTTCTCGTACGGATAGGCGGATATGAAGAACGGCGCGCGTTGGGCATCCCGCAGGTCCGTCCGCACGGCGGGAATCGCCGCGGTGATGGTATTGGCGGGCCTGATCCCGGGGGCCGCCGCGGCCGTCGGCAGCCAGCGGGCGGACGTCTCGCTCAGGTACGCCTGCCAGTTCCCCTCCGGCGCCGAGCAGGTCGCGGTGCGCGTCCAGGGCACCTTCCCCGGATCGGTCGAGCCGCGCTCGCAGATCCGGGTGCAGGGGGTCTCGGTCACGACGACCCTGCCGGAGAAGGCCGTCGCGGGCCTGGGTGAGGGCGCGACGTCCGTCGAGGGCGTCGCCGGCTTGGACGTCCTGGTCACCGAGGGGCGACGGCCCGGCAGCGCGACGTGGCAGGGCCTCACGATCCCCGGTACGAAGGTGCCGGGACAGGGCTCGCTCAGCCTGGAGGCCGCCGGCGCCGTCCCGCCCGCCACGATCGGGACCGAGGGCGACGCGGTGTTCTCGGCGGGGGCCCTCTCCCTCCGGCTGACCCTCAAGGGAGCGGGCGACGGCGCCGCGGCCCCGGCCCCGCTGACGGTGGCGTGCACGCCGAACCTCGGCCAGGACAGCACGCTGGTGACCGTCCCGGTCACCGGGTCGCCGGACGCCGCCGACCCCGCGCCGTCCGCGAGCCCGGGAAGCGGCGGGGCCCCGTCGCGCACCCGCGCGGCCCCGGGCGAGGAGTGCCCGGACCCGATGCCGGAGGGCGGGTACAACGAGAAGTTCGTGCACCTCTTCCCGCCGGTACCGCCCGACCACGTCCACGTGTCCGACCCGATCGCCGGGTGCGCGTTCCTCTCCGGTAAGTCCAACGTGAACAAGCTCAAGGGCGCCAGCCCGATCGCCGGCCGCGCCTCGGTGATCGTGGGGCAGGACCTCTACAACTATCCGGACCCCCCCACCGGTGAGCAGCTCACCCAGGCTCGGCACATCGCGGTGGCCCACCTGGACACGCTGGAGTCGACCTTCCTCACCTTCGGGTTCATGCCGACGACCGCCAAGATGGAGATCACCCAGATCGGCAACATGAACCTGGCCTCGGTCGGCCCGGCGACGGTCTCCACCCGGCCCACCATCACCAACACCTGGGCGGAGGCGACGATCCGCGTCCATGACGTGCGCGTCAACGGCTCGCCCATGGACGTGGGCCCGAACTGCCGGACCGAGAAGCCCGTGTACCTGCCGCTGACAGGCCGGAGCGACAGCGACCCGCCGTACGACGTCGCCCAGGGCGGACGGCTCGTCGGCAGCATCGACATCCCCGGCTTCAGCGGATGCGGCGTCGGCGAGGACCTCGACCGGCTCCTCACCGCGTCCATCTCCGGCAAGGGGAACTACATACAGCTGACCCAGGGGCCGGTGTGCTTCCCCGCGCTCGGGAGCACCCGCATCAACCCCTGTCCCCCGACCCCCGGCTACGGGTACTCCATCAAGCCGGGCGGCGAATGGACCGCCACGTCCGGACCGGTGTCGATCCAGGCGGGCAGGACGGGCAACGCCGTCGTCCAGTGCTCGTCCACCACGATCCGCGGCCGCTTCGAGAGCGGGACGCTGATCCGGCCGGACGCCATGGGCGAGGTGACCGGTGTGACGTTCCGCGGCTGCGAGGGCAACGCGACCTTCGGGGGCGAGGACTTCACCGTGGAGGTCGGCCGCCTGCCCGCGAAGATCACCGACAACCGCGCCGGGATCGACCCGGCGACGGGCGACTTCACCGGCGCCTTCGCCGACTGGTCCTTCCAGGTGTCGTCGGCGTCGTGCAGCTTCGAGATCTCCGCGTCCAACCAGGCGCTGCCGGCGTTCACGCACTCCCGGAGCAAGAACGAGATCTCCGTGCCGGGGCTGGGCTCGGGAATGCAGGTCAGGAACAAGAGCGCCACCTGCGCCAGGTTCGCGGGGCCGCCCCAGTTCGTGGAGCCGATCGTGTACCCGGGGATCCAGCAGGACATCAGGTACGGCCAGACGTTCGAGTGATCCGGCGGGACGGGAGCCCGCGGCCGACGCCCATCGGGGCGTTCCGGCCACGGGCTTCTTTGTGCCGCGGGCGCCTTCGCCGCTGCATACGGGCCCGTGCGTCTCAAGCCCCGGTGACCGAGGTTTGCCGGCGGACCAAGCCCGGACGCTCGAAGCTCGCACGCCCGGACGGCCGCTGCTGGACTGGGCGCGTGAGGCACCGCCCTGAGCTGCCGGGACCGGGGATCGGGCGGCGGGCTCCGCATGGTGAAAAGGTCGGCGCGCACGTCAGAAAGCCCGCCACCCTGGAGGGTGGCGGGCCCCTGCTGTGCGCGGCGCGGGCGCGGGCTCGGAATCAGCCGATCTTGGCGAGTTGCTGGGCCACCGCCGGCGGGACGGTCGGCGTCCCCAGCTTCACCGAGATCGTGTTGTCCGGCCCCGGCACCGTGAGGTTGATCAGCGGCGTCGCCAGGATGCAGTTCTGGAACTCGGGGATCGTGTAGGTGCCCGTCAGCGTGCCGCCCTGCAGGACGTTCCAGTCGTCCCCGGACACCAGGTTGATCGTCGCGGGGGTCTTGGTCTTGCAGTTGTCGCCGACCGGCGTCGGGATGCCGGCGACCTTGAGGTTGGACAGCTTGAGGGTCACCTTCGAGGTGCTGGTGACCTTGCCGGTGTTGAGGTCGATCGTCCCGGTGGTGGGGGCCGCCTCGATGAGGGTGGTCGTCACGCTGACCGGGATGACGCCCCACTGCTTGAACTCGCCCTGGGCCGGGGGCATCACCAGGTTGGCGGTCAGACTGCCCGTGCCCAGGTCGAGGCTCGACTTGAGCGTGCCGGGCCCGAGGTTCAGCGAGGAGTTGGTCGCCTTGATGAAGGTGGTGCCGGTCGCCGGGTAGTCGACCTTGAGGATCGGCTCGGCCTGCGCGGCGGAGGGGACGGCGAGGACGGCGCCGGCGGCCAGCCCGGCGGTCGCGAGCGTCGCGAAGCGGCGGGCCTTGCTGCGAAGGGACGGGCGCACCATGAATTGCCTCCTGGGGCGGGACGGAATTCGGCCGGCACGGGGCGCCCCGGTGTCGTCGCGCCTTGGTGGCGATCGCTTGTGGCGGGCCGCCGACCGGCCGCCCCGGGTGCGGGCACCCGGGTGGAAAGAGAAGATGGTCGGGGTGCGGTCATGCGGGTCACGGCATTTCCGCGAATCGTTTCAACGGACTGAACATTACTTCTGCGCGGAATGGGTGACAAGGCTTGGTGCGGGCAATTTCCCGCGCTCCGGGAAAGCGGCTCCAATCATTGTCATCGCAATATAAGTGCGCGCTTTGCTTTGTGTGTGGATGATAGGTGGAAGCGGAGGTGCGGCGGATCCTCCCTGGTCGGCGGGCGGGCCGGTGGGACGGCGCCGTACTGGCCGCTTTGGGCCGCGGTGGAATCACTGACCGTGAATGCTGCCGCACATTCCGGTGACCGTCGTGAATAACCGAGCCGAGCCGACCGCCGGCGTGGACCGAGAGCTCGCCGGCGACGGTCGGCCAGAGTCGGCTCCTCCGCGTCGACCGAGCGCCGGCCCGCGGTACGGGGCCGGCGGGTGCGGCTCAGAGTGGAGGGTCGACGGTGTAGTCGCCTCGCCATTCCAGCAAGTCGCCGTTGGTGACGAGGCCGAAGCAGCTGACGACGCCGGAGGCGATGAGCGTGACCTTGTCGGGATTGGGCTGCAACGCGGCGAGCGCCATGGCGGCGCCGGCGCTGTCATAAATCCCCGGCGATCCACCGGTCACCGTTATCGAGCAGGAGACACCGCTGAAATGGAGCGAGATCTGGGTGATGGATATGGTGGTGAGGCTGGACGGTGGATATGATGTGAGGGTTTTGTACTTCCATATCCCCGTGGCCTGGGCGTTCAGACTGAAGTTGAGCGAGTCTGTGCAGTTGGTGAAGGCTTCGGTCTCGAGGTTCACGGCATTGAAGGTGGGCCAGCCGACCATCTCGTGCTCCTGGCAGGTGATGATGCGCTGGCGGGTGCGCAGATTCCAGAGCCCCATGTTGGTGGAGAAGAAGGTCACGTAGTCGGCCGCGCGCGGGGCGCTCTGCGCGTGTGCGGGCGGAGCCGTGAGGGCGGTGGCGAGCAGGGCCGCGACCAGGACGAGGCGCCTGACGGTCGATCCGATCATGTCTTCTCTCCCGCGTCAGGGCGTGTGGGTGAGGGTGTACGGCGGGTCGGTCGCGTAGCGCGCCGTCCAGTTGGCGACGCCGCCGTTCTGGATGAGCCCGAGGCAGCCCTGGACGTTGGAGAAGGTGAGTCCGACGCCGTCGGGGTTGGAGCCCGCCGAGTCGAGGGAGAGCGTGCCGTCGGTGTTGTCGTACCGGCCCGGAACCCCGCCGATGATCGTCGCGGTGCAGCCGAGGCCGGAGAGGATGAGGTGGACGCCGGTGATCGAAACGTGGTTCACATCCGGGTCGGCCGTGGGGGCGACGGCGTTGTACCGCCACTGGCCGACGACCGTCACGGCGAACGAGCTGAACGGGAGGCCGCAGTTCGTCAGGGTCTGGTCAGTGATGGAGCCGATGTCCGGGCCGGGGTGGCTCGTCGTGTCGTCCATAGGTCCCGACATCTCGTGATAGGCGCAGGTGAACCTCGCTCCGGAAGCCGGCACCGTCCACGTGAGATCGGACGACCCGTAAGTGACCCATCCGCCGGCACCGCTGACCGTCCATCCGGCCGCGTACGCGGGGGAGGCCGTCAGGGCGACGGCCGCGGCGACTCCCGCCGCCAGTGTGAGCAGGCGCTTGAACATCGGCCGCATCATGCGTGGCGTTCCCTTCGGGACGGGTGAAACGATGTGCCGGGCGGTCAGGGGGTGCTGGAAAGGCCATATACGGGATCAGTCAGATACGCGGCGTCCCACTCCATGGTTCTTCCGTTCGCCAGCATCCCGGTGCACCCCGTGACATCGGAGGCCACGAGCTCGTGGCCGCCGGGGTTGGGCGCGTTCAGATCCATCTCGAGGTAACCCGTGTCGCTGTGGTAGTAGCCCGGTGCCCCGCCCGAGATCGTCGCTTCGCAACCCGGGCCGCTGACCTCGAGTTCGATGGCCGTCACGGAAATGACGCTCACGTCCGGATTCGCGGTCGGCGCCACCGCGTTGTACTCCCAGAAGTTCTCCGATGTCACAGCGAACTGTCCGATGGACGGGTGGAAGCACGTGCCCCAGTCGAAGTTCTCGAGAACGCCGATTCCCGGCCCGGGGTGCCCGGACGTGTCGTTGAGTTCGCTCGCCATGAGCTGCTGGTCGCAGGTGAAGGCGACATTGGTCTGGACGTCCCTCAGGTAGGGCTGGCCACTGGAGGCGTAGAAGACCAGGCCACCGGCCCCGCTGACCGTCCAGGTCGCGGCGTGGGCCGGAGTCGCCGTGAGGGCGACGATCCCGGTGACCGCCGCGGCCGACGTGAGAACGCGTTGACGGAATGACCGCACCATGATCTCTTCTCTCCCGAGGAGTGCCAGGACCGCGCGAGACGGCCCGGGTGCACCGACGGTACGACGCCCGGTTTATACCGACAAGGGAGATTTCTAGAGGTGCTCGAAATTGTTCCGACCGCTCAAGCGCTTATCACCAGCTGCCAAGAACGCGGGCACACGGATGGCAGCTAAATTGCGCGAAGGTGCAACCGGAACCGGATGCCGTGATCCCCGCGGGGTGGTCCCGGCGGTTCATCGGGAAGCCGTCCGGGTGCGGCGGTATTCGCCGGGGGGCGTGCCGAAGTGGCGGCGGAAGGACAGGTGGAAACCGACGGCCGAGCGGTAGCCGACCCGTTCGGGGAGCACCCCCAGCGGCAGCGCGGTCTCGTCCAGGAGCCGGGCCGCCTCGCGCATGCGCCGGCCGTTCAGATGCCGGGCCGGGGCCTCGCCGACGAGGCGGGTGAACGTGGTCGCGAACGCCGACCGCGACATGTTCGCCTCCCGGGCCAGCGACGCGAGCGTCCACGGTTCGGCGAACCTGGTCTGGATCGCCAGCAGGGCCCGGCCGATCCCCGGATGCCGCAGCGCCCGCAGCGCGGGCGAGGTGTCGCCGAGCCTGCCGAGCGCCACCCGCAGCGCCAGCACGAAGACCAGCTCGAAGGCGCGCAGCGCCACCAGCCGGGCGCCGGGCGCGCCGTCCCGTGCCCCGCCGGCGAGCCGGTCGAGGGTCCCGGCCAGCAGCGGCTCGTCGGCCAGCATCTCCCGATCGAGCACCAGGATCTCCGGCAGCGCGCGGTAGAGCGGCGACACGGCGGTCTCGTCGTAGTGCAGCCCGCCGCACAGCAGCTCGGTCGCCGGGCCCGGGCCGTCCACCCGCAACTCCGTGGCCGTTCCGGCCGGGCGGCCTGGGAGCAGCAGGTCGAGCGGGGTGGTGGGACGGCCGGGACGGTCCGCCAACTCGTGCGCGGCGCCGTACGGGAAGACCGCCAGCTCGCCCGCGCGCAGGACGACCGGCTCGGACGGCCCCGGCATCGTGATCGCGCACTCGCCGGAGTGCACGTAGTGCAGGATCGCGTTCCGCTCCTGGTCGCCGCGCAGGCCCCAGGGCGCGTGGACCGTCCACCGGCTGGCGAACACGCCCTCCAGGCGCAGCGGCGCCAGCCACTCGCCCAGCAGGTCGCCCTCCGGGGCGGACGTCTCCCGCACTTCCACCGTCACAGACGATCCTTAATCAAAGCCGGATCTTTGCGTATAGAACGTACAGGAGAAGCAGCGGCAGCCTGAACGCATGAGCGATATCTATCTGGTGATCGGCGCGGGCGGCGCGCAGGGCGGGGCGGTCGCGCGGCGGCTGCTGCGGGACGGGCACCGCGTCCGTGGCCTCGGCCGGAGCGTGCGCGGGCCGTCCGGCGTCGAGTGGGTGCGCGGCGACCTCGCGGACGCCGCAGCCGTACGGGCCGCGTTCGAGGGGGTGACGCGCGCCTCGGTGACGCTTCCCATGGAGTTCGACCCGGCGGCGGTGGCCCGCTTCGTGGACAACATCGTCGCGGCCTCGGCCGATCTGGAACGCCTGGTGTTCAACACCGGCAACCGCGTCCCCGCCGTGCGGACGGGCGTCGCCGCGTTCGAGTCGAAGCGGGCCGCGGCCGAGGCCCTGCTGGCGTGCGGCGTCCCGGCCGTGGTGCTGCGTCCGCCCGTCTACCTGGACAATCTCGCCGCTCCGTGGGCGCGGGAGGCCCTCGCCGGCGGCGTCCTTCCCTATCCGCTGCCCGCGGCCCACCGGGTCGCGTGGCTGGCCCATGACGATCTCGGGGCCCTCACGGCCGCCGCGTTCGACCGCCCTGCCCTGGCCGGAGCGGCGGTGGACATCGGCGGCAAGGAGGCGGTGACGGGACCGGAACTGGCGGCCGCCTTCACCTCCGTCCTCGGCCGGGAGATCCGCTACGTACCCGTGGACCCCGACGCCTTTGAGGAGGGCTTGGTGCCGCTGCTCGGCGCGGAGGCCGCGGCGGGCGTGGCGAGCACGTACCGATGGCTGGCCGCCCCCGAGGCCGCCGGCCTCTACGAAGGCGACCCCGCCAAGCTCGAAGCGCTCTTCGGCGTCGAGCTGACACCGCTGCGCACCTGGATCGGGCGGAACGCCGCGTGAACGCCGTGGACGAGGTCGTGCTGCATCACCGCTTCATCGAGAGCTGGCTGCGCGGCGAGGCGGAACCGTCCGCCGTCGCGTCCTTCCTCGGCAGGCACGCGCCGGACTTCACCTGGTACGACCCGGACGGCGCCGTCAAGACCCTGCCCGACCTGGCGGCCATGATGGAGGCGGCCCACGGCGCGTCCCCGGGCCTCGTCCTGGAGATCCGCGAGCCGCGCGTCCTGCTGGACGAGACGCGCGGCGGCGGCATGGTCGTGGCGGCCTACGAGGAGCACCAGCGGACGCCCGTCTCCTCCGACGCCCGCCGCGCCGTGGCCGTCTTCGCGCCCGCGCCCGGCGCCCGCAACGGCCTGCTCTGGCGCGCCCTGCACGAGGTCTGGATCGTCTGAGACCCGGCTTGGCCCGCGCTTTACGGGCACCGATGAATCCGTGCCTCCGGTCGGGTCACAACCAGGAACGTACAACGAGGAGGTTCCATGGGAGTGACCCCGGCCATCGGCAGCATCCTGCTGGCCAGCAGGGAGCCGGAGCGGCTCCGGGCCTGGTACGAGCGGGCGTTCGGGATCAGGGCCGACGCCGACGGGTTCCTGTCGTTCGGCGAGGTCGGCGTCCTGATCGACGGCCGCGACGACGTGGCGCCCCTGGCCGCCGAACCCGCGCGGATCATCATCAACCTGCACGTCGACGACGCGCGGGCGATCGCGCGCCACCTGGACTCGCTGGCCGTGGCCTGGGTCGCCCCGCTCGAGTACCGGGAGGGGGCGGGCGCCTGGTTCGGGACGGCGCTCGACCCGGACGGCAACCTGCTCCAGATCATCGAGCTGACGCCCGCGTACTGGACCGCCCGCCGCGAACGCGAACGCGCCGCCGGGCGCGCGGCGGCGGGCCCGCTGGCCGACGCCGCCGTCTCCGCCCGGCTGCCCGCCCAGGACCTCGACCGGGCCAGGCGCTTCTACGCCGAGAAGCTCGGTCTCGAACCGGCCGAGACCCGTCCCGGCGGGCTGCGCTACCAGTGCCGGAATGGCTGGTTCTCGGTCTTCCAGTCCGCGGGCGGGCCGTCCGGGACGCACACGCAGATCGCCTGGGAGGTCGACGACATCGAGGAGGTGGTCGCCGAGTTGCGCCGCCGCGGGGTCGAGTTCGAGGACGTGGACGCTCCCGGGCTGCGCACCGTCGACGGGATCGCGCAGGTCAGCGGCAACTACCCGTCGGCGGGCGGGGTCGGTGAACGGGCCGCCTGGTTCCGCGACAGTGAGGGCAACATGCACGGCATAGGCCAGACCATGCGCTGACCCGGGGCCGCCCACCAGAAGCGTCCTGTGCTCCGTCCCCTCCCCCCTCTGGAGAAGGGGGGAGGGGACGGCCGCCGAACCGTCATGCTCGCCTCCCCCCCGAACGTCAACGCCTCACAGCATCAGCCCCCGAGATCGCGCTTCCGTATCACTCCCATCCCAGTACGAACCACCGATCCTTGCGCTAAGTTTCCATCCGGACGCTCTACGTGACCTTGTGGTGGCCGGTGCTGCTCTGTTCGGTACGGCGTCACCACCGCTGCAACCCCACGAGGGGACCTGTGATGACGGCGCCGTTCGACCGGGACGACCTCCGCGAGGTGTTCGCCGCGCTTGAAGTGGCTCCCGGTTTCCGGGCGGAACTGGTAGATGGGGAGATCATTGTTTCGCCGAGCCCGGATGGGCAGCACGAGACGATCGTGGTGGCGGTGGACGACTGGGTGCGGAACGCCCACGGGCTCCGGCTGCATCGCAACTTGACGCTGATCAGCCCGGAGGGGGAGTACGTGCCCGACGGCATCGCGGCGCCCAAAGGGGCGTTCGCGGGGCGTGAGTGGCACAGCAAACCCGAGGGCGTTCTGATGGTGCTGGAAGTCACCTCCAGGGACGGCCGGAGCCTCAAGGGCGCCGAACGCGACCGCGGTCCCAAGCGCCGCGGGTACGCCGCCGCCGACATTCCGCTCTACCTGCTGGTCGACCGGCTGGACGGCAAGGTCACCATCTTCTCCGAGCCTCGCGGAGGCGACTACACCCACAGTTCCTCGGTCGTGGTCGGGGAGGCGCTGGCCATTCCGGCGCCGCTCGAGGGCGTGCTGCCGACGGATGAGTTCTGAGGGGGTCAGCGGGGGCGTAGTTGGGTCAGGTGCGAGTGGGTGCCGGAGACTCTCACTTGTTGTAGGTGGACGGCTGTCAGCCCGTTCTTGAAAGCGGAGGTCAGGGCGCCGGGGTCGGGGATGAGGACGACGGCGATTCCCTTGGGCGCGAGTACGCGGCGCAGTTCCGACCACAGGCGGGCGGGGTCGCGGGCGAGAAGGCCGGACGGGTTCACCTGGGTTCCCCACGGCGGGTTGGAGATGACGCGGTCGATGCTCGCGTCCTTGAGAGGGAGGGCGCCTGCGTCGGCCCGGCGCAGGTCGACCCTGGGTAGGCCCTTGAGCCCCTTGGCGTTGGCGCGTGCGGCCTGGAGAGAGGCTTGTGCGGCGTCGAATCCGCGGTAGCGGGCCGCCGGTTGCAGGTGGGCGGCCTCGATGAGGAGTGTGCCCGCGCCGCAGCACGGATCCAGGACGATGTGGCCCGGGTCGATCTCGGCCAGGTGGGCCATGGCGGCGGCCACGGGCGGGTGCAGCGTGCCGGGGATCGTGTGGCGTTTGTACGCGCGGCGGTGCAGCGGGTGGTCTGCGATGCGCAGCAAGAGGGTGGCGTGGGTGCCGTCAAGGGTGAGCCGCCACCCGCTGTAGGCGGGCGGGGGTGCGCTGCCGTTCCGCCTGGAGTGGTAGGGGACGTTCAGGCGGGAGGCAAGGGCGGACCCGACGGCGTCCTCGGCGTCGTGGCGGTTGTAGTTGCGGCGTCCGAGGAAGGACGCGGACACCTCGACCCCGGTGATGGTCGGTGCGTGCCGCAGGTCGGCCTGGGCCGCCAGGTCGGTGAGCGCTGTGTTCAGGTCGGTCTTGGACGGGCCCGGGTCGGGCATGCGGGCGGCCAGGACGAACACGTCGTCGGCGGTGCGCAGGTCGGTCGCTTCAAGCGCGGAGTGCTGCGCGCTGAAGTGCACCTCGCGATGGCCGAGACGGGTGATCGTGCCGAGCCCGTTGCGGAGGATCTCGGCGGCCAGGGCGGGCTCCAGCCCGCGGACGCACCGCGCCACCAGGCAGGGGGCGGTGGAAAAGGGCGCACGGGTGCGCATGGTGATCGTTCTTCTCCCACGTCGGGACCCGGGACGGCGCCGCGCCGCCCCGCATCGCCGGCGGCGGGGGTTCCTCGCCTCGCCGGCGGATCCTCAACGCAGGAAGAAGAAGGTCATGGCGGGATGCTAGCACCGCTCCGGGCGCCCCGTTCACCGGCCCGATGGGCGGAACGTTCCCGTTCGTGGCCGTCACATCGAGATCGCCCGGTGTTCTCCGCGGCGCTCCGCGTGCTCGCGGAGCATTATGCGCGGTGATTTGAACTGCGTTCTGTACTCGATCTAGAAAATGCCGATCGGGCCGAGCGTCATTCTGTTGCGCACGCCTGCTCCGTGACCAGGTTAGTCCTTTCCCGGGGCGGTGGAGGCGCCTGTGCGGGAGCCCGTGGTGGCGCGTGGACCTGGGTCGATGGCAGGGCTTCCGGTCGGGCGCGCACTTGGAGATAAACCCTCTGGTAGGCATTGTCAATCGGTGACAACGAAGTCACAGGCCGATATTGGATTCACCGGTGTTGCTTGCGTCCGTCATGCCGCACAAGTAGCGTACCCGCCAGTAGGGAAGGCGTGGCGAACGGTTCCCCGGCAATCGCCGTTTCGGTGCGCGATTCAACGCGCGGGCGATCGCCGATATATGCGGCCGGAATGGGGAGTTCCTTCGATGTTCGAGTCCGCGGAATGGGCATAGAAGTCGTCGTCGAGGGGCTGACCAAGTCCTTCGGCCGGCAGACCATCTGGCGGGAGGTGTCGCTGACGCTGCCCGCCGGCGAGGTGAGCGTGCTGCTCGGGCCCTCGGGCACCGGCAAGACCGTCTTCCTCAAGTCGCTGATCGGGCTGCTCAAGCCCGAGCGCGGCCGGGTGCTGATCGACGGCGTCGACATGGTGAACGACCCCGACCGCAAGGTCTACGAGACGCGCAAGCGGTTCGGCCTGATGTTCCAGGACGGCGCCCTGTTCGGCTCGATGAACCTGTTCGACAACATCGCCTTCCCGCTGCGCGAGCACACCCGCAAGAAGGAGTCGGAGGTCCGGCGGATCGTCCTGGAGCGGATGGAGATGGTGGGCCTGGCCGGCCAGGAGCGCAAGCTGCCCGGCCAGATCTCCGGCGGCATGCGCAAGCGGGCCGGGCTGGCCCGGGCGCTGGTGCTGGACCCGCAGATCATCCTGTGCGACGAGCCCGACTCCGGCCTCGACCCCGTCCGCACCGCCTACCTGTCCCAGCTGCTCATCGATCTGAACGCGCGGATCGACGCGACGATGCTGATCGTCACCCACAACATCGAGATCGCCTCGACCGTCCCCGACAACATCGGCATGCTCTTCCGCCGCGACCTGGTCACCTTCGGGCCCCGCGAGGTCCTGCTGACCAGCGAGGAGCCGGTGGTCGCGCAGTTCCTGCGGGGCAACCGGCACGGCCCGATCGGGATGAGCGAGGAGAAGGACGCCTCCGAGCTGGCCGCCGAGGCGCGGCTGGCGCGGCCGGCGTCCGGGGTGCCCGAGATCGTCCCGCAGCTGGAGCCGAGCCCCGGCATGCCCGAGCGCAGGGCGGTCACCCGGCGCCGCGAACGCGTGATGACCATGCTCGCGCAGCTTCCCCCCGCAGCCCAGGAGGCGATTTTGAACAGCCTGCTGCCCCCCGTGAGGGGAGGCCGCCCATGAACGACTCGTCCGGCGGCCAGCGGCGCCCCCGCGGGGGGTGGTCGTGATGGTGTCGCAGTCCGGGGTGCCCGGTGCCGGGGCCCTGCGCGAGACGGGACGGCTGTTCGCGCTCGGCGCCACCGTGCTCACGCAGATGTTCCGGCGCCCCTTCCAGGCCCGGGAGCTGGTGGAGCAGTTCTGGTTCATCGCCTCGGTCACGATCCTGCCGACCGCGCTGGTGTCCATCCCGTTCGGCGCGGTGATCGCGCTGCAGGTCGGGTCGCTGGCGCAGCAGCTGGGCGCGCAGTCGTTCACCGGCGGCGCCAGCGTGCTCGCGGTGATCCAGCAGGCCAGCCCGATCATCGTGGCGCTGCTGATCTCCGGCGCGGGCGGCTCGGCGATCTGCGCCGACATCGGCTCGCGGACGATCCGCGAGGAGATGGACGCGATGGAGGTCATGGGCGTCTCGCCGATCCAGCGGCTGATCGTGCCGCGGGTGCTGGCGGCGATGCTGGTGGCGGTGCTGCTGAACGGCCTGGTCTCGGTCGTCGGCGTCCTCGGCGGCTACTTCTTCAACGTCATCCTGCAGGGCGGCACGCCCGGCGCGTACCTGGCGTCCTTCTCCGCGCTGGCGCAGCTGCCCGACCTCTACATCAGCGAGTTCAAGGCGCTGCTGTTCGGCTTCATCGCCGGGGTCGTGGCGGCCTACCGCGGGCTCAACCCCAGAGGCGGGCCCAAGGGCGTGGGGGACGCGGTCAACCAGTCGGTCGTGATCACCTTCCTGCTGCTGTTCTTCGTCAACCTGGTGCTGACCGCGATCTACCTCCAGGTCGTCCCGCCGAAGGGGGCGTGAGGGGATGGTCTCGACCGGTTCCCGCCTGCGCCGTCCCGGATCGTGGTTCGCCTGGCTCGACCAGCCCGGCGACCAGCTCGGCTTCTACGTGCGGGCGCTGCTGTGGACGCCGCGCGCGCTGCGCCGCTACCTCAAGGAGGTGCAGCGGCTGCTGGGCGAGGTCGCGTTCGGGTCGGGCGCGCTGGCGGTGATCGGCGGCACGGTCGGCGTGATGTTCGCGATGACGCTGTTCACCGGCGTGGTCGTCGGCCTCCAGGGGTACGCGGCGCTCAACCAGATCGGCACCTCGGCGTTCACCGGGTTCGTGTCGGCCTACTTCAACACCCGGGAGATCGCGCCGCTGGTGGCCGGGCTGGCGCTGTCGGCGACGGTCGGCGCGGGCTTCACCGCCCAGCTCGGCGCGATGCGGATCAACGAGGAGATCGACGCGCTGGAGGGCATGGGCATCCCGTCGCTGCCCTACCTGGTCACCACCCGGATCATCGCGGGCACGGTGGCGATCATCCCGCTGTACGGGATCGGGCTGCTCAGCTCCTACCTGGCGTCCCGGCAGGTCACCATCTGGGTGAACGGGCAGTCGGCGGGCACCTACGACCACTACTTCAACGTGTTCCTGTCGCCCACCGACGTGGTGCTGTCGTTCCTCAAGGTGCTGATCTTCAGCGTGATGGTGATCCTCGCGCACTGCTACTACGGCTACCGCGCGAGCGGCGGCCCCGCCGGCGTCGGCGTGGCGGTGGGCCGCGCGGTCCGCACCGCGATCGTGCTGATCAGCGTGACCGACTTCTTCCTCAGCCTGGCGATCTGGGGCGCCACGACGACGGTGAAGGTCGCCGGATGAGCGCGCCGAGGGAGGTGACCGGCGATGCGTGAAGGCCCCCTGGCGACGGTGTCGCGGCGGCTGCAGGGCGTGGTGTTCCTGCTGGTCCCCGCGCTGCTGGTGTGGCTGGCCGTCGCGATCTACCAGAAGCGGTTCACCGACGCGACGATGGTGACGCTGCGCACCGGGTCGGTCGGGAACGAGCTGCACCGGCACGCCGACGTCAAGGTGCGCGGCGTGGTCGTCGGCGAGGTCCGGGAGATCACCGCCGACGGCTCGGGCGCCCGGCTGACGCTGGCACTCAAGCCCGAGACGGTGCGGCGGATCCCGCGGAACGTGTCCGCGCAGATGCTCCCGACCACGCTGTTCGGGCAGCGGTTCGTGGCGCTGATGATCCCCGCGCAGCCGGCGGCGGACCGGCTCACCGACGGCAGCGTCATCACCGAGGACCGCACGGCCAACGCGGTGGAGCTCCAGGAGGTCCTCAACAACACGCTGCCGCTGCTGACCGCCGTCCAGCCCGCCAAGCTGTCGGCGACGCTGACCGCGATGTCGCAGGCCCTGGAGGGACGCGGCGACGAGCTGGGCCAGACGCTGGTCACGCTCGACGCGTACCTGAAGAAGTTCAACCCCGACCTGCCCGCGCTCAACCGCAACATCCACGAGCTCGTCGCGTTCAGCCACAACTACGCCGACGCGACCCCCGACATCCTGGACGCGCTGTACGACTTCACCGCGACCAGCCGCACCGTCGTCGACCAGCGCCGCAACCTCAGCGAGCTGTACTCCACCGTCACCTCCGGGGCGCAGGACCTCACCACGTTCCTGCGCGAGAACTCCGCCAACATGATCCAGCTGGCGTCCACGAGCCGCGGGTCGCTGGAGGTGCTGGCGCGGTACTCGCCCGAGTTCCCCTGCGTGTTCTCGATGCTGAACGACTTCATCCCGGAGATGGACCGGGCGCTGGGCAAGGGCACGGACCGGCCCGGCCTGCAGGTGGACGTCACCTCCGTCCCGTCCAAGGGCCGCTACATCCCGGGCAGGGACACGCCGCGGTACACGGCGGGCGGCGGGCCGCGCTGCTACCCCGTCCCGTACGACCCGTCCGGCGGCGCGGCGGCCCGCGGCCAGGCCGCGCCCCCGGGACGCGCCGCGCCGGTCGCGGTCACCCCCGGCGGCCTCGGCCTGCCCAACTCCCCGCAGGAGAACGCCCTGGTGAACGAGCTGGTCGCGCCCGCCCTGCGGGAGGTCCCGCAGTCCCTGCCCGACTGGAGCAGCGTCCTGGTCGGCCCGATCTACCGGGGGGCGAAGGTGAGCGTCCGGTGAGGATGAACCTCAAGGGCCTCGGCGGCCCGCTGGTCAAGTCGATCCTGTTCGTGGTCGTGACCGTCACCGCCACCGCCGTGCTGGCCATCAGCATCGCCAACACCGGCGTCGGCGACGCCGACCGCTACAGCGCGCGCTTCACCGACGTGGCCGGGCTGAACGAGGGCGACAGCGTGCGGATCGCGGGCGTGCGGATCGGCCAGGTCACCGACATCGGCGTGGTGAACCGGCGGCAGGCCAGGGTGGCGTTCACGGTGCAGAAGGGGCGCCGGCTGCCCGCGTCCACCACCGCGACGATCAAGTACCTCAACCTGGTCGGGCAGCGCTTCATCGAACTGGACCGGGGCACCGGGACGCCCGGCGCGATCCTGCCGCGCGGCGGCACCATCCCGGTGCAGCGCACGACGCCCGCGCTCAACCTCACCCAGCTGTTCAACGGCTTCCAGCCGCTGTTCCAGGCGCTGTCGCCCACCGACGTCAACCAGCTCGCCGGGGAGATCATCCAGGTGCTGCAGGGCGAGGGCCCCACGATGGACTCGCTGCTGCGCACGGTGGCGTCCCTCACCAGCACCCTGGCGGGCAAGGACCAGGTCATCGGGCAGGTCATCGACAACCTCAACGACGTGCTGGAGACGATCAACGCCCGCGGCGACCAGCTCGCCGACCTGATCGTCACGCTGCGCAGGCTGACCTCCGGGCTGGCCGCCGACCGCAGGCCGCTCGGCGAGGCGATCGGGGCCATGTCGGAGCTGACCAACAGCACCGCCGGACTGCTGCAGGTCGGCCGGGCGCCGCTCGAGGACAGCATCGCCCAGCTGGGCCGGCTGTCGGACAACCTCGCCGACGAGTCCCCGACCCTCGACCGCTTCCTGGGGACGCTGCCCGGCAAGAGCGCCACCATCGCGCGGCTCGGCTCCTACGGGTCGTGGATGAACTTCTACATGTGCCAGGCCACCATCACCGGCGCCCGCTACACCGACGGCAGCAAACCGCCCACGGGCGTCCCGATGGACGAGAGGGACGCGCTGAGATGCCAGGAGGAGCGATGAGCGGCCCCGCGCGGCCGGCGCCGACCGCGCTGCCGCCGCTGAAACGCGCCCGCGCCGGGTTCCTGCGCGGCAGGCCCATCAAGGAGCGCAACCCGATCGGCGTCGCCGTGGTCGGGCTGGTGATCATCCTGGTGCTGGGGACGCTCGCCTACCGCGCCGACGACCTGCCCGTCATCGGCGGCGGCACCACCTACACCGCCGACTTCCGCGAGGCGGCCGGGCTCCGGCCCGACGACGAGGTGCGCGTCGCCGGCGTCAAGGTCGGCGAGGTCACCGGCGTGGAGCTGGACGGGCCCAAGGTCAAGGTCACCTTCCGGGTCAGGGACACCTGGATCGGCAGCGCCAGCACCGCCGGAATCATGATCAAGACGCTGCTGGGCGCCAAGTACCTGGCCGTCGACCCGCTCGGCCCCGCCGCCCAGGACCCGGGCCGGCGGATCCCGCTCAGCCGCACCGTGTCCCCCTACGACGTCACCCAGGCGTTCCAGGACCTGTCCGGCACCATCGACCGGCTCGACACCGTCAAGGTCGCGCAGAGCCTGGAGACGATCGCCGACACCTTCTCCACCACCTCGCCGAGCGTCCGCAAGGCCCTGGACGGCCTGTCCGCGCTCTCCCAGACGATCTCCACCCGGGACGCGCAGCTCGCCCGGCTGCTCGCCAACGCCAAGCAGGTCACCGGCGTGCTCGCGGAGCAGAGCGGCGAGTTCCAGCGGCTCCTCCAGGACGGCAACCTGCTGCTGGCCGAACTCCGCCGGCGCCGCGAGGCCATCCACGGGCTGCTGGTCGGGTCGCGGGCCCTGTCCCGTGAGCTGTCCGGGCTCGTCGCCGACAACCGGCGGCAGATGCAGCCCACCCTGGACGCCCTCGACCGGATCACCACCGTGCTGCAGCGCAACCAGGACAACCTCAACCGGGCCCTGGCGATCGCGGGGCCCTACAACCGGCTGCTCGGCAACGCGCTCGGCAACGGCCGCTGGATGGACGGCTACCTGTGCGGGGTCGTCCCCAAGGAGTACCTGGCCCCGAACACGCCGCCCAAGGACGACTGCCGCCCGCCCAAACCCGCCGGTCCCGTGGTGACCGGGAACGGAGGTGGCGGCCGATGATGGAGACGTCCTGGCGCAGGCAGATGTGGCAGGAGCGGCGCCGCACCGTGATCGCGCTGGCCCTGGCGCTGGTCCTGATGGCCGTGGCGCTGGCGTCGGTCGCCGGCGGCACCACCGGCAAGCGCATCACCGCCTACTTCGCCGCCGCCGTCGGCGTCTACCCCGGCTCGGACGTGCGGATCCTCGGCGTGAAGGTCGGCACGATCGACGAGGTCACCCCCATGGGCACCCGCGTCCGCACGCGGCTCACCCTGGACCGGGACGTGCCCGTCCCCGCCGACGCCAAGGCGGTCGTGATCGCCCCCAGCGTCGTCGCCGACCGCTACATCCAGCTCACCCCCGCCTACACCGGCGGCACGCAGATCGCGGCCGGCGCCGAGATCCCGGTGACCCGGACGGCGACGCCCGTCGAGCTGGACCAGCTCTACGACAGCCTGAAGCGCATCTCCGGCGACCTCGGCCCCAAGGGCGCCAACTCCCAGGGCGCCCTGTCGCGCGCCCTCCAGGTCGGCGCGGAGAACCTGGGCGGCAACGGGCAGGCGATCAACGACACGATCGCCCAGTTCGGCCAGGCCAGCAAGACGCTGGCCGGATCGAGCGAGGACCTGTTCGCCACCGTCGCCAACCTGCAGAAGTTCACCACGATGATCAAGGACAACGACTCCCAGGTGCGGCTGGCCGAACGGCAGCTGGCCGAGGTCACCGGCTTCCTCGCCGCCGACCGCGACGAGCTCGGCGCCGCGCTGCGCGAACTGGCCGTCGCGCTCGGCCAGGTCCGCGACTTCGTCCGCGACAACCGGGCGCTGCTGAAGAAGGACGTCGACAAGCTCGCCTCCATCACCCGGGTCCTGGTCGACCAGCGGGCCTCGCTCGCCGAGGCGTTCGACGTGCTGCCGCTGAACGCCACCAACCTGCTCAACAGCTACGACCCGTCCACCCGGACGCTGATGGGACGCGGCAACCTGAACGAGATCAGCATGGGCCCCATCTCCACGGCCGGCACGGCTGCCGGGGCCGCGCTGGCGGCGCTCGGGCAGGGCACGGGCAACCCGGTGTGCGGATCGTCGGCCGCGTCCAACGCGACCGTGAAGGCGCTGTGCGAGAAGCAGCGCGCCGGGACCCTGACCCCCGTACCGGAATCGGCGACCGGGATCCTTCCCCCGATGCCGCTGCCGACCGTGGGCGACACGTACGGCTCGCCCACGTCCCCCAAGGGAGGCGGCCGATGAGCCACCCGAGAAGAACAGGACGGGCCGTGCTCTACGCCACGGCGGGCGCGGTCCTGCTGAGCGGCTGCGGAGGCGGCTTCACCGGAGTGCAGGACCTTCCCCTCCCCGGGGGCGCCGACCTGGGGTCCAACCCGTACACCGTCACCGCCGAGTTCTCCAACGTGCTCGACCTCGTTCCACAGGCCGCCGTGAAAGTGAACGACGTCGCCGTGGGCCGCGTCTCCAAAGTGTCGCTGCCACTGAACGGCTGGACCGCCCAGGTCACCATGAAGGTGAACGGCAAGGTGCGCCTCCCGTCCAACGCCACGGCCCGCCTGGAGCAGTCCAGCCTCCTCGGCGAGAAGTACATCCAGCTCGCCGCCCCCACCTCCGGCGCCACCGGCACCCTGGGCAACGGCGCGCGCATCCCCGCGTCCCGCACCAACCGCAACGTCGAAGTGGAAGAGGTCTTCGGCGCCCTGTCCATGCTCCTGAACGGCGGCGGCCTCCCCCAGCTGCGCACCATCTCCCGCGAACTCAACAACGCCCTCACCGGCAACGAGGCGGAGATCAAGTCGGTGCTGCGCCGCCTCAACGAACTCACCACCAGCCTCGACTCCAACAAGGGCGACATCGTCGCCGCCCTGGACGGCCTCAACCGGCTGTCCGCCACGCTCTCCACACGACGGCAGAAACTCGGCACCGTCCTGGGCGACCTGAGCCCCGGCCTGAAGGTCCTCGAAGACCAGCGCGGCGCGCTCATCACCATGCTCCGCCAGCTCGAGGACCTCTCGGACGTGGCGGTGAAGACCATCAACGCCTCCCAGGACGACTTCGTCGCCGACCTGCGCGCCCTCGCCCCCACACTCCAGAAACTGGCCGACGCGGGCGAGGACCTGCCCAACTCGCTGCAGGTGCTGCTCACCTACCCGTTCACCGACGCGGTGATGAACGCGGTCAAGGGCGACTACCTCAACGTGTACCTGGCCGTCAGCGCGGTACCGGGCACGGCGATCATCCCGCCGATGACGCCCGCGCCGTCCGGCGCCCCCGCCGCCCGGACCCCGAACCGGCAGGTGCGGGACACCCCGACGCTGCCGCTGCCGCCCGCCGACACCCCCTCGATCGTGCAGCCGCCCATCGTCCCCGGCACCCCGACCCCGTCCGGCACGGGCAGCCCGAGCCCGAGCGCGCCCGGCACGCCGCCCGGCGGCGGAGGCGGCATCTTCCCCGAGATCCCCGGCGGAGGCGGCTGATGCTGACCCTCGGAACACGGATCAGGACGCTGGCCTTCCTGGCCATCTCCCTGACGATCATCGCGTTCATCGGCGCCCGCTACGCCGACCTCGGCCGGTACGTGGGACTGCGCGGCTACTACGTCGCCAAGCTCGAACTCGCCGAGACCGGCGGGCTGTTCCCCGGCTCCAACATCACCTACCGGGGCGTCTCCGTCGGCCGGGTCGGCGACCTGCACCTCACCGACGACGGCGTCGTCGCCGACCTGAAGATCGACGACTCCGCGCCGCGGATCCCGTCGAACCTGCAGGCCGTGGTCGCCAACCTGTCCGCCGTCGGCGAGCAGTACGTCGACCTGCGCCCCGCCGGCAGCACCGGCCCCTACCTCGACGACGGCACCGTCATCCCGCGCTCGGCCGGCGCCATCCCCGCGCCCGTCACCGACCTCCTCAAATCCGCCAACGACTTCACCGGCTCGGTCCCGCTGGAGTCGCTGCGCATCGTCGTGGACGAGTTCTACCAGGCGTTCAACGGCCAGGGACCCAACCTGCAGGCGCTCATGGACGCGCAGAACCAGTTCATCCGCGCCGCCGACGCCAACATCGCCCCCACCAGCCGCCTCATCCACGACGGCGAGCTCGCGCTGCGCACCCAGAACGAGGAGGCCGCCGCGCTCAAGGCGTTCGCCCGCGACGCCCGGCTGCTCGCCGGCCAGCTCCGCACCTCCGACGCCGACCTGCGCAGGCTGATCGCCGCCGCGCCGCAGGCGTCCACCGAGATCACCGGACTGCTCCGCGACCTCGACCCCAGCCTCAGCGTCGTCATCGCCAACCTCCTCACCTTCTCCAAACTGACCGCCACCCGCACCGACGGCCTGGAGGAACTCCTCGTCCGCCTCCCCGGAGTCGTCTCCGCCGGCTCCACCGTCGTCCAGGACGGGAAACTGCGCTTCGGGATGGCCACCACGTTCTTCAACCCGCTGCCCTGCATGCGCGGGTACGGCGGCACCACCTACCGCAACGGGCTCAACGTCTCCGAGGGCCCGCCGCTCAACACCGGCGCGAACTGCACCATGCCGGCCTCCAGCGGGGTGAACGTCCGCGGCGCCGCCAACGCCCCCCGCCGCGGCGTCCCCGAACCGGCCCGCCCCGGCTCGGTGGGCCTGACGGCCGGACCGGACGCCGACCTCCCCGGCGCGCTCGGCCTCCCGGGCGTCCCGGGACGGCAGCCCGACATGGGCGACCTCCTCGGACTGGGAGACCAGCGATGACCGAAACCGAGACCCGCCCCGAAACCACCGAGGACTCGCCACCGGCCGCCCGCTCCCGCCCCGCCCTCGCCTGCTGGGCCCTCGTCGCCACCGCCGCGCTGTTCCTGGCCTGGTCCTGCTGGACGTTCTGGGACATGCGCCAGGGCGAGGAACAGGACACCGCCCGCGACCGCGACCGCGCCGTCACCGCCGCCAAGCAGCAGATCGCCGTGCTCAACAGCATGGACGCCCGGCACCTCGACCAGAGCCTGCAACGCTGGCAGGACTCCTCCACCGGGCCCCTGCACGACGAGCTGAAACGCACCCGCGCCGACAGCAGGCAGAAGATCCAGAAGGCCGGGACCAGCGCCACCGGGACCGTCTCCGACGCCGCCCTCACCGCCCTGGACCACCGCACCGGCTCCGCCCGGGTCATCGCCACCGTCCGGATCGAGATCACCCGGACCGGCGCCGCTCCGACCGTCCAGCGCAAACGCTACGACGCCGCCCTGACCCGCACCGCGGCCGGATGGAAGCTCAAGTCCCTGACCGCCCTGCCTGCCAACGCCCGATGAGGAGCCCCGTGAGAACGGCCCTGTGGCGCCCGCTGACCATCGCCCTGGTGCTCGCCCTGGCCGCGGCGGGCGTGCTGGCCTTCACCGACCGGCAGCGCGGCTCCTCCCCGTCCGCCAACCGCGCGCTGCTCGACAGCGAGGCCACCACCAAGGCGGTCGGCGACGTCAGCAACGCCCTGGTCAAGATCTTCTCGTACCAGCACGGCGACGTCGCCGCCACCGAGAAGGCCGCCGCCGACCTGCTGGAGGGCAAGGCCGCCCAGCAGTACCGGGGCCTGTTCGCGCAGGTGAAGCAGCAGGCCCCCGCGCAGCAGCTCAACCTGACCACCCGCGTCGTCCGCGCCGGCGTCTCCCGGATGTCCGCGGACACCGCCCACCTCCTGGTCTTCCTCGATCAGGCGAGCACCCGCAAGGGCCTGCCCGCCGGCGGCACGGCCGCGGCACAACTGACCGTGACCGCCCACCTGCGCGACGGCCAGTGGCGCATCGCCGAGATCCGGTCGAGCTGACGATGGGACCCCAGGTGAAGACCAAGAACCGCACCCCCAAGCCAACCGCCCCCGAACCAAGCGACACCGAGTCGGCCGAGACAGAATCGGGGGACACCAAGTCGCCCGACGCCGAAGCGCCAGACGCCAAGCCGAACAAGGCCAAGCCGCCCAAAACCGAGCCGGACGACGTCGAGCCGAGCGACGCCGAGCTGAGCAAGGCCAAGCCGCGCAAGGCCAAGCCGCTCAAAACCGAGCCGGACACCGCCGGAGCAGACAAGACCAGCGCAGACAAGACCAGCGCAGACAACACCGGAGCGGACAACGCCGAAGCGGACAACACCGGTGCAGGCGACGCGGACAAACCCCAGAAGCCGAACGGCAGACGCACGGTAGCGCTGGCTCTGACGGTGGTCGCCGCCCTGTGCGCGGCATGGTTCGGGTGGTCCTGGTACGGAGCGGCGCACGACGAATCCCTGCATTACTCAAGCGCGCGCGACGAAGCGTTGCATGCGGGGGAGCAGGCGATACAGAACCTCAACACCCTCGACTACCGCAGCCTGGACGAGGGCCTGAAGGTGTGGCAGGACTCCTCCACCAGCCAGCTCTACCGGGAGATCGTGCAGGGACGTCCGCAGTTCGAGCAGGCCGTCCGCAAGGCCCAGACCATCACGTCCGCCAAGGTCCTGGACGCGGCCGTGACCGAACTGGACCAGCACGCGGGCAAGGCGAGCGTCCTTGTGGCCCTCCAGGTGACCGTCACCCCGCCCAAGGGGGAACCGACCGTCAAGAAGACCCGGCTCATGGGCCAGCTCACCCGTACCTCGACGGGCTGGAAGCTCAGCGCCCTCGCCCAGGCCCCGGTCGGATCGGGCGGGTGAAAGGACGACCATGAAGCACACGCTCCGCGCCCTGTGGCGACACCCCAGGCTCCCCGTGGCCCTGGCTGTCATCACCATCCTCCTGGGCGGCGTAGGGGCCTGGTCGGCCCGCCAGGCGCACGCCCTCAACAGCGGGACGACCGCCGACAACGCCGCCCTGACCGACAACGCCCGGACGAGCGCGCTCAAGGGCGAGGTCACCGACATCGTCAACACGGTCTTCTCCTACAACTACACCGACGTCGCCAAGACCGAGCGCGCGGCGCAGACCCTCCTCACGGGCAAGGCCGTGCAGCAGTACAACCAGATGATCGCCGTGGTCCGCACGCAGGCCCCGACGCAGAAGCTGGTCCTCACCACCACGGTCACCGACAGCGGGGTCCGCATGCTGAACGGCGACCGCGCCCGCCTCCTGATCTTCGCCGACCAGCGCAGCACGCGCACGGACAAGAACCAGACGGCCTACTCCGCGGCGATGTTCTCGGTGAGCGCCGTCCACCGCGAGCGCCGGTGGCAGATAGACAACATCGACACCTTCCTCAAATAGGGACAATTCCGAAGGGCGTCCCGGCACCACTTATCCACAATTCCCGCAACCCCTTCCAGGCCCCCGCCCGACCGGCCAAAGTCGAAGGCATGAACCCACCGACCGGCCGGAACCCCATGGTGATCCGCTCCATTCCCGACGCGATCGCCGCCGTCCCCTACCTCCTGGGCTTTCACCCGTCCGAGAGCCTGGTGGTCATCGGTTACGACGGGCCGCACAACATGTGCGCCATTCGCGTCGACTTACCCGCGCGGGACGACCGCGCCGAAACGGCCGCCACCGCCGAGCGGGTCGTGTCCGTTCTGGGCGACAACGGTTTCCGGCGGGCCCTGATCCTCGGGTACGGCCCGGCGGATCAGGTCGACGCTGCCGCCTCCACCATCTGGGACGGCCTGGCCGCCCACGGCCTCTCCCTGACCGACGCCGCCCGTGTCGCAGACGACCGCTGGTGGTCCCTCACCTGCGTGGACGCGGAGTGCTGCGCCCCCGGCGGCAACCCGTACGACAGTTCCCTCACCGTCGTAGCGGCCCAGGCCACCCTCGCCGGAAAGGTCGCCCTGACCGACCGCACCGAACTGGCCCGCTCCATCGCCCCCGTCACCGGCAAGGCCCGCGCCGCCATGCACGAAGCCACCGCCCGAGCCGAGGCGCGCCTGAAATCCTGGGCCGTCGAAGGCCTCTCCCAATCCCAGTTCCACCAGCGGATGCTCCAAGAAGGCCAGTCACTGCTCATCCGCCTGCGCGGCGACGAGCCACCCACGGACAACTCCCCGTACCGCCACTCCACCCCAGAGCCGAAAGCGCTCTACCAACGTCCCACGGGATCAAACGCCCAGCACCCCAGCGCCTTCGACCGCTCACCACCCCCGACACGAAAGCCGCCGACCAACTCCGCCGGCCGGCCCAGCGACGATGACGTGGCCTGGCTCAGCGTCCTGCTGACCAACCTGCGTGTCCGTGACGAGGCCTGGGTGCGCATCGACGAGGAACAACCCGACGACGACATCGATTTCTGGCGCGACGTCCTGCGCCGCGTGGACGAGCCGTACGCGACCGCCCCAGCCTGCCTCCTGGCGTACGTCGCCTACGTCTCAGGAGACGGCGGCCTGGCCAACATCGCCCTGGAACGAGCCGACCCCGACTACTCCATGGCGACCCTTCTCGGATGGGCGTTCGAGGCGGGAGCACCGCCGTCCTTGGTCCGGCTCAACATGACGCCGGAAGACCTGGCCGCCGCCCACGCAACCCAAGACGCCCACTCCACCACCCCAGGAAGGGAGGGGCTTCTGGACCGATGACCCGGCGGGCCTGCTGCGAGGTCAACACCATCCCTTCCCTCCTTCACAAACCACGCAGCAGGCCGCCGCCCGTACATCAACCCTGAACAAGCAACCGACCCCTGCGACCAACCGCCCCAAACCCGCCAGCGGAGGCAGCGTGGTTCGGCCGGTGACAACGTCGCGCGGTGTTGGTCCTGGTGGACGACCCGGAACGCTGCGGTCGATAGAAACCTGGGCCATGGACGGCGGGCGGCGCGGCACAACGGCAGCGCGACGCCGGCTTCAGGTGGCGTCGGCCATCGGTCGCCATCATCGCGATGCCGCAATGTGCCGCCTATGCCCGCGGCGCCATGGAGCGTCGGGTGGCACGTAGCCCGTCAGGCGCGTCTCGGAGTGGGGCTCAGGTACCGCGCGAGTGCGCTACTCGGGTGGTGAGGCGATGTCGGGGGCGAGCTACCGACCAGCTCGCGAAGCGATGTTGTGTTCGCTGAGGCCCGGTAGGTGGGAGCCGATGCGGTACGGAAGCGCCATGAGTGCGTCCTAGTCAGATGAGTGCCGCTGGCCGACCACCTAGACGATCAAGTCCTATGGTTGGCCCGTCTGGCGAGAATCTGACTCGTCCCGGACGACCCTGGTGGGGTGATGTGGGTCGTCATCCATCGGGCGCCTTCTAGGACAGGGACTGACCTACAGCGGACCTAGCGTCATCGCCACGTTGAGGCGTTCGCACCCCAGGAGGCAGCCCGATGTCCGTCAAGCCTGTTCCCCAGGGCTACACCACCGTGACGCCGTGGATCATCTCTCGCGACACAGTGCAGCTCATCGACTTCATGAGGAGGGCGTTCGACGCGGAGGAGCTTGCGTGCCTCGCCGGCGAGGACGGAAGCGTCGCGCATGCGGAGGTGCGGATCGGTGACTCGGTGGTGATGATGTTCGACGCGCGGCCGGAGTGGCCGCCGACCCCCGGCTTCCTCCGTCTCTACGTCGAGGACGCTGACGCCGTGCACCGGCAGGCCGTCGCGGCCGGCGGAACCTCGGTCACCGAGGTCACCCACCTGTTCTTCGGAGACCGGGTCGGGCGGGTGCGCGACCCGCTGGGCAACCTGTACTGGATCCAGACCCGCATGGAGGACCTGAGTCCGCAGGAGATGGAAAGCCGCCTCGGCGACCCCGAGTTCACCAAAGCGATGGAGTACGTCCAAAGCGCCGACTTCTTCCCCGGACGGGATGCGGCGCGGTTGGTGTAGCGGTCGGCTGGAGCGATCGTGCATCCCCGCACGGCGCCCAGCCGCCGGTAACGGTCCGCCCAGCGGGCGGCGGTGGTGTGGGCCACCTGGAACCGTTCCGCCGCCCTGCGCAGTGGCCGGCCGTCGTCCACGACGCACCGCGCCAGACGCAGTCTGCCGGTCGGGGTCAGCGGGGCGTTACGGTGGGACGCGAGGGCCTCCTGGCGATCGGTGCAGACGTCGCAATCCACACCGAACCCATCAGGCCCTCACCCGTTCAAGCACCCAGCCCGCGTGTCACCAACGTGCCGGGACAGCACACCTAGGGCGTGTCTCGAAGTGGCCTCGGGGATTGCGCGAGCGCGTTCGCCTGGGAAGCGATGCCGGAGGCGAGCAGCTACTCCGAAATTGCGTGGTGATGTCGCGTTCGCCGAGGGCGGTTGGGGGCGCGTCGTCAGGCGAGCGTTGTGGGGCGGGCTTCGAGATACGGGCTAGCTGACGGCTTCGCCGGGGGAGCCCGGGTCTAGGCGGCGTTCGCGGTTGCGCTCGTTCCAGGCGCGCATGCGCGGTGGGTAGCCGACGATCTGCACGTCGTAGACGGGCAGGCCGAGTTTGTGGGCGACCTTGCCGATGACCTGGGGCGACCCGACCCGGCGGCGGGTCCATTCGCCGTCGTGGGCCACGGCCACGGCGGTGGTGTCGGTGGCGAAGGTCTCCGGCTCGACATAGAACTCGACGCCCTGGCGGCTGCGCGCGAACGCGATCAGCGCCTCGATGTCGGAGTCGGTGGCCTCGCGGTCGAGCCTGGTCACCGTCGAGCCACGGTGCTTGCGAATCCCGAATCGGTCCCGGAACCTCATCGGCGTGTCCCGTCGTCTCGTGCCGCCCCGGAACCGCTCCGGAGTCACTGGGCCGTATGACCCTAACGAGTATCGGGTGGAATGGGGTTCCCGACACAGGCGAGATATGCCCGGACGCCGGCCCCCGCGCCCCTACACTGTCGGGTCGAACAGATCAACAATGGGCGCGTGAGCCGAGGGAGCGTTCATGACGTGGCGGCGCGGAACGGTCGTGGTGCGGCGTTCGGCGGCGGTGGTGATGGGGCTCGCTTTGTGCGGGTGGCTGAGCACTCTGGCTCCCGTCCCGTCCACGCTCGTCTCCGCCCGTACCGGCGAGCGTCCCGCACAGGCCACGACGGTCGCCGGCGCCAAGGTGAGCCAGCGTCCTGTGCCGGCTCCCAGTGCGTCACCCACGCCCAGCGTCTCACCCACGCCCAGTGCCTCATCCACGCCCAGTGCGCCGCCCGCGGGCGGCGCCGATTGCAGGCGGATGAAATGCGTCGCCCTCACCTTCGACGACGGCCCGATGGGTGTCACGGCCCAGTTGCTCGACATCCTGGCCGCGCGCAAGGTGAAGGCCACGTTCTTTCTGGTCGGCCAGAACGTGGAGGAATTCCCGCACCTTGTTCGGCGTGAGGCCGCCGAGGGCCATGAACTCGCCAACCACAGCTATTCGCATGCCGACCTCGGCCGCTCCTCGAACTCGAAGGTGACGGCCGAACTCGTCCGCACTCAGCTGGCCATCAAGAAGGCGACCGGTGTCACTCCCACCCTGATGCGCCCGCCCTACGGATCGACCGACAAGCAGGTCGCCCGCATCACCAAGAAGCTGGGCCTCGCCCAGGTGCTCTGGACGGTGGACCCGCTCGACTGGCAGGTGCGCAACTCCAAGAGGGTGGAGCGCAAGGTCATCGGTGGCACCCGCAACGGGACCATCGTGCTGATGCACGACATCCACCCCACGACCGTCGCCGCGGTCCCGCTCATCATCAATCGCCTGGCGGCCAAGGGGTACGTCTTCGTGACGATCTCCCAGCTCTACGGCAAGCCCCTCACCCCGGGCAAGGAATACACCGAGCGCCGCGTGGCCGAGCCGCGCACTCCCCCTGTGGAACCTTGACATTCAGCGTTCGTTGTCTAAATACAACGGCCGTGTCGTCCCCGAGTCGGGTGTCGGATCTCAGGGGCGTCTCAGGGGCTTCCCGGATGGTGGGCACGCGTGCCCGGAGCGAGGATTGACGTATGAACGGTGGATATGCGGCCGCTGAGCTGCGGGTTTCGGACGCGGAGCGGGAGCCCGTCATCGAGCGGCTCCAGGAGGCGTACGCCGAAGGGCGCTTGGACGAAGCCGAATTCGACATGCGCATGCATCTGGCCATGACGGCCAAGACGCGGGGGGATCTCGCGCCGGTCCTGCAGGACCTCGCCCCCGCCCCGAACCTCGACGCGGCCCTGAAGGGCACCGGCCCTGCGCCCACGGGCGAGGACAGGATGCTCGCGGCCGTCTCCCACGCGCTGGGGGTCCCCACCCTGTTCGTGGGCCCGCTGGTGATGATGCTGCTGAGCGGCAAGCGCTCGGAGTACGTCCGCCGGCACGCGGCGGAGGCCCTCAACTTCCAGCTCACCCTGCTCCTGATCACGATCGTGACGTTCGGGCTCGGCAGCATCGTGTACGCGATCAGCTGGGCCGTGGCCGCGGTCGCCGCCGTGGTGGGTCTCACCGGCCAGCAGTTCCGCTACCCCTGGATCCTTCGCCTGGTGAAGTGACGCCGGCCGGCGACCGCGCGGGTCGCGATTCGTCCCGTGCCGGAAACCCGGTCACTATTCAGCGGTCCGGCGTCTGCGATTTCTCGTCGACGCACAGCAGCGCGGCCCGTTCGGGCGGTACAGCCCGACCGCATCGTCGACCTTGTCCATGGACAGCGGATCGGCGGACTTGAGGTCGAAGTGCCGCCAGATCCGCCCGATGGTCCCGGTGCGTTCGGCCATCGACGCCCGTGACCACCCGCACTACTTGTTCGACCTGGTCCAGCGGGATCGGCGGCGGCCTGCCCGTGCTCGATGAACCGCCTGCGCCACTTGGCCGCCGTTGGCGGCGAGGCTCGCAGCTCGGCGGCCACATGGCTGTTGAACGCGCCGCTGTCGACGGTCGTCGGCCACGCCGAGATCCTGACCGGCGAACGTGAAACGGGGTTCAGTAGCGTCCCTGCGCTCAAGGGACGCTTGGCCTGTGTTCTGGCTGGTCTATGCCGCGCGAGGGAAAGCGGGCTCTTGTGGCGTCGGCCTGGTGCGGGGTCAGCGTCTTGCGTGGCGGATCTTCAGTCGTCCCAGACCCATGGTTCCGGAGATCCGGATCTTCGGGCCGCCGGGGCGGGCGGGGCGCCGGGTCTTGTAGAGGGTGTCCTTCCACACGGTGCGCAGGTCCTCGACGTCGACGGTCGCGTCGCGCGGGACGGTGATCTTGGCCCTGCCGGTGCCGAGCTGCAGCTCGATGTCGACCACCGGGTGCTCGATGACCGCGCGGGACAGGTCCAGGTGCACCTTTCCCAGGGCGGACTCGACCTTGAGGGTCCGAGGCACGCGCCATGCGCCGCGGCGGCGGATCCGTCTGCTGAGGGCGGCGATCGTGGAGGTGGCCGCGTTCTGTTCCGGGAGCGAGTCCAGAGCCGTCTCGAGCGCGCTGTGCGTCTTGGCGGTGAGTATCTGGTGGAGGCGCTCGTCCATCTCCTCGTGCGAGATGTGCCCCTCGGTGTACGCCTCCTGCACGCGCTGCACGGCCGTGTCCCGGTCGTCGTCGTTGATCAGCGGCCGCGGCTCTTTCGGTACGGGGGGCACCGTTTCACTCTAGCGCCGTGAGCGTGCTCCGGTTTGTGGCAGGCAAGGCGTTCGATAAGGGGCCGACCGCTCGTCGGTGGGGTCGTGCACGCGGCGCGCCTCTGTGTCACGGGCCTGCGTTGGCGCGGTTTGGACGCGGGGGTGTCAGGGATTGTTTCGGGGGTGGTGGAAGGTGTGGGCTGGAGGGGTTGCGGGGAGAGTTCAGAGGGCCGCTGGGTGGGAGGAGAGGGGGCGGGGCAGCGGGTGGTTGGCGCGGTTTATTCCCTTACGTACCTGTGATCACCCTCTCGCCCAAATTATGTGGAAGATACATAGGATCATCGCTTTACTTGGGCACGGGAGGGGTGCATGACAGAGCTTCTGATCAAGGGCGATCATCAGCGGGCGGTCGAGGCGCTGCGCAGGTCGTACGAGGCGATCCCGGCGGGGGCGCCGGTGCGGCTGGCCAAGCGGACCTCCAACCTCTTCCGCTGGCGGGACCCCTCGGACGCGCCGGGCCTCGACGTGTCGGGGTTCGACCGGGTGCTCGAGGTGGATCCGGAGGCTCGCACGGCCGACGTGCAGGGCATGACGACCTACGAGGACCTGGTCGACGCGACGCTGCCGCACGGGCTGATGCCGACCGTGGTGCCGCAGCTGAAGACGATCACGCTCGGCGGGGCGGTGACCGGGCTGGGGATCGAGTCGAGCTCGTTCCGGCTGGGGCTGCCGCACGAGGCGGTCCTGGAGATGGACGTGCTCACCGGGGACGGGCGGATCGTCACGGCGACGCGCGACAACGAGCACAGCGACCTCTTCTACGGGTTCCCCAACTCCTACGGGACGCTGGGGTACAGCCTGCGGCTGAAGATCGAGCTGGTCCCGGTGAAGCCGTACGTGCGGGTGCGCCAACTGCGGTTCGACGACGCGGCGGAGCTGTCGCGGGTGATGGCGGAGATCACCGAGGCCGGGTCGTACGACGGCCAGAGCGTGGACTTCATGGACGGCACCGTCTTCGGCGCCGGCGAGCAGTACATCACCCTCGGGACGTTCGCCGACACCGCGCCGTACACCTCGGACTACACGGGCCAGGAGATCTACTACCGGTCCATCCAGACGCGGTCGGTCGACTTCCTGACGGTGCGCGACTACCTCTGGCGGTGGGACACCGACTGGTTCTGGTGCTCGGGGGCCTTCGGCGTCCAGCATCCGGTGGTGCGGCGGCTGTGGCCGGACAAGGCCAAGCGGTCGGACGTCTACCGCAAGCTCGTCGCCTACGACCGGCGCTTCCAAGTCCTGGCCCGGGTCGACCGCTGGAGGGGGCAGCGTCCCAGGGAGGACGTCATCCAGGACATCGAGGTGCCGGTCGGGCGGCTTCCCGAGTTCCTGGAGTTCTTCCACGAGAAGGTGGGGATGAGCCCCATCTGGCTGTGCCCGCTGCGCGCGCGCGAGCGCTGGCCCCTGTATCCGCTGGAGCAGGGGCGCACGTATGTCAACGCGGGTTTCTGGGGGACGGTCCGGCTTCCCCCGGGGCAGATCCCGGAATACCACAACCGGCTTATCGAACGCAGGGTCGCGGCCCTTGACGGGCACAAGTCCCTCTATTCGACTGCTTTTTACAGCCGTGACGAGTTCTGGCGTTACTACGACGGGGAGACCTACCGGCGGCTCAAGGAGTCGTACGACCCCGGGCAGCGACTGCTGGATCTCTACGACAAGTGCGTGCGCGGACGCTGACCGGCCAGGCGCGTCCGCGTATCGGGGGGAGCCCCCGGTGGGGGCTGGGTGGTGACCCGATGGCCCCTGCCACGGGGGCGTGAAGACAGGAGGATGCATCATGACGCTGGCCAGGGTCTTCGAGGAACTCGTCGGGCCTGAGGCGCCAGTGGAGTTCGCGGCGTACGACGGGTCTCGTGCGGGGGTTCCCGGCGCCGGCATCCGGTTCGACGTGCGGTCACCCTACGCGGTGTCGTACCTGGTGCACTCGCCGGGCTCGCTGGGTTTGGCGCGGGCGTACGTCAGCGGATACCTCGACGTCAGCGGGGACATGTACACCGCGCTGTCCACCATGCAGCAGGTGTTCAGCGATGTGACACCGGGCGACAGGCTGAAGGTGCTCGCCGAGGTCATGCGGGACCCGCTGCTGCGGGCCGCCGTGACCAGGCGCCTGGCGCCGCCGCCGCAGGAGGCTCCGTTCAGCAGGGTGCCGTCGTGGTTGAGGCATTCCAAGCGGCGCGACGCGAAGGCCATCTCGCACCACTACGACGTGTCCAACACCTTCTACGAGTGGGTGCTGGGCCCGTCGATGGCGTACACGTGCGCGTGTTACCCGCAGGACGACTCGACGCTGGAAGAGGCGCAGTTCCACAAGCACGACCTCGTGGCCAAGAAGCTGGGCCTGCGGCCGGGCATGCGGCTGCTGGACGTTGGGTGCGGGTGGGGCGGCATGGTGATGCACGCCGCCAAGGAGTACGGGGTGAAGGCGCTGGGCGTCACCCTGTCCAAGCAGCAGGCCGAGTGGGCGCAGAAGGCCATCGCCGACCGGGGCCTCTCGGAGCTGGCCGAGGTGAAGCACCTGGACTACCGGGACGTGGCGGCGACCGATTTCGACGCGGTGAGTTCGATCGGGCTCACCGAGCACATCGGCAAGG
Organism: Actinomadura rugatobispora; assembly: GCF_042656285.1. Taxonomy (GTDB): domain Bacteria; phylum Actinomycetota; class Actinomycetes; order Streptosporangiales; family Streptosporangiaceae; genus Spirillospora; species Spirillospora rugatobispora. The sequence goes on along the minus strand of NZ_JBHSON010000029.1, from coordinate 41,897 downwards.
CCAATCTCGGTTCCTACTTCTCCTTTCTGCACGGGAAGCTGAAGCCGGGCGGGCGCCTGCTCAACCACACCATCACCCGGCCGGACAACCTGGCTCCGGCGATGAAGCCCGGCGGGTTCATCAACCGGTACGTGTTCCCCGACGGGGAGCTGGAGGGGCCGGGTCACATCCAGTCGCAGATGAACGACGCGGGGTTCGAGATCCGGCACCAGGAGAACCTGCGCGAGCACTACGCCCGCACGCTGGAGGGCTGGTGCCGCAACCTGGACGCGCACTGGGACGAGGCGGTCGCGGAGGTCGGCGAGGGCACGGCCCGGGTGTGGAGCGTGTACATGGCCGGCTGCCAGCTCGGCTTCGAGCAGAACTGGATCCAGCTGCACCAGACGCTCGGCGTCAAGCTGGACTCCGACGGCAACTCCCACATGCCGCTGCGGCCCGACTGGGGCGCGTGAACGTTCGGTGTGCCGTAGGGCCCCGCTCTCCGTTCCGGGGTGCGGGGCCTTTCCGTCGGCGGGGGTCGCTCGCTCGGCGCGTGGGGATAATGGCCCCCTCCGGTGCGAGAAGGGTGGTCTTCGGTCATGGCGGACGTGGTGCGCGGGACGGTCGAGGCGAACGGCCTGGAGTTCGGCTATCTGGCGGCGGGGCCGGAGGACGGGCCGCTGGCGCTGTGCCTGCACGGTTTCCCTGATTCGGCGCACACGTGGCGGCATCTGCTGCCCGAGCTGGCCGGTGCCGGGTACCGCGCGGTGGCGCCGTTCATGCGCGGGTACGCGCCGACGGCGCTTCCGGAGGACGGCGCGTACCAGACCGGGGCGCTGACGGCCGACGCGATCGCGCTGCACGAGGCGTTCGGCGGCGGCCCGGACGCGGTCGTCATCGGGCACGACTGGGGCGCGTTCGCGACCTACGGCGCCGCCGCGCACGCGCCCGGGCGCTGGCGCAAGGTGGTCACGCTCGCCGTCCCGCCGATGAACGCGCTGATGTCGTCCTTCTTCGCCTACGAGCAGCTCAAGCGGTCGTTCTACATGTTCCTGTTCCAGACGCCGATGGCCGAGGCGGCGTTCAACCGGGATTTCGTCGAGGGGCTGTGGCGCGACTGGTCTCCCGGGTACGAAGCCCAAGCGCGCGCGGTCGACGTCGGTCACGTCATGGACTGCCTGGCCGCTCCCGAGAACGTGGGCGCGGCGATCGGTTACTACCGCGCCATGTTCGACCCCTCGCGGCACGTCGAGCGCTTCGCCGCGGAGCAGGACGCCGTGGGGGCCAAGGGGGAACGTCCCGTGCTGTACCTGCACGGCGCCGACGACGGGTGCCTGGGGGCGGACGTGGTGCTTCCCGGCGGGGACGTGTCGGCCGTGCTGGGGCAGCTGCCGGACGGTTCGCGGGTGGAGTCCGTCCCGGGGGCGGGGCATTTCCTGCACGTGGAACGTCCTGGGGACGTGAACGCCCGCATCCTTGACTGGCTCGCCCGCTGAGCGTGGAGTGAGGTGGGTCACTCCAACGGGTGTCGTCCCGCACCGGTTGACTCTGAGAGGGTTAATGTAAACCGAATGGCGTTCTAGCAGGGGAAGCGGTGGTGCACGATGCTCAAGGTCGAGGACATCAACCTCACGGACTGGGAGTTCTGGCGGAGGCCGCTCGAGCACCGGCACGAGGCGTTCAAGGCCCTGCGCTGGGAGCCGAGCCTGGTGCGCTTCGAGGAGCCCGACATCGTCATCGTCCCGCGCGGCCCGGGCTACTACGCGCTGACCCGGCACGCCGACGTGGTGGAGGCGTCCCGGCGCCCGCAGGACTTCTGCTCCGGCCGGGGCGCGATCAACATTCCCGACATGCCGGGCGACATGCACGAGTACTTCGGCTCGATGATCAGCATGGACGACCCCCGGCACGCCAAGATCCGCCGGATCGTCTCCCGTGCCTTCTCGCCCCGGATGATCCAGCGCTTCGAGGACCAGGTGGAGGAGGTCGCCGCCAAGATCGTCGAGGACGTCGCGGCCGGCGGCGGCACCGGTGACTTCGTCGCGGACGTGGCCGCCCGCCTCCCCCTGAAGATCATCTGCGATCTGATGGGCATCGGCGAGGAGCACTACGGCACCGTCCTGGACGCCACCAACGTCATCCTCGCCGGGAACGACCCGGAGTTCATCCCGCACGACGACCCCGAGCAGGCCGCGCTCGCGCTGCTCACCGCCGGCCAGACGCTCAAGGAGCTGGTCGAGGACCTCGGCCGGCGCCGCCGCGCCGAGCCCACCGACGACCTCACCTCCGCGCTGGTCAACGCCGAGGTGGGTTCGGGCGGCGGAATCGAGCAGGGCGGCGAGTCCCTGACCGACCAGGAGCTCGGCTCGTTCTTCATCCTGCTGGTGGTGGCGGGCAACGAGACCACCCGCAACGCCATCGCGCACGCCCTGCACCTGTTCACGACCAACCCCGGCCAGCGGGCGCTGCTGCTGGAGGACTACGAGGGCCGGATGCCGGGGGCCGTGGAGGAGATCGTCCGGTTCGTCTCGCCGGTGATCTGGATGCGGCGCACCGCCACCCGCGACACCACCCTGAACGAGCACGTCATCAAGGAGGGCGACAAGCTCGTCCTGTACTACTGGTCGGCCAACCGGGACGAGACCGTCTTCACCGACCCCGACCGGTTCGACATCACCCGCAAGCCGAACGACCACGTGGGATTCGGCGGGCCAGGCCCACACTTCTGCCTGGGCGCCCACCTGGCCCGCCGCGAGATCACCGTGATGTTCCGGGCGCTGCTGGAGCGCCTTCCGGAGATCCGTTCGGACGGCGAGCCCGACCGGCTGGAGTCCAGCTTCATCAACGGCATCAAGCGGCTCCCGTACACCTTCTGAGGGATACGGCCGGGGGCGCCGGCGCGGGACGTCCTAAGCCGACGAGGAGATGAACAACGCGTGGCGGCCTGACGCGGAACGGCGGAGGGCGTGGTGATCCGGTCTAGCGTGGACGGATTGGAGCCTTTTGCCGCCGACCCTGCCGCCCGGGGGTGCACCTGTGACCGACACCCACTCCGCGTCCGCGCCTCCGTCGGCGTCCGTGTCGGCGCAGCGGGCCCGCGCCGACCGGCTGGCCGCCGACGGCGCGGCGCTGCGGCTGCGGCTGGCCGAGGCGGAGCGGGAGCGCGACGAGCGCGAGCGGCAGATCGTCCATCTGCGCCGCGAGCTGGCCGAGACGGCCCGGCGGCTCGGCGAGGCCGACCGTGCCCGCGCCACCGAGGCGCACCGCGCCGACCAGGCCGAATGGCAGGCCGAGGTGCTGCGGCGGCGGCGCTGGACGCGGCTGGGCGGGGCGCTGGGCCGGTTGGCGCGGCGGCCGCTGTCGCCCGGCTCGTACCGGGGGCTGCGGGCGGCGGCGCGCGTCCGCCCGGCGCCGCAGGCGCCGCCCAAGAACCCGCGACTGCCGAAGCACCCCGAGGTGCGGGCGGTCGACACCGAGCCGTTCGACGGCGTTCCCGCGCTGGAGTTCCCGGACGGCCCGGTCAACCGGCCCGAGCTGACCGCGGCCGTCCTGGCGAACCCGCCCGTCGAGGCGGCGCTGCGGTACGAGTGGCGCCAGCTCGACCGGTTCCCCCCGGACGGCTGGCGTGCGGCCTTCGAGGCCGAGCCGCCCGACCTCCTCTTCGTGGAGTCCGGCGCGGCGGCGAGCACTCCGGACGGGAGTCCGCTGGAGGAGATGGCCGCCTGGTGCCGCGAGCATGACGTCCCGACCGTCTTCTGGGACACCGGCGACGATGACTCGCCCGACCCCGCCGCCACGCTGTTCGACCACGTCTTCACGGTCGACGCCGCACGTGTGCGCGCGCTGCGCGAAGCGCTCGGGCATGACCGCGTCCACGTGCTTCCCTTCGCGGCCCAGCCCCGCCTCCACACTCCTATACGGGGCGCGGACCACGGCAGGTACCCGCTCCTGTACGAAGGGGACTACGACCCTGGAGCGGAGGCGTTGCTCGGCCCCGCGCCCAAGCTCGGAGCCCACTTCTACGGGTCGGACTTCCCCTCGCTCTACAGGCAACGGGTCGTCCCGGCGCTTCCGTACGAGAAGGCACTGACGGCCCGCAAGCGCTACCGCGTCCTACTCGCGCCCCACCCCCGGCTGGCCTATGAGGCGGCGGCCGCGGGCGTCCCCATCGTGCACACGGCGGACGACCCCCTCGCGTTCGGCCCCGCCGTGGGCGACGCACAGGACGCGTCCCGGCTCCTGGGGGCCCTGCTCGCGGGGCCGGAGATGCGCGACCGCCAAGCCCACCTGGCACTCCGCCGGATCCACGCCGAGCACACCTACCGGCATCGGGTCGACAGCGTCCTCGAGGCGCTCGGCACGTCCCACCCGGAGGCGCAGCGCGCGGAGCCGCCGCTCGTCTCACTGGTGCTGCCGACCTGCCGGGCCGAGCAGATCGCCCAGGCCATCGAGCACGTGGCCCGGCAGGTGTGGCGTCCACTGCAACTGGTCCTGGTCCTGCACGGCATAGACCTCGACCCCGTCGTCGTGGAGAAGCAGGCCCGGGCCGCCGGGATCGACGACATCGTGGTGCTGCCCGCCGACCGTTCCCTCTCCCTGGGCGAATGCCTCAACCTCGGCATCGAGGCCGCCGACGGCGCCTACATCGGGAAGATGGACGACGACGAGCTGTACGGCCCGCACTACGTCTCCGACCTCGTACCGGCCTTCTCCTACACCGAGGCGTCGGTCGTCGGGAAGCTCGCGCACTACACGCACCTGGAGTCCATCGACGCCATGGTGCTGCGCCACCCCGGCCTGGAGCACCGCTACGTGAACCTCCTGCGCGGGGGAGCGCTCCTCGCCGACGGCGACCTCCTGCGCGAATACCGCTTCGCCGAGGTCGGCAGGGGCGAGGACACCGATCTGTTCCGGCGGCTGCGCGAGGACGGGGTGCGGGTGTACGCGGCCGACCGCTACTCGTTCATCACGATCCGGCACGCGGACCCCGGCCGGCACACCTGGCAGCCCAGCGACCTGGAACTGCTCGCCGACGCCCGCCTCGCCCACTACGGGCTGACCGAGGAGCACATCCTCTTCTGAGAGCCCCGCCGGCCCGGGCCAGGCCGGGCCGGCGTCGGCCGGGGGACGCTCAGCGCAGCTCGCGCTTGAGGATCTTGCCGGTCGCGGTCATCGGCAGCTCGTCCCGGAACTCCACGATCCGCGGGTACTTGTACGCGGCGAAGTTCTCCCTGCCCCAGGCGATCAGCTCGTCCTCGGTCACCCCGGCGTCCGGCGTGCGGATCACGTACGCCTTGATCTCCTCGCCGTGGCTGTCGTGCGGCACCCCCACCACGGCGGCCAGCGACACCGCGGGGTGGGTCATCAGGACCTCCTCGATCTCCCGCGGGTACACGTTGAACCCACCGCGGATGATCATGTCCTTGGAGCGGTCGATGATGAAGTAGAAGCCGTCCTCGTCCCGGCGGGCGATGTCGCCGGTGCGGAACCAGCCGTCCCGGATCGCCTCCTCGGTGGCCTCCGGGCGGCCGTAGTAGCCCTTCATGACGTTGTGGCCCCGGATCGCGATCTCGCCCGGCCCCTCGCCCTCGACGGTCTTCCACTCCTCGTCGACCAGCTTCATGTCCACGCCCCAGATGGGCGTGCCGATCGAACCGGGCTTGGTGGGCCGGTCCGGCTGGTTGAACGACGCCGTCGGCGAGGTCTCCGACAGCCCGTACCCCTCCAGGATCTTGACCCCGAACTTCGCCTCGAACCCCTTCAGGACCTCCAGCGGCAGCGACGCCCCGCCCGACACGCACGTGTGCAGGCTCGCCGCCACCTCCTCGGTGGGGACGGTGCCCTGGTCCGACAGCAGCGCCCAGTACATCGTGGGCACCCCGGCGAAGATCGTGACCTTCTCCCTGGCCATCAGCGTCAGCGCCTCGCCGGGCTCGAACCGCGCCTGCAGCACCAGCGTGGCCCGCCGCCGGAACCCCACGTTCATCACGCAGGACTGCCCGAAGGCGTGGAACATCGGCAGCGTCACCAGCGACACGTCATGGTCGCGGCGCTCGAACATCGCGTCCGACACGAACGCGTTCATGAGCATGTTGGAGTGCGACAGCTCGGCGCCCTTCGGCTGCCCCGTCGTCCCGCTGGTGTAGAGGATCACCGCGGTGTCGTCCGCGCCCGTGAGCGCCGGGTCGATCGTCGACGGCAGGCCCGCGAGCGAGGGCCAGAACAGGTCCGCGTCCTCGTACGGCGACTCGGTCGCGCCGGGGTCGGTGGTCATGAGGAACAGGTGCTCGCACCCCGCGGCGGCCTGGAATCCCGCGTGCCCCATCTCGCCCAGCGGCAGCTCCGGCGTCCCCTCGAAGACGAACAGCGCCTTCGCGTCCGAGTCCTCCAGGTGGTAGGTGATCTCGCGGGGCTTGAGGAGCACGTTCAGCGGGACGACCGCCGCCCCCGCCTTCAGGATCCCGAAGTAGGCCATCGGGAAGTAGGGGACGTTCGGACACGAGAGCGCGACCTTGTCGCCGGGGCCGATCCCGCGGTCGCGCAGGAGGTTCGCGACCTGGTTCGCGATGGTCTCGATCATCCCGTAGGACAGCCGCATGTCCCCGAACACGATGGCGTCACGGTCGGGCGCCTTGCGCGCGGCGTCCTCAAGAAGCACGGAGAGGTTGAGCATGACACTCCTCGTACGGGGCTGACCACAGGCCGGTTGTTACCGACGAGTGTACGAATGGTTGCCGCTCATCCTGCTGTATGGGCGATGCCGCCCGCTATCCCGTAATACGTCCGTGACGTGCTGTTCTGCGGGAGAAACGCGCACGGAACCCGCGGCGATACTGTGCGTGCGCACAACGGGTTCGGTGCCTGTCCACAACGGAATCCGGCCCGGCCCCGGCCTGGCGGTGCCGGTTCAGCCGAAGTCGACGTCCGCGCAGGAGCAGAAGGCGTTGCCGGTGTCGGCGATGTCCCAGACGGCCAGGATCAGGTGGCGTCCCTGCTTGGCGGGGAGCGTCGCGGGATGCGAGACGGTGGACGGGGGCTGACGGCCGCCGTAGTTCTGGGTGAGGAACGGCTGCGGGTCCAGGGCGGCGCGGGTGAGTGGCTGCGCGGGGTTCCAGCCGTTACGGGTGACGAAGTAGCGGAACGAGGTGGTGGCGCGCGCGGCGACCACGAGCGGAAGCCCGAGCCCGGCGCCCACAGCCAGCACGACCCCCTTCCTCCCAGTCACGCGCCCAGTGACGGGTAGGCGGGTGGTGATGGGCAGGCGGAATTGGGTGGACATGCGCGATCCTCCTTGGCGGGGGGAGCGGGGTCGGGGATCGGCGGCGGCTTCTACTTATAGGAAACCTTCCTGTCAGTTCGAGCGTGGACGATCTCCGTCGCGTCCGTCAAGGCCCAAACCCGGGCCCGCGGGCGGCCCGGCGCGCCAGCGCGGGCTCTTGCCTCTGCGCTAGTCTTGCTGTATGCGGACCCGGCTGCTTCTCAGCCCGCCGCGCTGACCGCCAACCAGGCCGGCGCGGCGACCCCTCGTTCTGCGGGGGGTCCTTTCATGTCAGGGCATCGGCCTTCATGTCAGGGCGCGGGGCCGCATCCCGTACCGACAGGACCAGTGGAGTAGCGACCGTGAGCAGCGACGACACCATCCGCGAAGCGCAGGCGGGAGCGGGAGGCCCGTCCCCCTCGGCCGAGGGCTACGACCCGCGGGCGGTCCAGGACAAGTGGCAGGCCCGCTGGGCGGAGCTGGACCCCTTCCGGGCCGCCGAAGGCGAGGACGGCCGGGAGCGTCGCTACGCGCTCGACATGTTCCCCTACCCCTCCGGTGACCTGCACATGGGTCACGCGGAGGCGTTCGCCATCGGCGACGTGATCGCGCGCTACTGGTTCCAGAAGGGCGACAACGTCCTGCACCCGATCGGCTGGGACTCCTTCGGCCTGCCCGCCGAGAACGCGGCGATCAAGCGCGACTCCCACCCGGCCGAGTGGACCTACGCCAACATCGACACCCAGGCGAGCTCCTTCCAGCGGTACGCGCCCTCCTTCGACTGGTCCCGCCGCCTGCACACCTCCGACCCCGAGTACTACAAGTGGACGCAGTGGCTGTTCCTGCGCTTCTACGAGCGGGGGCTGGCCTACCGCAAGGGCGGCCAGGTCAACTGGTGCCCCAACGACCAGACCGTGCTGGCCAACGAGCAGGTCGTCGGCGGCCACTGCGAGCGCTGCGGCGCCCTGGTCGAGCGCCGGGTGCTGACCCAGTGGTACTTCAAGATCACCGAGTACGCGGACCGGCTGCTGGACGACATGGCGCAGCTGGAGGGCAGGTGGCCCGAGCGGGTGCTGCTGATGCAGCGCAACTGGATCGGCCGCTCCACCGGCGCCGACGTCGACTTCGTGATCGAGGGCCGGGACGAGCCGGTCACCGTCTACACCACCCGCCCCGACACCCTGTACGGCGCCACCTTCATGGTCGTGGCCGCCGACGCCGACCTGGCCGAGGAGATCTGCGACCCCGGGCAGCGCGCCGCGTTCGAGACCTACCGCGAGGAGATCTCCCGGGAGAGCGAGATCGAGCGGCTGTCCACCGAGCGCGACAAGACCGGCGTCTTCCTGGGCCGGTACGCGATCAACCCGGTCAACGGCGAGCGCATCCCGATCTGGGCCGCCGACTACGTGCTCGCCGAGTACGGCCACGGCGCGATCATGGCGGTGCCCGCGCACGACCAGCGCGACCTGGACTTCGCGCTGAAGTTCGGGCTGCCGGTCCGGGTGGTCGTCGACACCGGCGAGGCCGACCCCGCCGAGACGGGCGTGGCCACCGCGGGTGACGGCCGCATCGTCAACTCCGGCCCGATCGACGGCCTGGCCAAGGCCGACGCGATCGCCCGGATCACCGAGATCCTGGCCGGGAAGGGCCTGGGCAAGGCCGCGGTCAACTTCCGGCTGCGCGACTGGCTGGTCTCCCGCCAGCGGTTCTGGGGCTGCCCCATCCCGATCGTGCACTGCGAGGGGTGCGGCGAGGTCCCGGTGCCCGACGACCAGCTGCCGGTCCGGCTGCCCGACGACCTGCGCGGCGCCGACCTGGCCCCCAAGGGCACCTCGCCGCTGGCCGCCGCCGCGTCCTGGGTGAACGTCGAGTGCCCCAAGTGCGGCGGCCCCGCCACGCGCGACACCGACACCATGGACACCTTCGTCGACTCGTCCTGGTACTACTTCCGCTACTGCTCGCCCGGCTACGACCAGGGCCCGTTCGACGTCGAGCAGGTCCGCAAGTGGATGCCGGTCGACCAGTACACCGGCGGCGTCGAGCACGCCATCCTGCACCTGCTGTACAGCCGCTTCTTCACCAAGGTCCTGTACGACATGGGCATGGTGGACTTCACCGAGCCGTTCACCCGGCTGCTGAACCAGGGCCAGGTCATCCTCAACGCCAAGGCGATGTCCAAGTCGCTGGGCAACATGGTCGACCTGGGCGAGCAGATCGACCGGTTCGGCGTCGACGTCGTCCGCCTGGCCATGCTGTTCTCCGGCCCGCCCGAGGACGACATCGACTGGGCCGACGTGTCGCCGCACGGCATGTCCAAGTTCCTGACCCGGGTGCACCGCATCGCCACCGAGGTCACCGGCCCGGTCGGCGCCGACCCCGGCACCGGCTCGGAGGACCTGCGCCGCGTCACCCACCGCACCATCGACGAGGCCACCGCGCTGGTCGAGGTCCGCCGGTTCAACGTGGCCATCTCGCGGATCATGGAGCTGGTCAACGCCACCCGCAAGGCCATCGACTCCGGCCCGGGCGCGGGCGACCCGGCCGTCCGGGAGGCCGCCGAGACCATCGCGATCCTGCTGTCGCTGTTCGCCCCCTACACGGCGGACGAGGCGTGGGAGCTGCTGGGCCGCACCGCCCCGGTGGCCCTGGCCGGCTGGCCGTCGGCCGACCCGGCGCTGCTGGTCCAGGAGTCGGTGACCTGCGTCGTCCAGGTCGCCGGCAAGGTCCGCGACCGGCTGGAGGTCGCGCCCGGCATCACCGAGGGCGAGCTGGAGAGCCTGGCGCTGTCCTCCGACAAGATCAAGGAGGCGCTGGCCGGACGGGACATCCGCAAGGTCATCGTCCGCGCCCCCAAGATCGTCAACATCGTCCCCGCCTGACACCGACCGGCCCATGGCACGCCCGGCGTGCCATGGGCCACCGGAAGGCTCCGGCGGTCGCCCCACAGCGCCGGACCGGTGGCGCAGCCGATCACGGTGCGGCCGGGCGGCAGCCGAGTCTGGGTGCCGCCCGGGTCATCGCCGTACGACCCCGGAGGCGCTGCCCATGCGGGGGCGCCTACGAGCGCCGGGGCGAAGCCTCTGGGGTGACGACCACCGCTGGACGCGGTCGCACGTACGGATCTCGCGGTCCGGCGTGGTGAGGAGACCGCTGCTCGACGAGCGGGCCGGAAACGCGGACGGCGGCCCGGGTCAGCGGGCCGCCGTGCGGGTGGGGAGCGTCCGGGTCACATCTTGCGGAGGACGGCCACGACGCGGCCCAGGACGGAGGCCTCGTCGCCGGGGATGGGCTCGTAGGCCGGGTTCTGCGGCATGAGCCAGATGTGGCCGTCGCGGCGCTTGAAGGTCTTGACGGTCGCCTCGCCGTCGATCATCGCGGCCACGATGTCGCCCTGCTCGGCCACCGGCTGCTGGCGGACCACGACCCAGTCGCCGTCGGCGATCGCGGCGTCGATCATCGAGTCACCGGTCACCTTGAGCAGGAAGTGGGTGCCCTCGCCGACCAGCTGCTTGGGGAGGGTGAAGACGTCCTCCACCGCCTCCTCGGCCAGGATCGGCCCACCGGCGGCGATCCGGCCGACCAGCGGCACGTACGCGGGGGCGGGGCGGGAGGAGGAGGTGTCCGCGGCGGCGGCCTCGTAGGCCTCGTCCTCGGTGCGGACCGGGGTGGTGCCCGGCACCCGGACCTCGACCGCGCGCGGGCGGTTGGGGTCGCGGCGCAGATAGCCCTTGCGCTGCAGGGCGCGGAGCTGGTGCGACACGCTCGAGGTGCTGGTCAGGCCGACCGCCTCGCCGATCTCCCGCATGGACGGCGGGTAGCCGCGGCGCTGGACGGAGTCGCGGATCACCTCGAGCACCATGCGCTGCCGCTGGGTGAGCCCGCTCTCGTCCATCGGGCCGTCGGGCAGCTCCCGGACCTTGCTCATCGCTCGTCGCCTCCCCGGCGCTGGGATCCGTCACTCCTTGTCATGGCACGTTATCGCGTCCGGACCCGATGATCAAACAATTGTTCGAAGAATGTACTCGCGTTTCGTCGTTCCGGTGCGGTACAACATCGTACAGACGTTCGATCGAATATGCATTCGACCGGCCGGATTCGCGGCCGACTCCGGGGAGGGCCGAGATGGCGGGTTCGCCCTCCGGGCGAGATGCCCGGAACGCCCTTGAAATGAATGCTCAGGAACCACCGATCCGGCTCACGCGGCGGGGTCGCGCCGTCCTGGTCGGATTCGTCGCGACCGTGTTGCTCGTGGCGTTCTGGCTGACGGCGGGCCCCGGCGCGCAGGCGGGCGGACGCGGCGGCGAGGCGCCGCCGGGCGCTCCTCCCGAGACCGTGGTCGTCGGGCCCGGCGAGACGCTCTGGGACATCGCCGTCCGCGACGACCCCGAGGGCGATCCCCGGATCACCGTGCGCCGCATCGCCGATCTCAACGGCCTGCCCGACTCCATCGTCCAGCCCGGTCAGCAGCTCCGCATGCCCGCCCGGTAGCCGCCGCGAGAAAGATCGGCGGCCGCGTGTAGAGAACGCGGCGGCGGCTCCGACCTCCCCGTGGAAGGCGCCCGGCGGGGGCGCCGCGGAGGAGGGTCTCATGGATGCGGTCGCAAGGGCCGGGCGGCGCGAGTGGGCCGGGCTGGCCGTGCTCGCCCTGGCCGCGCTGCTGGTGTCGATCGACGTGTTCGTCCTGCTGCTGGCGCTGCCGCATCTGAGCGCCGATCTCGGGGCGAGCGCCGTCCAGCAGTTGTGGATCATGGACGTGTACGGGTTCCTGCTGTCCGGGTTCCTGATCACGATGGGCGGGCTGGGCGACCGGATCGGGCGGCGCAGGCTGCTGCTGGCGGGCGCGGCCGCGTTCGGCGCGGCGTCGGTGGTGGCCGCGTACGCGACCGGCCCGGGGACGCTGATCGCGGCGCGGGCGCTGCTGGGCGTCGCCGGGGCCACGATCGCGCCCTCGACGCTGTCGCTGATCGGCACGATGTTCCGCGATCCGCGGCAGCGGGCGCTGGCGATCGGCGTGTGGATGGGCTGCTTCATGGGCGGCGCGGCGCTGGGGCCGATCGTCGGCGGGGCGCTGCTGGAGCACTACTGGTGGGGGTCGGCGTTCCTGCTCGGGGTGCCGGCGATGGCGCTGCTGCTGGTCCTGGGGCCGGTGCTGCTGCCGGAGTACCGCCGTCCCGGCGCGGGACGCGTCGACCTGGCCAGCGTGCTGCTGTCGCTGGCGGCGATCCTGCCGGTCGTGTACGGGCTCAAGGAACTTGCCCGGGGCGGCTGGCAGCCGGTCCCGGTGGCGGCGGCGCTGGCGGGCGCCGGGGTGGGCGCGGTGTTCGTCCGGCGGCAGCGGCGGCTCGACGATCCGCTGATCGACCTGGGGCTCTTCCGGGACCGCGCGTTCGGCACGGCGCTGGCGGGGATGATGGCGACGACCCTGCTGATGGGGTCGATCATGATGTTCCTCACCCAGCACCTCCAGCTCGTGCAGGGGTTGTCGCCGTTCCGCGCGGCGCTGTGGATGCTGCCCGCGCTGGCGGCCAACATGCTGGGCTTCCAGATCTCGCCGCTGCTGGCCCGCCGGTTCCGGCCCGGCCGGCTCATCGCCGCGGGCCTGGTGGTGTCGGCGTGCGGGCTGCTGGTGCTGACCCAGGTCGGGGCGGGGTACGGTCCGGTGACGCTGGTCACGGGCTGGTCGATGATCGGGCTCGGCGCCGGGCCGCTGGTCACGCTGGCCACCGACCTGGTGGTCGGGTCCGCGCCGCCGGAGAAGGCCGGGTCGGCGGCCGCGCTGAACGAGACCAGCGGCGAGTTCGGCTTCGCGCTGGGCATCGCGCTGCTGGGCAGCCTGGGCACGGCGCTCTACCGGGCCGGGGTGGAGGTGCCGGCGGGCGCCGGCGGGGCGCGTGAGGGCCTGTCCGGCGCGGTGGCGGCCGCGGCGGGCCTGCCCGCGCCCGTCGGCGAGGCGCTCCTCGACTCGGCGCGCACGGCGTTCACGGACGGGCTGCACGTGGTGGCGCTGGCGAGTGCCGTGCTGGTGGCGGGCATGGCCGTGCTGATCGCCGTCATGCTGCGCCACGTGCCGCCGATCGGCGCGCCGGCCGCGGCGACCAGTGAGGCCGCGGAGGAGCCCCGGCCCGAGACCGCCGCGGTGCGGCACTGAACTGAGAGGGATGGTCATGATGCAGAAGCGCATTCAGGAAGCCGTCGACCGGCTGGTCGAGACCGGGGCGGAGACCGGTGTGCAGGTGTCGGTGTACCGGCACGGCGAGCCGGTGGCCGAGGCGGTGGCCGGCGTCGCGGATTCGGAGACCGGGCGGCCGGTCACCCCCGGCACCCCGTTCTACAGCGCGTCCACGGGGAAGGGCGTGACCGCGACGGTGGCGCACGTGCTGGCGGAACGCGGGCTGTTCGGGTACGACACGCCGATCGTCGAGCTGTGGCCGGAGTTCGGGGCGCACGGCAAGGAGAGGGCGACCGTGCGGCACGCGCTCACGCACACGGTGGGCGTCCCGGGGCTCCCGGACGGCACCACGACCGAGGACCTGTGCGACTGGGACGGCATGTGCGCGCTGATCGCCGGGAGTGAGCCGTGGTGGGAGCCGGGTACCAAGACCGCCTACCACGCCCACACGTTCGGCTACATCGTGGGCGAGATCGTCCGCCGGGCCACCGGGAAGCCGATCTCGCAGGTGCTCCGGGAGGAGGTGGCCGGGCCGCTGGACGTGGCGGACGAGCTGTTCTTCGGCGTGCCGGAGGCCGACCTGGGACGGCTCGCCCGGATGGAGACGCCGCCGGAGGTCGCGGAGGCGGCCAGGGGCATGGCCGGGATGTTCGCCGCGCTCATGCCGCCGGAGATCGTCCCGGACGCCGCGTACGCCAACCGCCCGGACGTGCTGCGGGCCGACATCCCCGCCGGCGGCGTGCTGACCGCGCGGGCGGTCGCGCGCATGTACGCGGCGCTGCTCGGGGAGGTCGGCGGCGTGCGGCTGGTGTCGCCGGAGCGCTTCCGCGAGCTGTCGGGGGCCGCGTTCGAGGGGACCGACGCGGTGATGGGGTCCCCGGCGGTGTGGGCGCTGGGCTATTCGCTGGCGCCGCTCGGTCCGGACCGTCCAGAAGTGTTCGGGATGCCGGGCATGGGCGGCAGCGCCGCGTACGCGGACCCGGTGTCCGGGACGGCGTTCGCGATCACCAAGAACCGTTTCAACCCCCTGGAGGCGAGCGCCGTCGAGGAGATCGCGGCCATCGTCGCCGCGCACTGAGCGCCGCCGCGCGAGGGCCCCGGAGGCCCCTGCGCGCGGGGGTTCGCGGGGCCGTCCGCCGCGCCCGTTCCGGTCGTCCGGCCGGAACGGGCGCGAGTGGTTTGTGGGGGTTTGGGGGCTGCTGTGGCCGACACGCCGGAGGGGGCCCGTGAGCCTCGATGTGACCAGGGTCTTACGAGCGGGCCCTGCGATCCAGGTTGCGCAGCCCTCCGGATCCTCGTACGGTTGACCACAACATCTAGTAGTTACACGGATGTCATTAACCATAAGTTGTGTTCTTGTGGTGACTGGTTTTCCGGGTGCCGAGGGGAAGGAAGGGAACGCGTGCACTGCCCGTTCTGCCGGAACCCCGACACCAAAGTGATCGACAGCCGCGCCACCGACGACGGATCCGCCATTAGGCGCCGCCGTTCGTGCCAGGAATGCGGCAAGCGATTCACCACACAGGAGAACGTGCTCCTGATGGTGGCCAAGCGCAGCGGGGTCACCGAGCCGTTCTCCCGGGAAAAGATCATCGCCGGGGTGCGCAGGGCCTGCCAGGGCCGCCCGGTGGACGAGGATGCGCTGGCCAAGCTGGGGCAGCGGGTGGAGGAGTCGATCCGGGGCACCGGCGCCGCGGAGATCCCCTCGCACGAGGTCGGCCTGGCCATTCTCGGACCGCTCGGCGAACTCGACGAGGTCGCCTACCTGCGGTTCGCGTCGGTCTACCGGAGCTTCGAGTCGCTCGACGACTTCGCCCGGGAGATCGAGTCGCTGCGCACGAGAGGTTCCTCGGGGGAGCCCGCCCCGCCCCGGTGAGGGCGGTTCGAGCAGCACGTCAAGCAGCAGGTCGAGCAGCACATTCAGCACAGAGGAAGAGCCCGCGGCCGGGATTTTCGGGCCGCCGGGCGGGGTTGTCCTGAACAGGGCCCGGGGCGAGGGCCCGAGAGGGGGAAGGCATGACGGAGACGGTGAGCGGCTCGGCATCCCGGCGCGGCAAGGGGGGCCGCAAAGGGCTGAAGATCGAGCGCATCTTCACCACGCCCGGCGTGCATCCGTACGACGAACTGCGCTGGGAGCGTCGTGACGTCGTCATGACGAACTGGCGCGACGGCTCGGTGAACTTCGAGCAGCGCGGTGTCGAATTCCCCGACTTCTGGTCGGTGAACGCCGTCAACATCGTGGCGTCCAAGTACTTTCGCGGCGCGGTCGGAACGCCGCAGCGGGAATGGAGCCTCAAGCAAC
This sequence comes from Actinomadura rugatobispora, assembly GCF_042656285.1. GTDB lineage: Bacteria > Actinomycetota > Actinomycetes > Streptosporangiales > Streptosporangiaceae > Spirillospora > Spirillospora rugatobispora. The sequence goes on along the minus strand of NZ_JBHSON010000029.1, from coordinate 26,189 downwards.
TGGTCGACCGCGTCGTGAAGATGTACGTCGACACCGGCCTGGCGCAGGGCTATTTCGCCTCCGAGCAGGACGCCGAGGTCTTCGACCACGAGCTGAAGCACGCGCTGGTCCACCAGATGTTCAGCTTCAACTCGCCGGTCTGGTTCAACGTGGGCACCAGGTCCCCGCAGCAGGTCAGCGCCTGTTTCATCCTCTCCGTGGACGACACGATGGAGTCGATCCTGGAGTGGTACAAGGAAGAGGGCGTGATCTTCAAGGGCGGTTCGGGCGCGGGGCTGAACCTGTCGCGGATCCGCTCCAGCAAGGAGCTGCTGTCCTCGGGCGGCACCGCCAGCGGGCCGGTGTCGTTCATGCGCGGCGCCGACGCCTCCGCCGGGACGATCAAGTCCGGCGGCGCCACCCGGCGGGCCGCGAAGATGGTCGTCCTGGACGTGGACCACCCCGACGTGGCCGAGTTCATCGAGACCAAGTCCCGCGAGGAGAACAAGATCCGCGCCCTCCGCGACGCGGGCTTCGACATGGACCTGGGCGGCCGGGACATCGCCAGCGTCCAGTACCAGAACGCCAACAACTCGGTCCGGGTGTCGGACGAGTTCATGCGCGCGGTGGAGTCCGACGGCGAGTTCGGGCTGCGCGCCCGGCTGTCCGGCGAGATCGTCGAGAAGATCCGGGCCAAGGAGCTGTTCCGGCTGATGGCCAAGGCGGCGTGGGAGTGCGCCGACCCCGGCATCCAGTACGACGACACGATCAACGACTGGCACACCAACCCCGAGTCGGGCCGCATCACCGCGAGCAACCCGTGCTCGGAGTACATGTCGCTGGACAACTCCTCCTGCAACCTGGCCAGCATCAACCTGCTGAAGTTCCTGCGCGAGGACGGCGCCTTCGACGTCCAGAAGTTCGTGAAGCTGACCGAGCTGATCATCACCGCGATGGACGTCTCGATCACCTTCGCCGACTTCCCGACCGAGAAGATCGCGGAGACCACCCGCGACTACCGGCAGCTGGGCATCGGGTACGCCAACCTGGGCGCGCTGCTGATGGCCACCGGGCACGCCTACGACTCCCAGGGCGGCCGCTCGCTGGCCGCCGCGATCACGTCCCTGATGACCGGCGTGGCCTACCGCCGCTCCGCGGAGCTGGCCGGGGTGGTCGGCACCTACGACGGCTACGCCCGCAACGCCGAGGCGCACAAGCGGGTCATGCGCAAGCACGCCGCCGCCAACGACGCGATCCGCACGCTCGACGAGACGGACAAGGCCGTCCACGCCGCCGCGACCAAGCAGTGGCAGGAGTGCCTCAAGACCGGCGACCGGCACGGCTACCGCAACGCGCAGGCGTCGCTGCTGGCCCCGACCGGCACCATCGGCCTGATGATGGACTGCGACACCACCGGCATCGAGCCCGACCTGGCGCTGATGAAGTTCAAGAAGCTGGTCGGCGGCGGGTCGATGCAGATCGTCAACCTCACGGTGCCGCGGGCCCTGACGAAGCTGGGCTACCAGCAGGAGCAGATCGAGGCGATCGTCGAGTACATCGGCGAGCACGGCCACGTCGTCGACGCGCCCGGGCTGCGTCCCGAGCACTACGAGGTGTTCGACTGCGCGATGGGCGAGCGGGCGATCAGCCCGATGGGGCACGTGCGGATGATGGCGGCGACCCAGCCGTTCCTGTCCGGCGCGATCTCCAAGACCGTCAACATGCCCGAGCAGGCCACCATCGAGGACATCGAGAAGGTCTACTTCGAGGGCTGGCGGCTCGGCCTCAAGGCGCTGGCGATCTACCGCGACAACTGCAAGGTCGGCCAGCCGCTCTCGGTCGCCAAGAAGGCCAAGGAGCCCAAGGCGGAGGAGGCCCCGGCCGAGGCCGCGGCGCCGCGCCCGGTCCGCAAGCGGCTGCCCAAGCAGCGCCCGGCGACCGTCACCCGCTTCTCCGTCGCGGGCGCCGAGGGCTACATGACCGCCTCGTCCTACCCCGACGACGGCGTCGGCGAGGTGTTCCTCAAGCTCGGCAAGCAGGGCTCCACGCTGGCCGGCGTGATGGACGCCTTCTCCATGGCGATCTCCATCAGCCTCCAGTACGGCGTGCCGCTGGAGACCTGGGTGGAGAAGTTCACCAACATGCGGTTCGAGCCGGCCGGGATGACCGACGACCCGGACATCCGGATGGCGACCTCGGTGATGGACTACATCTTCCGCCGCCTGGCCCTGGACCACCTGCCGTACGAGGACCGCGCGGCGCTGGGCATCCTGTCGGCCAAGGAGCGGGCGATGCAGGTCAACGGCGAGGACCCGGCCAGCCTGCAGCACGACGACCAGCTCGACCGGGAGAGCCTGGCCCAGACGGCGGAGATCACCCGTCCGGCCGCGGCGGCCCCGGCGGCGAACGCCCCGGCCGCGCAGGCCCACTCGTCGATGGAGGTCATCGAGAGCCGCCAGGGCCGTACCGCCGACGCGCCCCTGTGCCTGACCTGCGGCACCAAGATGCGCCCGGCGGGCAGCTGCTACGTCTGCGAGGGCTGCGGCTCCACCAGCGGCTGCAGCTGATGTAACGAGCACCGACACCCGTGGCCGGCCGCCGTCTCTGGACGGCGGGCGGCCACGCGCGTTTCCAGGGGCCCACCGCCGGGCGAAGCGGGCCGTTGGTGGACGTTCCCGAATGCTTCCGGGGGCCCGGTGACACCGGTTGAATGGAACGCAGCCGATATGGGGCGTTCGGGGCACCGGTGGAACGGGGTGGAAGGTTCTTGGAAGACGGGGACGTGCTGCAGGCGGCCGAGGCGCTGCGTCGGTTCCTGCCCGAGCTCGCCGGGGACGCGGCGCCCGGGCTCGACCGTGAGCTCGGCGAGCTGCTGGAGCGGGGGCGGGCGGGGGAGTCCGTCAAGGTGCCGCTGCTGCGGTTGCTGTCGGGCCATGAGGCCACGCGGGACTGGATGCGGCGGGCCTTGGAGGTTCCCCAGAAGTATCGGACGTTCCAGCCGCAGGCGGGGCGGGTCCGGCTGTCCGCCGTCCGGTACGCGTGCCCGCGCTGCGGCACGGAGTGGTACCGCTTCAGCGTGCTGGACGAGGTCCCCTCGTGCCCGGACGACGAGGTGCCCTTCGAGCCGGTCACAGACCGCTGATGCTGTCGAAGGTCTGGGAGAAGGCGGGCGAGAGGCTGGCCGGGGAGGCCACGGCCCGTCTGCTGACGCCGGTGGCGGTGTTCTGGTTCGCGGGGCTGGCGGCCTGGGCGTGGCGGCAGAGCCAGGACCGCTCCGGCGGCCTGGCCAAGGTCGGCGCCGATCTCGCCAGGCTTCCGGCCGTGCTGCAACTGGCGACCGTTCTGGTGGCGGGGCTCGCGATCGTCGTGTCGGCGCTGGTCACCCAGCGGCTGTCGGTGCCGCTGCTGCGACTGCTGGAGGGCTACTGGCCGCTCGGCCGGGGTGACGGGCGGCGGCGCCGCCTGCACGGTCGCCGCACCCGGGATCAGGAGCGGGCCGGAACGCTGGAGGCCCAGCGGCTCGCCGACGGGCGGCTGCCCGCCCGGGAGGCGGACGAGCTGGCCCGCCTCCAGCTCAAACTGCGCAACGCCCCCGGCACGCTGGAGCAGACGATGCCGACCCGGTTCGGCAACCGGCTGCGCGCCGCAGAGATGCGTCCCAGCGCCAAGCACGGGCTCGACATCGTCGCCTGCTGGCCGCACCTGTGGCTGCTCCTGGACGACCGCGTCCGGTCGGAGCTGGCGCGCGGCCGCGCCGAGATGGACATGGCGGCGCACACCGTGTGGTGGAGCCTGGCGGTGGTCGTCTGGACCCCGCTGGCCTGGTGGACGCTCCCGCTGGGCCCGCTGCTGGCGGCGGCGGTCTACTACGGCTGGTTGCTGCCGGCCGCGCAGACCCACGGGGATCTGGTGGAGGCGGCGTTCGACCTCTTCCGTCCCCGCATCTACCAGGCGCTGCGCTGGCCGCTGCCCGTCGGGCCCCAGGCCGAGCAGGCGCAGGGCGCGGAGCTGACCCGGTACGTGTGGCAGGGGCTGGCCCCGCGGCACCTGCTGTTCGAGACGAACGTCGAGGGCAAGGGGACGCCTTCCTGATGTCGTGCGGCACGGGGGCCGAGGTCATCGGCGGGTTGCGGCATCTGGTGCTCGACCTGTGCGTCGTGGGGAGCTGGCGCGCCACCGGGCGGCTGGTCGAGCGGCATCCGGTGCTGCTCGGCGACGAGGCGCTGCGCGTCCTGTCCGGTCTGATCGAGGAGGCCGGGCCCGGCGACCCCGCTCGCGCCGCGTTCGAGGACCACCGCGACCTGCTGATCCGCGTCCGCGACGACGACGCGGACGATCCGCGGGTCCGCTTCGACCGCGCGCTGCTGGGCTGCGAGATCTCCAAGACCCCCGACGGGCTGAACGAGGACGTGGGATACGTCGTCCGGCAACTCGCCGAGTTCCTGGGCACGCCGCGCCCGGACTGGGTGCGGGCCGTCGAGGAGCGTCCGCTGCTGCTGCACCACGGCATGCCGCAGGTCGTCGAGGAACTGGCCGCGCTGCAGGACGAGGAGGGCGCCGCGGGCGTCCGGCGTATGGCGCCGTTGCTCGCCCGGTGCCGCGAGGCCGGTCCCGTGCGCGCGCTCATTGAGGAGGCCGCCCACGCGTACCTGTCGGCCGACGGCGACGAGGCACGGGCCTCATTGCTCCACTACCGCCCGGAAATGCGCGAGCCCGTGGCCGACGAGGTGCTGCGCGCCGTCGCGCGGGAACGCGGCCTGGACGAGGAGTCCGCGGACGCCGCCCGTGCCTTCCGCCGCAGGTTCGTCGAGGAGAGGGCCGCGGGCAAGGTCCTCGACCTGACCACCCTCGCCCCGCTCGTGAAACCCGGCATCCAGCCCCGCGTGGACCGGCTTCTGGCGGCGGACGGCGAGGACGAGCTGATCGAGACCCTCACCCGCCATCCCGAACTGGCGTCCCAAGACGCCGGGTTCGGGTTCGCCCACCGCATGATGTCGGCGCGCTCCGCCGGGGACGACCTGGCCGCCGTACGAGCGGCGCGCCGGCAGCTTCTCGCCCGGTGGGCGGCCGAGAAGGGCGCGGCGTCCGCCGTCGCCGAGGTGGAGGCCGCGTTCCCGGAGGAGGAGGTGGCCGAGGTCGTCGCGGCCTTCCTGAACGTCGCCGACATGGGCGGCGCCTGGGCGCTCATCGAGGCGCAGCCGCTGCTCGCGGAGCCCGGCGTGGCGGAGATGCTGGAGATGTTCGGATTGTCCGGCGCCAGTCACGCCGAGCTCCTGCGGCACGTCCACGAGCGGGGAACCGCTGAGGTGTTCTCGTCCATGGGTGCCCTCGACGACGCGGTGGACGCCCTCTCCGAGTCGGCGTCGGAGGCCAGCGCGCGGTTCCGTTCGGGCGGGACGCTCTCGGTGTACGCGGTCGCGGCCGTCGTGGCCGAGTCGGTGGCGCGGCTGCGCGGCCCGTCCGACCTGCGCGCCGGAGCGTCCGGTTTCGCGGCCGAGCTGCGCGGCGACCTGAGCCGCAGGACCGGGGACGAGCGGCATTTCCAGCGCGCCCTGCGGCATTTCGAGACCGCGCTGTCCACCGGAGAGCCCTACTATCGGCGCTCCATCGACCGGTTCAACTTCGCCGGGCTGCTGTACGAGCGCGCGCTCGTGAGCGGTGGGAGCACCGAGCTGCTGGAGCGCGCCGCCGGGCTGCTGGAAGAGGTCATCGAGCACGGCCCCGCGGAGGAAGAGGAAGCACCCGGTCTACGTGCGATGGCCGCGATGCTGTTCGGTGAGACCGTCGCCGAACGTGCCCGCCGCACCCGATCGGTGGCGGTGCTCGACCAGGCCCTGGACCTGACCGGTCGCCTGCTCCCCGGCGGCGACGAGGTCGGCGCCACGCTGCGGCTGGTGCGGGGACACCTGCTGGTCGCCCGATGGGATCTGACCCGCCGGTCCGCCGACCTGGAGCGCCTGCTGGAGTTCTGCGACGAGAGCGTGCGCGCCGAGCCCGGCGACCTCGACCTGCGGTTCCTCCTGATCGACGGCCTGGTCGCGGCCATCCCCGACTTCTCCATGGACTTCGACCGCGCCGAGACCGCGATCCATGAGGCCGCGGAGCTGGCGGGCGACGACGACGAGCGGCGCGGCCGGCTGGCGCTGCAGCTGGCCGAGCTGGCGTCCAAACGCAGCCGCGCCGGTGCGGCGAGCGCAGAGGTCGCGCTGGCCGCCGCGTACGGGGCCCAGCGGTACCACTCGCGCGGCGACGCGGACCACTACGCCCATACCCTGGTGCTGATCGGCCGCGCCTACCGGGAACGTCACCACACCGGCGGCCATCCCAGCGACCTGCGCCGCAGCCTCGACGCGCTTGAGGAAGGCGCGGACCTGGAACCGTCCGAACAGGTCCGCACCGCTCTCGACCTCGACCTGGTGACCACCCTGCGGCAGGTGTACGAGCTGACCGGCGACCGGACGGCGCTCGCCCGCGCCCTCGCGATCGCCGAGGGGATCCCCGCCCGGGGCTGGGTCGGCCGGGCCTACCTCCTCCAGCAGCTCGCCCTCCTCTACGGCGACCGCTATGTCGCGGCGGGCGAGCTGGCCGACCTCGACCGGTCCATCGGCTCCGCCGAGCGCGCCCTCGACCTTCTCGTCCCCGGCAGCCACAACTGGCGCACGGTGGCCATGAGCCTGGCGAACCGGCTGATCGTCCGCTCCAGGGCCACCGGGGAGGCGCGCAGCGCCGACCTGGCGGTGGCGCTCCTCGAACGGGTCTCGGAGCAGGAGACGTTCGACCTCCACGACGAGAGGGCCGCCGACCAGCGCGCGCGCCGCCTCACCAACCTCGGCAACGCCCTGTTGCAGCGGTACATGCTCCTGAACGACGGCGCCGGAGGGGACGACCTGGACCGCGCCGTGACCGCGCTGCGCGAGGCGTCCGAGGCGACCCCCGATTCCTCGCCCTACTGGCCCCGCCGGGTCTTCAACCACGCCAACGCCCTGCAGGCGCTCGGCGATGCCCGCGGTGACGCGGCCGTCCTGGACGAGGCGGTCGCGGCCTTCTCCCGCGCCCTCGAACCCGTGACCAACGTGGTGCTGCGGGCCATGTACACCGTCCCGATGTGCTCCACGCTGCTGGCCAAGCACCGGCTGACCGGCGAGGCCGGTCCGCGCGAGGAGGCCGTGCGGATCCTGGAGGACCTGCTGGAGGCCGACCCGCCCTCGCGGGAGACCGTGCTGGGAGCCAGGCTGCTCGGCGACGCCCACGCCGCCGGCGGCGCCTGGGAACGCGCCGCCGCGGCCTATGTCCGCTGCATGGGGGCGCTGTCGATCGTGCTGCGCGGTGAGCGGCTGCGCGGACACAAGGAGGGCTGGCTGCGCGAGGCCGTGGGCGTCCCGGCGCGGGCGGCCGTCGCCCATGTGCTGGCCGGGCACCCGGCGCAGGCCGTCGCCGTGCTCGAACGGGGCCGGGCCGTGCTGCTGGCGCAGGCGCTGGAACTGGCCGGCGCCGACGTGGACGAGTTGCGCGACGCGGGCCGCGACGACGTCGCGGGCCGCTGGGAGGAGATCACCCGGCGGATCGCCGTGCTGGAGGCGGGGGAGCCCGGCGCGGACGACGTCGTGTCGGTCCGCATCGACCTGGTGGAGCGGCTGGGCGTCGCCCATCGCGAGCTGGAAGAGGTCCTGGACGAGATCCGCGCCGACCCGCGCCACCGCGACTTCCTCCGCATGGACGCGGCGGACCCGGCGGTCCCGGACGCCGCCGGCCCACCGGTGATCTACGTGACGGACACGGGCGAGCGCGGTCTGGCGCTCATCGTGCGCGGCCGGGACGACGTCACCCCGGTATGGCTGCCGGACCTGACCGAGACGGAGATGGCGGTCCGCGTGTCGGCCCTGCTCGAAGCCTCCGGCGCCGAGCACGCTCCGGACCACCGGGCCGCGGCCGTACTCGTCGGCGAGATCGTGGACTGGCTGCGCACCACGGTCTTCGACGTCCTGGCGCCCCAGCTGGACGGTGCCGCCCGCGCCGTGCTCGTCCCCGTCGGCCACCTGGCCCAGCTCCCGCTGCACGCGGCCGCGGCGATGAGCGGCATCACCGCCACGTACGCCCCGAGCGCCCTGGCGCTGCGCGCGGCGACCGGCCGTGCCGCCGGGCGGGGCACCGCGCACGCCCTCGCGGTCGCCGACCCGGCGGGCACGGGCCTGCCGCCGCTGGAGGCGGCGCGGCTGGAGGCGGACACCGTGGCGGCGCTGTTCGGCGACGCCGGCGCGACGCTGGAACGGGACGCGGCGACCCGCGAGGAGGTCCGGCGCCGGGCCGCAGACGCCGGCGTGCTGCACGTGGCGTGCCACGGGCGGGCCGAGCCGCTGTCCCCGCTCGACAGCGGCCTCGTCCTGGCCGGCGGCGAGACGCTCACGGCGCGGGACCTGCTGGCCGACCGGCTGGCCGCGCGGCTGGTGGTGCTGACGGCCTGCGCCAGCGGCGTCCCGGGCGTGCGGCTCCCCGACGAGGTCGTCGGCCTGCCCACCAGCCTCCTGCACGCCGGCGCGGCGGGCGTGCTGGCGACGATGTGGCGCGTGCCCGACGACGGCGCCCTGCTTTTCAGTATCGCCTTCTATGACGCCTGGCGGAACCGCGGACGGGAACCGGCGGACGCGTGGGCGGCCGCCGCCGAGTGGCTGCGGACCACGACCGACGGAGCCAAGACCGAACACTTCTCCCGCCTGATGGCCGACCCGCGCGCATGGCTGCCGCGCCCGGTCGCCGAACGCTGCTGGGAACGCCTCGTCCTGCGCGCCCCCGGCGGCCGCAGCCATGGCGACCCGTATCTGTGGGGAGCGTTCGCCTACCACGGCGCCTGACACCACCGAAGCCCTGGCGCGCACGGGGGAGGGGAGCGGCGCGATGCTCCCCCCCCCGTGGCGGGATCCGCGCGCCTGCCGTTCGCGGAAGGACCGCGGGCGGCGGGCGTTCGGTGCGAAGGGCGGGGCCAGGTGATGGACGGGCGGTCGGTGTGGAGCCCGTGCGGGCGGGGAGCGCCGGTTCGCGGTGGAGCGCGGCTCGCAGGGCCGGGGGGTATGCGGCGGCGCTGGCCATGTCCCTCTACCTGGTGGTCAAGGTCGTGGCGGTCGGTCTGGCGCTGGCCCGGCCGTGGGGCCGGCGGCTGCCCGCACGCCCCTGATCTTCCTCGCCTGGACGGGCTGCGGCTTCCTGGTGCCGATGCTTCCCTTCGCGGTGCTCAGCGCCGTTCTCGATGCCGCCGGAGTCGACTGCGGCGGGGACGCCTCCAGCACTCCGCGGGCATCGGCGCGGGGCTCGCCCTCTTGGCCGCCGCTCTGGCGGCCGTTCCGAAGGGCGGCGCGGCGGCGGGTTGAGGTTGCAGCGGGTGGAAGGTGCACAGTCGTCGCATGAGCACGAGCGCGGAACTGTTCACGATCGGGCAGCTGGCCGATCGGTGCGGTGTCCCGGCCCGGACGATCCGGTTCTGGTCGGACGAAGGGCTGGTCCCCACGGCGGGCCGGTCGGCCGGCGGCTACCGCCTGTACGACGCCGAGGCGGTGGCGCGGGTCGATCTCGTCCGGACACTGCGCGAGCTGGGGATCGGGCTGGAGGTGACGCGGGCCGTCCTGGCCCGCGCCGCCACGCTGTCGGAGGTGGCGGCCGCGCAGGTCGCCGCGCTGGACGCCGAGATCCGCACGCTGCGGCTGCGCCGCGCGGTGCTCAGCACGGTCGCCGAGCGCGAGAGCACGATCGAGGAGACGCTGCTGATGCACAGACTGGCCCGGCTGTCCGCCCGCGAGCGGCAGCAGATCATCGATGACTTCGTCCAGGAGGTCGTGGACGGCATCGCCCCGGACGCGCCGGCGATGGGCGTCGCGGAGAGCATGCGGCGGCTGCCCGCCGAACTGCCCGACGACCCGGCGCCCGAGCAGGTCGACGCGTGGGTCGAACTCGGGGAACTGGTCGCGGACGAGGACTTCCGCCGCCGCGTCCGCGCCATGGCGGTCGCCTCGGGCGGCTCGGACGAACTCTCCGTCGAGCTCGACTACCACGCGGTCGCGGAGCTCGCGGGGCGGGCGCTGGCGGACGGCGTCGCCCCCGGGTCGCCCGAGGGGCGGGCCGTCCTGGACCGGCTCGTCGCGCCGGCGGTGACCGCGGAGCAGCGGGCCCGGCTGGCCGGGGAGCTCGAACTGTTCGCCGACGAACGGGTCGAGCGGTACTGGCGGCTGCTGGCGACCATCCACGGCCGCCCGCCGCAGCCGCCCGCCGTCCCGGCCTACGCGTGGCTGATCGCGGCCCTCCGCGCGCACGCCGCCTGACGCCCGCGACCGCCGCGGCACGGCACCCCCGGACGGCGCCGTACAGTCGGGGTGGGAAGGGGTGGCAGGGTGAGCGATCTTCAGTTGCGGCCGGAGCCGGTGGTGTGCGGGGGACGGGACGGCGTCGCGGGCGCGCCGGTGCACGAGCTGCTGGCGCCGCGCCGGGTGCCGCTCGGGGAGAGCACGGTGGTGCGGAGGCTGCTGCCGAGCCTGGGGCGCCGGATGGTCGGCGCGTGGTGCTTCGTCGACCACTACGGGCCCGACGACATCGCCGGCGAGCCGGGGATGCAGGTGCCGCCGCACCCGCACATCGGGCTGCAGACGGTGAGCTGGCTGCACGCCGGGGAGGTGCTGCACCGCGACAGCGTCGGCAGCCTGCGGACCGTGCGTCCCCGGGAGCTCGGCCTGATGACGGCGGGCCGGGCGATCTCCCACTCGGAGGAGTCGCCGCGCGAGCACGGCCGCCTCCTGCACGGCGCGCAGCTGTGGGTGGCCCTGCCCGACGGGCACCGGCACGCGGAGCCCGCGTTCGAGCACCACGCCGGCCTGCCCGTCGTCACCGGCGGCACCGGGTTCGAGGCCACCGTGATCCTCGGCGAGCTGGACGGGGCGGCCTCGCCGGGCACCGCCTACACCCCGATCGTCGGCGCCGACATCGCCCTTCGGGCGGGCGCGGACGCGCGGCTGCCGGTCGAACCCGACTTCGAGTACGCCGCCCTGACCATGGCGGGCACCGTCGAGGTCGACGGCGAGCGGGTGGAGCCCGGCTCGATGGTCTACCTGGGCTGCGGGCGGCGCGAGCTGCCGCTGCGGGCCGTGGACGGGGACGGCGGGCTGGTGCTGCTGGGCGGCGAGCCGTTCGCGGAGAAGCTGGTCATGTGGTGGAACTTCGTCGGCCGGACCGGCGAGGAGATCGCGCAGGCCCGCCGGGACTGGACGGACGGCGACCGGTTCGGCGAGGTGCACGGCTACGACGGCCCGCCCGTCCCCGCCCCGCCGCTGCCGGAGACTCCGCTGAAGGCGCGCGGCCGCGTCCGCTGACGCCGCGTCCGTCGCGTCCGGGCGCGGCGCAGGAATCGGGGCCGCGGGCCGGCGGTTGGCATGGACGTGATGCACGGTGAGTACAAGGTGCCCGGCGGGAAACTGGTGGTCGCCGACCTGGAGGTGGCGGACGGCCTGCTGCGGTCGCCGCGGATCAGCGGCGATTTCTTCCTGGAGCCGGACGAGGCGCTGGAGGCCGTCAACGCGGCGCTGGACGGGCTGCCCGCCGCGCTGGAGGCGCACGACATCGCCGCCCGCGTCGAACGCGGCCTGCCGCGGGGCACGGTGATGCTGGGCGTGTCCGCGGAGGCGGTCGGGATCGCCGTCCGGCGGGCCGTGGCGCACGCCTCGGACTGGCACGACCACCCGTGGCGGCTCGTCCACGAGGGGCCGCAGGACCCGGCGCTGCACATGGCGCTGGACCAGGTCCTGGCGGAGGAGGTCGGGGCCGGGCGGCGGCCCCCGACGCTGCGGGTGTGGGAGTGGGCCTCGCCCGCCGTGATCATCGGCAGCTTCCAGTCGCTGCGCGACGAGGTGGACGCCGCGGGCGCCGCCCGGCACGGGGTGCGCGTGGTCCGCCGGATCAGCGGCGGCGGCGCGATGTTCGTCGAGCCCGGGAACACCATCACCTACTCGCTGTACGCGCCCGCGTCGCTGGTGGCGGGCATGTCGTTCGCCGAGAGCTACGCCTTCCTGGACGACTGGGTGCTGGGCGCGCTCGGGGACCTGGGCGTCAGGGCGTGGTACCGGCCGCTGAACGACATCACCTCCGACCAGGGCAAGATCGGCGGCGCCGCGCAGAAGCGGCTGGCGGCGGGGGCGGTGCTGCACCACGTGACGATGGCCTACGACATCGACGCCGCCAAGATGCTGGAGGTGCTGCGGATCGGCCGGGAGAAGCTGTCGGGCAAGGGCATCGCCAGCGCCGCCAAGCGGGTGGACCCGCTGCGCCGCCAGACCGGGCTGCCGCGCGAGGAGATCATCGAGCGGATGATCGGCCACTTCCGCGGCCGGTACGGGCTGTCCGGCGACGCGGTCACCGGCGCGGAGCTGCGGGCGGCCGAGAAGCTCGTCGCCGAGAAGTTCGGCACGCCCGAGTGGACGGCCCGCGTCCCCTGACCGCTGTTACGCCGGTCCGAGGGTTCAGGACGTGCCGCTGCCGCTCTGGTCCCGCTTCATCGGCTGGGTGTCGGACGAGCCGCGCCGCCGCGGCTTGCGGCGCCCGGCGACCAGCGTGTCGTCCTCGGTGCCCGTGCCGCCCGAGACGATGTCGGTGGCGAGGCGGGCGTCGCCCTCCGCCGGCGTGGACGGCGTGGACGAGGACCGGGACGAGGATTTCGGCGAGGTCTTTGACGAGGTCTTCGACGAGGAGCTCTTCGCGGCCTTCGGCGCCCGGGGCTTCTCCAGCGCCGGGGGCGGCGGCTCGTCGCCGGCGCCCCTCAGGGCCTCCACGAACTTCTGGCCGTCGTCGTCATCGTCCTCGTCGTCGACGCGAGCGCGTTCCGAGCGGCGGAGCCCGCGCCCGCGGCTCGTACGGCCTCCCAGCAGCCACTGGTCGGCGGTCAGCCGTCCCCCGGCCCCGGCGGCGAACAGCAGCCCGGCCAGCCCGAGCACCAGGACCAGCTCGTAGCCGTTGCGCGCGGTGCCGCCGTCCACCAGGAACAGGCCCTCGCCCGCGTGCACGAACACGAACGCGCCCGCCATGTCCACGAACAGCAGCACCCCGACGACCGGCAGCCCCAGCCCGAGGGCCAGCGCGGCGCCGCCCAGCAGCTCCGCGAACGCGGCGTACACCGCGGCGCCGGTCGGGAACGGGACGCCCAGCTGGTCGAACGAGCGTCCGGTCGCGGTGATCCCGGCCTCGATCTTCTGCCAGCCGTGCGCCATGAAGACGGCGCCGAAGCCGAGCCGCGCGAGCAGCGCCGCGATGTCGTACAGCGGCCGAGAGCGCATGCCGTCGACTCCTTTCGCGCGTGCGGGCCCGGGGTTGCCCGCACGTGAGTATGACGCTCGGCGCGAGCATCGCGCGAGCGTTCCAGGTGGGGGCGGGGGCGGGACGCGGGCGCCGGGACGGGGCGGCGCGGTCGCCGGGCGCGTCCGGAGGGCCATAGGTTGGGGGACGTCGGACGAGGAGGAGGAGCGTTCATGTCCATGCAGAAGGGCGCCAACACGCCGGTGCCGGTGCCGTCGGTCAGGGTCGAGCTGGGCTGGCAGGGCGGCCCCGGGGTGCCCGACGCCGACGCCTCCGCGCTGCTGCTCGCGGGCACCGGCAGGGTGCGGTCGGACGATGACTTCGTGTTCTACAACCAGCCGGCGCACGCGTCGGGCGCCGTGCGGCACGAGGGCAAGCAGCCAGGGCCGACCGTGCGGGACGTGCTGGCGGTGGACCTGAACGGCGTCGAGGCCGGCATCGAGCGGATCGTGATCGCGGCGTCCTCGGACGGCGGCTCGTTCGGCAAGTTCCAGGGCCTGTACGTGCGGGTGGTGGACGCGGCGGCCGGAACGGAGGTGGCCCGGTTCGACAACCCGGGGGCCACGACCGAGACCGCGTTCGTGCTGGGCGAGCTGTACCGGCGGCAGGGCACGTGGAAGTTCCGCGCGGTCGGCCAGGGCTACGACTCGGGCCTGGCGGGGCTGGCCACCGACTTCGGCATCTCCGTCGACGACGCGCCGGCGCCCGCTCCCGCCGCGCCGCCCCAGGCGCCGCCCGCGCCGCAGGCACCGCCTGCGCCGCCCGCTCCCGCCGCTCCCGTGCCGCCGCCGGCGCCCGAGCACCAGTTCGCCCCGCCCGGCCAGACCCCGATGCCCCCGCCGCCCGGCCAGTACGCGCCTCCTCCGCCCGGCCAGTTCACCCCGCCCGGGCAGCCGCCCGTGCCGCCGCCGCCCGCTCCCGCGGCGCCCGTGCCGCCGGTGGGCGGGCAGCCGCAGCAGGGGGCCGGCGGGACGATCTCGCTGACCAAGAACGCCCCCTCGGTGTCGCTGACCAAGCACGGCGCCACCGGCGGCAACATGCGGGTCAACCTCAACTGGTCCGCCAAGGAGGGCGCCGCCAAGGGCCTGCTCGGCAAGCTGCGCCGCGGTGTCGACCTCGACCTCGACCTGTGCTGCCTGTGGGAGCTCCAGGACGGCCGCAAGGGCATCATCCACGCCCTCGGCGACTTCGGCGCCCTGGACCGCCCGCCCTACGTCCTGCTCGACCGCGACGACCGCTCCGGGACGGTCAGCACCGGCGAGAACCTCACGATCAACCTCGACCACACCGCCGACTTCAAGCGGATCCTGGTCTTCGCCGAGATCTACGACGGCGCCGACGACTTCCGCGGCCTGGACGCGATCGCCACCCTGTACCCGCTGGGCGCCCCGCCGATCGAGATGCGGATCAGCGACTGCGTGGACGCCTCCCGCGACGCGGTCCTGGCGCTGATCGAGAACGTGGGCGGCGAGCTGGTGGTGCGCCGGGAGGGCCGGTTCGTCCTGCCGCCGCCCGGCCGGCCGCGCTGGGGCAAGATGTCGGTCGACCAGGCCTACGGGTGGAACCTCGAATGGGTGGCGGCGAAGGGCAAGGACTGACGGCACCCGGCCGTTCGGACCGGGGCCGGGCGGCCCCCGGTTCATCCCTTGACGGCGTCGGCGAGCTTCTTGTCGCGGGCCGTGCGGACGAGCGCGGCGGCGAAGCGGGCGATGTCCCGGTCGGGAACCTCGTCGGCGAGCCGTTTGGGGTCGGAGGGCAGGCCGAGCCTGTCGGCGCCCTTGCGGGCCTGGTCGTCGAAGTAGGGGCGGAGCCACGGCCAGACCTGCTGCGCCTCGCGGCAGAAGATGTCGACGCCGGTCGGGCCGATGCCCTTGAACTCCTTGAGCAGCTCGGCGGCCCGGTCGACGTCCCGCCCGGCCTCGATGGGCAGGCGGCGCAGGTCCCCGTTGTACTTGTCCTGGACGAGTTCGGCCATCTCGCCCAGGCGGGTCGCGGTGCTCTCGTCGTAGCGCACGTAGTGGCCGCGGCCGAGCGCGTCCACCCGCTGCTGCCAGGTGAGCCTGTTCATGCCGCGGGGGGTGCCGCCGCCGGCCTCGAACAGTTCCCGGGCCGCGGCCATGGCGATGTCCGCCGTGATGCGGGCGCTCATGAGGTTGGCCAGGACCAGCAGCTTGAACAGCGCCGCGGGTTGGTCCTTCAACGGGACCCCGGCCTCTTCGGCGTAGGTCTGGCCCGCTTCACGCATCAGCTTCTTCACGACGGCTTCCATGGAACGCACCTCCCTGTCTCCGGCGACGTACCCCCGGAGAGGGGGATGACTCCAGGGGCGCGACCTGGCCGTCCTAGAGGAGACTGAGCTGGCCCTCGCCCGCCGCCGGATCGCGGTGCTTCTTCAGGTGCCGCCAGCGGGGCAGGTCGTCCAGGTAGGACCACGACATGCGGTGGTGGGGCGTCGGCCCGTGCTCCTCCAGCGCCTTCTGGTGGACGGGGGAGGGGTATCCGGCGCTGTCGGCGAAGCCGTAACCCGGGTACTCGCCGTCCAGCGCCGCCATCAGCCGGTCGCGGTGCACCTTGGCCAGCACGGACGCGGCGGCCACCGTGACCGAGCGCTGGTCGGCCTTGATCTCGCAGCGGACCCGCCACGGCCCGCGCAGGAAGTCGTGCGCGCCGTCCAGGATCACCACGTCGGGCGGCTCGGGCAGCGCCTCCAGGGCCCGGACGGCGGCGCGCCGCAGCGCCGCGGTCATCCCGATCTCGTCGATCTCCTCGGGGGACGCGGCGCCGATGGCGTGCCCGGCCAGCCAGCCGGGCAGCATCGCGGCGAACCCCTCCCGGTGCGCCGCGGTGAGCAGCTTGGAGTCGGTGAGGGAGACGGTCCGCTTGCCGCGTCCGGGCAGTTCGGGGGGCGGGCCGAGGTCGGTGACGGCGGCGCAGACGACCACGGGGCCCGCCCAGGCGCCGCGCCCGACCTCGTCCACACCGGCGATCCGCGGCGCGCGGCGGCCGCCGCGGCCGAGGGCGGCGCACAGGTCCTCCTCGATCGCGTACCCGGCCGCTCGCCCCGGCCCGGCGGGCGGCGCCGCCGCGGGGACGGCCTCCACCTCCAGTCCGGGAAGCGCGCTCACGTCACTCGGGTGGCTCACGTCACTCGGGGCGCCCGGGTCGCTCGGGCGTGTCTCGTCGCTCAACGGGTCTCCGTGGGAAGCTCGCGGTCCCGTCGATGGTAGGGCCGCGGGGAGGCGGGAACGGCGGGAACCGCGGCGGTGGCGGCCCGGTGAATACGCGGTGACCTGCCGCGGCTCCGGGTGATCTTCGTGTCGCCGCCATGTCACGACTCGACGAAGACGCTCGGGGGAGTCCCGTAATCACGGTCACTGCGCTTTACTCGCCTTGTATGCCTGCGTTCCGGAGATCCCGTTCTCGCCCCGCGGTCGCCACCGCGGCGCGGGATCTTTTCGAGCGCCTGCGGTGGCGCTACTTCCAGATCCAGCCCGGCCTGCGCCTGCTCGGCGGGCTGCTGCTGGTCGCGCTGGTGGCGGCGGGCGCGGTGCTGCTGGAGACGCCGGTGGCCGGCACCGCCGTCGCCGCCGCGTTCACCCTGATCCTGCTGGTGGTCGTGCATCTGGTGCTGCGCTCCCCGGCCGGCATGGCCGTGGTGTCGGTGCTCGCGTGCTGGCTCGGGGCGTCGGTGCCGCTGGGGCGGCTGTACCCGCGGGACGCCGCCGGGCTCCCGGTGGACGCCGCGCCGCTGCTGGCGCTGCTCGCGGTGCCGGTCGCGTTCGTGGCGCTGCGGCTGCGCGGGTACGCGCCGTGGCGGACGGCTCTGCTGGCCCTGGCCGCCGCGGGCCTGCTCACCGCGGCCGTGGCGCAGCCGCTGCCCGTCCTGCACGTGGCGCCCGCCTGGGTGGCGGCGCTCGCCGTCCTGGCCTATCGCTGGGACCAGGCGCGCCGCTCGGTCCCGGCGGAGGCGTACGACACCGGCTGGGTCCAGGAGCAGCAGGCCGACGCGAAGGCGGACTCCAAAGGGGGCGCCATGACGGTTCCCGGTAAGCGCCCGTTCTCCGACCGCCCGCGCCGTCCCGACAACGCCGGGCCCAGGCCGGGCTCGGGCCCGGCGGCCGGGGGTGAGGGTGAGCCCGAGGACGATCCGGCGATGGCCGGGGGCGTCCCGGCGGCCACCCAGGCGGCCTACGAGCAGCGCGTCGCCGCCCAGACGGCGGAGCCCGCGACCGCACCCGCCGCGGCCGCGGCCTCGGGCGGCAAGGACGCGCCGGGCGGCGGCGGGGAGGCCCCCGAGCTCTCGGTCGCCGAGGCGCTGGCCGAACTGGAGGCGATGATCGGGCTGGAGCCGGTGAAGCGGCAGGTCCGGTCGATCGCCGCGTCCATCGAGGCCGCGCACCTGCGCGCCGCCGCCGGGGTGCCGACCGAGAAGCCGATGCGGCACTTCGTGTTCGTCGGCCCGTCCGGCACCGGCAAGACCACCGTGGCCCGCGTCCTGGCCAAGATCTTCTACGCGTTCGGGCTGCTGCCCACCCCCTCGGTCGTGGAGGCGCACCGCGCCGACCTGGTCGGGGAGTACCTCGGCGCCACCGCGATCAAGACCAACCAGCTGGTCGACTCGGCGCTGGGCGGGGTGCTGTTCGTGGACGAGGCGTACGCGCTGGTCAACGCCGCCGAGGGCCAGCCGGACCGGTTCGGCAACGAGGCCGTGCAGACGCTGCTCAAGCGGGCCGAGGACGACCGCGACAACCTGGTCGTCATCCTGGCCGGGTACGAGGCGCAGATGGGCGAGTTCCTGGCCTCCAACCCCGGCCTGGCCTCGCGGTTCGGCACCCGCGTGCACTTCCCGTCCTACCGGCCCGAGGAACTGCTGCAGATCGCCGAGTACCACACCTCCCTGCGGGACGACCGGCTGGACGAGGCGGCCCGGGAGCGGCTGGCCGCCCGGTTCCACGACGTGGAGCGCCGCGGGATCGTCGACGAGCTCGGCAACGGCCGGTTCGTCCGCACGCTGACCGAGGCGGCGGCCCGCGCCCGCGACGTGCGGGTGGTCGGGGGCGCCGCGGCCGCGCCGACCGGGCGGCGGCCCACCGCCGACGACCTGGTCACCATCCGCGCCGAGGACGTGGAGACCGCCTTCGCCGAGGTCACCGAGCGCTACCGCGGCTACGCCGAGACGCCCACCCTGGACGAGGCGCTCGGCTCGCTGGACGCGATGATCGGGCTGGCCCCGGTGAAGCGGCAGGTCCGGGAGATCGCCGCGCAGCTCCAGGTCGCCCGGATGCGGCAGGAGCAGGGCCTGGTCACCCGCCCGCCGACCCGGCACTTCGTGTTCACCGGGCCGCCGGGCACCGGCAAGACCACGGTGGCGCGGGTGCTGGGCCGGATCTTCGCCGCGCTGGGGCTGCTGGCCCGCCCGTCGGTGGTCGAGTGCCAGCGCGCCGACCTGGTCGGCGACCATCTGGGCGCCACCGCCCTGAAGACCAACAAGGTGGTCGACTCGGCGCTGGGCGGGGTGCTGTTCGTGGACGAGGCGTACGCGCTGGTCAACCCCGGTTACAGCGGCGGCGACGCGTTCGGGTCGGAGGCGGTGCAGACGCTGCTCAAGCGGGCCGAGGACGACCGCGACCGGCTGGTCATCGTGCTGGCGGGCTACGAGGCGGACATGGACCGCTTCCTGTCGTCCAACCCGGGCCTGGCCTCCCGCTTCGACTCCCGGGTCGACTTCCCCTCCTACGGGCCCGACGAGCTGCTGCAGATCGCGCAGCTCATCGCCGAGGAGAGCGGCGACCACTGGGAGGAGGCCGCGCTGAACGACCTGGCGCTGCTGTTCCAGCGGGTCTGCGGCCGGGGCCGGACCGACGAGCTGGGCAACGGCCGCTTCGCCCGCTCCGTCTATGAGAAGGCGTGCGCGTCCCGGGCGCTGCGGGCGGCGCAGCTCGGCTCGGCCGCCACGGCCGCCGATCTGACCGTCCTCACGGCCGACGACGTGCACGCCGCGTCCTCCGAGCTGGCCCACCGCCTGGCCTGAACCCCTTCCGGCGGGAATGTCGGCCGGGTGTGATGGGATGCCGCCCATGAAGGCGGTGACCTGGCCACAGGTGCTGGCATGGCGGATGCGGCGGCAGTTCCTCGAGCCGGCCGGCGGTGCCCCGGCGGCGGACGTCCCGGTCGCCGAGGTCGTGCGGCGGCTGGCGGGCGTGCAGGCCCAGGTCGCCTCGGCGGCCGCGCTGGCGGTGGCCGTCCGCCGCGCCGGGCCCGTCCCGGGCGAGGTGGCGCGGGCGCTGTGGGAGGAGCGGTCGCTGGTCAAGACGTGGGCGGCGCGCGGCACGCTCCACCTGCTGCCCGCCGCGGAGGCGCCCGCCCACCTGGCGCTGTGCGCCACCGCCCGGCACTGGGAGCGGCCGAGCTGGCAGCGGACCTTCGGCGCGACGCCCGCCGACCTGGAGGCGATCGCCGCGGCCGCCCGCACCGCCCTGTCCGGCGGTGCGGCGCTGACCAGGGAGGAGCTCACCGCCGCGATCGTCGAGGAGACCGGATCCGGCCATCTCGCCGAGGTCCTCGGATCCGGCTGGGGCACCCTCCTCAAGCCGCTGGCCTGGTGGGGCGTGCTCTGCTACGGCCCCTCCCGGAGCACGCGGGTGACCTTCGCCGCGCCCGAACGCACCGTCCCCGGCTGGACGGCGCCGCCCCCGCCCGAGGAGGCCGCGCGCACGGTCCTGCCCGCCTACCTGGGCGCGCACGGCCCCGCCACGCCCGAGGCGTTCGACAACTGGCTGACGCGGAAGGTGAGCCGCAAGAAGGACCTCAAGGGCTGGTTCGCGGCGGTGGAGGACCGGCTGGCGACGGTCGAGGTCGAGGGCGTCCCGATGCAGGTGCTGCGCGAGCACCTGGACGAGCTGCTCGACACCCCGCCCACGCGTTCGGTGCGGCTGGTCGGCGGGTTCGACCAGTACGTCCTGGGCGCCGGGACGGGCGCCGCGTACCTGGTCCCGGCCGGCCGCCGCGCCGAGGTCAGCCGCACCGCCGGGTGGATCTCGCCGGTCGTCCTGTACGAGGGCCGGGTCGCCGGAGTATGGGCGGCCGAGGACGGCGACATCGCGGTCACGCCGTTCGAGGACGTCCCGTCGGGCCCGCTGGCGGAGGAGGCCGCCCGCATGCGCGCGCTGCTGGCCTCCTGAGCGCGCTGACCGCGTTCCGGGGCGTCGGCCGCCGGTAAAACGGCCCCGGCGAAATACGGCGGACGGCCGCTGGTTAGGGTGCGAGCCGTGGCAGACCAGGAAGAGACCCCCGAAGGTCAGACCTCCTACAAGCAGCAGCCCTACAGAACCCCCGCGGGAGCGGTCGAGATCCTGCTGATCCGGCACGGCGCCTCCGCGGTCTTCTACCCCGGCAAGCCGTTCGACCTGGTCGACGGGCAGAGCGATCCCGACCTCGCGCCCGAGGGGCGCGAGCAGGCCGAGCTGGTCGCCGAGCGCCTCGGCAAGGAGCGGATCGACGCGATCTACGTGACCACGTTGCGCCGCACCGTCCAGACCGCCGCGCCCCTCGCCCGGCGCCTCGGCATCGATCCGGTCGTGGAGCCGGCGATGCGCGAGGTGCATCTGGGCGAGTGGGAGGGCGGCCTCTTCCGCGTCAAGTTCACCGAGAACGATCCAGTGGCGCTGCGGGTGCGCACCGAGCAGCGCTGGGACGTCATCCCCGGCGCCGAGCCCGCCGAGCGGTTCGAGGCCCGGATCCGCGAGGGCATCGACCGCATCGTCGCCGCACACCCGGAGGGGCGCGTGGCGGTGTTCTCGCACGGCGGCGCCATCGGGCAGGCGCTCGCCTTGGCCACCGGCTCGCAGCCGTTCGCGTTCGTGGGGCCCGACAACTGCTCGATCTCCCGGCTGGTCGTGCTGAACGGAACCTGGTCGATCCGCGGCTACAACGACATCGCCCACCTCCCGCACGCGTCCCCCGCCCCCCTCACCTGAGCCCCGCCGCTCCCGGCTCCGCCGCGCCGCCCCTCGGCACGGCGAGCCGGGAGCGGCCCGGACAGGGAGAACGGCCGGCAGGAACGCCGGCTCAGCGCGCGCCAGAGCGGGCGCGGAAACGGATGCGCTGGCCTGGACGGAGCTGCGCCGCCACCGGGATGTCCGACGCGGCCAGCACGGCGACCACCGGGTAGCCGCCGGTCGTCGGATGGTCGGTCAGGAAGAGGATCGGCAGCCCGTTCGGGGGCACCTGGATCGCTCCCGTGACCATGCCCTCGCTGCTCAGCTCACCCTGGCGCACCCGGGTGAGCGCGGGCCCGTCCAGGCGCACCCCCACGCGGTTGCTCTCCGAGGTCACCTCGTACGGGCGCGTGGTGAGCGTCGTGAGCGATCCGGGCGTGAACCAGTCGTCCCTAGGGCCGGGCAGGATGTGCAGCAGGGGGACTTCGAGCAGCTCTGGGGAGGGCGCGACGTCCACCCGGATGTCGCCCAGTCCCTCGGACGGCCCCACGGGCAGCCGGTCGCCCGTAGACAGCGGCGCGGGCCCCAGGCCCGACAGCAGATCCGTGGAACGGCTCCCCAGAACGGGCTCGACGGCCAGACCGCCCCGCACCGCGAGATAGCTCCGCAGCCCCCGCTCCGGCATGCCCAGCTCCAGGACGGCGCCCGCGCGCACGTGGCACGGCGCGTTCATCCCGAAAGGCCGCCCCTCCACCCCGAACGGGACAGACGCGCCGGTGACCGCGACCCAGGCCGCCTCCTCGAACCGCAACGCGCCCCCGCCCAACGTGAACTCGACCGCCGCGCTCCCCTCCGGATTGCCGACCAGGCGGTTGGCCAGCCGCAGCGCCCGCCCGTCGGCGGCGCCGGAGCACGGCACGCCCAGGTGCGCGTGCCCCGGACGGCCGAGATCCTGCACCGTCGCCAGCGGCCCCGGACGCACGACCTCGATCACCGATCCCCCTCCCGGACCACGAACCGGACCCGCGTCCCCGGCCGCAGCAGCGACGGCGGATCGCGCTCGACGTCCCACAGGGACAGGTCCGACCGGCCCAGGAGCCGCCAGCCGCCCGGCGACTGCGACGGGTACACCGCCGCGTACGGTCCCGCGATCGCCACCGACCCGGTGGGGACGGCGGTGCGCGGCGAGTCGCGGCGCGGCACGTGCAGCGCCGGGTCCAGGCCCGTCAGGTACGCGAAGCCGGGGGAGAAGCCCAGGTAGGCCACCGTGTACGAGGCGGCGGCATGCCGCGCGACCACCTCCTCGCGGGACAGGCCGGCGAGGTCGGCGACCACGTCCACGTCCTCGCCGTCGTACACCGTGGGGATCTCCACCGGGGCCGCCTCCCCGGCCGCCGCCTCCGGCAGCGGCAGCCCGGGGAGCCGCGCGGCCAGCCGGTCCAGATCGCACACGGCCGGGTCCGCGGTCACCAGCACGGTGTGCTCGCCCGGCACGACGTCCACGACGCCGGGGATCGCGGCGCCGCGGACCGCCGCGTCGAGCCGGTGCGAGGTCGCCAGGTCGCCGGTCTCCACCAGCAGCGCCGCGTCCCCCGCCCGGCGGACCCGCATCCGCGGCCCGCCGGCGTCCCGCTCCGCCGGACCGGTCATGCGAAGGGCGCCGCTTCCACGCCGGCCTCGGCCAGCGCCGCGCGGACGGCGCGGGCCAGATCCACCGCGCCGGGCGTGTCGCCGTGCACGCAGATCGACCGGGCGCCGAGCGAGATCTCGCTGCCGTCCACCGCGACGACCGTCCCCTCCACCGCCATCCGCACGGCGCGGCCCACCACCGCCTCCGGCTCGTGGATCACCGCGCCCGGCTCGCGCCGCGAGACCAGCCGCCCCTCCGGGGTGTAGGCGCGGTCGGCGAAGCACTCGGCCACGACCGCCAGCCCCCCGGCGGCCTCGTACATCGCCGAGCCGGGAAGGGTCAGCAGCGGCAGCGCGGGATCGTGGGCGCGCACCGCCTCGGCGACGGCGCGGGCCTGCACCGGGTCGCGGGCGACGCGGTTGTAGAGCGCTCCATGCGGCTTCACGTACGCCACCCGGCCGCCCTCGGCGCGGGCGATGCCGTCGAGCGCGGCGATCTGGTAGAGGACCTCGGCGGTGAGCTCGGGCGCCGCCACGTCCATCTCGCGGCGGCCGAACCCGGCCAGGTCCCGGTACGACACCTGCGCGCCGATGGTCACGCCGCGCTCCACCGCGCCCGCGCACACCCGCCGCATGATCAGCGGGTCGCCGGCGTGGAAGCCGCAGGCCACGTTGGCGCTGGTGATCACATCGAGCAGCGCGGCATCGTCGCCGAGCGTCCAGTTGCCGAAGCCCTCGCCCAGATCGGCGTTGATATCGATGACCGCCATGGCCCAGATCTACCACCGTCGCCGTCCGCCGCGCCGACCGGCGCGGCCCCGAAGGCCCCCTCGGCGCGGGCGGCGCGGCTCATGACGCCTCCTCGCGCAGGTCCTCGACGTCCGTGCGGGGGGCCCACGCCTGGTAGACGCCCCGGTCGAAAATCTCCAGCCCCAGCCGCTCGGCCACCGTGGCCTTGCCGCCCACGTACTCCACCCGCAGCCAGCCCTCGTACTCGCCGAGCACCACGAACCGCTCGCCGCGCCAGGTGCAGAACGTGTTGATGTACGCCAGCCGCTCCACCTCCGCCGCGGCCACCACCCGGACGTGCCGGTCGGGGGTCGCCGCGGTGAAGCCCTCGGCCGGACGGGGCAGGTAGAGGCGCACCTGGGAGCCGTCGGGGCTCGCCTCGTACTCGGTGCCGCGCCAGCGCGCGAAGTAGCCCTGCCGGACGCTCACGTCCAACCCCCGTCCCGCACCCCGGGCGCCTTCTCCGCCACCGGCGCGGACCCTGCGGCCGGACGCCCCGTCCCGGTCGCCGGGTCGGCCTCCGCCCGGCGGGCCGCCGGGACCGGACGGGCGGCGCCGGGCGGGCTCACGCCGGGACGCAGCAGCCAGCGGCGCAGGTCCGCGTCGTAGCCGCCGAGCAGCGTCTCCCGGCCGGACCGCTCGATCCGGTACATCTCCGCGCCGTGCGGCAGCCGCTGACTGTCGATCTTGAACTCGGGGATCGCCGGGCCCTCGCCGGGCGCGTACCCCGAGCCGGGGAACGGCGCCTTCTCGATCACCCAGCCGCCCGGGACCAGGCCCATGCTCCACTCGTCGATCCCGCCGAGCGGCTTGCGGAACAGCGCCGGCGTGATCGCCGGCCAGCGGATCACGTGCACCGAGTCGTCCACCGGCCGGAACGGCGTGCCGTCGTACACGAGCCCGAGCCCCCGCACCAGCTTGGCCGGGGTGTTGAGGTCGCGGACGTCCTGCAGCCGGTGGACGTAGCCGGCGACCAGGTCGTAGCCGCCCTCCAGGTAGTGGGCGACGTGCTCGGGCCGGATGACCTTCTGCATCACGGCGATCTCGGGCGGGGCCGCCGGTCGCGTCTCAGGGCCCTCAGGACGCCCGGGGGCGTGCTCGGGTGCGGAGACCCGGGGCGGCCGCTGCTGGGGTGGCTGTGGCCGTTCTGGGGGCGCTTGTTCGGGTTTGTGGGGAGTCGGGTGCCCGTTGTCCCGGCCCAGCGGCTCCGCGGCCGGCTCCCGGGACGGCTCCGGCGGCTTCTGCGGCATCGGCGGCTGCGGCTGGGGCTGCGGCTGGGGTTGCGGGACGGGGCGCGGCGCCGTGGGCGCAGGCGGGAGGGCGGTCGCGTCCAGGTACGCGGCGCTGGGCAGCCCCGGGTTGATCGCGAGCTGCCATTCCGGGTGGGGCCACTGCCGGACCAGCTCCTCCAGGAACGCCCGCCGGTGGTGCACGGCCTGCCCGCGCAGCGAGCGGCCCATCGCCTCGGGCGAGGTGAACGCCAGCACGAACGTGTCGTCGCCGAACCGCGCGGTCGCGAACTGGTGACCGTCGCCGTCGTCGTAGGTCGGGTCGGTGGGGGAGGGCAGGTAGAGCACCGTGCGCGCGAGCAGGCCCAAGTAGGCGTTCTGGTCGCCGTGCTCGCGCGCGGCCGCGAGAGCCGCCTCGAGCCTCCCGGCGGCCGCCCCGGACGCCGCGGACGCCTCGTACCCGGCCGGGGGCAGGCCCCCCTCGAACCCCGGGGCGGCCTCCTCACCCTCCAGGGCGGCGCGCGGGATGCCCAGGCCGGGCAGCGCCAGCGGGCCGCCGTCGCTGTAGCTGGCCTGGTGGACCAGGTCGAGCGGGGAGCCGACGCCGTACACGTCGCGGAACGCGGCGACCATGCGCCCCGCCAGGGCCGCGCACCGCTCCGCCTGGTCGGGCACCGTGCGCCCGGACCGTTCGACCAGCGGCACGTGCGACCACCAGTTCTGCGCCGCGGGGTCCTCGGGCGGCTCCCAGCCGATCACGGTCAGCCGGCGCTCCTGGCGCGGCGCCAGGGGGCGCGGCAGGAAGGCGCTGCCGACCGCCTCGGCCTCCAGCGCGTCCCGTGACCGCAACGCCTGGACGTACGGCAGCCCGCCGGTCCCCTGCACGATCAGGAACGCCTGGACCGGCAGCCGCATCAGCTCGATCGTCAGCCGTTTGGCGAAGTCGTTCCAGTCCAATCGCGGGCCCAACTCTCGCGTCCGTGGTGGTGTGCGTACCCGACGGTAGCCGTCCCGGCGCGCGCGTGCCGGGCCGACCGCGGTCAAGCGGAGGTCGAACGGGGTCGAACAGGGGCGTACCGGGTCAGTCGCTGCGCGGCGCCGGGAGCGCGTCGGCGCGGACCGTGGTCCAGGAGCCGGTGACGGCGTCGAAGACCGCCACCGGGACGGCGGCCTCGGTCTCGTCGCCCTCGCCGTCCCAGCGCCACAGGCGGGTGCCGGGCGCGGGCCGCAGCGGGATCCCCGAGGAGATCTTCGGGACCGCGGGCGGCGGCGGAGCGGGCCGCGCGTGCTCGGCCGGCGGCGGCAC
>NZ_JBHSON010000028.1:0-111452 GCF_042656285.1 Actinomadura rugatobispora | reverse complement strand
CGAACATGGTCGGCCTTCGCCTCAGCGAACATGGTCGGCCTTCGCCTCAGCGAACATGGTCGGCCTTCGCCTCAGCGAACATGGTCGGCCTTCGCCTCAGCGAACATGGTCGGCCTTCGCCTCCAGGTAGCGGCGCTCGGGAAGGCTGGCGGTACGGCGCGCGGCCGTCCGGTAGGACTCGCGGGCGGCCTCGGCCTCGCCCGCCATCTCCAGCAGATGCCCCCGGACGGCGTCCAGCCGGTGATGCCGCGCCAGCCGCTCGTCCGACCGCAACCCCTCCAGCAGGCCGAGCCCGGCCCGCGGCCCCTTCACCATCGCCACCGCCACCGCGTGGTTGAGGGAGACCATCGGATTGGGCGCGACCTTGGCCAGCAGCCCGTACAGGCCGAGGATCTGCGTCCAGTCGGTGTCCTCGGCCCGCTCCGCCTCGGCGTGCACGGCCGCGATCGCCGCCTGCAGCTGGTACGGCCCCACCGGCCCCTGCGGGAGGGCCTCCGACACCAGCGCCACGCCCTCGGCGATCGCGGCCCGGTCCCAGCGCCCGCGGTCCTGCTCGGCGAGCGGGACCAGCTCCCCGCCCGGCCCCGTGCGGGCGGGACGGCGCGCGTCGGTCAGCAGCATCAGCGCCAGCAGCCCGGCGACCTCCCCGTCGTCCGGCAGCATCGCCCGCACCGCCCGGGCCAGCCGGATCGCCTCCCCGCTCAGCTCCCCGCGCGCCAGATCGGGACCGGCCGTGGCCGTGTAGCCCTCGTTGAAGATCAGATACAGCACGTGCAGGACCGCGGCCAGCCGCTCGCCCCGCTCGGCCCGCGGCGGCGGCGCGAACACCGCCCCGGCCGCCTTGATCTTCTGCTTGGCCCGGCTGATCCGCTGCGCCATGGTCGCCTCCGGCACCAGGAACGCGTGCGCGATCTGCGCCGTCGTCAGGCCGCCCACAGCGCGCAGCGTCAGCGCCACCTGCGAGGCCCCCGACAGCGCCGGATGGCAGCACAGGAACAGCAGGGTCAGCGTGTCGTCCCGCTCGGCCGCGGCCGGAGCGGCGTCGGCGGCCGGTGCCAGCAGGTCGTCGGCGGGGCGGGCGACGGCGTCGGCCACCTCGCGCCGCCGCCGCGCCTGCTCGCTGCGCACCTGGTCGGCCATCCGGCGGGCGGCGACGGTGACCAGCCAGCCGCGCGGGTTGTCCGGCACGCCCTCCCGGGGCCACTGCACGGCGGCGGCCAGCAGCGCCTCCTGCACCGCGTCCTCGGCGGCGCCGAAGTCGCCGTGGCGCCGGGCCAGGACGCCCAGGACCCCCGGGGCCAGCGCCCGCAGCAGCTCCTCGACACCGGCGTCCGGCCCGGCGTCCGTCCGGGAGGGCGTGCCGTCCACGCTCACATCTCCATCCCCGCGCTGTACATGATCGGCCGCACCTCCACGCCCAGGAACCGGGACTCGGGCATGTGCGCCGCGATCTCCAGCGCCCGCTCCCGGCTCTCGCAGTCGACCACGTAGTAGCCCGCCAGGTACTCCTTGGCCTCGGCGAACGGCCCGTCGGTCACCGCCGGCACGCCGTCCTTGACCCGGACGATCGCGCTGGTGGACGGATTGGCCAGCGCGTGGGTGACGACCATCTCGCCGGACTCGCGGAGCATCTTCTGGAACCCCTCGTGCGCATTCATGATCTCGTTGCGCTCGGCCTCCGACAGGCGCTCCCAGGCCTCGTCGTTCATGTGGATCATCAGCAGGTACTTCATCGGGTGCTCCTCACCTCACGGCCCCCCTCGCGGGGGCCTCTCACCTGCAGGTCGAAGCGCCCCGCCCGTTCTCGACATCCTTTCGCGAAAAGATCTCGGCCCGCTCGCCCGGCCCCGTTTCAACCGGGGTCGGGGGCCAGTTCCCTGAGGGCGGCGGCCAGGCCGTCGAGACGGTGCGCGTCGGCCGACTCGGTCAGGGCGGCCCACAGGGACCGGCCCGCCTCGCCCGGCCGGCCGCGCTCGATCCAGTACCAGGCCAGCGCCCGCGTCAGCCGCAGCGCCAGGTCGCCTTGGCCGCGCCGGGTCGCGCTCTCCAGCGCGGCGCGCAGGTTGGCGGTGTCGGCGTCCAGCCGCGCCAGCCAGCGCCGCCGGGCGTGCCCCTCCCGGAACGCCTCGGCGCACTCGGCGACCAGGGTGTAGTACACGTCGTGGCGGTGCTGGACGCGCTCGCGCTCGCCCGCCTCGCCGAGCCGCTCCAGGGCGTAGGCCGCCACCGACTCCAGGAGCCGGTACCGGGGCCCGCCGGGGCCGTCGGCCATGACGACCAGCGAGCGGTCCACCAGCCGGGCGATCGCGTCCACCACCTCGGCCTGCTCGACGCCGTCGCCCGAGCAGGTCTCCTCGGCGGCCTCCAGTGTGCAGCCGGCCGCGTGCACCGACAGCCGGCGCAGCACGGCGCGCTCGACGCCGTCCAGCGGCTCCCAGCTCCAGTCGATCGCGGCGCGCAGCGTCCGCTGCCGCTCCGGGACGCCGCGCCGGCCCGTGCCCAGCAACCGGAACCGGTCGTCCAGGCGGGCGGCCAGCTGCACGGCGCCCAGGGCCCGCACCCGCGCGGCCGCCAGCTCCAGGGCCAGCGGGATCCCGTCCAGGCGGCGGCAGATGGCGGCGACGGCCGCCGCGTTCCCGAGGTCAAGGGCGAAACCGGGCGCGGCCGCCGAGGCGCGCGCCTCGAACAGGCGCACCGAGGCGGCACGGCGCAGCGCCTCCGGATCGCGGTCGCCGCCCGCGGGCGCCTCCAGCGGCGGGACGACCCGCAGCAACTCGCCCGACAACCCCAGCGGCTCGCGCGCCGTGGCCAGGATCCGCACGCCCGGCGCCGACCGCAGCAGCCCGTCGGCCAGCTTGGCCACCGGCTCGATCACATGCTCGCAATTGTCCAGGACCAGCAGCGCCCGCCGCCCGGCCAGCTCCTCCAGGGCGCGGCCGGCGTCGTCGTCGCGGACGCCCATCGCGGCGGCCACCGCCTCGGCGACGCCCTCGGGGGAGGCGGTGTCGCGGGGCAGGCCGGACAGCTCCACCCAGAAGGTCCCGTCGGGGAAGGAGTCGCGCGCACGGGCCGCGGCCTCCAGCGCGAGCCGCGTCTTGCCCACCCCGCCCGGACCGGTGAGCGTCACCAGCCGGAACGCGCCCGCCAGCGCCTCGACGACCTCGCCCGCCTCCGCGTCCCGCCCGATCAGGTCGTCGGGAGGAACGGGCAGGTTCGCGGGCGGCCGGACGGGCGGGACGGCGGGCGCCCGCAGCGCCGGGTCCTGCCGCAGGATCGCCTGATGGAGGGCGTCCAGCTCGGGGCTGGGATCCAAGCCGAGCTCGTCCCGCAGCCGGACGCGCAGGCGGCGGTACCCCTCCAGGGCGTCGTGCTGCCGCCCGGCCCGGTACAGCGCCCGCATCAGGCCCGCCTGGGTGCGTTCGCGCAGCGGATGGCGTTCGGCCAGCGCGCTGAGCTCGGCGATGAGCGCGTGGTGCTCGCCCAGCGCCAGGCGCGCCTCGGCCAGCTCCTCCAGCGCGGTCAGGCGCTCCTCTTCCAGGCGGGTGACGGCGGCGCGGGCGAAAGCGTCCTCGCCGAAGTCGGCGAACGCGGGGCCGCGCCACAGGGCGAGGGCGTCGTTCAGGAGGGCCGCCCTGGCGGCAGGGTCACCGGCGCGGCGCGCCCTGGCCGTGAGGTCCTGGAAGCTTCGCGCGTCGACGTCCCCGGCCTTGAGCAGGTAGCCCGCAGGACCCGACTCCACCAGCCCGCGCCCGCCCGGCTCGGCCTCCTCCATCGCCCGCCGCAGCTGCGAGACCTTCACCCGCAGCGCACCGGCCGGCTTGCCCGGAGGCTCCGCGGCCCACAGGTCCTCGATCAGCCGGCCGGGGGAGACCGGCCGGCCCTCGGCCGCCAGCAGCGCCGCCAGCAGCATCCGGACCTTCAGCTCGGGGACGCGGACCGCGCGCCCGCAACCGGTCCACACCTCCAGCGGGCCGAGCACCCCGAAACGCATGCCCCAACACTAGCCCGGCCATAACCGCGTCCGAATCCCGTCATAACACCCCCGCCCCAGGGTGGTCATGCGGCGGACGGGACGTCCCGGCCGCCGCATGACCGACCCTTTGGAGAGAGGCGAACCCACGATGTCCGCAACCGTCGCGCCCCAACCGGGCCACGGCCCCGGCTCCGGGCCGGCCTCGGGGAAGGCCGCGCGGGCCGGGGCCCGGGAATGGGC
Source organism: Actinomadura rugatobispora (assembly GCF_042656285.1). Classification (GTDB taxonomy): domain Bacteria; phylum Actinomycetota; class Actinomycetes; order Streptosporangiales; family Streptosporangiaceae; genus Spirillospora; species Spirillospora rugatobispora. The sequence continues at coordinate 107,239 of NZ_JBHSON010000028.1, read as the reverse complement.
GGGCCTGGCCGTGCTGGCCCTGCCCACCCTGCTGCTGTCCCTGGACAACACCGTGCTCTTCCTGGCCCTGCCGCACCTGGGCGAGGACCTGAGACCGGGCCCCACCCAACTGCTGTGGATCATGGACGTGTACGGGTTCATGATGGCCGGGTTCCTGGTGACCATGGGCACCCTCGGCGACCGGATCGGCCGCCGCCGGCTGCTGGTGACCGGCGCCGCCGCCTTCGGCGCGGCCTCCGCGCTGGCCGCCTACGCCCCCACCGCCGAGGCCCTGATCGCCGCGCGGGTGCTGCTGGGCGTCACCGGCGCCACCCTGATGCCCTCCGCCCTCGCCCTGATCAGCACCATGTTCCGCGACGAGCGCCAGCGCACCCTGGCCATCGGCGTGTTCACCGGCTGCTTCATGGGCGGCGCGGCGCTGGGCCCGATCGTCGGCGGCGCGCTGCTGGAGAGCTTCTGGTGGGGCTCGGTCTTCCTCATCGGCGTGCCCGTCATGCTGCTCCTGCTGATCACCGCGCCGCTGCTGCTGCCCGAGAGCCGCGACCCCGGCGCCGGCCGCGTCGACCCGCCCGGCGTCGCGCTGTCCCTGCTGGCCATCCTCCCGTTCATCTACGGGCTCAAGGAGATCGCCAAGGACCCCGCCCAGCCCCTCGCCTACGCCGCGCTCGCCGCCGGGGCCCTGTTCGGGACGCTGTTCGTCCGGCGCCAGCGGACCGTGCCCCACCCGCTGCTGGACCTGCGCCTGTTCCGGCGGCGCTCGTTCAGCGCCGCGCTCGTGATCGTCCTGTTCGGAATGGTCGTCCAAGGCGGCGTCTACCTGTTCGCCAGCCAGTACCTGCAGTCGGTCGAGGGCCTGTCACCGCTGCGCTCCGGGCTGTGGCTGGCCCTGCCCACGCTGGCGCTGGTCGCCGGATCCCTGCTGAGCCCGCTGGCGGCGCGGCGGATCCGTCCCGGCACGCTGATCGCCGCCGGACTGGTGACCGCCGCCGCCGGGTTCCTGCTGATGGCCGCGGCCGACGGGCCCGCCGCGCTCATCAGCGGGATGACCGTCGGCTTCCTCGGCACCGCCCCCGTCGGCGCGCTGGGCATCGGCCTGATCGTCGGATCGGCGCCCCAGGAGAAGGCCGGAGCGGCGTCGGCCGTCGCCGAGACCTCCGGCGAGTTCGGCATCGCGCTGGGCGTCGCCGTGCTGGGCAGCGCCGGGACAGCCGCCTACCGGGCCCTGCTCGACGTCCCGGCGGAGGCACCGCCCGAGGCGGAGACGGCCGCGCGCGAATCGGTCGGCGGCGCCGTGACCGCCGCCGAAGGGCTCCCCTCCCCGCTGGCCGGGCAACTGCTGGACAACGCCAAGGAGGCGTTCATGAGCGGGCTGGGCGTCACGGCCCTGATCAGCACCGTCCTGGTCCTGGCCCTGGCGGCGCTCGCCGCGGCCCTGCTGCGCCACCAGCCCCCCATCGGCCGCTGACCACCGTCCGGGGCGGCCGCCCTCTGTCCGCGGCGGCCGCCCCGCGACCAATAGGGCCTTGGTGATGTACTCTCGCGCCATGGCCTTCCCACAGAGCCTTCTTCTTCTCGAGCCGCGTTGACACGCTGAACAGCTGTCAGCGCGGCCGCCCCTCATGCACTGAGGGGCTTTTTCATTTCCCGGCCCAGGCGAACCCGCGGTGACGAGGATGATGAACGAGAAGACCGACACTGGAAACGACCGGCCGCCCTTCCGCTACGACGCGCGGACGGCGAACGAGATCGAACTGAACTGGCAGGAACACTGGGAACGCGAGGGCACCTTCGGCTCGCCCAACCCCGCCGGGCCGCTCGCCCGCGGATTCGACCGGATGGCGGGCCGGCGCCCGTTCTACGTCCTCGACATGTTCCCCTATCCCAGCGGCGCCGGGCTGCACGTCGGCCATCCGCTCGGCTACATCGGCACCGACGTGTACGCCCGCTACCGGCGCATGGCCGGCGACCACGTCCTGCACACCTTCGGGTACGACGCGTTCGGGCTGCCCGCCGAGCAGTACGCCATCGACACCGGCCGCCACCCGCGCGAGACGACCGCGGCCAACATCGCCGCCATGCGCCGCCAGCTGCGGCGGCTGGGCCTGGGCCACGACCGGCGCCGCGGGATCGCCACCAGCGACGTCCCGTTCTACCGCTGGACCCAGTGGATCTTCCTGCGGCTCTTCGGCGCCTGGGTGGACGAGCGCACCGGCCGCGCCCGCCCGATCGAGGACCTGGTCGCCGAGTTCGAGAGCGGCGCCCGGCCCGTCCCCGGCGGCCGGAGCTGGGGGGAGCTGACCGCGGTGGAGCGCCGCCGCGCCGTGGACGCCCGCCGGCTGGCCTACGTCGCCGAGGAGCCGGTCAACTGGTGCCCCGGCCTGGGCACCGTCCTGGCCAACGAGGAGGTCACCGCCGAGGGCCGCAGCGACGTCGGCAACCACCCCGTCTACCGCAGGCCGCTGCGCCAGTGGATGCTGCGGATCACCGCGCTCGCCCAGCGGCTGATCGACGACCTGGACGACCTCGACTGGCCCGCCTCGCTCAAGCGGATGCAGCGCAACTGGATCGGCGCCAGCGACGGGGCGCACATCACCCTGGCGGTCGCCGGCGACGCGTCCGGACCGGGCATCGAGGTCTTCACCACCCGCCCCGACACCCTGCCCGCCGCCACCTACGTGGTCCTGGCCCCCGAGCACCCCATGGTGGAACGGCTCGTCGCCGGGCCCTGGCCCGAGGGCACCCCGGAGGCGTGGCGCCACCCACGGGGCCGCGCCGGAAAAAGGGAATGGACGCCGCGTGATGCCGTCGCCGCGTACCGGGAAACGGTGGAGCGTCTCAGCGACCGGCAGCGCACGTCCGACAGCACGGACAAGACCGGAGTGTTCACCGGCGCCCACGCCGTCAACCCCGTCACCGGAACCCCGATGCCGGTCTTCCTGGCCGACTACGTGCTCCCGGGATACGGAACGGGCGCGATCATGGCCGTCCCCGACCATGACCAGCGCGACCGGGAGTTCGCCGACGAGTTCGGCCTGCCCGTCCGCCTCGAATCAGGGCCCACGGCCGAATGGCAAGGCGTCACCGACGCCATCGCATGGCTGGAACGGCACGGCATAGGCGAAGGAGTCCGCTCCTACCGTCTGCGCGACTGGCTGTTCTCGCGCCAGCGGTACTGGGGCGAGCCGTTCCCGATCGTGTACGACGAGCACGGAATGCCCATCGCCCTGCCCGAGAGCATGCTGCCCCTGCAACTCCCCGAGATGACCGACTTCCGCCCTGAACCGCAGCAGGACGACTCCAGTCCGCCCGTACCACCCCTGGCCCGTGCCAAGGAATGGGCGACCGTCGAACTCGACCTGGGCGAAGGCCCCAAGCGGTACCGCCGCGAGCTGAACACCATGCCGCAGTGGGCGGGATCCTGCTGGTACTACCTGCGCTACCTCGACCCCACCAACGACACGGCGTTCGTGGACCCCGAGGTGGAGGGCTACTGGATGTCCCCGCTCGACCCCGCAGGCCCCGGGGGAGTGGACCTGTACGTGGGGGGCGCGGAGCACGCGGTCCTGCACCTGCTCTACGCGCGGTTCTGGCACAAGGTCCTGTTCGACCTCGGCCACGTCTCCACCAAGGAACCGTTCGCGCGCATTTTCAACCAGGGGTACGTCCTGGCCGACGCCTTCACCGACGATCGCGGCATGTACATCCCCGCCGCCGAGGTCGTCCAGGCGGACGACGGCTCGTGCACCCACCAGGGACGCCCGGTGACCCGCCGCGCGGGCCGGATGGGCAAGAGCCGCAAGAACGGCGTCAGCCCAGACGAGCTGTACGAGCGCTACGGCGCAGACACCCTCCGCCTGCACGAGATGGCGATGGGCCCGCTGGACACCGACCGGCCGTGGCGCACCGACGACATCATGGGCGTCCACCGCTTCCTGCAGCGGCTGTGGCGCAACGTCGTCGACGAGCACACCGGCCTGCCGCGCGTCGCCGACACGCCGCCCGACGCCGACACGCTCCGCAGGCTGCACCAGACCATCGCCGCCGTCCGCGAGCACTTCGACGAGCTGCGCTACAACACCGCCATCACGCGGCTGATGGAGCTGAACACCCACGCCGCCAGGCTGGAGAGAGTGCCGCGCGAGCTCGCCGAGGCCCTCGTGCTGATGGCGGCGCCGCTGGTCCCGCACATTGCCGAGGAGCTGTGGAGCCGTCTCGGCCACCGGGAGTCGCTCGCCTGGGCGCCGTTCCCGGAGGCCGAGGCGTCCCTGGCCGCCGAGCGGGTCGTCACGATCCCGGTCCAGATCAACGGCCGGACCCGCTTCACCCTGGAGGTCCCCGCCGACGCGGAACGCGAGCAGATCGAACGCCTCCTGACCGGGCACGCCGACTTCGCCGCGCACACCGACGGCCGCGCCGTCCGCCGCCTGGTCATCGTCCCCGGCCGGATCGCCAACATCGTCCTCTGAGCCCGCGGGCGGCCACCCGCTGAGATCGGCGGGTGACATCTCGGGTCGCCCCGGCGCTGTAACGGATGTCGGTCACAGTGCTCTTGGCCGCCGTCTGGTACACCCGCCTCCGGGCCGGTCCCCAACCCGGCCCGGCGGCGGGGCCCGGGGTTCTCGCGCCTCAGCGCATACGGCTCCACCGGCCACGGCCTCACCGGTCATGGCCTCACTGCGACGGCCTTGAAGAAGGTGTAGTGGAAGGTGCCGTCGCCTTCGGCCGTCCGGTGCAGGTCGGCGATGCCCTGGTCCCAGTCGGCGCGGGTGGTGAGACCGGCCGCGACGGCCTTCTCGCCCACGGCCTCGACCATGGCGGTGAAGGTGGCGCGGGTGAAGCCCTCGGCCAGCGCGGGCCGGGTGCGGTCGGCGTAGACGGTCCTGGGGCGCACGGTGACGTGGCCGTAGCCGGCGGCGTCCAGGAGCGGATGCAGCCGCCGGCCGATCAGCGCGTCCCCGCCCGCGCCCGCCTGCAGCCGCACCAGATGCCCGATCGCGGCGCGGGCGCGGGCGCTGTCGGGGTGGAAGAACGCCGAACCGTGGTCGCCCTCGATCACCGTGATCGTCCCGCCCGGTCTCAGGACCCGCCGCAGTGCGGTGAGCGCCTTCAGCGGGTCCCGCAGGTGCTCCAGCACGAAGCACACGAAGAGGTGGTTGAACGAGGCGTCCGCGAACGGCAGGTCGAACAGGTCGGCGCGGTGCCACTGCACGTCGGCACCGGGGGACTGGGCCCGCACCCGTTCGCGGGCCTGCGCGAGCGACGCGCCGGAGACGTCCACCGACACCAGGCGGGCGCCCGGACTCGACGCCACCAGGTGCACCGTCTGGGCGCCCACCCCGCATCCGGCCTCCAGCACGCGGCTCCCGGCCGGGTAGCCGGTGCCCGCGTGCAGCAGTTCCGCCAGCGTGTCGGCCTGGTCGCCGAGGCGCCGCGCCTCGTGCTCGGAGTAGCCGTGGACGTAGGGAGCCGGGGACGTCGTCGCGTTCATGCGTTTCACGGTGCCGCCACAATGGACCGCGTGAACAGGTCCAATCAGGCCATGCCCGACCAGTCCATAACGCCGCCGGCCGGTTTTCCTCGGCGGGTTCGGACTTCCTCCAGCTCGACATCGGCGAGGCTCCGCCGGGCGGGCTGTCGGACTGGCTGGCCGAGCGGTTGCGCGCGGCCGTGTCCGACGGCCGCCTGCCGGTCGGCAGCAGGCTCCCGGCGACCCGCGTCCTGGCCGCGGAGCTGCGGGTCTCGCGCGGCGTGGTCACCGAGGCGTACCAGCGCCTCATCGAGGACGGACACGCCGCCGGGCAGGGCCGCCGCGGAACCATCATCGTGGCCGCCCCAGTCACCGCCTCCCCGCCGCCGTCCGCGCCGGGCCGTCTCCTCGCGCGCACCCGGAGCTCTGTTCGACGCCGAGCCCGGGGCCGACGTCTACGACGCGCTCCGCGAGGCACCCGCCCGGATCGACCTGTCGCCCGGACTGCCCGACCTGGGCGCCTTCCCCCGCGCGGCCTGGCTGCGCGCCGAACGCGCCGTCATCGGCGACCTGGCCGCCTCCGGCTTCGGCTACGGCGACCCGCGCGGCACCCTGGAACTGCGCCGGGCCGTCTCCGGCTGGCTGGCCCGCAACCGCGGCATCACCGCCGACCCGGGCGAGATCCTGGTCGTCTCCGGCACCGCCCAGGCGCTCGGCCTGTTCGCGCAGGTCTTCCGCGACGCGGGCATCCACGAGGTGGCCATGGAGGACCCGGGCTCGCTCGGCGCCCGCCAGCACCTCGAGCACTGGGGCCTGCGCACCCCGCCCGTGCCCGTCGACGGCGACGGCGTACGCGTCGACGAGCTGCGCGCCCAGGGCGCCCCCGCCGTGCTCGTCACCCCCGCCCACCAGTTCCCGACCGGCGTCGTGCTCGGCGGTGAGCGGCGCCGCGAGCTGATGCGATGGGCCGCGGACGGCGGACTGGTCGTCGAGGACGACTACGACGCCGAGCACCGCTACGACCGCCCTCCCGTGCCCGCCCTGCGCGCGATGCTCCCCGAGCGCGTCTGCTACGCGGGCAGCGTCTCCAAGCTCCTGGCCCCCGCGCTGCGCGTGGGCTGGATCGTCGGGCCCCCGGCCCACCGGGACGCGCTCGTGGACGCCAAGCGCTTCGCCGACCTCGGCAACGCCGCGCTGCCCCAGCTGGTGCTGGCCCGCCTCATGGAGTCCGGCGAGCTGGAGCGCCAGCTGCGGTTCCTGCGCCGCCGCCACCGACGCCGCCGCGACGCCATGATCCGCGCGATCGGGACCCGCCTTCCCGGCGCGGTCGTGCACGGCGCCGCCGCCGGCCTGCACCTGATGATCACCTTCGACGGCGGCGGCGGCCCGGGCGGCGATCTCCGCGACACCGACCTGGCCGCGGCGGCGCTGGCCCGCGGCGTCAAGGTGCACCCGCTGTCCTGGCACAGCCGGCGGCGCGACCGGCAGGGCCTGGTCATGGGCTACGCGGCGACCCCGCCGGGCGCCATCGACGAGGCCGTCGCCACCCTGGCCGCCCTTGTCCGGGAGCGCTCCTGACACCGCTCCCGGACGCCGCACGTCCCGTGCCGGGCGGCGCTAGAGGCCGTGGCGGGCGTCGCTGAGCACGGACTCGGCCGCCTCACGCTCCGCCTGGGCGGAGAACGGCTCGCGCCGGGCCGCGACCGCCCACCGCGTCTCCTCCGCGACCAGGTCGGCGTTGATCACCGCCCCGGCCCGCACGCCCGCGGCCGCCGCCCCGATGAGCTGCTCGGTCGGCGCCACCACGTTCCCCGCCGCCCACACCCCGGGGACCTCGGTCGCCCCGGACGGATCGACCGGAACGCGGGTGCCGATCACCTGCCCGCCCATCTCCAGGTCCACCGTCGCCAGCCCCAGGCCCGCCAGGAAATCGGCGCGGACGTCGAGCCCGGTCGCCACGGCCAGGGCGCGGCGGCGGATCACCCGGCCGCTCTCCAGCCTCACCCCCTCGAGCCGGTCGTCCCTCACCTCCAGGCCGGTGACCAGCCCGTCCACCACGGCGATCCCGCGCGCCGCGAGCTGCTCGTACTCCTCGTCGCCCGGCTCGGGGCCGCTGTGCAGGAAGAGCGCGACGTCCTCGCTCCACTGCCGCCACAGCAGGGCCTGGTGCACCGCCAGCGGGCCGGTGGCCAGGACGCCGATCGGCTGGTCCCGCACCTCCCAGCCGTGGCAGTACGGGCAGTGCAGCACGTCGCGCCCCCACCGTTCGGCCAGGCCGGGGACGTCGGGCAACTCGTCCACCAGCCCGGTCGTCACCAGCAGCCGGGACGCCTCCACCGCCGCCCCGTCCCGCAGCACGACGCGGAAACCGCCGCCGTCCAGGCGCTCGGCCGACGCGACCTCACCGGAGACGACCTCCCCGCCGTAGGAGGCCACCTCCGCGCGCCCGTCGGCCAGCAGCCGTTCCGGCGGAGTGCCCTCGCGCCCCAGGTAGGCGTGCGCGTGGGCGGCGGGCGCGTTGCGGGGCCGGCCCGCGTCGACGACCAGCACCGAACGGCGCGCCCGCGCCAGCGCCAGCGCCCCGCCCAACCCGGCGGCGCCACCGCCGATGACCGCGACGTCATAGCGCTTCGACTCGTTCATGGGTCCATACCTCCGTTCACGGGAGAGAGTGCGTCCCGCGAACCTGGTATGGCAACATTCATTGCCGTTCCGGCAAAATCCGGGCGTGGGCGGGCGGTCAGGCCTCCGGGATCCCGGTGACGGCGGTCAGCTCGGCGAGGAGCTCGCAGGCGGCGATCGAGTCCAGCGCGGCGGCGCCCCCGGAGATCCACGCGCCGATGGTGACCTCCTCGGCGGGGTCGCGGTACCCGATCGCTACCGCGGGCTCGAACCCGATCACGGCGCTGGCACCTCCGGGCAGGGGACGGGACAGCCCGGCAACGATCCCCGCGTCGCCCGGCGATTCGTGCTCCCAGCCCTGCCGCTCCAGCGCCAGCAGCCGCCCGAGCGGCACCCGGACCCCCTGGAAGCGGGCGAGGTCGCCCGTCTCGCGCTCTTGGGGCGTGAGCTCGTGGACCGGACGGCCCAGCTGGGCGAACGGCTGCGCGATCTCGTAGTCGGCGAAGACCGCGGCCCATGCCTCCACCGAGCCGGTCAGGTCGAGGCGGTGGGGGATGCGGACCCACGCGCCGCCGGGCAGGACGAGGGCGTCGTCGGCGGAGTCGGCGAACGTGCCGTCCTCGGCCACCCGGAAGGCGGTGCCGTCGCCCGTCTGCCACACCAGCCTCCGGACCAGGTGCCCCAGCAGCGGATGGCCCGCCAGCAGGCGCCGGAAGTCGGCCGGCGGCCAGCGGCGGCGCTCGATCATCGCGGTCTCCAGCCGCCGGATCTGCACGGCGGCCACCGTGCGGACGTCCTTCTTCAGCGCCGCGAACCGCTTGTACGCGGCGGGCGCCAGGCCGGGGTCGTCGTTCGCGCCGGCCTTGGGCAGCGTCCGGCGCGGCCTGCCCCGCTTGTCCAGCACGTACGGCTTGAGCTGCTCGTCGAAGCCCACGGTGAAGCGGCGCGGGCCGTAGTCCAGGACCATGCTGCCGGCGGCGTCCAGCCCGAAATCGGGCACGAGACGGTCGGCCAGTTCGTCGCCCGACAGCCCCAGCTCGGCCGCGACCCGGGCGACCGTCTCCTCCGCCTGGCGCTGGAGCCCCTTGTAGCGCGGCTTCTGCGCGATCCCGTGCAGGTGCGTCAGCGCGACGTCGGTGCCGATCTCGGCGAGCACCTCCAGCCCGGCCGCGGCCCTCTTGTGCAGGCTCCGCCCCGGCCAGGCCTTGATCAGCGGGGTCAGCCGCCGGGCGGCGTCGTCGCCGCCGAACCGGCCGAGCTGGGTGAGCGCCCAGCCGTCCCCGGAGGGCGCTCCGGCACCCTGCCAGCGCTCGAAGACCGCCCAGGAGAACTCGGCCAGCGACGCCTCGTCGCAGGCTTCGCGCACCTCGTCCACGCCGGCGTACCCGACCCCGGGCCGCACCAGCGACATCAGCGTCAGCAGGTGGCGCGTCGCCGCGGCGGGCAGCGCCCGGTCACCGCCTTCCAGCAGCACCCGGGGAAGGTGGGCGGGCTCGGCCCACTCGCCGATCTTCGAGGGACGGGCCGGCGCGAGGTCGAGCGGATCGGTGCGCATGAGATCGGCGATCGCGTCCGCCGCCACCCTTCCGTGGATGCGGGCGGCCTCCACGATCGGCTCAGCGCCCTCCCGGGCGGCGATGAGCAGGAGGGCGGCCTCCGCCGCGTGCCGGTCCCGTCCCACCGGGCCCAGCGCCACCGGGATCAGGGGCAGCGCGGCGGCGAGGCGGTGGCGCTCGAACCAGGCGACCGCCGTCGGCCGCGCCGACTTCACCCGCAGCGCCCAGCGGGCCATCAGGGACGCCACCTCCGGCGTCACGAACGGCAGCAGGGCCTCCTGGCGGTCGCCGGAATGCTCGGCGGCGGCGCGGACGAGCAGCGGGACGGCATCGAGCTCGTACCGGGCCGCCAGGCGCCGCGCGCGCCACCTGATGACGTGGATCTCGCGGGGGGACCAGCGGCGGAACAGCGGACGAACCCTTTCCTCGGGGCCGTCGGCGAACAGGTCCGCCGCCCTCCGGTCCGTCAGGGTGCCCGTCTCGAAGTCGGCGATCTCCTGATCCCAGTGGCTCTCCGTCTCCCAGAGGGAGGAGACCGCCCAGGACTCGCGCTCGCCGGGCCTCCAGGTGACGGCGGTGTAGTCCAGCGCGACCGGATCGTCGATGACGACGGCGCCGGGGCGGGCGCGGTCGCGCTCCCACGGCGGATCGGCGAGCGTGCCGGGCAGATCGGAGCTCCGGGCGTCCGGGACGGCCGCCCCGCCGGGCGCGCCCGTCCCCTCGCCGCCGGGGAACAGGTCGGGGTGGGTCAGTCGGTGCTCGGCCAGCAACTCGGCGGCGATCGCGGCGGCCTTGCCGGTCCCGGCCGCGGCGGGCGGCAGCAGCCGCGCGGCCCTGGCCGGGAAACGCTTCATCGCGGCGGCCAGCGCGGGGCGCACCCGGTCTCGATCGGCCCGGTCGGCCAACGCCTGGAACGCCTCGTCGGTCGGGATGACCGCCAGCAGCTCGGACGTGTGGCGCCGGCCCGGCACGTTGCGCGCCGTGTCATAGGCGTCGGCCAGCAACGGCGCCATGGCCGCGCCCACGCCCTCCACGGCGGTGTTGGCGACATCGGCCTGCGTGCCGTACCAGCCGAGCGGGCCGAGCCCCGGCAACTGCGCCGCCGACCCGATCGAGCACCACAGCATCCAGTCGTGCATGTAGTGCAACGCGGCGCGCCGCGCGCCGCCCCTTTCGGCCAGGCACTCGTCCACCCAGTCCCGCCGGGTGGGCACCAGGTAGGCGGTGACGAGCCGCAGCAGGAAGTTGTCACGGAAGCCCGCCAGGCGGGCGACGGCCTCCTCGTACTCGGCGTCACCGGCGGCGGCCAGAACGGCGCGCATCCGGCGGAGCGCGCCGCGGGTGCCGTACCAGTGACCGTGCTCCTGCCAGGGGTCCCGCAGGGTCACCCACGCCTCCGACACCGTCCCCCGCTCGATCCACCTCCACGTGGGCTCGGCCACGCTGATCGCGGCGACCGCGGCCGCCGCGTAGGCGATCCCGTGGTCGGCGCACCAGGCGTCCACGAGCCCGGCGTGCGGATCGTCCCGCCAGTCCTCCCGGCGGATCGCGATCTGGCCGGCCACGGCGGCGCCGAGCGGGTCGTCCCCGCCGTCGAGGTGGCGGCGGCCCGCCGCGACGAGCCCGGGGTCGCTGCGCGGGTTGCCGAGCAGCTCGCCGACCTCCGCGGCCCCGGCCGCGATCTTGTCGCGGAGCGCCGCGCCCGCGCCGGGATCGAGCTTGACCGCGGGCCCCGGTGCCCCGCCGCGGCGCGGATGGAGCCGGCGCCGCCAGGGCACCGGCACGACCAAGGAGTCCTCGTCCATGCCGCCACACCGTAGGCGCCACGTCCGACAACGAACCGCGCCCCGCGCAGCCGCCGGAACAGCCGCGGACAGGGTTGTGGCGATGATCACAATGCGGCGGATTGGACAGTCGCCGGCGCCGTTCCGGACGTCTGTAGGAACAAGAGCCACGTCCAGTGAGGAGCTTCCGTGCCCAGCACCGCGCCCGACCAGACCACCGCCGGGACCGCAGTCGACGTCGTTCCGGCGGGGGACGTCAGGCCCCGGACCCGCCTGCGGCTGGCCCGCAAGATCGCCGTAGCGGTCGGCGGCGTCCTGCTGATCCTCGCGGGCATCGTGATGATGGTGCTGCCCGGTCCCGGGGTGGTGGCGATCCTCGCGGGACTCGGGCTGCTGGGCACCGAGTTCCCCGCCGCCCGCCGCGTCAGCGAACGGCTCCAGGGCTATATCCGCGCCGCCTGGCACAAGGTCCGTCCCCCCAAGAAGGCCAAGACGACCGCCTGATCGGCGCCCTCGCCGCAGGCACCGGGCGAACCGGCGTCGTCGTGCTCGTCGTCGAGCCGCAGCGGACGTCGCGTCAGGGGCGCCGCGGCTCGTAGTGCAGCGCGGTGATCCCGCACTCGAACGGCCGCGCCGACACCAGGCGAAGCGGCTGGCGGGCGTCCAGGGCGGGGAACACGGGCATCCCGGTGCCGATCGCGGCCGGGTTGACGAACAGGTGCAGCTCGTCGAGCAGCCCCGCGGCGATCAGGTTCCGCACGAAGGCGCCGCCGCCGTAGGCGATCATGTCGCCGCCCGGGCGGGCCTTGAGCCCGTTCACGGTCTCGGCGAGGTCGCCGCCCGCGACCACCGCGTTCTTCCACGGCGACTCGGTGAGCGTGTCGCTGATCACGACCTTGGGCGTGTTGTTCATCCAGTCGATGGACGCCTGGTCCTCGCCCTCCGGGCCGGACTCCCAGGCCGGGATGAAGCCCTCGGCGAGCTTGCGGCCCAGCACGATGGTGTCGACCGTCTCGGTGAGCGCGTTGATGTAGGTGCTGACGTCGTCGCTCCACGAGAGCGTCAGCCAGTCCATCTCGCCGTTCGGTCCGGCCATGTAGCCGTCGACCGTGGTCTGGACCTGAAGCTTGAACGTGCGCATGATGCTTGCCCCTCGCCGTATCCGCGGAGCAGCGGGCCTGCCCGGCCCACTGTTTCCTTGTGTTCGTAGCCTGGCGGAACCGGTTTACGGATTGTTTACGGCTTCCGCCCGGTACGACCGCTTCCGCGCCTGCGCGGCCTTGACGGTGTCCAGGACGCGATCGGCACGCCTTGGCCGCGGGGTCACCGGGCCGCGGCCTTGTAGCGGTCGGCGAGGGTGTCGAGCAGGGTGCGCAGCTCGGGCGGGTCCAGGACGGTGAAGTCGACGTTGAGCGAGCCCAGGAAGGTGGCGAGCTCGTACAGGCTGTCGCCCCCGGTTTCGAGGATCGTGGTGCCGTCGTCGACGCGGTGAAGGAGCCCTGCGGCCGGAGTGAGACGCTCGGCGAGGGCCGACTCGGGGGCGTGGAAGCGGATTCGGGCCTGGTGGCGCCAGGCCGTGGAGCCCGCGCCGCGTACGACATGGGCGGCCGCGTCACCGCCCGGGGGCTCACGCGGAGTGAAACGGGGCCCGTTGGGCGTGCGGGGGCGGAGGCGGTCGACGCGGAAGGTCCGCCAGTCGTCGCGGTCGCAGTCCCAGGCCAGCAGGTACCAGCGCCGCCCGGTGAAGACCAGGCGGTGCGGCTCGGCGGCCCGGACCACGGACTTCGCGTCCCGGCCGCCGCCCCGGTAGTCGAACCGCAACTGCTCGCTGTCGCGGATGGCCGCGGCGATGGCCGTCAGCGTGCCCGACTCCACGGCGGGCGCGCCGCTGCTCACGAACACGGTGGCAGCGCGCACGGCCTCGATGCGGTGGCCGAGCCGCGACGGGAGCATCTGCTGGAGCTTGGCGAGCGCCCGCAGCGACGCCTCCTCGATGCCGGTCACGGTGCCCCCGGCGGCGGCGTGCAGGCTGACGGCCACCGCGACGGCCTCCTCGTCGTCCAGCAGCAGCGGCGGCAGGGCGGCACCCGAACCGAGCCGGTAGCCCCCGGCGGTGCCGGTGGTCGAGTCGACCTGGTAGCCCAGCAGGCGCAGCCGTCCGATGTCGTTGCGGACGGTCCTGGAGGTCACCTGGAGCCGGTCGGCCAGCTCGGCGCCCGACCAGTCGCGCCGTCCCTGCAGCAGCGACAGCAACCGCAGGAGCCGTACCGATGTCTCCAGCATTCTTCCAGTCTCCCACCGTTGAGGAACCAGAGGTTCCACAAGGCCCCGTAACGTGCGCGGCATGAACAAGGGGATGCTCAGAGGAATGGCCACCGTCAACTACTGGGCGGACGACCTGGAGGCGGCCAGGCAGTGGTACACCGAACTGCTGGGCGTCGAGCCGTACTTCGACCGGCCCGGCCCGGACGGGCGGCCCGCGTACGTCGAGTTCCGCATCGGCGACTACCAGCACGAACTGGGCCTGATCGACAGCCGCTACGCGCCGGGCGGCGCGGCGCGCGGCCCCGCCGGCGCCGTCCTGCACTGGCATGTGGACGACGTGAAGGCCGCCCTGGACCGCCTCCTGGCGATGGGCGCCAGGCCGCACCAGCCCATCACGGAGTGGGGGACCGCGGGGTTCGTCACCGCTTCGGTGGTCGACCCGTTCGGCAACGTCCTCGGCATCATGTACAACCCCCACTACCTGGACGTTCTCGCCGGCGAACCGGCCGGATCGTAGGCGGGAGACCCCATGGAGGCACTCGACTTCGCCGCCGCCGCCCAGTGGGAGTCCTGGCTGGACGGGCACCACGAACTGGAGGCCGGAGCCTGGCTGAAGATCGCCAAGAAGGGCTCGGGCAGGACCTCGATCACGCCGGCCGAGGCCCTGGACGTCGCCCTGTGCTACGGCTGGATCGACAGCCAGCGCAAGGCCCACGACAAGGACCACTACCTGCAGCGTTACTCGCCGCGCCGATCGGGGAGCGCATGGTCCAGGGTCAACGTCGAGAAGGTCGAGGCGCTCATCGCCGACGGGCGGATGCGCGAGCCAGGCCTTGCGGCGATCCTGGCCGCCAAGGCCGACGGCCGCTGGGACGCGGCCTACGAGTCTCAGCGCAACGCCACCGTCCCACCCGACCTGGCGGCAGCCCTCGCGGACGACGAACGGGCCCGGGCCCGGTTCGGGCAACTCGGCAGGACCGAGCGGTACGCCCTGTTCCTGCGCCTCATGAAGGCCAGAACACCCGAGAACCGAGCCGTCCAACTCGACCGGATCATCGCGTCCTTGTCGAACCCCCGCCGGTGACTCGGCCGACCCGCCGCTCACCCGCACCCGGTCTGATTCTCCTCACAGGCCGCGAGGGCCCCCGCCCCGGTGATGTAGCCGAGGTATTCCTCGTGGCCGGGGGACAGCTGGGCGACTCTGATGGCCAGCGAGATCGCGATGGGCGTGATGAACGCCATGTAGACGCCGAAGGTGGCCACGACGATGAGCCAGATATAGGCGGCGCCCACCCGCGGCGGGTCGACGGTTCGGTGGCCGGGATCAAGGGGCACGCCGGCGGGTGGCTGATCAGCCGGAGTGAATGCCATGAGGACCTCGCAGGGGGATGAGCGCGGCATTCGGGAACGGACTCATCAAGACCGCCGTGACCGCGGAAGCGGCGTGGTCACGAGACAGGACCTTCGGGACGGACCTGCCGGCCGTCATGGTGCGGGCGGCCATTCCACCGAAGCGGCGTGATACCAGCCCCAGTCCGCGCGCCTCCACATTCCGGCGTGCCGGGCCAGTCCTGTGCGGTGCCGTTCCCAGCTGAAACCGCCCGGCGGTGCCCACCCCGCCTCGGCCACTCCGGGCAGCCGGGGGAGGAGCAGTTGCTCAAGGTCGTCGGCATCTTGGACGGTTTCGCACCACAGCGCCGCCTCCACCCCGACGATCACCGACGGGTCGATCCCCGGCGCGACGTCGAGCGGCTCCCAATCGGCGAAGGCCTCCAGGGATGTGGCCGGATACGACCGCAATCCGAGCCGGCCGCGCCCGGCCTCCTGGGAAGGGTCGGTGGACGGGTCGCCATGGGGCCGGTCCAGATAGGCGTGGGCGTTGGGCGACAGGAGCACGCCCGTCCTCTTCCGGGCTGCCTCGGGCAGGTCACCGGTGGCCTTGGCGAACATCGTCGCCAGGAACGCCAGGTCGGCCGGGAACTGCGACACATCACGGGCGGCGGCTTCTGCGGCGAAATCGATCCAGTACTGGACGATCTCGTCCGGGCCCAGATCGCCTCTTACGGCCTCCTGCCACCCGATGGCCTTCTTCCCCAGTTCTCGCACCAGCCGCACGGCGCCGGAGACGAACCGGGCGTGGTCGTCATCGGTCATGCCGAACGCCTCATCGCCGCCGATGTGGATGTAGGCGCCCTCGGTGAGCACCTCGCGCACGAAACGCCAGACCAGGTCGGAGCCGGGGGCCAGGCTGCCGAACGATGTCGGCGGGCCGGCCACGGGCCGGTGCGCCAGGTCCGGGTGGGCGGCCAGCGCCGCGCCGACGTGGCCGGGCACGTCGATCTCGGGCACGATGGTGACGAACCGCTCACGCGCATACGCCACCAGGTCGCGGAACTCCTCCCGGCTGTAGTAACCGCCCGGCCGGCCGTTGCGGGCACCGCGTGCGCCGATCTCGGTCAGACGAGGCCAGGAGCTGATCTCCAGCCGCCACCCCTCGTCATCGGTCAGATGCAGGTGGAGCACGTTCATCTTGTAGAGCGAGAGCATGTCGATGACGCGTTTGACCTCGTCGATCGGCAGGAACGTGCGGACCACGTCCAACGACAGCCCGCGCCAGGCGAATCGGGGCGCGTCCAGCACCCTGCCGCACGGCACGCGGCCGCCCCCGGACCCGGCCAGCTGCACCACCGACGTCAGCCCGCGGTGCACACCTTCGGCCTCCCCGGCCCGGACCCGCACCCCTTCGCGGTCGACCTCCAGCGCATAGGACTCGCATCCGGCATCGCCGTCGTCGGCACGCCGCCCGCCCGGCACCGCAAGCTCCCGGACACCGTCCGCGCCGGACTCGATCCGTACTGCGGGACGAGCGGAGACGGCCTCCTCCACACGGGGTACCGGCAATTCGATGCCGGTCAGACACCGCAGCGTGTCACGAAACCTCGTGACCAGCGGGAGCAGCGCGGCATCACCCAGCGACAGCGTGCGCGCCTCCGCCAGGACGAGCTCGCCCTCGCCCCGTCGGGCCGTCACCGGCGAAGGGATGAGACCCAGGAGCGTCTCCGCCATCACCGCACCGCCGTGGCGGCCGCCCGGCATCGAACACTCTGAGCACTCAACCTGCGGGAAGGCATGGTCACGCGCCCAACTCCCCATTCGAACACTATTTAACAGATGTTAGATAGCGGGGATACTAAGCTGGCGGACGCGTTGCTGACAAGAGCCCGCCACCCCGGCGAACCCTGGAGCTCGATGACCGACCGACTCGCCCCGGCGCTCCGGCGGCGGCACATCCTCACGACCGCGATGAAGGTCATCGCTCAGGAGGGCTACTGCGGCCTGACCCTGCGGGCCTTCGCCGGCCACTGCGGCATGACCGCGCCCGGCCTGCTCCACTACTTCAGCGGGATGCCAGAGATCCTGGTCGCGGCCTTGCGGCTGCGGGACGAGTCCGACCGGGCCGAGCTGGCGGCCATGCTGGCGTCCACGCGCACGCTGCGGGAGGCGTTGGACACCGTGGTCGGCTACAACGCCGCTCGCCCGGAGCGCGCCCGTTTCTACGCCGTCGTCCAGGCGGAAGCGATCGATCCCGAACATCCCGCCCACGACTTCTTCCGGGAACGCCCCACCGAACTCGCACGGCTACTCGCGCGAAGTGACACCACCGCCGGCGATGAAGCCCTCGTCCGCCACGTCCTCGCCGTGCTCGACGGTCTTCAGACGCACTGGCTGCTCGACCCCGACACCTTCAGCCTCACCGACGCCTGGACAACCGTGGCAGACGCGCTGCTCGGCCCGACCGCCCAAACGCCCATCCGTTCATAGGCGCAGCACCAGCCACCGCGCGACGGCATCCGGACCGGCGACCCGCAACCGCGATTCCATCAACCAGGAGCCGCGGCGATCTGCACGCGCCGGCTGTCGTTGTCGGAAAGGAACGACGCCAGCGCCTGCCCCTCCTCGGCGACGGCGGTGCGGTCGGCTCGGGAGAAGCGGCGCAGCGGGGTGACGGTCACGGTGCCGTCCGCGACGGTCCAGGTCGCCGCGACCCGGCCGTCGACCAGGACGACGCGGGCGCCGGCGACCGACAGGCCGCGGTGGGCGTCGTCGATGATCCGGCTGCGGTCGTCGTAGCCGAGGATCGCGTTGTCGAAGGCCGGCAGGAACCGCACCGGGGCGGGCGTGTCGGGGTCGGGGCGCGGTGCGTTGGGAAGGTCCAGCAGTTCCCGGCCCCGCTCGTCCCGGAAGGTGATCAGTTCCTCGCGCAGCGCCGCGACCGCCGCCGGCAGTCCGGCCAGGCCGCACCAGGCGCGCAGGTCGGCCGTGGCGGCGGGGCCGAACGCGGCCAGATACCGCCGTACCAGCACCTGGCCGACCGGATCGGAGCCGTCCGGGTCCGGCGGGTCGATCTCACGCCCGAGCCACGAGGAGAGCGGGACGTTGCGAACGCCGGCCCTCGTGCGCCACAACCCGCGCGGCGGCAGCTGCACCATCGGTACGAGGGCGGCGATCAGCATCTCGCCCAGCGCCCGCGGTCCCGGCGCCGGCCAGCGGTCGGCCAGCGCCCGCGCGAGTTCGGTCATCGAGCGGGGCTCGCCGTCGGCCATCACCGCCCGCCCGGCTGCCGCGAGCTCGTCGAGGTCCACGCCGGCGAGCTCGCGCCGGTAGGTCCCGAGTACGCGCTGGCGCAGCATGGCGTTGTGGCGGGCCCGCCAGGCCAGAACGTCGTCCGCTGAGACGAGGTGGACGGTGCGGCGCATGAGGTGGGTCCGCACCACGCTCCGCCCGATCAGCAGGTCCGAGAGCACCGCCGGGTCGAACGCGTGCAGCCGCGACCAGAGCCCGACGAACGGTTCCTGCGGCTCCTGTGCCTGCAGCCCGCACAGGTGCGCGACGGCGTCGAGAGCCGGCGTGTCGGCTCGATCGAGCAGCAACTGGCGGGCGAGTGTCGCGCGGTTGAGCGCCCGGGCATCGAGGACGGTCATCGCGCTCATGCCGCGCGGTTGACGGCCGGTGAGGAGAAGAACCCCGCGCGCGGACCGCCGTCAAGTACGCGCTCGGTGCCGCTGGCCTGGCCGGACGTGCTGGTGCCCGGACGGCGGTGGGGGCTGACCCGGACACCGGTCCGCCCCGCCTCGTGCGTCTTCACGGTGACGTTCCCTTCGATTCCGTTATGTCGTTCACCGGTCAGGTCGACGTCCGGCCGTCGAGCGCCTCGCGCAGGATGTCGGCATGCCCGGCGTGCTGGGCGGTCTCGGCGATGACGTGCATCAGCACCCGGCGCACGCTGCGTACCGCTCCCGGCTCGTGCCAGGGCGCCTCCGGCAGCGGGTGCGCCGCCGACAGGTCGGGGACGGAGGCGATGATCTCCTCGCTGCGGGCGGCGACCCGCTCGTAGCGTTCGAGGATGCCGGCCAGCGTCTCACCGGGCAGTATCCGGAACTCGTTCTGGTGATCAATCGCCCACTGCGGGATCTCGCGGGCGGTACCGGCCGCGAAGTCGGCCCAGGTGACGCCGTCCGGCAGGTCGTAGCGGATCGCCGACGGGCCCTCGACCACGAAGCGCATCCACGATTCCTCGGTGGACGCGACGTGCTTGATCAGCCCGCCCAGGCACAGCGCGCTGACCGTCGGGCGCTCCCCGGCCTGCTCGTCGCCGAGGTCGCGCGTCGCGCCGGTCAGGGTCGAGCGCGCGGCCGCGAGCACGGCGAGCAGGTCGGCCCGCTCGCCGTCGAGGGTGGAGGGAGGCGTCGCGGTGACGGTCACAGTGGTCGAACCCTTCGGGTCGTTCTCGGTGTTCGGTACGAGATCCACGGTCGCAGGAGTAGCGGTCAGGGAGTGTCCGCTTCTCAGGGCAGTATCGAAGTCATGCCGAAGACATCAGCGCGACTGCTGGCACTGCTGTCCCTGCTCCAGGCGCGCCGGGACTGGCCGGGGGCGCTCCTGGCCGAACGGCTGGAGGTCAGCCCGCGCACCGTGCGCCGCGATGTCGACCGCCTGCGCGAGCTCGGCTACCCGATCGTGACCACCAAGGGTCCCGACGGCGGGTACCGGCTCGACGCCGGCGCGGACCTGCCCCCGCTGCTGTTCGACGACGAGCAGGCCGTCGCCCTCGCCGTCGCACTCCAGATGGCCACCACCACCGGCGCCGGCATCGAGGAAGCCGCGGCACGCGCGCTGACCACCGTCCGGCAGGTCATGCCCGCACGGCTCCGCCACCGGATCGACACCCTCCAGGTCACCGCCGTCGAGCGCCCCGCGACGCGGCCCGCCCCGCAGGTCGACAGCAGCGTGCTCACGGCCCTCAGCGCCGCCATCCACGCCCGCGGGGAACTGCGGTTCGACTACGCTCCCGCATCCCCGCCAGGGGCGGACGGCGACGCCGCGCAGCCCCCGCCGCGCCGGGTGCAGCCCCATCACCTCGTCACCTGGGGCGGGCGCTGGTACCTCGTCGCCTGGGACCTCGACCGCGAGGACTGGCGCACCTTCCGCGCCGACCGGATCAGCCCGCGCATCCCCACAGGACCCCGCTTCACCCCGCGCGAACTGCCCGGAGGCGAGGTGGCCGCCTTCGTCGCCGACAAATTCCGCGGCTCCAGCGGCTCCGGCGGCTGGCCCTGCCGCGGCGAGGTCATCCTCGACCTTCCCGCCGCCGAGGTGTCCCGCTACATCCGCGACGGGGTCGTCGAGGGACTCGGCCCGAACCGCTGCCGGCTCGTCCTGGGGTCGTGGTCATGGCCCAGCCTCGCCGCCGGCATCGGCAGGTTCGACGCCGACATCGAGGTAGTAGGCCCGTCCGAGCTGAAGGACGCCTTCGCGCTCCTGGCCCGCCGCTACGCCAACGCCGCGACCGGCCCACCCGGGCAAGATCACGCCCCCGATCGTCGAACCTAGGCCCCGCAAGGGCTGAACCCCCAGGCGGGGGAGCGGGGGGCCGTCCAGAGCGGATCGGGCAGATGCCTCCGCAGGTGTCCCACGAGGAGAACCTTCAGGGACCGCCCGGTACGGCGGCCGCTGTTCGACGCTCGACTCGGCGAGCCACCGACCACGCACGGTCACGCGACCCACGACGGGACGACCTGGCCCAGCCGGGCCGGGTCGGTCAGCCCGCGGATCACGGTGACGGCACCGTCGGTGACCGTGAAGGCCATGACCGTGACCGACCGTCCGCCGACGGTGATGAGAACGCTCGGGACGCCGTCGACGAGCGCCGGATGCGCGTGGGCGTCCGGGCGCGCGAACCTTGTCGCCTGGGCCACGACCTCGTGCGCGCCGTGGACGACGGCGGTGCCCTCGGGCCCCCGTGCCCGCAGTTCGACCTCGGGGGCGAGCACGGTCAGCAGTCCGGCGACGTCGCCCCTGCCGGCCGCCGCGAGGAACGCCTCGACGACCTCCCTGGCCGCGGCATGGGCCCCCTCCGTGGACGCGCCCAGCCGCAGCCGCTCCCGGGCCCGGCTGGCGAGCATCTTGGTGGCCGCGGTACTCCGGCCGAGGATGGCCGCGATCGCGTCGAACGGGACCTCGAAGACGTCATGGAGTACGAACGACACACGTTCGGCCGGGGTGAGGGCGTCCATGACGACGTACAGCGCCAAGCCGACGGAGTCGGCGAGCACGGCCTCCTCCTCGGGATCGATCCGGGAGTCCCCGACCGCCTCCCGCGGAAGGGCGCCGACGACGAGTTCGAGCGGCTGCTCGCTCCGCACCTCGCGCCTGCGAAGCGCGTCCAGGCAGATCCGGCCGGTCACCGTGGTGAGCCAGCCGCGCAGATCCTCGATGCCGCTCCGGCCCGTCCGCGCGAGCCGCAGCCATGCCTCCTGGACGGCGTCGTCCGCGTCGGCGTGCGAGCCGAGCATGCGGAACGCGATCGAGTGAAGGTAGGAGCGCTGGATCTCCGGGAGCGGCCGGCCGCTCCCGCCGTCACAGCGACGACCACCCCATGTACAAAAGGAGTACGTTCGGGACGTAAAGGAGAACCAGGTGCCCTCCTACCTCCCAGCCGAGGCATCCAACTGAGCGCCTCGCAGGCCGCGGACGGTGCGCGCACCGCCGCCGCACTGGGGGCGGTGGCGTTGTGGGCGACCAACGCCTACGCGGCGGACCAGGCCCTCGAGCACCTCAGCGTCTACCAGTTGCTGACGCTGCAGTTCGCGGTGGCGGCCGCCGTCCTGTTCGCGGGAAACGCCATCACGAGGAGACGGACAGGGGACGCGGCCGCCGTCGCGGCCATGGGGGCTCAGCCGTTGCTGGTCGGGGTGATCGGCCTCACCGGGACGATCTTCCTCCAGTACCTGGCTTTCGCGACCGCACCGATCGTGGCGGCCAACGTCATCGCCTACGGGTGGCCGCTCATGGCGGCCTTGCTGCTGGCGCTGACACACCCCTCGGCCCAGGCGCGCCGAGGCGTACCACTGGCGCTCCTGGGCTTCTGCGGCGTCGTGCTGATCTTCGCCTCGGACGGCGTGCGGCTGGACGGAGCGGGCCTGGGTACCTGGCCGCGCTCGGCTCGGCAGGGTGCATGGCCTTCTACACCGTCGCGAGCGGGCGGCTGAAGGTCTCGTCGGTCCAACTGCTGGTACCGGCAACCGTGACCGGGGCCCTGCTGGCCGCAGGCATCACACTTCTGCAGGACGCGCCCTGGCCGCCGCCCGACGCCTGGCCGGCGGCGCTCTATGCCGGGGTCGGACCCATGGCCGCCGGGTACTCGTTGTGGACCTACGCGATGTCGCGGGGCGGCGCCGAGCGGCTCAGCCCGATCGGCTACGCCACCCCCTTGCTGTCCACCGCGCTCCTGGTCCTGATGGGACGACCATTCGGCGCCCTCACCGCCGCCGGCGCCGCGCTGATCCTGGTGAGCAGCACCGGCGTGCTCGTCAATGACCGCCTGTCCCATCGTCGCGGCCAGTGAGGTCACCCGCGTACAGAAAGAAGCCCCATCACCGCCTCGGCCAAAGGCGTCCTTGAGGTCCTGGGGCGCGGCGGGTGTCCTGGCAGGACGGCTCCAGCCGGCACATCATGGTGGGCTCGTCGACCGCGTGGATCTGGACATCGTTTCCGCTTTGCGCGGCCGGGTCAGGTGCGGCCGATGCCGCGGAGGACGGTGTCGCGCGCCAGTTCGTGCGCGCCTTCCGGGCCGAGGCGGCGCACGAGGTTCTCCGGGGTCCACACGAGCGAGAAGGCGCTGCGCGCCCGTGTGTCCGCGGGCATGTCGGTGAAGCGGAAGACGCCCGCCCGGTCGCCCGCGGCCAGGATCTCCCCGAGCTGGCGCAGTTGCGTGCCGAACGTCAGTGGAAGGTTCTCGCTCGTGGGCGGGATCTGTTTCAGCGACAGCGTCTGGATCCGGTGCTCCTCGTGGAAGCGGTCGAGCACGTTGACGTTCAGCCAGAGCAGCGCGTCGAGCTTCTCCATGGGGGACGCCGTCGCCTCGACCACCTGGGTCCATCCGTCGCTGACCGCGGTCGCGTAGTCGCCCAGGACCGAGATGAGGAGCTCCTCCTTCGAGGAGACCACTCGATAGACGGCGCGGAGGTCGACCCCGGCCGCGGCCGCCACGTCCCGGATCGTGGTGAGCTCGACGCCGCGCTTGGCGAGCTCCGTCCGCGCCGCGGCCCGGATCAGGGCGGCCCGGTCGCCACTCGCCGGCTCCGTGTGCTTCCACCCCTCGATGACCTGGTCCGCGACCCGGTGGGCGTCGCTGCCGTCGAGGGGCTCCCCGTCCTCGCGGGCCGCGAGGCCGTCCAGGATGATCCTGCACTTCAGCTCGGGAACGAGTCGTCCGCCGCGGCTGCGGTGGTAGACGCCTATGCCGACGTGGAACATGCTCTGGCAGACGCGGTCGGCGACCGCGTCCAGGTTGAGGCCGCCGCGTAGCTCGCCCTGCTCCTCCGCCACGCGGAGAAGGCCGTGCATCGCCTCGTGGACCATCGGCAGCGTCCGGCCGGCCACGTCGCGCGACTCCGGCACCGCCACCGCCGGCGCGTCGAAAAGGCTCAGGAGCAGCGCGGCGCGATGCCGCACCGCGCAGTCGGCGATCTCCTGCCCGAAGGCGACCACCGCGTCGCTCGGCGCGCTCTCGCTCCAACGTCCGGCCGAGGCGGAGGTGGCGAGCTGTTCGAGCGCCGTGTGGAACCGCTCGACGAGCTCGGCGATCAGCGCTTCCTTGGACTCGAAGTGGTAGTACAGGCTTCCGGGGCGGATGCCGCACGCGTCGGCGATGTCGTTGAGCGAGGTCCGCAGGCCCGTGCTCGCGAAAAGGGACGCCGCGACGTCGAGGATCTCGGAACGGCGAGTTGCGTTCCCCAACGAGTTTCCTCCGTAACCCGCTCCGCCGGCCGCCAGGCCGCACCCACGCGAACACGGTATCGGGTCGCTCCCCGAATCCCCCTGCTCCGGCCCCGGTGATGAGCCTCGAACCGGCTGACCTCAAAGATTTGATGACACTCCCGGGCGCGTCACGCTACCCGACGGGACGTGGCGCTGTCGAGCGACCGGCCAGGCCCGAAAGAGGACCCTTGCGGCCTCACCCAAGCGCACCTAATGTTTGTTGACATCCGACTCCGCGAGAGGGGCGTCCGGTGTCCTACGAGAGCGATGCGCAGCCCATCAAGCTCGGGGTGCTGTTCGACTTCCTGCTGCCGGGCGGCTTCTCGGACGAGATGTGGGCCGACTTCCGCGTCCCGTTCGACATGGTCTTCGAGGAGGGGCGGGAGCAGGGCCTGGTCGACCGCCCCGTCGAGCTGGTCTTCAAGCATGTCGAGGGCCTGCCCAAGGGCACCGTGAAGGCGGTGGTCGACGGCTACGGCGAGCTGGTCGACCAGGGGTGCCTGGCGGTGTTCGGGCCGAACATCGGGGACAACGCCGTCGCCGCCAAGGAGGTCATCGAGCGGCGGTTCCACGTTCCGTCGATCAGCGTGACCGGGTCGGACGACTGGCTCGGCGAGTGGACCTTCGCCATGCCCCAGGGCTCCCACACCGACGAACCGATCTTCTGGGCCGAGCTCGCGGCCAAGGGCGGCCACACCGAGGTCGCGGCACTGGTCGAGGAGTCGCTCGTCGGGGACGCCTACGTCCGCAACCTCCGCAAGGCGTGCGCGGCGCTGGGCATCCGCGTCGTCGCCGAGGAGTGGATCCCGCAGACCGCCCGCGACGTCACCGCCCAGGTCCGGCGGGTCCACGAGTCGGGGGCGACCGCGCTGATGCACTGCGGGTTCGGGTTCGGCCTGGTCTTCGTCAACCCGGCGCTCGAGGCGCTCGGCTGGGATCCGCCCCGCTACATGGGCACGGCCTGGCAGAACGGCGTGCTCACCGACGTGATGTGGAAGGCCTGCCTGGGGTGGGTCGGCCTCGACCAGTTCGACGAGGGCAACCAGGTCGGCCGGCGCTTCCTCGACCGTTTCGAGAAGCGTACGGGACGGCGGCCCGAGTACTTCCTTCCGCTGGTCAACCACGACATCGCCACCCTGTTCCTGCGCGCGTTCGCCGACGCCCACCCGCTGAGCCCGCAGGGGGTCAAGGAGGCGCTGGAGCGCGTGAAGATGCTCCCGGCCGCCAGCGGCTCTCCGGGCACCCGGCTCTCGTTCGGGAAGTGGACCCGCCGGGGCTGGATGGGGGCGGGCTACCTGGTGGCGAGGGCGGCCGAGGAGGAGTTCGGCCGCTCCCACCGCGTCGCACGGTTCGGCGAGGACTAGAGCCGGCCAGGACCGTGCCGGCAGGACGCAGGCACGCCCGCGCACAAGGAGGCACCGCCTTGCAGATGGACGACATGATCCTGGTCAGCACCGACGACCACTTCATCGAAACGAGGACGGCTTCGGCGGCAGAACGCCGTCGGAGGTCTTCAAGGAGCACATCCTCGCCTGTTACGTCACCGATCCGTCGGGCCTGGAGCTGCGGCACCGGATCGGCGTCGACAACATCGCCTGGGAGAACGCCTGCCGCTTCTTCGGCTGGGACCCCTTCGAGCACACCCCCAGGGAGCGGGCGACCGTCGGGGCGCTGCGGGCACTGGCCACCGACGTGGACACCACCCGCATGCCCAAGGAGGAATGGAAGCAGCGCAACGAGGCCGCCGGCATCGGCCTCTTCGAGGGGATGATGCTATGACCGTCGACAGCGCCACCGAGCTCTACTACGACCCGTACCGGCCGGACATCAACGCCGATCCCTACCCGGTCTTCCGCCGGCTCCGGGACGAGGCGCCGCTCTACTACAACGCACCGCACGACTTCTACGCCGTGAGCCGCTTCGAGGACGTGGAGCGCTGCTTCAAGGACCGGGAAACGTTCAGCTCTGCCAAGGGCGCGGTGCTCGAGATCATCCGCTCGGGCCTCGCGATGCCGCCGGGCGTCTTCATCTTCGAGGACCCGCCGCTGCACACCGTCCACCGCGGCCTGGTCTCGCGGGTCTTCACGCGCCGGAGGATCGCCGGGATCGAGCGCCAGGTGCGCGCCTACACCGAGCGGACGCTCGACCCGCTCGTGGGCCGGGGACGCTTCGACTTCGTCCGCGACCTGGGCGCCGAAATGCCGATGCGCGTGATCGGCATGCTCCTCGGCATCCCGGAGGAGGCCCAGGAGAGGGTCCGCGACTTCGTCGACGCTGGGCTCCAGACCGAGGAGGGCCGGCCGATGGAGACCGGTGACGGGTTCCTCAGCGGCGACTTCTTCGCCGAGTACGTCGACTGGCGCGCCGCGCACCCCTCCGACGACCTCATGACCGAGCTGCTCACCCTCGAGTTCGAGGACGAGACCGGGACGATCCGCAGGCTGGCCCGGGAGGAGATCCTCACCTTCGTCAACATCATCGCCGGGGCCGGGAACGAGACGACCACGCGGTTGATCGGGTGGGCCGGCAAGGTGCTGGCCGACCACCCCGAGCAGCGGCGCCGGCTTGCCGAGGACCCCGCCCTCATCCCCGGCGCCGTCGAGGAGCTCCTCCGGTTCGAGCCGCCCGCGCCGCACGGAGCCCGCCACGTGACCCGCGACGTGGAGATCCACGGCCGGGTCGTCCCGGCCGGGAGCGCGATGCTGCTGCTGATGGGGGCCGCCAACCGGGACGAGCGCCGCTACCCCGACCCTGACACCTTCGACGTCCACCGCCCCCCTGGCCCGCACCTCACCTTCGGGGTCGGCGCCCACTTCTGCCTGGGCGCGGCCCTGGCCCGCCTCGAAGGCCGGGTCGCGCTCGAGGAGGTGCTGAAGCGGTTCCCCGAGTGGGAGGTCGACTGGAGCGGCGCCCGCCTCGCAAGCACGTCGACGGTGCGCGGCTGGGACTCGCTGCCCGTCGTCGTCGGGGGTGCGGCCGCGTGAACGGGCTCCGTTTCGACGGCCGGGCGGTCGTCGTCACCGGCGCCGGCCGGGGCATCGGCCGTAGCCACGCACTCCTGCTGGCGGCGCGGGGAGCGGGCGTCGTCGTCGCCGATCTCGGCGGCGATCTGGCCGGCGGCGGCGCCTCGCCCGAGCCCGCCGACGAGGTCGTGGCCGAGATCCGCGCGGCCGGCGGCACCGCGGTCGCCTGCCACGCCTCGGTGGCCGACGAGGCCGGCGCGGCGTCGATCGTCGGCGCGGCGGTGGAGGAGTTCGGCCGCGTCGACGCCGTCGTCAACAACGCCGGGATCCACGATCCGGCGCCGTTCGAGCGGGTCTCCACCCGGCGGTTCCAGACGATGCTGGACGTTCACCTGTTCGGGACCGTCCTCGTCACCCGGGCCGCGTGGCCGCACTTCGTCGCCGCCGGGTACGGGCGGGTGGTCAACACCGTGAGCGAGGCGATGCTCGGCGGCATCCCCGAGCTCACGAGCTACGCCGCCGCCAAGGGCGCCGTCTTCGGTCTCACCCGGGCCCTCGCCACCGAAGGCGCCGCCCACGGGATCCGCGTGAACGCCATCGCGCCGAGGGCCGCCACCCGGATGGCGGCCTCGCACGCCGAGGAGCTGTCGTCGCTGCTGTCGATCTCCGCCGCGGAGATGGCGGCGATCAACGCGAGCATGCCGCCGGAGCTGTGCGCGCCGGCCGCCGCGTTCCTGGCCCACGAGTCGTGCCCGCTCAGCGGCGAGGTCCTCCAGGCCGGCATGGGCGGCCTGGCCAGGCTCGCCGTAGTCCACACCCCGGGCCTGGTCAAGGCCGCGCCGTCGGTCGAGGACATCGCCGCGAACCTCGACACCGTCATGGACGTCACCGGCGCCCAGGTCACCGAGAGCACCCCCATCACGCAGTAGGCCGAACCGAGCGAGGAGGTCGGTGGTCGATGTCCGGATGGAACGACGAACAAGGCGGGAACCGCGGCGCGCGGCGCCCGTGCACAGCGGTGGCTGCGCGACCGGACGAGGCCGCCGTGCGGGAGGCGCGCTTCGCAGGGCCGTGCGCGGAAGACGCTACCCGGCGGCGGGCGGCCTCTGAGCGGGGGTTCCTCCGTTGAGCGGATCCGCGAGCGTTGTCGTCACCGGTGCGTCGCGGGGCCTGGGCCTGGTCACGGCCGCGCACCTGTACCGCCGGGGCTGGCGGGTCGTCGCGGCGGTGCGCTCGCCCGACGCGGGCCTCAAGCGCCTCCGGGACCTGACGGGCGCGGTCTCGGACGATCCCCGGCTCACGGCCGTCCGGCTCGACCTCGACGAGCCCGCGCTGGTCGTCGAGGCGGCCGCGGAGATCGTCGCGGCGGTCGGGGCGCCCGACGCGATCGTCCACAACGCCGGCGTCGCCGCCGCCGGGACCGTGGAGGAACTGCCCGCCGAGGCGTGGGAGCGGCTTTTCCGGACCAACCTCTTCGGGCCGGTCCTCCTGACCAAGGAGCTGCTGCCCCCGATGCGCGCCGCCGGCCGCGGCCGCATCGTGATCCTCTCCAGCCAGGGCGGCATCCGGGGCATGGCGACGGTCAGCGCCTACGCCGGGGCCAAGGCCGCGGTGGAGCGCTGGGCCGAGGCCCTCGCCGCGGAGATCGCCCCCTTCGGACTGGGCGTCACACTGCTGGTGCCCGGTGCGTTCACGACCGAGATCCTCGAGCAGACCGTGTCCTACGCCGATCCCGAAGGCCCGTACGGTGCGCTCACCACACCGCTCGAGAAGCGCGGCCGGAGGGCGATACGGCTCGCGGCGCCGCCCGAACGGTTCGCGCCCGCCGTCGAGCGGGCGCTGCGCGAGCGTGCCCCGTTCGCGCGGCGCGCCGTCGGGCTCGACGCCCGCGTGCTCCTGCACGCCAACCGGTTGCTGCCCGCTCGGGTGATGCACCGGTTGATGGCGACGGCCATGGGCCTGCCGAGGCCGGGGTCGCTCCGCGGCACCGTCCACCCCCCGTCCGGCCGACCGAGCATCAGCGGGTGATGAGCGTGTCCGACACGACCGGCGCCGCGGTCTACTACGACCCCTGCGACGTCGAGATCGACGACGACCCCTACCCGGTGTGGAAGCGCCTGCGGGACGAGGCGCCGCTGTACCGCAACGACGAGCACGGCTTCTACGCGCTCAGCCGCTGGGACGACGTCGAACCCGCGCTCCTCGACTGGCGGACCTACCGGTCCGGGCGCGGCACGATCTTCGAGATCATCAAGGCGGACGTCGAGATCCCGCCCGGCATCATCCTCTTCGAGGATCCGCCGATCCACGACCTGCACCGTGGCGTCCTGTCCCGGGTCTTCACGCCCAGGCGCATGGCGGCCGTCGAACCGCTGGTCCGCGACTTCTGCGCGAAGGCGCTGGACCCGCTGGCGGGCGCGGGCGAACTCGACGTCATCGCCGACCTGGGCGTGCTCGTGCCGATGCGGACCATCGGCTACCTGCTCGGCATCCCCGAGGAGGCGCAGCGGACCATCCGCGACTTCTCCGACGACAACCTGGAGCTGCGGGACGGGGCGCCCGCCGAGTTCGACGCCCGCTCCTTCGACGACGCCAACGCCCTGGTGGCCGAGTACATCGACTGGCGGGCCGCACACCCCTCCGACGACCTGATGACCGAGCTGCTCAACGCCGAGGTCGAGGAGGACGGCGTGCGGCGCCGGCTCACCCGCACCGAGGTGCTCACGTACACGAACATGGTGGCCGGGGCGGGGAACGAGACCGGCACCCGCCTGATCGGCTTCGCGATGCAGTTGCTGGCCGACCATCCCGCCCAGCGCGAGGCGATCGTCGGCGACCCCGGGCTGATCCCCGCGGCGATCGAGGAGGTGCTGCGGTTCGAGGCGCCCTCCCCGGTCCAGGCGCGGCACGTGGCCCGCGACGTCGAGGTCCACGGCCGGACGGTGCCGGAGGGTTCGATCATGCTCCTGCTGAACGGGGCGGCCAACCGCGACGAGCGGCGCTTCGAGGACGCCGGCCGGTTCGACGTCCACCGGACCGCCCGCTCCCACCTCGCCTTCGGCTACGGCCCGCACTTCTGCCTCGGCGCCTCGCTCGCCCGGCTGGAGGGCCGCGTGGCGCTGGAGGAGTTCCTGAAGCGCTGGCCCGCGTGGGAGGTCGACCACGACCGCGCCGCCAAGGCGCACACCGCCAGCGTGCGCGGCTGGGAACGCCTGCCCGTGCGTGTCCGATGACCGACACATCGCCCAGGAGGCGTGTCCATGACTGATCCGTACCGCTACGACGGCAAGCGCGCCCTCGTCGTCGGAGGCGCCACCGGCATGGGCGCGGCCGCCGCGCGCCGGGTCGCCGACCTCGGCGGCGAGGTGATCGTGATGGACCTGGCACCGGTCGACCACCCGGTGGCCAGAGCCGTCAAGGTCGACCTGAGGGACCCGGCGGCGATCGACGGCGCCCTGGGGGAGCTCGACGGGCCGATCGACGCGCTGTTCGCCGCCGCGGGCGTCGCCGACGGACCCGAGCTCATGCGGGTCAACTTCATCGGCCACCGGCACATCATCGACGCGCTGCTGCGTGACGGCCTCCTCACCCGAGGCTCGGCGGTCTGCCTCATCTCCTCGGTGGCCGGCATCGGCTGGGAGTCGAACCTGCCGGCCATCCTGGACCTCCTCGCCACCGAGGACTCCGGCTCGGCCGCCGACTGGGTCGACGCGCACGAGGGGACCGACAACTACGGCTTCAGCAAGCAGGTCATCAACACCTACGTGGCCCGCCAGTCCTATCCCCTCATGGCCAAGGGAATCCGCATCAACGCCATCTGCCCGGGGCCGACCGACACCCCGCTCGCGCGGGCGAACGCCGACCTCTGGCTCGCCTTCGCGCAGGACTACCGGGACGCCGCCGGGCTCGAAGTCCACGCCCCCGAGCAGATGGGCAACGCCATGGCGTTCCTCAACAGCGGCGCCGCCGACGGGATCAGCGGAGTGACCCTGCTCGTCGACTCGGGCCACATGATGTCCTCGGCGTCCGGCTCGTGGGAGGCCGGCAAGGGACTGTACGACCTGTTCATGGGCCGCCTGTCGACGGGCTGACCCGCCGGCCCGGCACCGCCGCGTCACCTGACCACCTGTTCACCACCACGGCCCGGGAGGAGCGCGTGTTCGAGACGAGGATGCTGGTCGACGGCAAGCTGGTCGAGGGGGAGGCGGGGACCTTCGACAACATCGACCCGGCGACGGAGGAGGTGCTCGGACAGGTCGCCGACGCGTCGAAGGCCGACATGCACCGTGCGATCGACGCGGCACGGCGGGCCTTCGACGAGACGGACTGGCCGACCGACCGGGCACTGCGCAGGCGATGCCTGGAGCAGCTCCAGGCGGCACTGGAGGAGGAGCGCGAGGAACTCCGCGAGGAACTGATCCTCGAAGCCGGCTGCCCGCGGATGACCACCCACGGCCCGCAGCTCGACGTCCCGCTGGCGAGCGCCCTGACCCACCCGGCGCGGCTCATCGACGAGTACCCCTGGGAGACCGACCTCGGCGACACCGTGGTCGAGGTGACCAGAACCCTGACGTCCCGGCGGGTCTGGAAGGAGCCGGTCGGCGTCGTCGGCGCCATCGTGCCGTGGAACTACCCGGTCGACGTGACGCTCAACAAACTGGGGCAGGCGCTC
Source organism: Actinomadura rugatobispora (assembly GCF_042656285.1). Taxonomy (GTDB): domain Bacteria; phylum Actinomycetota; class Actinomycetes; order Streptosporangiales; family Streptosporangiaceae; genus Spirillospora; species Spirillospora rugatobispora. Next base: position 75,590 of record NZ_JBHSON010000028.1, on the reverse strand, counting down.
GCCACCGGGAACACCGTGGTCCTCAAACCGGCTCCGAACACGCCCTGCAACGCCACCCGTCTCGCCCGGCTCATCGTCGAGCGGACCGATTTCCCGCCTGGCGTGGTGAACATCGTGACGTCCTCGGACCACTTCGTCGGGGAGGAGCTGACGCTCTCCCCGAAGGTCGACCTCATCTCGTTCACCGGCTCGACCGCCGTCGGTAAGCGGATCATGGAGAAGGGCGCGGCCACGGTGAAGCGACTCTTCCTGGAGCTGGGCGGGAAGTCGGCCACGATCGTCCTGGAGGACGCCGATCTGGAGGTGGCCACCCTGCTGGGGATGGCGGCGTGCATGCACGCCGGCCAGGGGTGCGCGGTACCGACCCGCATGCTGCTGCCGCGGTCGCGCTATGAGGAGGGCGTCGCACTCCTGGAGGCCCTGTACCGCGGGGCTCCCGTCGGCGACCCGCAGGACCCCGGCACGCTCACCGGCCCCGTGATCTCCGCCAGACAGCGCGAGCGGATCCTCGGCTACATTCGCACCGGCGTCAACGAGGGCGCCCGGCTCCTCGTCGGAGGGCTCGAGCCGCCCGCCGGGCTCGATCGGGGCTTCTTCGTCGCGCCGACGCTGTTCGCCGACGTCGACAACCGGATGACCATCGCCCAAGAGGAGATCTTCGGGCCGGTGCTGTCGGTGATCCCGTTCGAGGACGAGGACGACGCCGTCCGCATCGCCAACGAGAGCGCCTACGGCCTCGCCGGCAATGTGATGTCGGGCTCGCTCGAACGGGGCCTCGCGGTCGCCCGGCGGATCCGGGCCGGCGTGATCGGCGTCAACGGCGGCGCCGCCGTCGGCGGCGACGTTCCCTTCGGCGGCTACAAGGAGAGCGGGGTGGGCCGCCAGAACGGCCACGCCGGCTTCGACCAGTACCTCGAGACCAAGTCGGTCGCCTGGCCCGTGAGCCCGGAACCCCCGTCCCGGCGGCCATGAGGTGCCACGTGTTCACCCTCCGGTTCGGCATGCGGGCGCCGTCCTTCGGCGCACCCACCACCGACCTCTACGCCGCCGCGCTCGAGATGTGCGCGTGGGGCGAGGACCGGGGCACGGCCATGGCCGTGCTCTCCGCCGGCGGCCGTCGTGCTGCCCTTCCACGACCCGGTGCGCCTCGCGGAGGAGATGGCCGTCCTCGACAGCATCAGCGCAGGCCGCGTCGGCTACGTCTTCGGCATCGGGCACCGCCGCGAGGAGAACGAGCACTTCGGCCTCGACACCGCGGGCCGGGGCCGGCTCGCCGACGAGAAGCTGACCCTCCTGCTGGAACTCCTCCGGGGCGGCCGGTCGTCGCAGACGGTCGCCGCATCCATGTGACGCCCCCGCCGGTCAGCCCCGGCGGTCCGAGAATCATGATCGCAGGAGGCGGCGTGCCGGCGTGCGGGCTCCGCCCGAGCCGCCCGGCCCTACCTCGAAGGCACGGCGGACGCCGTCCGCCGCGCACGAACCTGACCCCCAGGAGCCCCAGATGAACGAAGCACCGATCCGCGTCGGCGTCTGGTCCACCGGCGGTATCGGCTCCCATGCCATCCGGGCGATCTCCCGCCGCCCGGACCTGGAACTGGTGGGAGTGTGGGTGCACTCTCCGGACAAGGTCGGGCGGGACGCCGGTGAGCTCAGCGGCGGCGACCCGATCGGCCTCCCGGCGACCGGCGACGCCGGCGCGCTGATCGCCCTGCGACCCGACTGCGTCGTGTACGCCGCCAGCGGCCCCGAACGCGACGCCGCCGCCGTCCCGGACTACGAACGGCTCCTGGCCGCCGGGATCGACGTCGTCTCGACCACGTCCACCCGCCTGGTCTTCCCGCCGGTCTACGACCCTGAGGCCCGCGACCGCCTCGCCGAGGCCGCCGCCAAGGGCCGTGCGTCCCTGTACGCATCCGGGATCTTCCCCGGATTCGCCTCCGACCAGCTCGCGCTCGTCGCGGCGACGCAGTCCGGCACCGTCCACACGATCCGGGCGACGGAGGTGTCGCTCAACGACCACTACCCGGTGGCCTCGGCGATGGTCGACGGGCTCGGGTTCGGACGGCCCCTCGAGTTCGAACCCGGGATCACCCGCCCGGGCTTCATCCCGGCGGCGTGGCGGGCGCCGATCGCGCTGATCGCCGCGGGCATGGGCGTCGAGCTCGACGAGGTACGGGGACGCCTCGACCGCGCCCTCACCGACCGCGAGATCGAGGTCGCGTTCGGCACGATCGCGGCGGGCACGGTGGGCGCGGTCCGCACGGTCGCCGGCGGGATCGTCGGCGGCCGCGAGGCGATCGTGATCGAGCACGTGATCCGCATGGCGCGCCATGTCGCCCCCGACTGGCCCACCTCGGACCATGACGCCACCTACCTCGTCAGCATCGAAGGAGAGCCGAACATCGACGTGCGGCTCTCGCTCGGGGAGGCCGAAGGCCACGACGCGGGCAACAGCGCCATGAAGGCGACGGCCATGCGGGTCGTCAACGCCGTGCCCTACGTCGTCGAGGCGCCGCCAGGGCTCCTCAGCTCACTCGACCTGCCGATCACACTTCCCCGCCACGCCTTCGCCTGAAAGCGCCGGGACCAGCGACTGACCCCGAAATGGAGCAACCGGCTCATGTCCGTGGGCGGGGGGCGTCGGGCCGGGGCGGGGCGGCCTGTTCGGCCAGGCGGCGCAGCAGGTCGACGAGGTGCTCGCGGTCGGGCTCGGTGAGCCCGCCGAAGATGTTCCCGCCGACCTGTTCGGCGGTCTGCCGCGCCTTCGCCAGGGTCTGCTCGCCGCGGCGTGTCAGCACGATCGAGTAGGCGCGCCGGTCCTGCGGCACCCGCTCGCGGGAGACCAGCCCCCCGTCCTCGAGTTCGTCGATGAGCCGGACCATGGTGGACTTGTCGATGCCGATGTGGCCGATGAGGTCCCGCTGGCTGACCGGGCCGTACATCGGCAGTGCGAGGAGCACGGCGAATCCGCGGACGTTGATGCCCAGCGGCCGCAACGCCTGGTTCAGCCGCTCCCGGCTCCGGTTGTGGGCCTCCGCGAGGAGCATGCCGAGCCCCACGTGATCGGCGGCCGGGCCGCCCTCCCCGGACAGGAGGCGTTCGAGCAGGTCGTCGAGCATCCGCTCATTGTAGTACTGGCTGATATAGTCTCAGATGAGATTATCTCAGTCAGTCTTGCCGTCGATCAGGAGACGTTCATGTCCGCCCTCACCCGCCGACGCACGCTCAGGCGACCGGGATGCCGCGAGCACCGGACCATCGCCCGGGACGACGTGCTGCGCACGTTCCCTCACCTCGCGGGAGGGCATCGGTGACCGCCACCACGCGCGGCGAGCGTGTCCGCGACCAGGTCATGTCCGCCGCCGGCCTGGTGAAGACCTACGGGTCCGGCGACGGTGCGGTGACGGCGCTGCGCGGCGTCTCGGCGACCTTCGTCCGGGGGCAGTTCACCGCGATCATGGGGCCGTCGGGGTCGGGCAAGTCGACCTTTCTGCACTGCCTCGCCGGTCTGGACGCGGTGACCTCCGGCAGCGTCGTCGTCGGTGAGGTCGACATCACCGGCCTGTCGCGCACCCGGCTCGCCGAGTTGCGCCGCGAGCGGCTGGGCTTCGTCTTCCAGTCGTTCAACCTGCTGCCGATGCTGACCGCCGAGGAGAACATCCTGCTCACCGGACGGCTGGCGGGCTGCCCCGCGGACCGGCGGTGGTTCGACACGATCGTGGACGCGCTCGGGCTGCGCGAACGGCTGGCGCACCGGCCCGCGGAGATGTCCGGCGGGCAGCAGCAGCGGGTGGCGGTGGCGCGGGCGCTGCTGACCCGTCCCGAGGTGCTGTTCGCCGACGAGCCCACCGGCAACCTCGACTCCCGCTCCGGCGCGGAGGTGCTGGGCTTCCTGCGCACCGCCGTGGACTCCTACGGGCAGACGGTGATCATGGTGACGCACGATCCGGTGGCCGCCGCGCACACCGACCGGGTGCTGTTCCTGGCCGACGGGACGATCGTCGACGAGCTGGCCGCGCCCACCATCGACGCCGTGCACGCCCGGATGCGCAGGATGGAGGGCTGAGGCCGTGGGCAACGCCATGTGGCTGATCGCGCGCCGATCCTTCACCGAGGGCTGGCTGCGGCTGGCCGCCACCCTGCTGGCGGCGCTCGGGTCGATCGCGCTCATCGCGGGCTCGCTGCAGTTCGCGCTGCGCGCCCAGGAGGCGGTGGCCGGCAGTGACGCCAGCGAGTACTTCCGCGCGGACGTGCTGGTCCAGGGCGGGACGGTGGATCCGGACGACCCGTACGCGCCGCCCGACGGCCGGATCAGCCTGGACCGGATCGCGTCCCGACCCGGGGTGGCGGCGGCCGCCGGGGACGCCGCGGTGGCGGTGACGGCCGCCCGCCCCGGCGGACGTGCGATCACCGCGTCGGCCGAGGGCCGCACGCTGCTGCGTCCCTGGGTACCGGACCCGCGGCTGAACCCCTACCGGCTGGAGGCGGGGCGCGCCCCCGCCACCGACGGCGAGGTGGCGGTCGTCGAGCACATCTCGCGCGCCGGCAAGGTGCGCGTCGGCGACATGATGACGCTGACACTGCCCCGCCAGACACGCCGGGTGAGGATCACCGGAGTCGTCAGCGTCCAGGGCCGCGGCGCGGTGGCCGCCGGCGACCTGGTGCTGGCCCCGCCCGAAACCGTCCGGCGCGCCGCCATGCTGCCCGCGGACAGCTGGCAGGGCGTCTGGGTGAAGGCCGCGCCGGGCGTGCCCGCCGATCGGCTGCGCGGCGAGCTGGCCCGGGAACTGGACGGCGCGGCCACGGTGCGCACCGCGGAGTCCGTACGGCGTGCGCAGACCGCCGCCGCGGCGAGCGAGGGGGCCTCGATCGCCGGTGTCGTCGGCATGCTCGCCTCCGTGGCGATCTTCGTCGGCCTGTTCGTGGTGGCCAACACCTTCGGCACGCTGGTGCGGCAGCGGACCCGGCGGCTGGCGCTGCTCGGGGCGATCGGCGCCACGCCGCGGCAGATCAAACGGCTGATCCGGCTGGAGGCGCTGGTGATGGGCGCGATCGCCGCGGCGGGCGGCGTGACCGCGGGCTATCCGCTGTCCGCGCTGATCACCCGGCTGTTCGCGCGGGACGGTTTCGACGTCTCGGCCGCCGGCGCCCAGTTCGGCTGGGTCGCGCTGGGCGTCCCGGTCGCGGCCGGGATCCTGGTCACCCAGCTGGCCGCCTGGCGGGCGGCGCGCCGCGCCGCGGGGGTCTCGCCCGTCCAGGCACTGCGCAGCACCGCCACCGAAACCCGGGAACGCCGGTGGCCGCGGCTGCTGGCCGCCTCGGCGATCTTCGCCGGCGCGGGCTTCTGGTGCGCGGTGGCGGTCGCGGTCCGCGTCGGTGATCCGCCCGGCCAGGACCGCACGTTCGCCGTCTCACTGATGATCCTTTTCGGTGCGATGATGGCCATGACCGGGCTGGCCGTCCTCACCCCGTTCTTCGTGGGGCCGCTGGGCGGGCTGGTGGGCCGTCTCGGGACGCTGGCCGGCGGGGAGACCGGGCGGCTGGCGCACGCCACCATCACCCGCAGCCCGCGCCGGGTCTCCTCGGCTGCCTCGTCGCTGATGCTCGGCGTCGCGCTGGTCGCCTCCGTGGCACTGGTGACGATGTCGGTGCACGACCGTTTCCGGGAGGCGGGACGGCAGGTCATGGCGGCCGAGCACGCGATCACGGCGACCGCCAGGACCGCCGAGGGCGCGCCCGCGCCGGTGGCCCGGGACGTCGCCGCACGGGTGACGGGCACGCCGGGAGTGTCGCGTGCGGCGGCCCTCACCCAGACCGAGGTCAAGCTGGTGTCGCCCCTGCCGGACCGGCTCGAACCGGGGGAGGAGCCTGAGCCGTTCCACTTCCTCGTCAGCGGCGCCGAGCAGAGCGGGCTGCGCGACGTCCTGCGGCTGGGCGGCCGGCCGCCCGCGCTGAGTCCCGGTGAGATCGCGCTGTCGTCGACCGTCATGAAGGAGCGGGGCCTGCGGCGCGGTCAGCAGATCGTCGTGCGGGGCGCTCAAGGCCGGGTCGAGCTCAGGGTGGCGGGCGCCTACCACGACCCCTCCCACCTGTTCGCCGAGCAGGCGCTCGTGGCGCCCACGACGATGGACCGGCTCGACGCCAACGCCGCGACCCGGGCGGTCCTCGTGCGGGGCGGCTCCCCGGAAGCCCTGGCACGCGCCGTGGCCGGAGTGCCCGGCGTGCGCGTCCTCGACCGTGACACGTACGTGAAGGCGGCCTCGGACTCGCTCACCCGCCCCCTGCGGGCAACCTACGGCTTCGTCGGCATGGCGCTGCTGCTCGCGCTGTTCGGCATGGCGACCACGGTGTCCATGAGCGTCGCCGAACGCACCCGGGAGTTCGGGCTGCTGGGCGCCGTGGGCGCGACCATGAGGCAGATCCGCTCGATCGTCCGCTGGGAGGCGGCCACCGTGGTCGCCCTCGGCACGATCCTCGGCGTGGTGATCGCGATGGGCACGCTGACACTGCTGCACGTGACGACCGGCAGCTCGTTCCTGCGCCCGGACCCGCCGTGGTGGCTGTTCCCTCTGGTCGCGGCGGGCGCCGCGGTGGCGACCCTGGCGACCTCGGCGCTACCCGCGCGCCGGGCCGCGGCCGTGCCCATCCTGGAAGCCGCCAAGGCAGAGTAGGCCAATGGAGGCACGCCACCCGGGGCCCGCCCTTGGTGGCGGCAGCTCACAACAGGGCAGGTACACCGCACCCCAAGAACCGGGGGTCCGGCCCGGACGCGGTCGCGAGTACGTCTTCTGATTTATTTTCCGCGGTGATGTCGAATGGCGTCGAGGCCGTTCGTAGCCAAGGTGAGAGACCGGCAACGGCCGGTCGCCACACCGGAGGCCCACGATGACCGCCACCGCTCCCGCGAAACCGCTATTGATGCTGACGCAGCGATCGTGATCCCGCCCATCACCCGCCGCCTGTCTGCCTGATCCCTTGGAGGAGTTCGCCATGAAGCAGTACCTGCTCGCCGTCCTGCTCGACGAGAGCGCGCCGGAGCCGTCGGAGAGGGAGTTCCAGGAGCAGATGGCCCGGACCGGCAAGGTGACCGACGAGATGCGGGCCGCCGGTTCGTGGGTGTTCGTCGGCGGCCTGGCGCCCTCGCACGCCACCACGGTCGTCCGCCCGGGCAGCGGCACGACCACGATGACCGACGGCCCGTTCGCCGAGACCAAGGAGCAGCTCGGCGGGTTCTGGGTGATCCGGTGCGACGACCTGGACCAGGCGCTGGCCTGGGCCGAGAAGTGCGCGCTGGCCTGCGGGGCACCGATCGAGGTGCGGCCGTTCAACGACGAGCCGGGGGAATGAGCGCGGATGGATCTGGACAGCGTCTACCGGGCGGAGTACGGCCGGTGCGTGGCCACGCTGACCCGCCTGCTGGGTGACATCGGGCTCGCCGAGGAGGCCGTCCAGGACGCGTTCGCGGTGGCCGTCCAGAAGTGGGACCAGGCGCCGCCCAATCCCGGCGCGTGGATCGTGACCACCGCCCGCAACCGGGCGATCGACCGCCTGCGCCGCGAATCCACCCGCCAGGCCCGCCACGCCCAGGCGCTGCTGCTGCACCGACCCGACCAGCCCCAGGAGGTGGGGCCGGTGCGCGACGACCAGCTCCGCATGATCTTCACCTGCTGCCATCCGGCGCTGTCGCCGCTCGCGCAGACCGCGCTCACCCTGCGCCTGCTCGGCGGGCTGGAGGTGGCCGAGATCGCGCGTGCCTACCTGGTGCCCGAGACGACCGTCTCCCAGCGGATCGTCCGCGCCAAGAAGAAGATCCGCGACGCCCGCATCCCCTACCGGGTCCCCGAGGCCGCCGAGCTCCCCGACCGGCTGCCGCCGGTGCTCACCGTGCTCTACCTGGTCTTCAACGAGGGATACACCTCCACTTCCGGACAGCTGCTGCGCACCGACCTGTGCCTGGAGGCCGTCCGCCTGGCCAGGGCGCTCGCCGAGCTGATGCCCGACGAGCCGGAGGTGCTCGGGCTGCTGGCACTGCTCCTGCTCGCCGAAGCCCGCCGGCCCGCGCGGGTGGGGCCCGCGGGCGAGCTGGTGGTGCTCGCCGAGCAGGACCGGTCGCTGTGGGACCGGGAACTGATCGCCGAAGGGCACGAGCTGGTGCGCCGGTGCCTGCGCCGCGACCGGCCGGGGCCCTACCAGCTGCAGGCCGCGATCAACGCCGTCCACACCGACGGCCCCGCGACCGACTGGACGCAGGTGCTGGCGCTCTACGACCAGCTGCTGCGGCATTCCCCGACCCCGATCGTGGCCCTCAACCGCGCGGTCGCCCTGGCCGAGGTGCACGGACCGGCGCCGGCACTGGCCGCCATCGACGAACTGGACCTGCCGGGCTACCACCTGCTGCCCGCCACCCGCGCCGACCTGCTCACCCGCCTCGGCCGCACCGCCGAAGCCCGCACCGCCTACGACGAGGCGATCACCCTGGCCACCAACGACACCGAACGAACCTTCCTGCGAACACGACGGGCGCGCCTACAGCGGGAGGCCCGAGATGAGACGACAAGGAAGGCGCACACCGTGGACCCGGAGCACGTGAGCGCGACCCTGACCGTCGAGGCGCCCGCCGCGAGGGTGTTCGCGGTGCTGGCGGACCCGGCGGCCCATGCCGCGATCGACGGCACGGGCTGGGTTAAGGAACCCGCCGACCGGGCGCCGCTGACCGAGGTGGGGCAGATCTTCCGGATGGACATGTACCACCCGGGCCATCCCAACGGTGACTACCGGGTGGCCAACAAGGTCCAGGTGCTCGACCCGCCGCGCGCCATCGGCTGGCTGACGGGGTATGAGAAGGACGACGGCCGCCTGGAGTTCGGCGGCTGGACCTGGCGCTACGACCTCGCCCCGAGCGGCCCGTCCCAGACCGAGGTCACGCTCACCTACGACTGGTCGGCGGTGCCGCAGTCCATCCGGGAGTACCTCCAGTTCCCGCCGTTCGGCCCCGAGCACCTCACCAACTCACTGCACCACCTGGCCGAACTCGTCTCCGCCAGGTGAGGTCGCCGACCAGCACGGGCAGGCCCCTCGAAAACGGACGGGCGACCCCGCCCCAGCGCGTCGCCACCGGTGCGCGCCCACGACGACAGGAACAGATCGTGACCACTGCTAACACGAGGCCCAGAGCCGGGCGGCGGGAATGGGCCGGGCTGGCCTTGCTCGGCCTTCCCACGTTTCTCGTCTCGATGGATTTCTCCGTGTTGTACGTGGCCGTTCCGCACCTGACCGCCGCCCTCACGCCGAGCGGCGTCCAGCAGTTGTGGATCGTGGACATCTACGGCTTCCTGATCGCGGGCTTCCTGGTCACCATGGGCACCATCGGTGACCGGATCGGCCGCAAGAAGCTGTTGCTCATCGGCGGCGCCGTGTTCGGCACCGCGTCGGTGGCGGCGGCGTTCTCCACGAGCCCGGAGATGCTCATCGCCGGCCGTGCGCTGCTCGGCGTGGCAGGTGCCGCGGTGATGCCGTCGGTGCTGGCCCTGGTCACCGGCATGTTCACCGACCAGAAGCAACGCGGCCGCGCCCTGGCCATCTATCTGACCTGCTTCATGGGCGGCACGACGCTCGGCCCGCTCGTCGGTGGCGTGCTGCTCGAGTACTTCTGGTGGGGTTCGGTGTTCCTGGTGGCCGTGCCGGGGATCGTGCTGCTGCTGGTGTTCGGCCCTTCCCTGCTTCCCGACCAGCGTGCGCCGCAGCCCGGCGAACTCGACCCGGTCAGCGTCCTGCTGTCCCTCGCGGCGATCCTGCCGTTCGTCTACGGGCTCAAGGAACTGGCTCGCAACGGCTGGGAGTGGCTGCCCGCCGCGGCGCTGGCGTCCGGCATCGCGGTGGGGGCGGCGTTCGTCCAGCGGCAGCGGCGCCTGCCCCACCCGCTGCTCGACCTGCGCATGTTCGGCGACCGCACGTTCAGCTCCGCGCTCACCTTGTTCTTCGTGACCGCCCTGGTGGGCACCGGCACCCTCCTGCTCGTCACGCTCCACCTGCAGAACGTCACCGGCCTCACCCCGCTGGAGGCCGGCCTGCTCCTACTGGTGCCCAATGTGCTGATGATTATCGGCAACCTGACCACCCCACCGCTGGCCAACCGCATCCGTCCGGCCTACCTGATCGCGGGCGGACTGCTCGTCGCGGGCGCCGGCTACATGATCTTCACGCTGGCCGACCCGACGTCCGGCCCCGAGACGATCTTCATCGCGATGTGCGTCGTCATGCTCGGCACCGCACCGCTGGCCGCGCTCTGCAACCACCTCGCCATGGGGACCGTGCCGCCCGAGAAGGCCGGCTCCGGGGCGTCGATCGTCCAGACGACCACCGAATTCGGGCTCGGGCTCGGCATCGCCACGCTCGGGACGGCGGTGTACCGGGGCAACGTGGAGGGCGCGCTCGGCACGTTGCCACCCGGCGCGGCCGACGCCGCCCGGGAGAGCATCGACCGCGCGATCGACGCGGCCGGTCGACTGCCCGCAGCGCAAAGCGCCGACCTGCTGGCCGCCGCCCGCGACGCGTTCACCTCCGGTGTGCAGGTGGTGGGCATCGTCAGCGCCGTCTTCTACGTCGGCCTGGCCGTACTCGCCCTGCAGGCGTTCCGGCACGTGCGCAACTCCCACGGCGATGACGACACCACGAACAAGAAGGCCGACCCGGTACCCGAGGCCACCGAGGCATGAAACCGGCATACAAGGCAAAGTCCGCGCCCCCTAGGCGCGGGCTTTCTTCACGACGCGATAGTTACATCCGAAAGGTGCCAGGCCCCCCGCGACTTATGCGTGACTCGGGCACCTTATCCGGTACATCGCTCCCACGTGGGAGGGGCGATCGGTGAACGCAGCCGCCCGGAAAACACTCGTGCAAGATCCGCACCCTATTCGGCTGCCCGCCGGGGTCACCACGCTCACCCGGCTGATCCGCGACGGGCCGAGAACGCGCGGCTGGCCCGGCGGAGGTCAGCCCGGCGCTACGGGAGCCATTGCGGATCCTGGCGGAAATGCGGGCGTCGGAGCATGCGGAGCGGTTGATCAGCGATGGGTCGCGACGAGACGCCGCAGTGCGGCGTGAGCGGGTGGGCTCCCCACGCGGCCGCCGTATTAGCTCCGCATTCGCAGCCTAGAACCACCCAGAACCGGACACCCGCCCCTTCACAAAATCCGAGATTGCCGAATGCGGCCGAACACTCCCGCCCCGCACCCTCGAGACCATGACCACCACGATCTTGACCGCACTCGGCGCCACCCTCCTGATCCTGCAGACCGCTGCACACCTCCCCGCCGCCCTCGTACGCGCCCTGATCCCGCTACGCCAGGCACTCCACGACCTCCGCCGCCGGCCGGCCACCCCCGCGCACTGCCATGGCTGCCGGGCACACTGCTCCTGCACGACCCGGCCCATAAGCCCGCACACCGCTGCGTACAGCTGGGCATGGGTTCTGCACGATGGAGCCTGGTCATAGAACCCCCGGCCACCAGGAGGACGGAGGCGATTGGGAAGGGCTTCCCATTGAGGAGACCAGTCTCGCCACCCGGCCTGATGCCGGGACCGTGAAACTGACGGCGGATCTAACGATCAAGGAAGAGATACCTGATGACCGAGACCGCCGAGGTGGGGGGCCGAACGCGGTGACCGACGAGCAGTTGATCGCGATGCTGGTGGAGCGGACCCGTGGCGAGGGGCTCCAACGCACCGGCGAGGGCGAGCTGTTGCAGCAGCTCACCAAGCGGGTGCTGGAGTCCGCCCGGAGGGCGAGATCACCGATCACCTCGGCTACGACAAGCACGACCCGGCGGCAACAGCCGCAACGGATCGCGCACCAAGACGGTGCTCACCGACGTCGGCCCCGTCGAGGTCACGGGTGCCACACGACACCGTCGGCACGCTCGAGCCGCAGATGGTCCGCAAGCGACAGCGCCGGCTGTCGGGGAGATGGTGTTGTACTGAGCGCGAAGGGGCTCACGCTGGAGGAGATCTGCGCACACCTGGCCGAGGTCTGCAGCGGTGCCACCTCGTGACGGAAGGTTCGATGCGCTCAGATGAACCGCTCTACAAACGCGACCCCGATGCCTGGCGGGCGCACCTCGCCGAGGGCAATGCCACCCAGCCCCGCAAGCGCGTCAGTGTCGGCCTGCTCATGCGTGACGAGGGCGGCTGGTCGACCCGAAGCGCAAGCCGGACTGGGACCTTCCCGGTGGCATGAGCGAAGCTACCAAGCCCCGGCCGACACGGTACAGCGCGAGCTGGAAGAAGAGTTTGGCATCGAGGTCCAGCTGGAGCGGTTGCTCTGCGTCGACTGGGTGCCGCCCCACACCCCGTGGGACGACTCCCTGATGTTCATCTTCGACGGTGGCGTGCTCACGTCCGAACAGGAGGCTGTCGTCGCACTCAGCGAACTCTCGCTCAGCAGCTCCCGGACCGGCACATCGGGACGATAGTGGAGGGGGACGCCGCCCCCGCAGCGACTCCAGCCAACGATGATGACTCAGCATCGGTCTCCGAGCGACCTGGGGGAGTGCAGGGTCACTGCACGGTCGGCGGCGTAAGAGAGCGTTCTGAGATGTCTCGTCCGCAGTTACGGCCGCTTGACGCTGAATGGTGGCGTTCGTCGGTGGCTGGGCTTCTCCGCTCGGTGTCGCGGGGAGGCGGGTGGACTGGGTTCCTCGGCTAGCTTTGCAGGAAGGTCAGCAGGTCGGCGTTGACCTGGTCCTGATGTGTGGCGGTGATTCCATGCGGGGCGCCGGGGTAATAGATGTCCCTGGCACCTCTGATGAGCCGGGCCGACTTTCGCGCTGAGTCCCGGACGGGAACGATCTGGTCGTCCTCGCCGTGCAGCACCAGCGTCGGGATGTCGAACTTGGCGAGGTCTTCGGTGAAATCGGTCTCCGAGAACGCCTTGATGCTCTGGTAGGCATTGAGGAGGCCTGATTGCATGCTCCAGAGCCAGAACTGGTCGAGGATGCCCTGTGAGACCTCGGCGCCGGGCCGGTTGGCGCCGTAGAACTGGGCGGCCAGATCCCGGTAGAACTGCGATCGGTCCTTGAACAGGGCCTCGCGCATGTCATCGAAGACCTCGATCGGCAGGCCCTCGGGATTGGTCCCGGTCTTCAGCATGAGTGGGGGCACCGCGGCTATGAGGATCGCGCTGGCGACCCGCCTGGTTCCGTAGCGCCCGATGTAGCGCGCGACCTCTCCGCCGCCGGTGGAGTGGCCCACCAGGTTGACGCCGTTGAGATCGAGCGCCTCGATCACGGCCGCGAGATCGTTGGCGTAGCCGTTCATGTCGTTTCCGGAGGAGGTCTGGCTGGATCGGCCATGACCGCGCCGGTCGTGCGCGACGACGCGAAAGCCGTGCTGCACCAGGAACAGCATCTGCCCGTCCCAGGCATCGGAGTTCAGTGGCCAGCCGTGGGAGAACGTCACGACCGGGCCTTCACCCCAGTCCTTGTAGTAGATCTCGGTGCCGTCCTTGGTCGTGATGGTGCTCATGGCAGCTCCTCCTTGCCGACGATGAGTTGCACGGCCGACCAGCGCACCCATGGGCACCGATCGAATCCGTGGAGTACCTCACTGCTGTCCCCTGGGTCACGGGACCTAACCTGGGGCGATCAGTGACGCACCAGGACGGCACCGCCGGGTTGGCAGCAACGTCACCATTGCCGACCGGCCCCGCCTATGGGCTTGTCCGCGCCGAGGCCCGCAAGGCGGGACCCGGCCATCTCCGCGCGCGGTTGACGGCGAACTTTGTGAACACTTTGCTGCTGTGGCGCTCGAGGGTTCGGGGCTGAGGAGAGCCAGCCTGCTCTCGAGGCTGGTGGCGGCGCGGCACCAACGAGGTCACCGGGCTCCGCCGCAGCTGCCCGGCTTGTGCCGTCACCCCTCGGAGACCTGGCGCCGGACGCGGACGTGGACATTACCGTGCTGGCATCCTGCGCGCCGCAGCACACTCTGCACGCCTTGGGCGAAGTGGCCGCCAATCCTTTTCCGGCCAAAGGCCTTGCCCAGTGGTCCCTGCTTTCCTGAAGTGCCGCATCCGAGAACCCGGGCCGCTGGGCGGCCTGTGAGGAATCGTTTCAATCGTGTCCTTTCTATTGCCTGGGAGATGATTGCTGTGCTGCAGGCGTCGCAACTACTGGAAGGCGCATAGCCGTGGTCCAGAAAATCCAGGTTCTCCTGGTCGATGACCTTGATGGTGGTGAGGAGGACGAGACGGTAGCGTTCTCGCTCGACGGCACCTCCTACGTGATCGATCTCAGTGCCGCGAATGCCGAGAAGCTGAGAGGAACTCTGCAACCGTGAGGAGATTCCAACCTGAGTCTGCAGGTCACGGGCCGGTTGCGTCCCGCGCGGCATGAGCAGCGACAAGAGAGCTCCAGCTAGATCGAGATTTGCGACGATCTTGACCACCAGGAGCTCCGATGCTTTTCTGTCGCGCAGCCCTCGATCTGTCTCGTTCGGCCCGCACGTTCGTGGCCGATCTGATCCGCAAGCATCGGTGCCGGGTCGGGTCATGGTGGCGGCGGTTGCCGCCAGGCCGCCAGGCGCTGCTGGTCCTGGTGCACCTGCGCCGCAACAAGACCTTCGCCGGTTTGGCGGCGGCGTTCGACGTCGGTGCCGCGACCGCACACCGCTACGTCATCGAGGTGATCGAACTACTCGCCGAACTGGCTCCCGACCTGCAGCAAGCTAGCGACCCTCACCTCGACATCGAGGGTGTGCCCGATCCGAACACGTCCCCTGGATCGACCCCGACCCATCCGGCCTGACGAACGGCCCGGTGTCAGCGGCTTCACCGATCAGAAATCCTCCGCCACGTCGTCAGTTCTAGTAGCCCCTCGCCACCCGCGGAAGGATTGACGACCATGACCGACGCCAGACTGCTAGGCGCAGACAAGGCCGCGTTCATCGCGGCGGCCCGCTCAAACGACACAGCACAGTTCGCGCTCATCACGGAGCGCTACCGGCGTGAGCTGCAGGTGCACTGCTACCGGATGCTCGCGAACTACGAGGACGCCCAGGATATGACGCAGGAGACGTTCCTGCGGGCGTGGAACAAGCGGGAGTCGTTCAAGGGCCACGCTGCGCTGCGGACCTGGCTGTACCGGATCGCGACGAACGCCTGCCTCGACTTCCTGGAGAAGCGCAACGACCGCACACCCGTGCCTGCCGAGCTGCCGGACGCGGGCTCGGAAGTGCGCTACCTGCAGCCCTACCCGGAGCGGATGCTCCCGGAGGACCCGCAGGAATCGGTGGTGGCGCGGGAGACGATCGAGCTGGCGTTCATCGTCGCCGTCCAGCACCTGCCGCCGCGGCAGCGGGCGGTGTTCATCCTGCGCGACGTCCTCGGCTGGCCGGCGTCGAAGGCCGCCGACGCCCTCGAGCTGACCGTCGCATCGGTGACCAGCGCACTGCAGCGGGCGCGCGTGACGATGCGCGAGCAGCTGCCCGACCGCCGCCTCGACTGGCGGAGCCCCGCCACGCACGAGCTGACGAATGACGAGCGCGGCGTGGTGAAGTCGTATATCGACGCCCATGAGCGCAACGACCTCGACGGGCTGATGGACCTGCTGCGCGACGACCTGCGCTTCGCGATGCTGCCCGAGCCGGGCACCTTGATCGTCACGGCCAAGGACGCGGTGGACGGCTGGGTCTCCGGTGGGCTCTTCCAGCGCGGCCACGACGACTGGCGCTGCATCGCCACGACGGTCAACCGCATGCCTGCCGCCGTGCTGTACCTCCGCACCCACGACGACCCGGAGTACCGTTTGTTGAACATCGCGGTCCTGCACATCGTCGACGGGCAGGTCGCCGAGCTCACCGGATTCGACGTCACCGACAAACCATGGCTGGGCCTGCCCGCGACGCTGTGATCAGACAAGTCCCCAGCGTCGACGAGTCCAGCGCACGGGCCAGCGTCACCGAAGTGACCGCGGAATGAGCACCCCGACCAGCTGAACACCAACGGGCAACGCGAACACCACCGTCCCGCTGGCGTTGCTGGCGGGGCATCTTCATGCCCCGAAGAGGGGGTGCCGGTAGCAATCGTCGAAGATCCAACGAAGCTACCCATCACCTGGGGTGATGGGTAGCGACTGAACCGTCGCCAGTTCACATCCGATGCAGGAATCCCGCATCGGATGCGAACTCAAGGCTCGGCAGGCTGAAGGGTTTTCGGGGAGGGTGACCCCCAAGGGCTGGCGCCAACACCCGTCAGAACACAGGCTCTGTACCGTTCGCCGCCGCGAATCACCGCAGTTCAGGTAGCTCATCGCCACTCCGAGGGCAATCCGGTCCCGGCTGACGGACGGCCACCTAGCGCCGAAACCCCGCCGACGGCAAGCAAGACGCTTCACCGCGCGGCTGCCCTCCGCAGGGAGTGCCGTCGCGCTCACCAGGACGCCCATCGCCGCAGGCCAGACCCGTATCCGTTGGATTTTCGGCGATTGCTACCGGCCCCCGAACAACATCGTCACGATCAACGACGCCGTCATCCTCATCTTCAGGGAGTCGGTCAACAGCTCACTCGGAACGCAAGGAAGGGCCCGGGGAGGGGTTCCCTTATAGCGGAGGGTCACGGTGAGCACGCCAGGAAGGATTTCGACCTGGCCTTACAGGCCGAGCGAGCATTTGGCCCGTGCTCATCGCCTCGTCTCGTATCGGTTCAGCACCACGCCGCCGGGAAATGTCCGCGTCTCGACCAGTTTCAGGTTCACCCAGCTGTCCAGCGCGGTGAAGAACGGCGTGCCGCCGCCCACCAGGACCGGCACGGTGACCAGCGCGTACTCGTCGATCAGCCCGGCCCGCATGGCCGCCCCGGCGAGCGTCGCGCCGCCGATGTCCATCGGGCCGCCGTCCTCGACCCTGAGCCGGGCGATCTCGGTGACCAGACGGGTGTTCCAGTCGACCTTGTCGATCGTCGATGGAACACCACCTTCGGCATGTCCCGCCAGAGGCGCGCGAACTCGATCTCCGCCGGGGTGGCGTTGGGCTGCTGGTCGCCGGTCGGCCAGTGGGAGCTCATCGTCTCCCACCGCTTGCGCCCGTACAGCGACAGATCGCTCGCCCGCATCTGGTCGTACCACCACTGGAACAGCTCGTCGCTCGGCGACGAGTCCGGTTCCTCCCCACCGCTCCAGCCGATGTCGTCGCCAATCGCGGCGATGTAGCCGTCCAGGGCCACGTTCATGCCGAAGATCAGTTTCCGTATCGTGCCAACCTCCCTTGAGTCGATCTCACACGTACAGACGGGCGCGGCGCGGAAACCTCATCGGTGCGCGATCTGCCTGCGCAGGTAGTCCTCGCGTTCCGGACTCAGCACGGCGTACTCGGCGGGCTCGAGCACCACCGACCGGATCTCTATTTCACCCTCGCAAACGCCTCGTCACACAGCTACAGCGCCGGGGCCCTCTCACCGCGCTGGAGATCGCCAAGCGGTCCCGACGCTGGGCATCTCGCTCACCGGCCAGCGGCCCGCACGTGCACCGCAAGATCCGCGAGTACCTACCTCTACCAGCGCCGACGCAGCTAAACGTTGACTGGACCACTGCGTAGTCCGGCTCGGTCATCGCCGACCTCCAGCTCTGCGCCCGGCGGGGTCGCGTTCGGCCTGCCACCGGCCGAGCGCCTCGGCCGACACCCGGGCGTACTTGGCCAGTGATCGCACCGAGGTGTGCCCGGACAGCGCCATCAGCATCGGCGTGGAGGCGCCGTCCTCGGCGGCGTGCGTCAGGCCGGAGTGGCGCAGCTGGTACGGCGTGTACGGCCCGCCCGGTAGGTCGGTGGTGTGCTGTCCGAACACCTCCGTTGCCCGCCGGTACGACAGCCGGGCGCGGCTGGTGCGGGGGGCGACGTCGACCAGCGCCACCGAGGGGCGCGCCTTGCGGTCGGTGAGAAACACCGGGCCGGTCTTGCGCCCGGCCAGCAGCCGGGGCAGCAGCCGAGCGGTGCCGGTCTGCCACACGATCACATCGTGGGCGCCGCCCTTTCGGGTCACCCGCCGGTTCGCGGTGTCCAGGTCCGGCACGTTCAGCAGCAGTACCTCATCGGCGCGGGCGGCGGACTCGTACAGCAGCGTCCACAGCACCCGCTCCCGCAGCGGCACGTCCAGCGCGAGCACCGTGGCCACCTGCGGGCGGGTCAGCGCCTTGCTGTTGTCCAACGGCACCGGCCAGGACCGCAGCCGCACCGACGGCTCCCCGGCCAACCACTCCTGCTGGCGCCAGTCAGCGATCTTCAACAGCCTCACCAAGCCGCTGGCTTACCACAGAAGACAGCGCCGACGCAGGCACCGGCTCGCCTTCTCCGGCCACGCCTCCGTCGCCAGCCTGGCCGCCACCACCGCGTCCCACCCGACGCCCTCACCCGCTGGCAAGCTCACCGCGAACTGGACCACGATCGCGTGAACCTCATGACAGCTTCCTTACCGACAAGCCGTGCCGTAGGCGGGGCGGATCAATGCCAGCACGACGCTGGAACGCCTGGCGTTGGAGGCGCCCCGCGTAGCCGGACACCTCGCCGTGGCGAAACGGATGCTCCCCGCTGTGGACGATGGACCTGCTACGCGCCTGACCTGGCGCGCAGCCAGGCCAGATGATGCAAAGGAGCCCGCCGACCTGGGCCGGGATCGCTGATGGAGATTGGTGAAAGGGCCACCAGGCAAGGGCGCGGGCCCTCTGGTGCTCAACGGTCCGCATCTGGCATAGCGCCTGCGGGCGGAGCGCCGGATGGGGTCGGGACACTCTCGAAGAGGGCGGTGGCCCGTTGGACGTGGGCGAGGGCGCGGAGGTCGCGCTGGCGGCGTGACCAGTAGGCGATGGTGGTGGCGGGGTTGAGGTGGTCGGCGAACTCCTGGACCTCGGCGAGAGGGACGCCGGCGTCGAGCATGTGGGTGATCCGGGAGGCACGCCACACATGCGGGGTCAGGTGCCGCTCGGGCAGCACACCGGCGGCTTGTCCCAGCCGGGCGCAGATACGACCGACATCATGGCGGTCCAGTCGCCGACCTTGGCCGTCCAGCAGCAGCGGCCCGCTGGTCCGGCCGCCGATGTGACCGTTGAGCAACTGCACGCAGCGCTGGGGGAGCGGCAGGGCGCGCGGCTTGCCGCCCTTGCGGGTCAGTTGCAGCAGGGTGTGCTCGCCGTCGTGGACCAGGTCGGTGACGTCGGCGGCGCACAGTTCCGTGACACGGCCGGCCAGGGTGTACAGCAGCATCACCACCAGCAGGTCCAGCTCGTCGCGGGCGCAGGACGCCACCGCGCGGACCTGTTCGACCTCCAGCACCGGCGTGGAGGTGGCGGTGTTGCCAGGGGCGATGTGGGGCCGGTCGTCTTCGGTGACGGGGTTACGGGGCGGCGGGTCCAGGTGCCCGGCGGCGTAGGTATGCAGGGAGGACAGGCAGGCGACGTAGCGGGCGATGCTGCGGGCGGCCACTCCCGCGTTCTCCTGGCGCAAACGCCACATCCGCACGTGCTCGCGGGTCAGGCTGCCGACGAAGAAGGCCGGATGACCCACCTCACGGGCCAGCGGGGCCCAAACCCGGCGCAGGTCGTCGACGTAGTTGCGCTTGGTGGCCGTGGAGGCGCGGCGGGTGCTGCTGAGCCAGTCCAGCACGAGTGCGAAGGTCGCGGGCGTGCACGCCTCGGCCAGTAGGTCCAGACGCCGACGGTAGATACGGCGGGGGCCGACGCGGCCGACCTGTACCTGCCCGAGATCGGCGTCGAGTTTGGCCAGCGCGTCCCCGGCCAGGGGCACCCCCGGAGTGGCCGGCACCCCTCCCCGCTCCCAAGCCGTCACGGGGACGGCGGCCGCAGGCGGGGGAGCGGAGGCACTCGCAGCCGGGCGCGGAGCCGGACCTGTGCTGCCTGGGGAGGCACCCTCGGTCGGCGCCGGGCGCAGCGTGATGCCCTCCAGCGGCCGCTCGGGAGCGAGTTCCTCGTGCGGGAGCGCTGATCGCTCGCCGCCCGCGCGTGGGAAGAGTGCGGCCCCGTCTTCCGTCGGCACGTCAGGCGTCACGGCTGGCGGTCCGGTACATGCCGGGCTGACGGGCCGGGACGGCGGGCTCTGCTCCCGCGCTGACCTGGAGGTTGATCACCAGAGGAGCCTAGCGCATAACCGCGATTATGTGCTGCCTCGATTTACTCGAGAGAAAATGAGATCCCAGCTTTTCATTTCTTCTTCCAAGGAATATGCGACCATGATCGACATGATGCGACCTGACGACCCGGCGAGTCAGACCCCGGCAACCCCCGACGAGGACGCCCGGCCGACGGAGACGACGGCACCGGAGGAGCGGCGCGAGGGCCGGAGACTGCCGCCCGGGGCCGACCCGGCGGCGCCGTGGGGGCGCTGCAAGCACTGCGACACCCCGTTGCCGCGGCCGCCCAAGGCCCGTGGCCGGCGCCCGGAGTACTGCCCCGCCGAACGTGCCCCCGACGGCCAGGTGGTCAAGGACTGCCAGGCGGAAGCTCACGCCACAGGCCGCAACCCGGCCGCCGCCGCGGTCAAGGAGCCGCTGGCCGCGCTACGGGCGGTGCTGGCCGGAATCGCCGCCGACGCACGCGCCCGCGCCGCCCGCGAAGCCGAGGCCGCCGAACGCGTCGAGGAGATCATCGCTACCGTCGTGGACCGCAACACCGCTCTGGAACAGCAGGCGGCACAGGCTGACGAACGCGCCCGCGATGCCGAGGCGGCCCGCCGTCGCGCCGAACAGGGGCATGACAGCGCCCGCGCCGCCGCTACGGCAGCCGAGGGCGCGCAGCAGCGCGCCGAGGAGCGTGCGTTCGCTGCCGAACAGGTCGCCGGTGCCGCCCGCGCCACCGCCCGCGCCGAGGCCGACGCCCGCGCCGGCGCCGAGGCCGTAACCCGCACCACCCAGGAGCAACTGGACGCAGCACAGCAGCGCCTGGAGTCCAGGGAACACGAGCTCCACCAAGCCCGCACCGACCTGGAACAGACTCGCCACAACCTGGAACAAACCCGTGTACTTCTGGACCAAACCCGCACCGACCTGCAGCACGCTCTCGACCAGGCGCGCCAGGAGCATCAGGCCACCCGCACCGAACTCGACCGGCAGACCGGCCGACTCACCGAGACCCAGACCCGGCTCACCGCCACCACCCAGGACCTGACCGCCGCGCAAACCGAACTTGCCCGCCTAGGCGCCGCGCTCACCACCGCCGAACAGGCCGGCCGCGCCGCCGCCGACCGCGCCCGCCAAGCCGAGGAACGCGCCGCGCGCGACCATGACGCGGCCCGCGACAGCCTCACCCGGACCGTCCGGCTCGAGGCCCAGATCGACACGCTCACCCAGGACCGCGACGCCGCCCGCGATGCCGCGTCCAGGCACCTGGAACGCGCCGCCCGCGCCGAGCACGCCCTGACTCTCGCCGCTCAGAGGCCACCGACGACACCGATCCCACCTGTGTCGGCGCAGGATGAACACAACGACCCGCCAGCAGATCGCGCTGGCTCGGGGCAAGGCGAGGGTGGGCGCGAGTGATTCAGCCCTGCTTGATCGAGCAACAGGTAGGACACCGGCCTCGGGGAACATCGGTACAGCGGTTATCGGTGAGAACGATCATGGCCGTCTAGCACAGTGATCCACTTCGTCGCTGGGGTTCGGTGAAACGCCTCCGGGCCCGGTCCGGGGCTGGCTACGGTCCGGCTCGTGCCGGTGGAATTTCTGAGCGATGAGCAGGCTGAGGCGTACGGGACGTTCGCCGAGGAGCCGACGAGGCCCGAGCTGGAGCGGTTCTTCTTCCTAGACGACGTGGACCGGGACCTGATCGCCCTGCGGCGGACGGAGCATCACCGGCTTGGCTTCGCGCTCCAGATGTGCACGGTTCGGTACCTCGGCCTGTTCCCGGAGGACCCGCTCGCGGTGCCGTGGCCGGTGATCGAGCACCTGGCCGTGCAGCTCGGCATCGAGGACCCGTCGGTGGTCAAGCGGTACACGGAGCGGCGTCAGACGCTGTACGACCACGCGTGGGAGATCCGGGACGCCTACGGCTACCACCCCTACGAGGACGGCGAGTGGGGCCGGCGGTTCCGTACGTTCCTGCACGGGCGGGCGTGGACGCACGCCGAGGGGCCGAAGGCGCTGTTCGACCACGCGGTGGGCTGGCTGCGCCGTCACCGGGTGCTGCTGCCCGGGGTGTCCGTGCTGGCTCGGCAGGTGGCGGAGGCGCGGACGGTCGCGGAGAAGCGGCTGCACGCCACGGTCGCGGGCGCCGCCCGCCGCGCGGACCCGGCGCTGCCCGGGATCTGGTGGCGACGCTGAAGACTCCGGAGGGTTCCCGGTTCTCGGAGCTGGAGCGGCTGCGCCGGCCGCCGACGCGGACAACGGGCACGGCGTTCGCCCGCGCGCTGGAGCGGGTGGACGAGATCGGCGCGTACCGGCTCGGGCGGCGGAACCGAAGCGCACGGCGATACTCACCGCGGTGATGCGGCACCTGGAGGCGAAGGCGATCGACGAGGCCCTGGACCTGTTCCAGGTCCTGATGGCCACCCGGTTGCTGAACACGGCGAAGCGCAAGACGGAGAAGGAGCGGCTGTCGACGCTGCCGCAGTTGGAGAAGGCGTCACGGCTGGTCGCGCGGGTGGCGAAGGTGCTGTTTGAGGAGCTGGAGCTGGTCGAGGAGCAGGAGGCGGACTTGGACGTGGCCGCGCTGTGGGCGGCGGTGGAGGAGGTCGCCCCGTGCGCCGCCGTGATGACCGCGGCGGCCACGGTGGTCTCGTTGGTGCCCGAGGACGAGAACTCGGCCGAGGTCGCCATGCGGGCCGCGCTGGCGAACCGGTACGCCACGGTGCGCCCGTTCCTCGCGTTGCTGGGCGAGTCGAAGGCGCTGGACGCGGCGAGCGCCGGGAAGCGGGTCCTGGCCGGGTGCGCGGCCTGCCTGCGCTGGCCCGGCGGAAGGTGGGGGTCAAGCCGCTGCTGCCGCGCGAGGTGGACGACAAGCTCGTGCCGCCCGCGTGGCGCAAGGCGGTGTACGCCAACCCGGACCTGCCGCAGGGCGCGGTGGACCGGGACGCGTACGTGGTGTGTGTGCTGGAGCAGCTGCACCGGGCGCTGAACAACCGCGATGTCTTCGCCTCGCCCTCGCACCGCTGGTCCAACCCGCGGGCCCGGCTGCTGGACGGGCCCGACTGGGACGCGGTCGAGGAGGACGTCCTGGCGGCCCTGAGCCTGGACATGCCCGTGACCGAGCACCTGGCGGAGCTGGCGCGTGGCCTGGACGCCGGATGGAAGCAGCTCGCCGAACGCCTGGAGGAGGCGGGGCTGGCGGCGAAGGTCTCCATCGAGGTGCAGGACGACGGGCGGGTGAAGCTGAACGTCGACAAGCTCGGCGCGCTCGGCGAGCCGAAGTCCCTGACCTGGCTGCGTCAACGGGTCGAGAAGATGCTCCCGAAGATCGACCTGCCGGACCTGTTGTTCATCGGCCGGGTGCCTCGGTTCGAGGTGAACGCCTGGACCGGGTTCCTCGACACGTTCGTGCACCTCGCCGACGGCACCACCCGGATGAAGGACCTGCCTACCTCGGTGGTCGCGCTACTGGTGTCCGAGGCGTGCAACATCGGCCTGGCGCCGGTGGTGAACCCCGGCTACGAGGCACTGACCCGGGCCCGGCTCGTGCACGTCGACCAGTACTACCTGCGCGCCGACACCATCGCCGCGGCGAACGCGCGGCTCATCGCTGCCCAGGCCGACATCCCGATCGTGCGTTACTGGGGTGACGGACTGCTCGCCTCCGTGGACGGGCTGCGCTTCCAGGTGCCGGTGCGCACCATCAACGCCGCCCCGTCGCCGAAGTACTTCGGGTTCAAGCGCGGCGTCACCTGGCTCAACGCCGTCAACGACCAGGTCGCGGGGATCGGGGCGGATGGTCGTCCCCGGCACCCCGCGCGACTCCCTGCACATCCTGGACGCCTTGCTGAACCTCGACGGCGGCGTGAAGCCGGAGATGGTGGCGACCGACAACGCCTCCTACTCCGACATGGTGTTCGGCCTGTTCAAGATCCTCGGCTACAACTTCAGCCCGCGGTTCCGCGACCTGGACGACCAGCGGTTCTGGCGGGCCACCATGCCCGGCGTCCAGACCGGCACCTACGGCGCGGTGGAGGACCTGGCCCGCAACCGCGTGAACCTGAACAAGGTGATCACGCACTGGCCGGACATGCTGAAGGTCGCCGGTTCCCTGGTCACGAACCAGGTCCGCGCCTACGACCTGCTGCGCATGTTCGGCCGCGACGGACGCCCGACCCCGCTCGGGGCGGCGGGCGCGGAGTACGGGCGGATCGCCAAGACCGAGCACCTGCTGCGGGTCGTCGACCCGGTGGACGACACCTACCGGCGGCAGATGAACAGGCAGCTCACCGTGCAGGAGTCCCGCCACAAACTGGCCCGGGACGTGTGCCACGGCAAGCGCGGCACCATCCACCAGGCGTACCGCGACGGCATGGAGGACCAGCTCGGCGCGCTCGGCCTGGTCCTCAGCGCCATCGTGCTCTGGACCACGAAGTACATCGACGCCGCCGTCGCCCAGCTCCGCGCCGAGGGCCACGAGATCCGTGACGAGGATGTCGCCCGGCTGTCCCCACTCAAACACCGCAACCTGAACCTGCTCGGTCGCTACAGCTTCACCGCCTCCGCCCCGGCCGCCGGTGCCCTGCGCCCGCTGCGCGACCCGGACACGCCGGAGCTGGACGAGGACGAGGACGGAAGCGGCCAGGAATAGGCCCCGTCCGGCCAAGCGGTCAGCGACCAGGAAGGCGCGAGTCGGTGGGGCCTTCCCTTACTTTCGGGAGCGGCCGGCGGGCGGGGTGGCCAGTCCGTCCAGGAGCAGTCTCACCACCCGGTCGGTCTGGGCGTGGGACTCGGGGGTGTCGGGCAGGTCCCACACCCCGCACAGCGCCAGCAGAACGTCCCCGCCCTTGACGTCGGAACGGGCGTGCCCGGCGGCCGCCGCCCCGGCGATCAGCCGGTCCAGGGCCTGGACGGTGACCTCGTAGGTCTGTTCCAGCAGTTCCTCGCCGGTGAGGGCGGCGGCGCGGAAGGCGTCTCCCAGGCCCGGGCGGGTGCTGCCGTAGCGGGCCAGGCGGTGCAGCCAGCGTTGCAGGGCCTGTTCGGCCGGGAGGGTGGCCGCCAGTTCCCCGGCCTCGTCTGCGAGCGCGGTCATCTCCTGGTGGTGGACGGCCAGGATCAGGGCCTCGCGAGTGGGAAAGTGCCGGTAGAGGGTGGCGATGCTCACCCCGGCCTGACGGGCGACCGCTTCCAGGGACAGCTGCGATCCCTTCTGCGGCAGCAGTGCGACGGCGGCTTCCAGGAGCTGGTCGCGGTTGCGTCGGGCGTCGGCTCGCAGCGGCCTGGCCTTGGCCGCGGTGGTGGTGGGTTCCATGTGTTCTCCCTCGGACCGGATGGCCGTGCCCGGATGCACACCAAAGCCTTAAACGTAGGGCCCTTCGTTTAGTGTACCGTCGAATGAACCGAAGGGTCCTACGTTTAAGGCCTGTGTGCTCAACCGTGCTCAATGAAGGGATCTGACATGACCACCATCGCTGTGACCGGCGCCACCGGACGCCTGGGCGGACGCATCATCGAGCGGCTGCTCGAAGCCGGGGTGGCCGCCGCCGACATCGCGCCGCTGGTGCGCACCCACGACAAGGGCGCCCCCTGGCGCGAACGCGGCATGGACGTGCGGGTGGGCAGCTACGACGACCCCATCGCCCTGACGGCGGCGCTGGCCGGGGTCGACAAGGCCGTGCTGGTGCCCCCGCCGTCGCTGGACAACGCGGTGCGCGTCCACCAGCAGCACCAGGCGGTGCAAGCCCTGCACGCCCTGGACATCTCCCACCTGGTGCTCGTGAGCCTGGCCGACCCCGAGCGGCGGCCCTTCGGTCTGGAGGACGTGGACCTGGCCACCGAGCACATCATCCGGGCGACGGGGCTGCCCTTCACGTTCATGCGCAACAGCGTCTACATGGACGAGCTGGGGCCCGAGCTGGGGGTGGCCGCCAAGACCGGTGAGCTGGTCTCAGCGACCAGGGACGACCTGGCCGTCCTGCTTGGCGAGGTGACCGACCGGACCATCACCCACCGCCTCGCCTCGGCCCAGGAAACGGTGCAGGCCCTGACCGACGGCGGTATGGACGCCCAGCACGCGGACATGATGGTCGGCTCCTTCCACGCCGCCATCGCCAAGGACATCTTCGACACCACCTCGGTCGACGTGCAGGAGTTGACCGGCCGCTCCCCGGCCGTGTCGGCCGAGCTTGTGCGCCGCCTCCTGGGCTGAGCACGACCCGACCCGAGGCAGCCCGGCCCTGTTTCCCCGGTGCCCGAGAGGGACCAGCCCTTTCCAGGCACCGGGGCCCTCAGCGGGAAGGCGCCCCGCCCCTGCACTGCGGCCGGTACTTCCGACGGCACCGGGCGGTGTGCGACGTAGGCCAGCACCCGACGGACATCCGCCTCGGGCGTGGACCCCCACCTGGACGCGACCGACACGGGCAACGGCCTGCACCGTCGATGACTGAAGCATCCCTCACCGTCGCGCCGGCCCCGGCTGGATTCATGACGAGATCTACAGAAAGCCAGCGAACCATGCACATCACCGATCAGGTCGCCCTCGTTACCGGCGCCAACCGCGGTATAGGCCGCCAGTTCGTCCTCGAACTGCTCGAACGCGGCGTAAGCAAGGTATACGCGGCGGTCCGCCGCCCCGAGACCGTCGACTTCGGCGACAGTCGGGTGGTGCCTCTACGACTGGACCTCCTCGACCACGAGTCGGTCGCGGCGGCAGCCAGGACCGCCAATGACGTGACCCTGCTCGTCAACAACGCCGGCATCTCGACCGGCGCCTCCCTCATTACGAGCGACCTCGCCGAGGTGCACCGCGAGATGGACACGCACTTCTGGGGCACGCTCAACGTGATCCGCCAGTTCGCGCCGGTCCTGTCGGCGAACGGCGGAGGCGCGATCGTGAACGTCCTGTCCGCGCTGTCGTGGTTCGCCACCGCCGGCACCGGCGCGTACGCCGCCGCCAAAGCCGCCACATGGAACATGACCAACGCAGTACGCCTTGAGCTCGCACCCCAGGGCACCCACGTCCAGAGCGTGCTCTTCGGCGTCGCCGGCACCGACCTCGCGACGGACGGCTACGACGGACCCATGACCGATCCGCGCGAAGTACCCCGCAGCTCCTTCGACGGACTGGCCTCGGGAGCGATCGAGGTGATCGTGGACGACACGACCGCGATGGTGAAGGAAGCGCTCGCCGGTGACCCCGCCGTCTTTTACACGCAGATCACCGACAAGCTCGGCATCAGCTGAGCACAGCGACAGGCGCCCTACGGTCGCCAAGAGGAAACGGCGTCCTACTCCCGAACGTGTCCCCAGCCGCCAAGTGTCAATCGCGGGTCCAACTCGACGTGCTTCAGCTGGCGGACAGCCCGCCTCGTACTGTTGATCTGGGAAATCCATTTGCCCAGGTGCCGGGTGGGCGTGGCAGGCTCATGTGGTGATCGTTGATCTGGCTCCTCGCTTTCTGAGCTGGGACGAGGTGGACCCCTCTCGTCATCCGTTCGACCGCTCGTCGGTAGCGCAGGCGGTGGACGCGCTCGGGCCGGCTCGGCGTGTACCTCGCCGTCCCGAGGTCCCCTTCGCCGACCCGGCGATGAGTGCCTGGAACCACGGCGAGGGCAAGCTCTGGGCGGACGCCATGTCGCACGCCCTCGCTGAGCGTTTCGGTCGTTGGACCGTGGGCTGGCGCTGGGCCCACGACGAGGGGGACTTTGACGGCGGCCCGGTCGGTAGCTGGTGCTGCCCGCAGCACTCGATCACCACACCGGAGGAGACGCTCGCCCGTGTCGTCGCGGCGCTGTGCGAGTGGCGCGCGTGGCTGGAGAGTCTCGCCGGCTGGTTCGAGGCCTACCCGCTGGAGTCGACCGCTGTCGCCGACCAGCGGATCCTGTGGGAGCAGGCCGCCCGGAACCTGATCTGGCAGGTCGTTGACCGCACGGGCCACGGCAGCGGCTGGCACGGGCACTGCGGGCAGGTACTCACCTGGTTCCTCCAACGCTGGCACGTGGCAGCCGACGTCGCACAGGCTCTGGTCGCCGAAGCGATCGGTGGGCGATTCCACAGCTGGACCAGCCCGGAAACGGTGCTGGTCGACGACGTTGCCGAACGGCTCGCCCTGTCCCTACCACCGGACGACACCCCACATCCCTTCGAGCCCGACTCCTGCGGGCCCGCCTCGGACCACCTGGAGCGCTGGCTTGCGGCACGTGATTCCGTGCCTTGGCGAGACGCCTCGGACGGCGGTGGGGACGACCCGGTGACCCCGTCCCGTGACGGCGCGGTAGAAGACATCCGCGCCTTCGACGGCGCCATAGACCCCGCCCGCGCCGAAGGCCTACTCGCCGCCCTGGAGTTGGTCCGGACGGACGCGACGCGCGGTGCCTCCCTCACCTTCGAGCGGCTCCAGGGCTGGCAGCAGCACGTCCTCAGCACACCTCAGCCACCCCCGTTTCGCAGCTCGCCCGCCCTCGCCAAAGGGGGCCGCGAACACTACGGCATCGGTTCGGACACACGCACCCGCCTCGATGCCTGCCTCGCGGAGAGCGCGCACGACAGCGAGCGTCCACTCTCCTTGACCGCCCGCGCGGCACGGGCCTATCTCGACATCTGCTTCTTTCACCCCTTCGACGACGGCAACGCCCGCGCCGCGTTCCTCGCCCTCATCTTTATCCTCGCCCGCGAAGGCGTCGCGCTTGATGACGTCAGCCTGCTTCGACGCGTAAGCTTCCACGCCGACGACCCCCAAGACCCGCTGATCCTCACCCGGTACATCAACACCCACCTCTCGCAGACCCGACGCACACTTTCCTCTCAGGGGTGGCGGAAATAAACCGTTTGCCGACAGGTGGCCGGCGAGTCCAATGAACCCCTGCAATCCGGGGGTTCGCGGCGGCCCGAAACCAATCAGATCCGATGGTGATTGATGACAGGATTTGACGACAGATAGGCTCCGATCCTCCGCACGGAAGGGGCCCTCGGTGGCGAACCTGGTCTACAAGCGGGTCTCGACCGACCAGCAGTCCACCGCCCGGCAGGACCTCGTCCTTCAGGAGGCCGGGATCGAGGACCCGGTCTTCTTCAAGGAGGACCCGGGCACCTCCAGCCGCCTCCACCCCCTCCAACGCCCGAAGTTCCGCGAACTGCTCACCTACGCGCGGCCGGGCGACACCGTGCACATCTCCGAGATGTTCCGCCTCGTGCGCGGCAACCAGCACATCCTCGACGTGCTCGACGTCCTCCACCGCGACCGTTTCGCCCTGCGCATCCACGACGGCGCGTTCTCCGCCATGGACCTCACCGCCCGCCACCCCCGCACCGGCGAGCTGCTGTCCACCGTGAAGTTCATGGTGCAGACCCTCGCCGCAGCCGGCGAACTCCAATGCGACCTCCAGCGCGAGCTGACCTACGACGGTCTGCGCGCCGCCGAGGCCAAGGGCGCGAAGGGCGGGCGCCGCCCCGCCGTGGCGGCCACGACGACCGACGACGTACGCACCGCGTACCTGGAAGGCCGCTCCAACGCCGCCCTCGCCTGCGACCACGGCGTCAGCCGCGGTGCGATCCGTACCGCCGTCGCCGACCTCCTGCCCGACCACACCGCCATCGAAGAGGACGCGCCCGCCCCGGAGCTGCCGGTCACCCTCGACGCGGCCAGGGCTACACCCTGCGCGTGACCGCCGTCCCTGCGGTGCACCGCCAGCTCCTCGCCCGCTGCCAGCCGCTCGACGGCGGCCAGGGCCTCCCCGCAGTCCCGGCCCAGCGCAAGGCCCGCAGAGAGTACGAGAACCGCGTCAGCGCACTCACGCCCTGATCAAGATCGTTCTCACCGATAACCGCTGTACCGATGTTCCCCGAGGCCGGACACCGTCCGGGATGCCTGCTCTCCTGTGCGGCAGGTCAAAGCCACTGTCACGCAACAGGCGGGCGCCCACCCTGCGAAAGTGCTGGGTCGTCCCTGGCCGGGCAACGGCGGGGGCGGCGGGCTGGTCGTCTCCGGAAAGGAGTGCGGTTCGGAAAGCCGGTCCCGTCTACGCGCCCCGCCCCAGCCCTTCGGCCGTCAGGGGGTGCGACCCCACTCAACATGATCAACGGCCGCGGGCCCGGGGCGTCGTGGCCGGCCCCTGCGCTGGACGTGCTGTCGCGTAGTACGCGATGTTGGCCCCGCCGAAGACGTGGCCAGCCGCCGGGTCCTGGGCGCCTGTTGCGGCCTGGGTTCCCTGTCCGCGGCACTACGTGAACGCAGTGCAGTGGTCACCGGCATCGACGCCAGCGCCGGGATGCTGGCGTTGGCAAGGCGGCGGCTCGGTGACGACGTAGCCCTGCACGCGGTCGACCTGAGCGACCGCCTGCCGTTCACCGACGGTGCGTTTCGACGACCTGGTCGCGTCGCTGGTGCTGCACTACTGGCGGACTGCGGCCAGCTGATCGCGTAGGTGGACCAGCCTTTTGTGGCCTCCAGGACCCTCAGCCCGACTACTTTGCGACCACCAGCTTCGACTGGACGTTCAACGGGCAGTCCGCTGCACGCGATGGCCGATGCCTTTACCACTGCCGGTTTACGCCTGCCGTCATCAGGGCGCCGCAGCCCGCCCCCGCCGCCCGTGAGCTGTTCCCCGACGACCTCCATGACCCTTTGACCAAAACCACCTTCCTGTTCTTCGTCGCCGGAGTGCCGCCGTGGGCTACCGGCTCGAACGACTAGCCAGTCGCGGATCACGACGTTCCAGGACGCACCGCGGTGGCGTGGTGGAGGGCGGCCGTCATGGTGCACTACATGGCCGGAGAGGTGGCGCCGGTACGGGGAGCGGGCGCCGACTTCGTGCAGGACCACTTCCAGGGCGCCGCATCCGACAGCGCCGCCCATCATCCACGGCCGCACCAGCCCCGCGCTGGTCCGAGTGCCAACCTGCCGCGCCCCGTTCACCGGTCACCTGCAGCACGGAGCCAGAGTTTGATCAAGGCACCGATGACGGTGCCGTGGAAGATGTAGGCGCGTTCATCGAACCTCGTGGCCACAGCCCGGAAGTTCTTCAGGGCGTTGAGAGGGCCCGGACTGGTGAGCTCGCGTAATCAACTGTCGCGTGTTCTCGGGCCTGGCTGGGGGGTTGGTGGTCGCCGTGAGGTCCCCTCGTAGCACGGACTGCGAGGTCCGGTACTGTGCCTCGAAAGCGACCGGACTCGGCATTCCCTCTCAACGGCTTCGCTGCCCGCCCCCACTAAACGCGCGAGGACAAGTGCGACTGACAGCCAGCGACCTCACGCTTACAACTTGCGGGGACAACCGGCTGAGAGAACCTCCTTGAGAAGGTGTCGGATCGGTGGGGTCGCGTGACCAACCGTCGGGAGTTCCTTGGAATGGTGGCTGTGGCCGTTTTGGCCTCAGCGACTCAGGGCGGTCTCCCGCATTACATGCGACAGCTTCTCGGGATTGCACACGTGGTAGGCGCCGGTGACGTAGCCGCTCTCGACCCGCACCGCCGCCACACCGTCGATCTTTCCATTGACTCGGACGAGCAGCCCCGGGCCACCTTGTCTGCGCCCACGATGGGCTGCGGCAGGGCATGTTTGACTCCGCCGCCTTCACTCTGGGCGTCAACATCGAGGACTTGGACTTTGCTGGCCAGCGGTGCCGGGGTGAAGGCCAAGGGCGCCCGTGCCAAGACTCGTCGTCGCAGGCAGGCACTCGTAGATGTGGTGCTGGAGACGGTGTATTGGGACGCCGGGACTGCGCGGCTGGTGCCATGCCTTTTGCGGGGCCGCACTCGTCGGCCGATGTTTCTCACCCACTGCTGTTCCGGGGCCGGGCAAGGTGCTCGGGCCACGCGATGGTTGCCCAGACAGCGGCTGCACGCGGCTGTCCTGCGGGCAACTGGACGCCTACATCGCGTTCGGCTGTCCGGGCAGCACGGGTTTCGGTATTCGGCAATGACTCATCTGGATGAGGGCGGCGTGAGTCTGCTGATGCTGATGGCCAGGTCCCGGCACAAGAAGAGCGAGAACGTACGCCGCCACTTTCAGCCTTCGGCGGGCGAGCACCCGACTCCTCGGCCTGGTGGGCGGCTCAGGTAAACGGGTTCGCGGCGCCGGTCGGTGCGCCGCGACCCGGTGGGAGGGGCGGGGCTATCCGCCTGGGGTGGCGGCGGCCGCCTTCTTTTCGTTCTCGCGGTAGATGGTGATGAGTTCCCGGAAGCCGATACTGGGATATTCGGGCTTGGGCTGGATGCCCCATCTGTCCTTGGCGGTGGTCTGGCCTTGGTGGGCCGCGGGGCCGCCGAAGGGCGGGCCGCTGAGCGGGTAGGGGGACTTGCAGTGGAAGGTGGGGTCGTTGTACATGACCTGGTGCATGCCGCTGCAGATCTGCTGCACCGACAGCGTCGGCCAGCCGTACCAGACCAGGCTGAAGGGGAGCGTGAACGCGCCTTCGAGGACCAGCGCGAACAGCAGCACGTAGCAGATGCGCCGGATGGTGGTGTGCAGCCGCGCGGTCGTGGCCGTCGTGCCGAGGGGGAAGTCCTTGTTCTCGGGCTGCGCGGATTTCTCGGACGTGGACATTGTGCTGCCTCGTATCAGTCGGAGAAGGCTTCGCGGTTGACGGTGTGGAGGTAGGGGATGGCCAGGAACGGCGTGATGTAGACGATGTCGTAGAGCCACCACCCGATCACCGGGAGCAGGACGCCGTCGAAGCGCACGTCGGCGAAGATGGTCATGTTGGCCACGTAACCGACCCAGATCACGGCTCCGAACCAGCAGGTGACGATCATCCACTGGTGGCCCCAGCGCTTCATCTGCAGCAGGCCGATGCAGGCGGCCATGCGCATGGGGAACACGGTCAGCACGCAGGCGATCTCCCAGGCCTTCTCGCCCGGGGCTCCCGCGCCGCCGATGCCGAGCTCGTTGTAGTGCCAGTAGTAGCCGGCGTCGAAGATGTTCCCCCAGGCGTTGATCATGACCTGCCAGAGGACGCCGTGGCTGGCCAGCAGGTCGAGCATCCAGCCGAAGGTGTTGAGCGCCGCGTCCAGCATGACCATGTAGCCGATCAACGTGATGATCAGCGGGCGGACGGTCAGCCCCTTCTTGCTCGCCCTGCGCAGCAGGACAAGGCCGCGCAGGAAGATCGGCAGGCCGATGATTCCGGGGAGCGCCATGCCCATCAGGACGGTGCCGCTGATGAGCCATGTGTCGGCGTGGCGCTGGGCCTTGCGGGATTCGTGGAGGTGGTCGTCGTAGGAGACCGAGTCGGGCAGGGGCCGGTCACCGGTGCGCTTTCCGCGTTTGCCGAGCGGGAGGTTCATCGTGTCCTACCAGTCCCGCTGGGAGTACATGTGCAGCTGGATCAGGAACATCAGCAGCAGGTAGCCGTAGATGGCGATCTGGAAGACCATGAGTGCTCGTCGTCGTTGCCGGTCCTGTTCGTTCATTGGCCCGCTCTCTTCCCCGGAGGGTGGACGGATTTCAGGTGGTGGACGTCCGGTCGGTGCTGAGGGCTGCGGCGGCGATCTCCCGTAGCCCGTCGGTGATGGCGCCGTCGGTGCTGAGTGGTGCCAGGACGCATGCCTGGGTGGCGTGGAGTTCGTCCGCTCCGGCGGCGATGAGTTGCGCGGCCGCCACCAGCGCGCGGGTGGAGGGCGGTTCGAGGTGGAAGATCTGGTCGGCGGTGCGGATGCCGGTCGCGCATCGGACGAGGCGTTCGGCGGCGGGCCGGTCGATGCCCGATTCGGCCACCAGCACCTCGGCTTCGCGGTCGGGCGGCAGGTAGTCCATGGCGAGCGTGACGAACCGCTGCCGGAACGAGGGTTTGAGGTCCTTGAGCGAGCTGCGGTAGGCCGGGTTGTAGGAGCAGATGAGCATGAACTCCCGCGGGGCGTGCAGCACCTGGCCGGCGCGGTCGAGGTAGAGGGTGCGCCGGTGGTCGGTGAGCGAGTGCAGGACGGCCAGGGAGTCGTGCCGGGCCTCCACCACCTCGTCCAGGTAACACAGGGCGCCGTCCTTGACCGCCCTGGTGAGCGGGCCGTCGTTCCAGATGACGTCGCCGCCCGCCACGACGAATCGGCCCACCAGGTCGCCGCTGGTCAGGTCGTCATGGCAACTGATGGTGACGACGGGCCGTCCCAGCCGCTCGCCCATGTGCTCGACCAGCCGGGTCTTGCCGCAGCCGGTCGGCCCGGTGATCATCATGGGGAGCTGCCGGCGGTGGGCGCGCTCGAACAGGGTGACTTCGTCGCCCTGGGAGAAGTACGTGGACATCGAGCCTCCCAGAGGTCGCGTACTCATGCGGCGACCAGCTCGCGGTGGACATGGGCGAGCACCCGGGGGAGCTCTTCGACCCGCCGGATGCGCCTGGATCTGCCGGGCCCGAACATCTCCGGCAGGGGATCGACCCGGGTGGGGCCGATGCCGATGTAGTAGGGGCAGACGCCGGCCTCTTGCGCCTCCTGTACCGCGTGGGCGACGTCGGCCCAGGCGTACCGGCCCTCGTAGCCCTCGTCGGAGGCCAGGCCGTCTCCGATGACGATGAGCAGCCGCCGCTGGGACGGCTGCTCCAGCAACCGGCTGGTCAGATGCCGCACGGGCGATCCCAGCCGCGTGTAGCCGCCGGCCACCAGGCCCATGTCGCCGGGCACCGCCAGGCGCGGGTCGGAGAAGTCCTTCAGGCAGCGGACCTCGACCCGGTGCCGGGTGTTCCCGCTGAAGATGAAGATCCCGTGCCGTTCCCCGGCCGACGTCATGGCCTCGGAAAGCGCGTCGGCGCACTCCAGTTCCAGCCGGAAGACCCGGCCGTGCTGGGCGCCCAGCGAGGAACTGCCGTCCAGGAGCAGGGCGGTGGTCACGTCCCGGGCGGCGGGCAGCAGGTCGCGGAAGAGGCGGGCCTCCGAGGGCTCGCCCGTGATCGTGGCGACGTGGTGGGCGATGTAGCGGTCGATGTCGAGTTCGCTGCCGTCCTCCAGATGGTCGACCATCACGCGACGGGTGGGCGCATGGAACCATCGGCGCAGTTGCGGGGAGGCGATGGGGCGGGGCGGGGAAGCGGGCGTGTACCTGCGTTCCAGGACGGCGACGTGGTCGGGCAGGAACCGCTCGGTCCAGGCGTTCCACTCCGGGTAGGGGATTCCGGCCCGCCGGTCGGGGCGGATCTCGATCTCCTCCTCCTCGGGACGGCTCGGCGGCGGGACGTTGGGATTCCTGGCCCCGCCGTCGCCTCCGACCGGCACCGAGTACTCCTTGTAGGAGTCTGTGCGCTGGGAGGTCCACGGCATCCGCCCATAGACCCTGCGCATGGCCGCGGCCAGTCCGCGCCCCGCCGGGACCGGCATCGGCAGCCGCCCGAGCAGCGGGTGCGGGGCCAATGTGCCGCCTGATCGCGCGAGGCGCACCGCGCGCTCGACGATCTGAGGGCCCTCCAGCCCGCCGTCGCCGATGTCGAGTCCAGGAAGCATCCGACGCAGTTCCGGCATCAGGCCGGGCCAGCGCGTGTTCGTCCAGCCGAGCGCGACCTCGCCTTCGGCGATCGATAGTGCCCGCAGTTCCCGGCCCGAGAGCAAGGACACCCGGCACTGGGCCACGCGGTCCTTGGACGGCGCGCACTGCAAGGCGACCCCGCATGTCAGAGTGCGGTGCGTCCAGCCGGGCTCGGGAGCAGGGTGGGGCACCTCAACGATGCTGCGAGCCGCGTTCAGGCCGAAGCCGCGACGCTCGCCCGAGCTGAGCCGGGCGCCCTGGCGGCCTCCCTCCGAGAGGGCGACCGCGAGCAGGGCACAGCCGCGCTCGATCCGCATCGCGGAGGTCGCGGGCCCAGCCATCACCGCTTCCCCCGCGGGCCGGAGGGCGAGGGCCTCAGAACGTCCCGATGCGGCTCATCACCCAGTACCAGAAGACGACGAGCGCGGTGCACACGAGCCAGGCCAGACCGTAGCGCACGAGATCCGGCCAGGTCAGGGCGAGGTTCCAGATGTTCTCCAGCATGAGGGGACCTCCGTGTCGACGGGTTGCCGCACGGCCGGCGGCAAGGGTTGGACCGCGGCGCCCGATTCATCGGGGTTCCAGGCCGTAGAGGGTGGTGGCGACGAACTGCGCGGACGCGTCGCACTCGTGGCTGGTGATCAGTACCGCGTACAGGCCGAGGATGAAGAACTGCGTGGCCAGGACGGGGGCGCTCTCCGGCTGAACCTCACCCTGGTCGCGCGCCCGCTCGATCTCCCTCACCATGAGGGCCAAGAGGGGGAAGTCCGCCCATGCGTGGGCATCGGGACGGATGGCCGGCCGGGTCGGCGAGAAGTGCAGCCCGAGCATCTCCCGGAACACCACCCTCCCCACCCGCTGCTCGACCGCCACGATCAGCCGGACCACCTCGGCCAGCGCAGAACGCAGATCATGCGGTGCGCCGAGAAACCCTTCCAGCTCCTTGGCCGTCCGCTCCTCCTCCTGCTGCGTCAGCTCGGCGAGCACGTGCTCCTTGGTCGGGAAGTGGAAGTAGAACGTCCCGCGCGCCACGCCCGCCGCCTTGACGATCGCGCCGATGTCCGCGTCGGCCATGCCCGACCGCCTGAACTCCGCGATCGCGGCCTCGAACACCTGCCGCCGTGTCTCCAGCCGCTGTACGTCACGCCGAGTCCGCTTCTCTTCAGCCGGAAGTGCCATTCTCACGTTGTACGCCGTTGGCTGACGTTCGGCACTGACTGAATTCAGTCAGTGACATCAATCAGCGGGTGCTCCGGACCACCCGCGGGCAGGCAGCGCCGCAACGCCCTGGTCAACCGCAACAGCTCCAAGCGCGGCCACATCGATCCGGCGTGGGAGTCCTGAAGCAACGGCGAGCCGCAAGGTAGCCGGTCAGCTGCGCTGTCGGGTGTTCACTGTGGTCTGTGTGCGCTCATCGGCCACGGCCCGGTACAACGAGGCGGACGAGGGAGGCTTGCCGGTCGGGATGGTGAGTTCGCGTCACCGCCCTGCTGGCCAACCTCACACCGAGAACTGACCACCCTGGACGCCCTGGCGCGCAAACTCCTGCGCCACCTGAACGCCCCCGCCCGATGACGTCCAGCAACGGCGCTCCGGCCGCTGGTATGTCGGCCCACACCGACACCTGCCCCGCCGTGATCGCGTGGCCGCTACGAACACCAGCGCCAATCCGGTCAGCACGGTCAGATGGGGGCTACCGCCAATTTCTGCACTCAGCCACCCCGAAGGCCAGGCCTCGCCCTCGATACTTCGGTGGCTGATACATCGTCCCCCGTATGGTCAAACGAACCACGGTGATGAGCGAGCCCACGTACTTCGTGCTGGCCGCGCTGCTGGACGGTCCGGTGCACGGATACGGGATCATCAAGAAGGCGCAGGAGCAGTCGGGTGGGCGGGTCCGACTGGCCGTTGGCACCCTCTACGGAGCCCTGGACCGGCTGGCGGGCGACGGACTGATCGTCGTGGACCGCGAGGAGACCGTCCAGGGCCGTCCGCGTCGTTACTACCGACTGACCGAGGACGGGCGCCTGGCGGTGACCCGCGAGGCTCTGCGGTTGGAACAGGCCGCCCGAGTCGTCACGGGCCGCCCCTCTCTGGTGACGGGGGACGCCGGAGCATGAGCGGAGCATTCACCGAAGGCTGGTACCGGCTGTTCCTGCGGGCGTTTCCGCCCGGTCACCGCGTCGAGTACGGCGCTGAGATCATCGGCACCTTGCTGGGCGGCACCTCGCGCCGCGCTCCCTCGCCGCGGGAGACGGCCGGGCTCCTCACTGCGGGCTTCGCCGCCCGGGCCCGTGCGGCCACCGCCGCGCCGTGGTGGGCCGACGGGCTGCAACTCGGCTTGCTAATGCTGGCGCTGGCGAATCTGGCCTACGGCATCGCCGACCATGCGTCCCCCTGGTGGCTGGCCGCTTCGGCACTGCTGGTGGGGGCGTTGCTGCGCGGCTGGGCACTGGTGGCCCTACCACTCGCCCTGGCCGTAGCGTCCTCGACCGGCCGGGCCATGCTGCTGGGGGCTCAGGCGACGTCCTGGTTGCCGCAGATCCTCGGACCGGCCAACCACAACTGGGTCTCAATGGCCCCCTACGGCGTGCTGGCGATCGGGGCCCTAGCACTCGCGGCCAGCCGGTCAGGCCGACCGCAGCGTCTGCGTGCGCGGCCGTTGTGGTGGCTTGTGATCCCAGCGGCCTGTTTCGCGCTCACCTACATGCCCGGCAGCCGAGAGTACGGCGAGACCTGGCAACTGGTCAGGGCGGGCACGGAGAGCGTCCTCCTGCTCGCCGGGGTGCTGGCCACCGCGATCGCGCGCAGCCCACGCTGGGCACTGGCGGCGGCCATCTACGTCCTGCCTGGCGTGGCCTCCCCGCTGATCAACCCGCCGTCGAACGCGCAAGACATCGGCTACTGGCTGACCCTCATCGGGCTCCTGCTAGCCATGCTCGCGACAGCATGGCGACCCCAGCCCATCCCCGAACGTCGCCATCCGCAATAGCCGAACCGCGGAACGCAGAGCCGCACCGTTGACGGAACTCATCGACATCCTGACGCACGACGCAAACGCCAACGTTGCTACAACCGATGGACAAACGTTCCTGCTTCTGAGGATCTGGCTCAAATTCCGTGAAGCGGTCACGGTCCGTGAAGAATCACTCTGTGGGGTGTGGGCGGTGAGGACGCGGACCATGCTGGTGTCGCCTTCGGCGATGGCCGCAGCGTTGTCGTAGGCGCGGGCCTCGGCTTCGTAGATCTCGTGCTCTTGGGGGTGTTGGTGGGCGAGGTCTCGGCATGCTCGGGCGACGCGGCGCAGATCATTGGAGATCTGCTGGCGGATCGGATCCGGTGAATGGGGCATGGCTTCAGTGCGACAGGTAATCCAGATTCTCTGTCGCAGCGCGCCGGGGTGTCGCCGAGGTTTTCGCCGCCTGCTGCGCTCGTCTCGGTAGAGCCAATGCCCGGTGCATGACGGCCCTAGCTGCGGGGCGCGGCGGAAGCGGGGGCGAAAGACCGGGCCGCGGTGTGTCGGCGTCGGATGCGGACGCCGACACACCGCGGGGGCTGCAAGGTGCCTCGTCAGCGGCGATCCCTGCTCGTTCCCCGGTACCGAGGCCCTACTTTTCCACGGGCACCCACAAATGGCCCGAGCCCATGTCGGGCTCCTCCTCGTCTTCGACGGCCACCAGTGCCGGGCCCGGGGCGGTGCGGTAGGTGGGGTGGGCCGGGAACCACTCGGTGTAGACCGCGCGCCACAGTGCTTGCAGCCCACGGGGGAACTCCACCCGTTCGAAGCGAAACACCGCCCAGGTGCCCGCGGGAACCTCCAGGCGCTCCATCCCCTCAGGGGTGGGGACGGTGGTGGCCGCGGCGACGTAGTAGTCGATCTCCTCGCCGAAGTCCCCACCCTCGTCCAGGGCCACCGTGACCGACAGCGCGCCGCGGGGCTCCTGGTCGCTGAGCGCGTCGAGACGTTCCCAGGTGGCGCCATCGACCGCTTCGGTGAAGGCGACCATATCCGGATTGGGGCCCTCGGCGACGTTGGGAATCCGCTTCCTCAACCCGACCAGGGCGAAGGCGTCTTTGTCGAGGATGCGATAGCGCATTTCCGTGCTCCCTTCGATGGTGAGGTGGAAGGCCAGGCGGGACTGGGAGACCA
Source organism: Actinomadura rugatobispora (assembly GCF_042656285.1). Classification (GTDB taxonomy): domain Bacteria; phylum Actinomycetota; class Actinomycetes; order Streptosporangiales; family Streptosporangiaceae; genus Spirillospora; species Spirillospora rugatobispora. Next base: position 35,883 of record NZ_JBHSON010000028.1, on the reverse strand, counting down.
GCGGGGCGCCGGTGCGCCGGGCCTGGCCGGGAGTGATGCCGTGGACGGCGCGAAAGGCCCGGGTAAACGCCTCGGCCGAGGAGTATCCGTAGCTGACGGCGATATCGAGCAGCGTCCTGCGGCCCTCCATCACCTCGGCGCCGGCCAGGGTGAGTCGGCGCCGTCGCACGTACTCCGACAGCGGCATCCCGGCCAGTGCGGCGAACATCCGGCGCAGGTGGTGCTCGGAGGTCAGCGCGGTGCGCGCCATCGCCGCCACGTCCACCGGGCGACCGGGGTCCTCCTCGACGTGCTCCAGGGCCTTGTTCAACCAGTCCAGCATCGCTTCCCCCTTCGTTCACCAGCGACGTTAACGAGCGCGGAGGGGGCGGTTCCCGACAGTTGCCGTGCGCCGTCGATCAAGCCAGGGCTCACTTGCCTCTGGAACCTTCGAAATCCTTCCTGTCTGAGGTGGCCAGTGGGAGTGCAGACGCTGACCCGGTGTTCAGTGGGCTGGGGTATGCCGCTGCTCCCTTGAGGAGACGGGTGATCAAGGGAGGCAGACGGCTATCACGGACGGCACTTAGTCGGTGTGGGCGGTGAGGACGCGGATCATGCTGGTGTCGCCCTCGGCAATGGCCGCAGCGTTGGAGTAGGCGCGGGCCTCCGCTTCGTAGACGTCGTGGTCCTGCGGGTGCTGGAGGGCGAGGTCGCGACGTGCTTGGGCGACACGGCGTAGGTCGGCGGAGATTCGTCGGCGGGTCGGATCGAGTGAAAGGGCCATGCCGTTCCTCTTCAATGGGCGTTGAGGACTCGCTTGCGCAGCAGCGGGAACCCGGCTCGGCCGAACATCTGGCGTTTGAGCATCTTGATGCGATTGACGTGACCCTCGACCGGGCCGGAGTTCCAAGGCGAGCGTGAGCCCTGTGATGACCGCGTCCAGGTCGCGTTCGAGTCCGCCCGCGAAGCCGTGGAGGCTGGGCAGGGCGTCGGCTCGGACCGCGGCGATCCAGGTCGGAAGATCCTGGCCCTGGCGTTGGGTGAGGATGACGGCGAAGTCACGGACGTGCCGGGCGAGCGCATCCAGTTCCGGGCACCGCTCCTGAATCGCTTTGAGCTGGAGTTCGTGTTCTTCGTCGAGCCGGTCGGGGCGGGTGGTGATCCAGCCCGTCACTTTGCGGGCCGAAGGTGCGGCGGCCGTGACCGGCTGCGGAACCCGCAGGGGGCGCAGGTAGGCGCTGAGGGCACCGTAGCTGCCGCGGTATCCCATCGCGGTGATCTCTTCCAGCAATCTGGCGGCATTGCGTTCGCCTTCCTCCCACCGCTGGTGAAGATAGGGCTTGTAGTCGTCGACCTTGCTGGGCTTGGTGGTCCACTGCCCCCACAACAGCTCATCGGCGGTCTCGGCCCGGACGTAGCGGATCACGGTCCCGGATCCCATGCGGAGTTGGCGGGCGATCGAGCGGATGCCGTGCCCGGCGTCCTTCAGTTCGTGGATGCGGGCGTGCTTGGCGCGGGTGCGTTCGGCGAACTTGGTCCAGCCCTTCCGCTCCGGTACCGGTGGTTCAGTTTCGGGTTGGGAGTGGTGGTCACGCAGGCACGAGCGGTGCCGGAACACGGTCCGTTCGACGGCCTGGACCAGGTTGTGCCACAGGTGCCACCTGTCGGCGCACTGGATCGCATCAGGTGCGCCGTTCGCACGAGGGGTTGTCGCAGAAGAACCGACTCACTTCAAGGAGGATCAAGACCGGTCTGCCGCCTGCGGCGAGGTCGTGCAGTCGCCGCCGATAGCGGCTGTGACGGCGGCCGGTCGGTGTCCCACACTGGTAACAGACCGCGCTTGTGGTCTGGGTCCGCGCGGTGACCACGACACCATCCTCGGCTTCGGCAACGCCGGCGGCCTGCTCGCTGTCGGCCTGCTGGCCGCCCCAGCCGCTCAGGCCCCCGCGCCACCGGCGACCGCACACGCAAATTCCGAGGTCACGGTGGGGTCGCGCCCTGCTCGCCCAGCAGCCGGACGCGACGATCGCCCGGCTGCTGGGCGTGAGCCGAGTGACCATCTACAGGTATGTCCCCGAGCTCAAGACCGGCCAGCGCCCCCAACTCGAGCCTGGCACCCCGACCGCTCACGTCGAGCTGCCCACCGGCTGACCGCGACGATCCCTACCTTGCCCATCGTCGGTGCTTTTGCCCCTACTGCCAATGGGTCACTTCTCGGAGTTAATCAAGCCGGCCGTCACATACCCCATCACGTCAGCCATCTTCTCGTTCCCGTACACATAAATCCCGCCCTCGCTGGGCATGACCCACCCGTCGCTTGCGCGTAGCCCCTTGAACCCAAAGGCTTTCACTCTCTCGGCTACCACATTCCCTCGCTCATGCGTCCCCGCCTCGTACACATTGAGTCCATCCTTGGGGAAGCTGATCCACCCGTCGTCGGCGTTGCTTCCCTGCACCCAGGGTGTGCGTATGCCGGTCGTGGCGGTGACGGTCTCGAAGGTGGGATTGCGCAGCTGAACGGTCGTGGTGAGAAAGTGTTGCTGCCGGGTGCTGGGGTCGGTGGCGATGAGAGTGTAGGTGGTGGCCTGCTTCGGAGCGTCGGACCAGGTGCCCCCGGTGACGGGGACGGGGTTCGGGGCGCCTGGGAACTTGATCTCGTAGGTGAAGTCGGCGGGCCCGTCCCAGCTCAGCGTGATCTGTGTTCCGGCGTCCACCATGGCGTTGTCCGGGCGGAAGTTGCGGGGCGCCGGGATCTGGATCTGCTTTGGAGCGGTCTTCACCAGCGGCACCGCCGCGACGCCGGGGCGCGGCTTCACCTTTGGCGCTTTGCTTCTGCTGGTGTCCTCGGTCACCTTCAGTATGGCCAGCCCGGCGGTGGCGGCGACGGTGACGTTCTCCAGCGTCAGCACCATGTAGTCGCCGAGGTCGAAAGAGGTTCTGGCACCGGCCGGGGCGATGGCCCGGAAGGTGTTGCCCTGCGGCTGGAGGTTCACCGGCTGGGTGCCGTTGTACTCGCCCTTGGCCTTGATCGTGGTGATGTTCGGGGTGAGGTGGCCGGCGCCGTTGCCCACGGGGAGCTCCACCTCGATCGTGGACCAGTACGCCGCAGCCTGTCCGGTGTTGGTGACAACCAGGTACACCGTCCCCGTGGACGGGGACCGCCCGGCCGCTGACGCCTCAAGGGACGCCGGGTCGGTGATCAGGGTGTAAGTCAGCATGGTCATGGTCACGACTCCTTCTCTGGGAAAACAGCGCAGGCCGATGACGCGCCCACTACGACAGGGCCAGGCAGGACAGAACGCGGGTGACGCATCCGACACCCCGCGACTGTGACGCACCACAGAACGTCACCCTCTAGATCGAAACGCCAGAATGAGAGCGCGACAAGAGCGCCCAAGGGGGCCACAACAGGGCGATCTGGGAATAGTTTCGGCGCCTTGACAGGAGGACGGGGCATGCGTCACCCATCGCTTACCGCCAGCAGGGCGGTGAACAACTAATTAGTACCCATCGAGATCACTGACGAGATGCGCCAGGCCATGGCCACCGCCCAGCGCCAAGGACCGCAAAGGACCTGCCCACCCTCGCTACCAACATCCACGCCGACGCCGAAGGACTGGTAGGCCGCTCTCCGCTCTGCCCGCGCGGTCTAGCGGGGGAGTTTCGCCGTGCGCTCAGGATGCGCGGCGGCGACGTAGCGCATGGCGGTCTGCTCGGTGATTTCAACAAGCGCATCGGGTGCAGCGGGTCCGCGGTCTCGGCCGCCTCGTTGAGGATGCGGTCTTGGCGAAGGCCGCTCAGGGTGAGGCTCGCTGGGAGGGCAAGGCGTAGGAGGCCGCAACTGACAGGCGGGTGGTCGGGATCGTGCGCAGTCTTCCGGCTGACCAGTAGGTGAGGGTTGGTCGAGGTGGGCCATCGGCGGTGGCGGTAGGTCATCCAGTCGGCGGCAAGCTGGTGGGGGAGTTCCTCCAGGTAGAGGGTGTGGCGCAGGGCGCCGCGGCGCACTTGGAGGATGCCGCGTGACAGGTCGAGATGGGCGGTGTGCAGGCGCCCGATCTCGTGGCCGGGCAGAGCGTGAATGGCGACCAGCGCGATGACCAGGCGCCCGAGTGGTGTCTTCGCCTCTTGGAGCAGCCCGGCGAGCAGGTCCGAGGGGACGGATCTGGGGATGTTCTTGAGGTCACCGACCGGTAGGTTCCGGGTGGGGTTCTCGGAGGAGCACCCGCTCTTGCCTGAGCGCCCGGAAGAAGCTCCGCAGCGCGATGGCGAGTCCTCTTCGGGCCGAGCCGGCCAGACCCTGCAGAGCTTGTTGCGCGTCGGCCGGGGTGATCTGTTCCAGGGTGGTCACGCCTGCGGTGGTCCACGCGGTGAGGGTGGGTTTTGTGAGTTGCTGCGAGAATCTCGCAGGTCGTCAGGCGGGCAGGAACACGATCATCTACGTGCTGAAATCGGAGACTGCGACCGCACGCGTCGGCCGGGAACCTGCACGTACTCCACGATCCGGCAGCTCGACGTAGACGCGCACAGGCCCTCGAACGCGACCGGGCGCCCCGGTCGCGCGGCCGCCGCCGGGCACCGCCCTGTCAGTGCTGGGGCGGGGTCCAGATCCAGGCGCGGCTGCGGGTCTCCTTGCTGGTGATGCGCTGGGGGATGTAGGCGGCGGGGTTGATCAGGCCGCCGCTTTGGGCGGCGCCGGTGTAGAGCCGGTCGGAGACGATCATGGTGAGTTATCCGACGGCGTCGTCAGCGAAGCGTTTGAAGGCGGGGGCGTCCAGGAGCCGGAACAGGTGGACCAGGGCGGGGCCGACGACGCCGTGGTCGTCGCGGTGGATGCGTTCGGTGTGGACGGCCAGGCGCAGCCGCATCCGGGTAGTGGGGTCGGCGAGCTGGTTGTGGCGGCGCAGCACCAGGTTGAGGTGGCTGGCGTAGGGGGCGAGCAAGTGGTCGGCGGCGACCTCGGGCGGGACGATGAACAGCGCGCCGTCGCCGCGGTCTTCGCGGTGGCAGGCCCAGCAGGGGATCCGGGTCATGCGCCATGCCTCGGCGATCAGGTCGTTCATCTCCTTGCGGAGCACCAACTGGGTCCGCGCGTCCGTGCGGGTGCCGAACCTTCAGATGTCGACGGCGGCCAAAGTGGTGGTGGCCGGCAGCGTCCAGGGCGGGGTGTTCTGGTTGCCGGTGGGCGGCCGGATGGTGTGGTGGCTGTGGGACGGCTCCTGGGGTGCGACCTGGCCGGAGCGGGGCTCGCTCCGGCCGGGCGGGGTGAGGTCGTCGAAGGGATCGCTCCAGCAGTTCTCTGCCAGCCCCAGCAGGTCGCGGATTTCCCACGCATGCTCATAGGCGGTCTTGGGCCTGTTCGGGTACTCCGGCGCGCACGCAGCATCCATCCCGACCTGCTCGGCGGCGAACGCCACCACCTCGTCGGGCACCTTCAGCGGCGCATCGGCCAGAACCGTCCCCAGCATCCGCACCGTGCCCCACTCCACCGCCCAGCCCAGGTTCGTCGCCGGACGCCGCTTGTCAGCCACCACCATCCGCGCCCGAGGGGCCAGCCAAAAGAACTGTTCCAACTCGGCGACGGTCACCTCATCACGGAACCGGCGATACCGCGCGACCTGCTCGTCTGACAGGAAATCAACCGGCCCGTCACCGAACCGTCGTCAAACCCGACGCTCTACCGCCAAAATCCGGTCCGATCCTCCTCGCGGGCCAGCCGTCAAGCGCCTCGTCCGCCTGACCGTCGAGGATGTCCTCGACCACTACGGCCAGGTGTCGCTGCGCCTTGGCGACCCGCCGACTCCGGCGCGCCCGACTCGTTCGCCACGATGCTCACCGAACTCGCCGCCAACCCCGACTGCGGCTGGCTCTTCCCAGGCGGCCGCGTCGGACAACCCCTCTCCCCAGGCACTCTCGTTGCAGCAACTGCGTGTGCACGGTGTCCCGGTCACCCAGACCCGCACCGCGGCCTTCAGGCAGCTCGTGCTCCAAGCGCCCGCGCCCGTCGTCGCCCAGGCCCTCGGCTACCACCCCGGCACCGCCGCCAGCGGAACCTGGAATCGCTAGCCAGCTCAGCGCTGAAGGCCCTGCGCGCCCTACAGGTCGTCCAACAGTCCGTCCAGACGCGCACCGAGGGCGTCCGGGCGTCGCGTCCCCCCGCGAACGAACGGGCTCCTCCCGCTGCGCGTCCGCGACCTCCACCAGTCGGCCTCCATACGCCTGCAGCAGCCGACGGATCGCTCGCAGCTCGTCCAGGACCTGCGCGTCGTCGGACACATTCCCTCTCCGGGCGGTCACCAGCGCGGACTTCTCGGTGAAGCGCACGGCCACCCGAGACTTCGGCCCGCCCTACACACACCGACGACGCCTGGACACCGGAGCTCCTTCCCGCCGATCACAGGTGCTCGCGGAGCCATGTTTCCGCCGGACCCCCGCCCCGAACACGACACGGTCGAACACGGCAGAGCGGCGGACTAGGGTCGTCAACCGTGATCGAGTCTTCCTCCCTGGACACCACCCGCGCGGCCTACGACGCCGTCGCCACCCTTTACGCCGAGATGTTCCGCGACTCGGTCGAAGGCCATCCCCTGGACAGTGCCCTGGTCGCAGCGTTCGCCGAGTTCGTACGGGCCGCGGGCGGCGGGCCGGTGGCCGACCTCGGATGCGGACCCGGCGGTGTCACGGCGCGCCTGGCCTCCCTCGGTGTGACCGCCTTCGGTGTCGACGCGTCGTCCGCGATGATCGAGCTGGCCCGCCAGGAGTACCCGGACCTGCGGTTCGACGAGGGCTCGATGCTCGCGCTGGACATTGCGGACGGCGCGCTGGGCGGCGTTCTCGCCTGGTACTCCATCATCCACACGTCTCCGGAGGACCTGCCGGTGATCTTCGCGGAGTTCGCGCGGGTGCTGGCGCCGGGCGGTCACCTGCTCGTCGGGGTCTTCGCGACCGACGCCGACTCGCCGCACTTGGCCGAGCCGTTCGACCACAAGGTGTCCCTCGCCTACCGGCTCTCCATCGACCACGTCGCGGACCTGGCGTCCAAGGCCGGGCTCACGGAGGTCGGCCGGCTGCGCCGCGCGCCGGGTGAGAACGAGAGGTTCCAGCACGGCCGTCTCCTCGCCCGCAAGCCGACCGAGCCGTAGGCCCGGTCAGCAGCAGGTCGACGAACACGGCCCAGGGAGACGTTGAAGCTGGTCCACGGGAGTCGCCGTGATCGGGGGATTTCGCAAGAGCCCGCCGCGCTCCTGCTGGGGCGTCCGCGCGCCGTCGCCGGTGCCGCTCCGCCACCCGGCTATCAGCCCGTTTGGACCCGGCCCCGCTTCCGGTCGAATACAGCAGTGCACCGGTCGGACGTCTGCAGACGGGGTGGGTCCTCGGCGGCTGTCCTGTCCAAGCGAACGTGTCGGCGTTCACCGTGGATCAAGCGGCCCGGGGGTTGTTGAGCGCGAAGTCGATGTCAGCGGCGTGGACGGTGGGCGGCCGAGCCGGTCAGGGTTCGTTGGAGGAAGGCTCGTTTTGTTCGGGCAGGTCGGTCCGTACCGTGCTCCGGCCAGGGGCGGGCAGGGGATCGTCACTCCAGCAGAATCCATGCGGGAAGCGTGGCCGCGGCGGATAGGTGTCGGTGGCTTGTGGCGTTTGTCGGCGATGGCCCCGTCGTCGGAGAGCCGGAAGCTGAACCCGACATCGTCGGCGGCGTCGGCGAGGATGGTCGCTACTTCGATAAGGAGCTCCTCGCGGAAGCCGTCTGCGATGCTGCCCCTGCTGTGGAGCTTCAGCCACAGTGGCAGGGGCTCGGCGCCCGCCCGTAGTTGCCCTCCACGGTCTTGGTGGTGCTGTGCCGGATGGCCCCCTCACATCGCGGCGACCTCCAAGGCCGAGGCCCGCAGCGTCTGGGAGTGCACGACGACCGAGCCTCGTTCGACATGCCAGTACACCAGGACCCCGCGGTCGCCATAGCGGGAGTGCCACTCGGTGAACAGGTTCTGGTCAGTGGTGGAGAAGTGGATGGACTCGGGCGCCACCACCGTTGATCCGGCGCCCCTCAGGCCGTTGTCACGTGCGGCGAAGATAGCGTTGGCCATCCACTCGGCATCCGGGTGAGGGGACGGGGAACCCGTTGGATCCGATCTCGTCCCAGCCTCTCTCGCAAGCGGCACGCCTATCGAATCAAGCCGAAGAGTCATCTGGAAATCCATCCCGCAGCGACGCCCGCCAGGCCCGTTCTACCGGCTACTCGCAGGCCAGTCCGGCCTCATCCGCTGGCAGCGCCAGCCCAGCGGCTGCAGGACTGGCTGCGCACCCCGTGGTGTGGTCGGTGATGTCAGTTCCTCCCCCCGGTGCTTTGGCTGACGTTCCGTCCGAGGCGCACCGCGGAGACGAGGAAGAAGACGCCGCCGAGCAAGGCGTAGCCGGCCACATTGGCCAAGGAAGCTTCTGCGTTCGATGCCATGAGGAAGAACGACATGCCGGCCAGCACGGAGATGGCCCCACTGGCGATCATCGCCCACTGTCCTCCCATGCGGCGCCGTCGAATGGCCACGACGAGCTGCACAATGCCGGCCACGACGGCCCAAGCCCCCCAGACTCGCAGGACGGCTGGGATTCCGGAGGTGAGGGCAACGGCGAGTCCGACGGCGGCGAGGGTGCTGATCGCGATGTTGACGTAGAGACCTGGGACGGACCCGTTCGCGGATCCACCGGCCACATTGACCCGCGCGGAGCGGGCATCGACGACTGCGGCGGCCACGTCGAACACCGGGTACAGCACGATCAGCACCGCGGTCAGCAGGTTGATGCCCGACGCGGTCAGGAACAGCAGGACCGCCCAAACGAGGGCGAATCCGAAACGCACGAAGTAGAGCCGCCGAAGTGTCGCTGCGACACCGGTCACAGCCGGGGCGGTGGTGGTCATGACAGTTTCCCTTCATTCGAGGTCGAATGGCAGAGGTCAGGTAGGTGGCTCGGACGCCCATGGGGAAGGAGATTCCGTCGAGCCGAATATGGGAGCGGTCTTCTCAAGCGCCCAGACGGCCGTGGAAGCGAGTGCGTGTCCCTCTACGCCTGGTTGTCGACCGCGACGGTTGTGTGGGCTGTTGCGGTGAGTTTCGCGACCTGGTCGTCGGTCAACTGCAGCGTGGCGGCCGCGACGTTCTCCTCGAGGTGGGCGAGCGAGAAGGTGCCGGGGATCCGACACACCACGCGCGCTCGGGCCGGCGACCAGGCCAGTGCGACCTGCGTCGGGGGCGATCCGGTCTCGGTGGCGACACTGCCTGTCGTTCATGACCGGGTATCACGGACGAGCGGGATGTGCTCGTGTGTGCAGTGGTCACGGCCGCGATGACGACCAGGCTTCGGGCGGCCGTGATCTGGTCAAGCCCGACCTCGGACAGCCCGATGTGGGCGATCTTCCCCTCGTCCTGCAGTTCCTTCAGCGCGCCCAGCCGGTCGATTCGATGCGGGTAGAGCAGCTCGATGCACTCCACGCCGAGTCGGCGCAGGCTCATCTCGCACCGGTGGCGCAGGAATGCCGGGTGCCCGACCTGTCCCCACTCGTCGGGCCGGAGTCGGAGCTGGCCGATCTTGGTCGCGATGAGCAGCAGCTCAGGGTAGGGGTGCAGGGCTTCGCGCAGGATGTCCTCGGCGACACCGAGGCCGTAGGAGTCGGCGGTGTCGATGTGCTGTGCGCCGCACTCGACCGCCCTCCGGGTCGGCCGGACCGAGCGAGCCTGGTTCGTGGGCGGTCCCCAGATGCGGGGACCGGTCAACCGCATGGCCCCGAACCCCAGACGCGCCATCGTCCTGCCGGTCACCTCAAGGGTGTCTCGAACACCGGTCATGTTCGAGGCGGGTTGTCCGTGTTGTTCCTCGACACGCGAGTCTCCCAGGATCCTCGGCGCGTGGTGCGGGTGGTCGGCGCTCACGAGGTCAGGGCGGCGTCGAGGGTGATCGTGGTACCGGCCAGGGCCTTGGAGATCGGGCAGGACTGCGCGGCAACGATCGCCGGTTCTCGGAACCTGGCCGCGTCGACTCCGTCGAGCTCAGCGCGCAGCATGGTCGCGGCTCCGCTGATCTCGAAGCCCTCGTCCAGGGCAGGCCCAGGGTGACCTCGACCGAGACGTCCATGCTCGTCGCGGTCAGGTTCTCCGCGCCCAGAACGCCCGACAAGTTCATCGCCAGGCAACGACGAGTGCGCTGCGGCCGGCAGTTCCTCCGGACCGGTCTGGCCATCGGGCCTCGCGGCTCGGGTCGGGAACGACACGTCGAAGTCCCCGGCGTTCGACGAGTCCAAGCTGACGGCGGCCTTGCCGTGCAGCAGGTCGCCCTGCCAGCGGCTGGTCGCGTCTCGGCTCGGCATGATGCCTCCACGTAGAAAGACCGTTCTCTCTTGCAGCGCTGAGCTTGGCAGACATCGCCGGCGATTGCAAGACCGATCGTTCTTTCTGCTAGGATCGGGCCATGGCGACACCGATCCGCCCCGCGCCCGACGGCCAGAACAGCAGCTCGGGGAGGCAGGGACGGTCCGAGGCCCGAGAACGGCTGCTGTCCACGGCCAGCGTGCTGTTCTACCGTGAGGGGATCCGTGCGGTCGGGGTCGAGCGAATCCTCGCCGAGGCCCCGGCCACGCGAGCGACGTTCTACCGGCACTTCCCCTCGAAGGAAGACCTCGTACTCGCCTACCTGCGCGGCGTCGACGCCCACATCCGCGCCGACACGCAGGCCGCCATCGAAGCCGCGCCGTCGCCGGCCGACGCACTGCGCGCGATCGGTACCGCCGTCGCCGACGACCTGGGCAGACCAGAGTTCCGCGGGTGCGCCTTCCTCAATGCCGCAAACGAGTACCCCGACCCCAACGACCCGGTGCGCCAGGTGGTCCTCGATCATCGAGCCTGGTACGTGACCACGCTCACGGAGCTGTTCGCGCAGGTCTTCGGGGACTCACCGCGGCGTGGCAAACCAGATCACGCCGCACGGCACTTCGTCATGATGCGTGACGGCGCCATGACCGGCGCCCACCTCGACGGCGTCGAGAGCGTCGGCGCCGCGTTCCAACGCGGCGTCGAGGGCCTGCTCACCGTCCTTCACTGAGTCTCGTCCCGAGGAAGTGACCACGATGCGCCACAGAATTGGAATGACCTGCCACACCCGGCTCGCGTCCGCCCAGCTCGCCGCCCGCCGCGGCGGAGGCGACCTGGACCTGGGTCGTGTCTAAGGGCGGCGCGATCGAGTACGTGCACTGAGCCACCAGCACCGCGACCGGGCCGGTGTTCCTAGCCGTCCGCCATGCCCCCACCTCTGGTCGGCGCGCCCCCGCAGCGGCCGACATCTCCCGGGCCACCGGGCGCGGGCGGCGGTCCTACCTTCGGGCCGAATATTGCTAAGACCGCGTTTCGTTTGGTGTGATCGATAGTGTTTCGCCGTGATGATGGTGGAGCACCTGGTTCCGGGCGAATTGTGGGAGTTGTTCCAGCGTGTGGTGCCACCTGCGCCAACGCGGCCGCAGGGTGGTGGACGACGTCGGGCCGGCGATCGGGAGGTGCTGGCGGCGATCGTGTTCGTGGCGACCACCGGCTGCACCTGGCGGCAGATCCCGCCGGTGTTCGGGGCCTCCTGGCAGACCATCTACCGCCGCTTCGCCGAGTGGAGCGACGCGCGGGTGTGGGCCAAGCTGCACCGGGTCGTGCTGGACGAGCTCGGCAGCCGCGGGGAGCTGGACTGGTCGCGGTGCGCGATCGACTCGGTCAGTGTCCGGGCCGCGAAAGGGGGGACCTGACAGGTCCCAATCCTGTCGACCGCGGCAAGCCTGGGTCGAAGATCCATTTGCTCACCGAGCAGACCGGCCTGCCACTGTCTGTCGGGATCTCCGCGGCCAACACCCACGACAGCCAGGGCCTGGAGCCGCTGGTGCGCGGCATTCCGCCGATCCGCTCGCGGCGTGGGCCACGTCGCCGCCGCCCCGGAAAGCTGCACGGCGACAAGGCGTACGACTACCCGCGGCTGCGACGCTGGTTGCGCTCGCGCGGCATCGTGGTGCGCATCGCCCGCCGGGGCATCGAGTCCTCCCAGCGGCTGGGCCGCCACCGCTGGGTGGTCGAGCGAACGGTCTCATGGCTGGCCGGCTGCCGTCGTCTGCACCGGCGCTACGAACGCAAGGCCGAGCACTTCCTGGCCTTCGTCGGCATCGCCGCAACCATGATCTGCTACCGCCGACTCGCGAAATGAAACGATGTCTAAAGACCGCCATCGCCGCCCTCGACCCACAAAGCCGGGGCTTGGACCTTCCACCAGCTCCGCCACTCTGCCCTGCAGCATCTGGCAACCGCCGGCCGCGGCGCCGTCGAGCTCCAGGCCCAAGCCCGCCGCGCCCACCTGGCCAACCTCGGCGAAGCCACCTCTGCGGCCGTCACCGCCGACACCGACCCGCACTCCCGCCGCCGCGCCCGCTGACCAGCCTGTTAGCCGGGCCGCCACGCCGGACTCGTCCTGCAACCACAGGGGCCCGTTTGGAGTCGTGATCACGTGGCTGGAAAAGGATTGGACGGGGTGATGGTCAGGCTTGTAGCTTGCAGTTGACCGTGACACCGCCCGAGGAGGTGAGACCCATGAACGTTGTATCGACGTGGGTGCTCCCCTTCCCGTCACGGTCGGGCGATTGACGTAGGTGTCGCCGGGAGCGCCTCGCCAAAAGGCACTCCCGAAAGGCAACACCTATGCACTCTCCGCAGGTCACCGCTGAGCCGTCGTCGGACGGTTCGGTCGCGCGCGACTTCACTGTGGGCGACGTCCCCGAACTCTGGTCGCCGGCCTCCGGCGCCGATCGCGGGCCAAGCATGTTCGACGTGATCATTGCCGGGTGCGGGCCGACCGGTGCGATGCTGGCCGCCGAACTGCGGCTGCACGATGTGCGGGTCCTCGTTCTGGAAAAGGAAACCGAGCCCGTGTCGTTCGTCCGCATCGTCGGTCTGCATATTCGCAGTCTCGAGCTGATGGCGATGCGCGGACTACTGGAACGCATTCTCCAGCATGGAAGACAGCGTCCGGCCGGCGGTTTCTACGCCGCCATCCCCAAACCCGCGCCCAAGGGCCTGGATTCCGCGCACGCATATCTGCTGGGCATCCCGCAGCCGGTCATCGTTCACTTGCTCGAAGAACATGCGATCGAACTGGGTGCACAGGTCCGGCACGGTTGCGCGGTGGCCGGGGTCGAGCAGGACGACGAGGGTGTGACCGTCGAGTTGGCCGACGGAGAAAAGCTGCGGTCGCGTTACCTCGTCGGCTGTGACGGCGGGCGCAGTACGGTGCGCAAACTGCTCGGCGTCGGCTTCCCCGGCGAGCCCTCGCGGACCCAGACGCTGATGGGCGAGATGGAAGTGGGTGTGCCGCAGGAGGAGATCGCCGCCAAGGTGACCGAGATCAGCGAGATCAACAAGCGATTCTGGCTCAGGCCCTTCGGTGAACGGGTCTATAGCGTCGTGGTTCCGGCCGCGGGGGTCAGCGATCGCGCGGAACCGCCCACCCTCGAGGATTTCAAGCATCAGTTGCGCGCCATCGCCGGAACCGATTTCGGCGTGCACTCCCCGCGCTGGCTGTCCCGCTTCGGGGATGCCACCCGGCTGGCCGAACGTTATCGGGTCGGTCAGGTGCTGCTGGCCGGCGATGCGGCGCACATCCACCCGCCCATCGGCGGTCAGGGCCTCAACCTGGGCGTTCAGGACGCATTCAACCTCGGCTGGAAACTGGCCGCACAGATCCGCGGCTGGGCGCCGGAAACATTGCTGGACACCTACCAGGCCGAACGTCGTCCGGTCGCCGAGGACGTGCTGGACAACACCCGCGCCCAGACGGAACTGCTGTCCACCGGACCTGGCCCGCAGGCCGTGCGCAGGCTGCTCACCGAGTTGATGGACTTCGACGAGGTGAACCGCTATCTGATCGAGAAGATCACCGCGATCGGCATCCGCTACGACTTCGGCGAGGGCCCCGACCTACTCGGCCGCCGTCTGCGCGACATTGACGTGAAAGAGGGCCACCTCTACGGTCTGCTGCATCGCGGCCGCGGCCTGCTGCTGGACCGCACCGAACGCCTGACCGTCGGCGGCTGGTCAGACCGGGTCGATTACCTCGCGGATCCCACTGCGGTACTGGATGTTCCGTGCCTCCTGCTACGTCCCGACGGCCATGTCGCCTGGATCGGCGACGATCAGCAGGACCTGGACGACCACCTCTCCCGCTGGTTCGGCAAGCCCGCCGACTGATTTCGCCTGAGCAACCGAAAAGGCTTGTGAGGAGGATCGAGCGGTCAGCGAGACATCGGTGATGCGGGACAGGATGTTCTCCTTGCCCGTCACCCGCTCGAACGCGTTGACCAGCTCCTTGGTGATCTTCTGGTCGGCGCGGACCGCCCGATCCGGTGCGCCGAGGGGATCGGTAGATCCACCGGCGAGTCGGTGACCTCTTGCCCCCGCTCCACCGGCAGCGTCACCGCCGCGGACGGAGAACTGCGTGCACGCCGCCGGAGGTGCGAGCGCGACTCCACCACCGCCCGGGACCTCCAACACGCCAGCACTTCGGTGCCATATCAGTCAATCCGGCGGCCGGATCGCCCGGATCACGGTCAGCTTGTCGATCTTGTGCAGCATTCAAGCTGTTCTTGCCTGGCATCGCCTTGATCAGCGCCGGCTCCGACGCGCTGTCCACGCCATCCCCGGCGTCGCTGGCGTCGTCGGGGATGGCGGTGAGGGCCTCGGTGGGCACGGTCAGCCTCGATACAGTCCCCCACTGCTCAACAGCGCCGACACGATCGGCGTGAGGCCGGCGCTGTCGAGGATCTCCGGTGGTGTAGCGGCGGGCGTACTCGGCAGCGAGTTCGCGGCGCGAACGCCTGCCGACCGCGTGGCGGTGTACTGGAGTTGGCGGTTGGGGCGAGCTCACCGTGGTGCCGTAGGCGATCCGGGCATGGGGGATTCCTGCCTGCAGTCGGCGTGAGTTCGCCCAGGCGTGCTCGGCCGGCGGACACCGCGGCGCTGGCGTACGTCGGGTAGCAGACGAACGTCCGCGTCCCGCCGAAGCCATGGACGCCGATTGCACCATCCTGAGCGCCGGAATCACCCACCGGCCTACTGCTCGTGCCGCCTCCGGCAGCCCTGCCGGAGGCGGCGAGGTCGCATCACGCGACGGCGGTCCCCTCGAGCTCGACCATCAGGTCGGGGATCGCCAGCCGTGTCACCCCGAGCATCGTGGTGGACGGTGCCACCCCGCCGGCGCCCAACCGCGACGCCAGCACGCCGTAGTGCTCGAAGAGCCGATCGACGTCGGTGGTGTAGACGTTGAGCCGGACGAGGTTCGCGAGGGACATGTCGGCCTCGCCGAGCACGGCCTCCAGGTTGTCGAGGCTCAGCGCCAACTGAGCCGCCATGTCATCGACATTCTGGGGCTTGCCGTCGCCGCTCATCGAGGTCTGTCCGGCGCAGTACAGGGTTCGGGTGTGCCCGGAGACGATCTCACCCTGGTTGTACCCCATCTCCACCGACCACGCCCACGGGTTGACCGCCGTTCGTTCCATTGCCGCATCAGCTCCATTCGATTCGTTGACATTGCGTACGTCGATCGGCTCGGTAGCCGTCGTCCTTTGGTCGCGGTGATGAGCCTCCCAACAAATCACGACATCCTGTGTCGTGTATTTCGGTAACGTTCTTGTATGCGCGCCGATCGGTTGGTCTCACTGGTGCTGTTGCTGCGGCAGCACGGTCGGCTGTCCGCAGCCGCGTTGGCCCGCGAGCTGGAGGTATCCACCCGCACCGTGCTGCGCGACATCGAGGCGCTGTCCGCGGCCGGGGTCCCGGTCTACGCCGAACGCGGTCGGCACGGCGGGTTCGCGTTGCTGCCCGGATTCCGGACCGAGCTCACCGGACTGAACCACGATGAGGCCCTTGCCCTGCTGGTCGCCGGATCACGGCGCGGCGCACAGGCATTCGGCCTCGACTCGGCGCTCGCCTCGGCCATGCTCAAGGTGGTCGACGCGCTACCCGAGAGCTATCGGGAGACCGCGGCCGGCGCGGCCCAGCGACTGCTCATCGACCCCGAGATCGACCTTCTCTCGCGCCGGCTGGTCGCTGAGGAGGTGCCTGATGCCACAGTGGCCGAGGTTCGGCGCGCGGTGTTCACCGGCCACAAGCTGCGAATCCACTACGCGGCTGTGGGCCAGACCCCGAAGTGGCGCACGGTGGACCCGATCGGCCTGGTCACCGTACGCGGCCAGGGCTACCTGCTGGCCACGAGGTCCGGCGCCGACCGCACCTACCGACTGTCCCGGGTCTTGGCCGCCGAGGAACTCGCCGAACCCGCACAGCGACCAGACCGGGTCGATCTGGACCGGGCCTGGCAGGAACGCAGCACGCGGTTTCGCACCGGCGGCGACCAGGTCACCGTGCTGGTCCGGGTGGACCCGGCGCGGAGGGAGGACCTGGTGGGCACCGCACTGACCGTCCGCGCCGAAGAAGCCGACGCAGACGGCTGGCTGCGGCTGGAGGTGACCTTCCAAGACCCGAGACACGCCGAATGGGCCCTGTGGCAGCTCACCACGAACGCCGAAGCCCTGGCCCCGCAGTGGTTGCGCGACTCCCTGCGCAACCGCGCCGTCGCGATCGCCACCCGCTACGGAGTGTCATCCTGAGAATGGTCGCCTTCTGCGGGCCGCAGCCGACGGCACAGCAAGTCCTGGGCTCTTCGACCCCTTGCCCCACAGCCGGGCGGTGCTTGTCGGTGGATGCAGGGATGCCTGGAACGGGTTCCGGCTGTCGCGGACGAAGCCGCCTACAGCAGGTGAATACGGGCGGAGCCATGATCCGCGCGAGCATAGGATCGGCGGCATGGCAACGAGGCTTGTGCAGATTCACATGAAAGCCGGGGATGACGCCGCGGTCGGCCGGTTCTGGGCGCAGGCGCTCGGCTGGGGTGTCTCCAGCGAGGGGCCCGGCGTGACCAACCTCGAACCCGAAGGCTTCGTCTATCCCGACCCCGCCGCCGTCTGCATCGACGTCGTCCGCGACCCGAAACCCAAAACGGTGAAGAACCGCGTGCACGTCGACCTCGCCACCACCTCCACGGCCCACCAGGCCGACCTCGTCGCACGCCTCCAGGGGCTCGGCGCGACGCCCGCCGACCTGGGCCAGGGCGACGTGCCGTGGACGGTCCTCGCCGACCCCGAGGGCAACGAGTTCTGCGTGCTGGAGCCTCGGGAGATCTACCGGGACACTGGTCCGATCGCCGCTGTGGTGGTCGACTGCGCCGATCCGCGGGCCATGGCCCGGTTCTGGGGCGAGGCGATGGACTGGACCCTGCACAAGGTGACCGACGACCAGGCGGTGCTGCGCTCGGCCAAGGGCGTCGGGCCGTATCTGGAGTTCTTCCGTACGCCCGACGTGAAGACCGTGTGGAACCGCGTCCATCTCGACCTGCGACCGTACCCGGGTGACGACCAGCCAGCGGAGGTAGCCCGGCTGCGGGCGCTCGGCGCCACCGACATCGACATCGGCCAGGGCGATGTGCCGTGGACGGTCCTCGCCGACCCGGAGGGCAACGAGTTCTGCGTCCTCACCCCGCTCTGACGCGGGCCCTGCCGATCCTCCCCCCGGACACCGGCGACGGCTACCGGCCGGGCCTCGACGACACCGTCGCCTTCGCCACTTGAGGTCGCGGTTGCACTGACGAAGTTTCGGTCGGAAAACCGATTGAACCCTTTTCCGTGTTCCCGTACGTTGCCTGCGGCCCAGTCGCAGTAAAGACAGAGGACAAAACCGCGTGACCCCGCCTGCTCTTTAGACCTGACACCTTCTTCCGCTCACCTGTAGCCGACGCTCTCGTCGGTTCTGCCGGGCTGCCCTTGTGCACCCGGTCATACAGCGTTTGAGGCCGCGCGCAATCGGCCTCGTGTCAGGTCTAGAGAGCTCATGTCTTCACAACCTCATACCGTGCTGCCCTGGGTCGTCCGTCGGACCAGGCTGCCTCTGCTGTCGTTGCGGTGCGTGGACTGCCGGTCGAATTCGGCCACCACCGGCGAGGGCAGATTCCGCGTCAACGCCAACGGCAAGCTGCTGGACGTGTGGCTGCTGGTCCGCTGCGTATCCTGCGATCGGACGAGCAAGCTCACCGTGCACGAGCGGGCGCCGGTCAGATCCTTCGATCCGGCCGAACTCCACGGCTACCGCGTCAACGATCCGGAACTGGTGGCGTCCCGGCTGTTGGATCCGCTGCTCGCCCGGCGCAACCGCTTCACCCTGGACTGGACGGGGGCCTGGCGGCTGGACACCCCGTCGGCATGGCTCGATGACGCATGGCCGGTCCAGGTGGAGGTCGTCTTCGACGATCCGGTACCGGTGCGCCCGGAAGGGCTCATCGCGCAAGGGCTCGGCCTCAGCAGGAACCAAGTACTGCGCCGGATCAAGTGCGACATTCCGCTGCGCCGTCCGACGAGCGCCGGATTCACCTTTACCGTGATGGCCGGGGGCTAGCGGGGGAGTAGCCGCGGCGTGCGATCTCCTCCAACCTCCGCGCGAAATATGCCTCATCCAGGGGCGGCTCCGTTGGCACGGAGTCGCCCCCGGACGGCCACGGTGTGTGGTCCGTCATCGGGGCCGATGTGCGGCTCGGGCACGTTATCCGGTAGATCGTCGTCCCTGCGGGCGCAGCCGGTGACTGCGGCCGCCGGACGGAAAAGCACAGCGCCGCCCGGCTACCGCCGAGGAGGCCGATGCCGGGTCGCCAACCCCAACACCCACCGCGCCTACGCCTCGGCCATCGACCGGACCATTCCCGGAAACGGCGGCGGAGTTCACCGTCATTCGGGCTCGTGTAGCTGTGTGTGACCTTTCTCGATCGGCACGCAATGGTCGCGAGCGGCCAGCCGGACGACCTGCCGCGAAGATCCTGCTCAACGGTGGTCATGGCGCTCTGCCGCCTCGCCGAGGCGCCGAAGCACAGAGGCCCAGCCAAGGGTGGTCTCGTCGCCGAGCAGGAACGGCAGGCCACTATGCCGCAGGGTGAGGGTCGTGCCCTTACCGTCAGAGGTGAGCGTGACCTCGACCCGCGAGGCGCCGGGCGCTATGCCGGGTGCTCCGGGAGCGGGCTCCCAGCCGAAGGTGAAGACGATCCGTTCATACGGAACGAGTTCGACGAACGTCCCGTGCATCACCGGGCGCGGACCGTCCTGCATCTCCACGCGCAGGTCACCGCCAGGGCGCGCATCCAGTTCGGCCTCACCCCACCACTGCGCCAGAAAGGCCGGATCGGTGAAGAACCGCCACACCGTCTCTGGCCGCGCCTCGATACGCATCGTCTGCTCGACCGTCGTGCTCACGATGATCCCTCCGTCTCCTCGTCATCGGCGAGAGCCCGTTCCGCTCGCTCGGCCGCGTGCTTCAGGCGGTGCAGCGGGCCGGGCCACATCGTCTGGAAGAACATCGCCGCCTCGGCGAGACCGTCGGGACGCATCCGGTACAGACGGCGGTTGCCGGCACGGCGGACGTCCACAAGCCCGGCCGTGACCAGGATCCGCAGGTGCTGGGAGACCGCCGGGCGGCTGATGCCGGGAAACCGGGCGGCGATATCGCCCGCCGAGACCTCGTCGTCGCGGACCATGACCAGGATCGCGCGGCGGGTCGGATCGGCGACCGCCCGCAACGCCTCGTCCACCGGGGTTTCCTCCTTGACGGGATGATGTGTAAGTATTTAAGCAACATCTTACATAGATTCCAGGAGACATGATGGCGCCCAGGTCTGCGAACAAGCCGTTGGACGTACTCGTCGGCCGTTGGCGGTCGCAGGGGCAGACGGTCACCACCACCGGCGAGCCGTCGGTGCGGATCGTCGGCTCGGACACCTACGAGTGGCTGGCGGGCGGGTTCTTCCTCATCCATCGCGTGGACGTGCGCATGAACGACGAGGTGGTCGAGGTCATCGAGATGATCGGTCCCTATGATCCGGCGACCGGGACCTATCCGATGCGCTCGTTCGACAACCAGGGCAACTTCATCACCATGCACGCGACCGTGGACGACCACGGGGTCTGGACTTTCACCGGCGATTCCGAGCGGGCGACGCTGATGATCGCTGAGAACGGCACCACCATGAGCGCGAAGTGGGAGCGCACTGACGACGGCTCGACCTGGCAGCACTGGATGGACATGGCCTTCACCAGAGAGCCTTGATGAGGGTAGCCAAGGCAAGTCGGCGGGGTCGTGTTCGGCGTTGATCCGGGCTGAGGTTCGCTCGCCGAGGCGGACGTACTGCCCGAGGCTGACCAGGTGCCTGAGGGGGAGTGGTGGAGGGAGTTGGTGCAACGTCCTGCCCTGGCCGCGGGGGGCGATCCGTGTGGAGGCAGTCTTGAACAGGTACTCGGCGCGGGGTAGGACAGCCGGCCACCGCTTGGTGGGGGCAGATGTCGGCGGCCGCAAGCGCGCGGTGGCCCAAGGTGGCGCGCGCCGGTCGGTAAGGAACACCGGTCCGGACGTACGGCCTCGCAGCAGGCGGGCGGTGCTGGGGCCGCTACGTGACCTGCTGCGTCGCAGGATGGCCAAGGAGTCGCCGAACGCCCGCTCAGGGCCGCCGATCTCGTGCGGGACCTGGAGTCGGCGGTGCCCTGGTTGGGAGCGACGCGGTGGCCGCGGGCGCTGTGGTGCTGGCGACCTCGTTTCCGCTGATCGCGGCTGGTCTCGTCCCGTCCGCGAGATGAAGACGCCCCAACAGGGGGCCAGCACCAGCGTGTTCGCCGCGACCAGCCCGCTGCTCGCCGAGATCGGCGGTGTCTATCTGAAGGACGACGACATCTCACCGCTGGACATCCCGAGGCCCATCAAATTCGGTGCTCAGGACGACATCCCGTCCGATGTCGTACCGCACGCCGTCGACCCGGAGTCGGCACAGCGGCTGTGCGAGCTGAGCGACCGGCTGCTCCGGCGCTGACAACAGCCGCCGGAAAGGCGCGTGCGCCGTAGGGCGTGGCGGATCGGTACGGCTTCAGTACTCGAAATCTGTGGCCCGGCCTTGTCAGGGGTGTCTGCGAGGATTCCGTCATGCCTCCCGCCACCTCGCGGACATCGCCGACCTGGGCCCCCACCGGAACCGGCCACGAGCTCGCCTTGATCGACGGCACGCTTGTGTGCCGCGACGATCAAGGCGACCCCGTCGACCCGATCCCGGCCGATGCCCTGGGGACCCGCGTCTACCCGGCGTGGGCGCTCGTCCACCACCCCGCCGACGCCGACGTGGCCCTCGGCACCCTCGGTTTCCTGGCGCGGGCGGCGTACGAAAAGCCCTACGACGCCGCGGGCACCTACGAGATGGTGGCGCGCGGTCTCCCCGCGCTCCATCGCCCCGTCTTCCTCGAGCACGCTGCGCACGCGCTCGTCGCGGCCGGCGACCCCAAACGCGCGGCCACGCTCTTCGCCCGGGCCCGCGAGGCGGAGACCGAGCACGACCTGCCGGTGGACGACGCGGTCTGGCTGGGTTCCCACCTGGAGTTCGCCGCTCTGGGCGCCCTCAGCGCCAAGAGCGTGACGGCGTTCGTGAAGCGGGCGCGCGAGCGATTCCCTGCGGATCAGGCCGTCGACGCGGTGGCCGACATCGCCGTCCTGCGGGCGCGTGGCGACCTGACGCCGTGGCCGCAGTTCGCGAAGGAGTTCTCGGCGCTCGTCGCGAAGGCGGGCCGTGACGAGATCTCCGAACACCGCCGGGTGCTCGAGGCGATCGTGCCGACGGCGGCCGCTCGCCAGGCGCCGTTCGCCCTCTGGAAGGCGTGGCGGCCGATGGTGGTACGGGTTGCGCGGGACTCACCGCGGCTGCGCGGCCTGCTGCTCGACCTGTTCCCTTACCCCGAGGGCATCGATGGCTGGTGGATCGACCTTCTCGACGACTGCGGAGCGCTGGAGGCGCTGACCGGCGACGGCGAGCCCGAGTCCGAGCCGAGGGACGGCCGCGCGGGCTGGCTGTCACGCGCGGTCCTGCACCCGATGCTGAAGGAGACCGCCAGGCACCGGCGGCGTCGGTACGTCGAGCAGCCGCGCCAGCTCATCGAACTCATCGCCCGGATGAGCGCCAGACTCGCGGTGGACGGGGTCCCGGTCCATCTCGACGGGCCCGGCTGCTGGTCGCGGGAGGTCGACATGCGGGTCCTGGAGGCATGCCTGGCGCACGGTGTCCCGGTCGCCCCTCCCGGGGCCGGGGCAGGGCTCGGGATGCTGCGCTGGATGCGGCACCGCACCGGGGACGAGGATATCGCCGCGACGGTCACCGACCCCGTCTACGGCCCCCTCGTGCGCCGCTGGGTGGACGAGCAGCGCGACCCGGACGAGGTGTGGGCGATCCCCGCGCTGCGATCCTTCGTCAGGCCTCCGGCCGGGGCCGGTGCGCCGCCGCCCCATCCCCTCGACGACTCCAAGGTGATGGGTTCGCTGTACGGGTTCGCCGTTCAGGCGGCCACGGACAAGGGCGGGGCTCTGCGGGGCATCCAGTTGGCCAGCGCCGCGCTGCGCGGCCAGATCACTCTGGAGCACGACGCCAAGCTCCCCGAACTCACTCAGACGGTCAGGTTCACGGGCCGCGTCGGCGCCGTCGCGCTGCGCGCGGTGGCCACCTCTACGACCGACGAACGGCGAGAACGGCTGCTGGCGCTGCTAGAGGTCTGGGCAGACTCGGTGTTCGCCGATCCCACCGTGCGGCTGCGCCGGGGCACCGTCGTGACCGGGCGCCGGTCGGTCAGCGACGCGAACGGCGCCGCGCTCCTGGTCGGCCGGCCCGGCGACACCGCGCGGCTGTTTCTCGACCTGCGCGCGGGGGAGGCCGATCCGCCCGCGCTCGGCACCGTCCAGGAGGTCACCGAGCTGCCCCGAGGCTGGGGCGACTCCGGCCAGCTGCAGAAGCTGCTGGCCATGGTCAGGGAACGCGGCCCGCTGCGCCCCGATCCCGAGGCGGTGGCGGTGCTCGTCGGGCTGACGGGCATGAGCCGGGTGGCGGCCACGGTCGTGCTGGCGGGCATCACCGGATGGGGAAACCCTTACCGGACACCGCTCCTGGAGCCGTCGGAACGCGAGGTCCTCCAGCTGACGGCCGCCGAGGCGGAGGTGGCCCGGAAGGAACTGTTCAAACTCGACGGCGACCAGCGGCTCGACCTGCTGGCGGACGCTCTGCCGACCGACCCGGCGGAGCTGTGGGAAGCGGGCGGGCTCGTCGCGGTCGCGGAACGGATCGCGCGGGCGTGGGGCGTGATGTTCGGCATCGCGGCCCCGGTCGACGAGGCGACCGCCGCCTCCGTGACGGAACTCGATCTCGGGATGCCGGCCGTCGAGCTGTGCTCGGCCCTGGCCCAACCCCGCGCCACGTCGCTGCTCACCGAGAACGTCGACTCCTGGCTCAGGCCGCACCCCGCCGTCGGGACGGGGATCGGCAGCCACGAGGACAGGGCGTACAAGCTCGACAAGCTCGCCCGATGCCTCACCACGCTCATTCCCTGGGCCTACACCGAACTGCCCGCCGGTGATCCGGTCCGCTCGGGCATCCCCGAGGCGGTGGAGCTCCTCCGGGAACGGCTCGCCCATCCCGGTCTGGTGCTGTCCGCGGGCAGCGCGAGCGGAGGTCGGCGGCCGTTCGAGGACTTGGAGGCCGCGTTCGGGAATTCGCCGTACCAGGGCCCCGAGCCCCTCGGCAAGGCGACGTTCGACGATGGCCTGACGATCGCCGTCCAGGGCGACCGCTACGGCCACCGGCTCTTCTTCCGGCCGGCGCACTACCGCGAGGACGAGCGCTCCCAGACCCTGCGCGATGCCCTTGGCCACTCGATCACCCTCCCGGTCATCGACTGGATCCGCGGCGAGGACTGCACCCGGATCGCGGAACGGATCCGCTCGGGCGCCATCCCTGAGGGCGCTTACGAGACCGATCCGCGCGCGAGCGTTCCCGACCTGGTGGCGCAAGTCCGTGAACGGCACAGCCTTGAGGAGGATCCGGCAACCCTGTATCTCCAGTTGCTGGCGCTGCAGAATCCGACCGACCGGAACATCCGGACGTGGAACGTCTGGAAGCCCGCACGGCACAAGAAGGCCGTGGCGGCTCTCCTCGAACGCGGCCTGGTCGTCGAGGAAAGACGGATGCGAGCCGGGCGGAGCGTGTTCCTCCCGGGAGGCTGGGTGACGGCCAAAAAGCCCGTGCCCCCCATGGAGAGGTGGAAGGCTGAACTGCTCGGTCTGCAACTGATCGGCGACGCGATCCGCAGTTCCCCATGGCCACACGGCCCGCTGCCCGAGATCTTCACAGCCGCGTGGCAGCAGACCCTGAACGGCGGCGGCCCCCGCTGACCATCCAGGCTCGTCATGGGACGGCCTGGACCCCTAAAGCTGGGGTGAGCCCGAATAGGCGGGCCCAGCTAGAGCATGCGCATCCGAGGAAATTCGGTGACACTGCTGCGCCGAACGGCAGAACAACCGCCTCAATCGAGGCTGCCGACCACTGTCTCGCCCGACAGCCCCACACCGTCCGCCGGTCCGGTAACTGGACTCGCAACCTCACTCCGGTCGACTTTGAACGCGCCCACGAGCTGAACCCGCGCATGGGGATGACATGACCGGTGCCGTGCCGTCTTCGACCTGAACGTAATCCGTCAGGCCGTTGGATGGCAGGTGGTCGTGGAGATCGGCGTGGCGAAAGCGGTAGATCGGGCCGACCGCGCGCAGCAGCCCGAGGCGATGGCAGTCGTCCAGGAGGCATCAGACGGCGTGGCACAAGCCCTGCTCAAGCCAGCCGCCGGGTGGCATGAAACACGCTGTCCAGCGGCGGCCGTCCAGCACGAACATCGTTTCTTGGGGCGTTGCATACGAATAGTCAGGTGAAACACCCACTTGAAACGGCCACGGGGTGAACGACGACGACTTCGCCCGCGTGGAAGCCCACGACTGCCCGATGTCGCCCTGCGCCGTGCCCGCCGGATCGCCGTGTAGGACCGGCAAGGGCAGGGTGGCTCTCCAGTACCACACCGTCCTGTTCCGGCTCGTGCCCTCTTTGGCCAAGGCGCTGAACGTCCCCCGCCGGTGCGCAAGCCCGGATCGGCGTGGGTCGAGCAGCCTCGCCCGCAGCCGCTGGCGCCGAGCCGTCCGGGTACGCGCGGCTCCATCCTCAGCTAGTCCCTGGACACCCAGCTCGACTCGCTCAGGGCCGCAGGCGTCACGCGGGTCTTCGCCGAGAAGATCTCCACCCGCGTCAGGACACGGCCCCGAGCTCGACAAGGCTGTCGACCTCGCCCAGGAGATGCGGGCCTCCGGCGTCGCGGTCACCCTCGTGGTCCACGAGCACAAACGACTCGGCCGCGGCATCGCGCTGGAGTTCCTCACCGGCGAACTGCAGGGCTCGCACGATCCGGCCGGGATCGTTCACCGTGCTGGCAGCCCCGTCAGGCATGGAACGCGAGTATCCGCGACCGGCGTTTTCGAAGGTCACGAATCGGCCCGCGGCCGCGGCAAGACCAGCGGCGGCGCCGGCGGCGCCGACGAGGCCATGCTCTCCCACGTCATCCATCTGCACGAGCAGCACCTCAGCCTGCGCGACATCGCCGCGCGCCTCGTCATCACCACCGGCCAGAAGAGGGGCCGGCGCACCTCACCGGTAACCGTTATGCGCATGCTCCGCGATCATGACGAACAAACCATCCACCCAGACCGCAGCTGACCCCGGCCCCGCTTTGTGGCTTGCCGTACCAGGCTGACCAGGGGGGTGACCACCTCTACCTTGCCCCTCGCCGGGCCTTCAGGAGTTCTGGGGCGTCTGTGCGAGTGTCGGCTCCTGGCGGAGGGCGCGTAGTACCAGGAGGCCGGTGAGCGTCACCGGGACCAGGGCGATGTGGCACAGCGCGAGCGTGATGGTGCTGGCCTCGTCGAGGTCGGCGGGGATGGTCATGATCGGGACGGTCACGAGGGCGAGTGCCGGGGCCACGACCATCGCCACGGCGATCACCCAGCGCCAGATGCGCGACAGCAGCGCCACCAGGGTCATCCCGACGAGCAGCGGCACGGAGGTGAAGCCGACGAGGGTGATCCCGTCCACCTCGGCGGGCCGGCCCTCGGCCGTGAAGCGGAAGTCGCCCCCAAGGGCGCGCCCCACCGCGTAGATGGCGAGGTTGAGGACCAGCGCGACAGCCACGGTGGTGGCGACGATGAGGCCAGCCCGGCCAGGAGCGCGTAACGCGGGCGCGCCCGGGTTGGCGTTTTGCGTCATGACTGCTGTCCCGTGCGGCGCAGGTACGCCTCGATCCGGTCGAGCGCTCCCGACCAGACCTCCTGGACGAAGAAGTCGCGGATGTCGGGCGCCGGGAAGCCGCTCTGCACGACCGTGAGCAGGGTGCCGCCCTCGTGCTCCTCGAAGGTGACCTCGATGGTGGTGGTCATGGTCATGCCGTCGGGAGTGCTGCCGGTGGACTCGGTGAGCAGGCGGTGCGGACGGTCGATCTCCAGGAAGGTCTGCGTCTCACGGAACAGGTTGTCGGCGTCCGGTCCCCAGACCGCGATCTGCTGGCCTCCGACGCGCAGATCGACCTCGATCTCGACGATGCCGGGCTCCTCGTCGAGGATGCTGAACCAGATTTTCTGCTTCTCGGCGTCGGTGTAGGCGTCGAAGACCTCCTCGGGGCTCGCGGGCAGCACGCGGGTCTTGCGCAACTGGATGGTCTCGGTGTCGTTCCGCGTCATCGCTCGGTGTCCTTCCCGGTGCTCGTCTCAGGGGCGTTCTTGAGGGTGAAGTAGGCGTCGAGGCCGTCGAGTCGGCGCTCCCACAGGCGCTGGTAGAAGCTGATCCACGACATGGCGTCCTCCAGGCGCTCGGCTCCCAGTCGGCAATGCCTCGATCGGCCGACTTTCTCTGTCGTGACCAGGCCGGCGTTCTCCAGCACGTGCACGTGCTTTTTCATGCCGGTGAGCGACATGCCGAAGGGTTCGGCCAGCTCGCCGATCGTGGCGGGACCCTGGCCAAGCCGGATGAGTATCTGCCGCCGGGTCCCGTCCGCGAGGGCGGCGAACGTACGATCGAGGACCTCTTGCTGAACCATGCGGTTCACCTTAGGACACTGAACCGATTGGTGCAATAACCGAGCGCAAGTACGTGGCACTAAAGGGTTGGGTGGGCTGCCGGTCCGGGCGGTGCCCCGTCGGTCGTCTTGACCAGCGAATTTGTCGACGACCTTTGTCGAGTGCGGGCTGCTGCCTGCTGGCCAGAAAACGATCGATGTTAGCTTTTCGGGCGCGCGGCCGCGCCGGGTGGCCGTCACGCAGCGGACACGCGCCGGTTTACGCTCCGAGGTTCCTCAACCACCATGTCGGACTGCTCCGGCCTGGCTTCTTGAGCCGCCTCGGCGGGGTCCTCGGACTTGCGCGCCACATCACTTCTGGTCAGCGCGGCGGAGCCGGCTTCGAACGCCGCCGCCGCAGTGCCGCCTGCCGCGCACCGCGCCAGGACCTGCCCCGGCGACCTGGCCGCCGCCCTGGACCGCCTCGCCGCGGCACTGCCCACCCGAGAGGACCCACGCGATGAGCACCCAGGACACCGACCGCACCGTCCGCAGCACCCGCCAGGTCGGCCACAAGTCGATCCCCTGCGACGACTACGCCACCCACCTACAGGACTGGATGGACGTCAACTGCGGCGGCCCGCCGCGCTGATCGACGCGGGCGAGGCCCACGTCATCGCCGCCCTGCTGGACGAGCCGGCCGCCCTCTACGCCCGCGACCCCCTCGGCGAGTTCGTGCGCGAGATGGCCGTCCACCTCAACGACCGCCAGGGCATCTGACCCCCGCCCGCCCCAGTAATGTTCGCTGCCGGCGACGGCGGCCGCGATGACGAAACTCCCCGCGCCCTCCACCCTTGTGGGCGCGGGGAGTTTCTGTCGCGCCCCAGAAGTTCCGGTAGATCTGACGCATTGCGTGATCTGCGTCAGATCTACCGGGGTTTCAGCGACTCTGAAGGACTCCCGCGTAGGCGAGGGCTTCACAGACTGCTTGAACTCCGGTTGGCTTGCCCGCTGGTACCGGTGAGATCTTGTCCGCTGTGGCGGAGGAGTCGGAGAACGCACGCAGGCAGGATTCCTGGTCGGCTGAGCTTAAGCGGTACAGGGAAGGCTTCCGGAAGCGGATGCTGGCCCATCCAGTAGAAGGACCGTGGGAGGAACTGGCGTACTGGGATCCGCTGCCGACCGCTCGGGCGATAGCGGGGTCCGTTGCCTACGGATGCTCGGACACCATGGGCGAGGGCCGCTGGGAGGACCGCAGTCGACTCAACGTCCCGGGTCCATTCTATGCGGGTGTGACCGACGGTGGCCTGAACGGTCCTTACTATCTGCCGGAACACGTGTTGCTCAGCGACCTGAACCAAGAGTGCGTGTTCCGTCAGCCCGCCAATGTCCGCGAGGTCACGGCGCTGATCGAGATCGCGTGGGGCGAGCCGATGGGCGGCTACGCCTGGGACGGCGACCAGCGCTGGACGCCCGAGTCGGTCCGGGACTGGTGGGCTGACCGCGGGTTCGTCCGCACCTGGATCGCCGCCGAGTTGGCCGACGAACACAGCGCCAACGAGCGAGAGGCCCTGCACACCTACGCCGCCTACCTGGACAATGGAATGGAGCGATATCTGCGTGGCTACCTGTTCTGGTTGATCGAGCGCACTGAACCGAGGCTCGGAGAGTTGTTGCCGGATCTGTGAGGATCAATCCCGCTGGACGACTTGGGCAAACCAGCAGACCATAGGCGGGGACCTGCGGTTTCGTGCAGCTCGTTTTGCGAGCCTGTGTCAGGTCTGCCGGGACGGCACCGAGGCAAACCGCCCCACTGACTTGTCGCACCGCAGGTCAGAGGCGTGTACCTGCGTCGGCTCGGATGGGACGCAACAGTTTCCCTGTGCACGGGGCAGCCCCGCGACCAGGTGCCAGGGCGCTATGAACAGTCACACGGCAAAACGTGCGCGTGCGCGTAACCGGCTCGCGAAACTTGGTTTCGTCCGTGTGGAGCGACAACGCTTGTTGATGAGTTTCAGCGACGCCCAAGGGCTTGCGGTGGGAGATCCGCTTTGTCACCCACGCCTTCCTTTCCCGTGCACTCCGCTTGCCGAACCGAACCTGAGTCTGCGCGATAGCCCTACCGGGCTCGTCATCACCGTCGGCAAGAAGATGGGCCGGCGCCCCTCGGCCGGCAGCGTCATGCGCGTATTCTGCGGCCACGATGCCCTCACCGAACAGGGCTGACCGATTTCCTTCCGTCGCGTCGGGGCCTCAGGAGTTCGGGGCCTTGGTGGAGGTGTTCTTCCGAACGCGGCCCCTGGCGGGCGCCAGACAGGGTTCAGCGGGCGGTGCGCAGGCCGGCGAGGCGGCGGACGGCGGTCAGGCCGTCGTCGGTGCCGGGCCAGTGCCGGGTCAGGGCGTCGGGGCCTGCGTGCCGGACGACCGAGCGCAGGACGGCGGCGACAACGATGGCGTCGTCGGCGTAGCCGAGGACGGGGATGAAGTCGGGCACCAGGTCGATGGGCAGTGCCAGGTAGGCCAGCAGCAGCCACAGCCGCACGCGCACGCCGCGGGGCAGGGCCGGGTCGCGTGCCAGGCGGGGGATGAGCCGGAGCAGGTCGGGCAGCAGCCGGACGGCCTCGGTGAGGAGGTTCCCGCGCGGGCGGATGAGGGCCAGGGCCGCCAGGGCGGCCAGCCAGAGCAGCAGGATCCCGCCGGCCACGGCCAGGACCGTCGACCACCAGATGTTCACGAGCGCCCCCTGATCGGTCGAGGCGCGGCCGGATCGGGCCGCGCCCGTCAGCGCCAGCGGCCGTTCCCGCGTCGCATGCCGTCATCTGGCCCGGCCCGCCACACCATGCGGACAACGTCCGCAACCGGGCCAGAGCTCCCAGAGTATGACGGAGAGGCGCTATGGGCCGAACTGCCGCGTTGGTGGCTCGGTGATGAGATCTGCGGCCTCAATCAATCTGGACACGTAGACGGCATCCTCCCCAGTGAGGGAGTCGAGGAGGGTCCTGAGGTCGGTAGCGCAGGTGGCAAGGATGCCTAGGCGCTGGGAGTCGAGCGTCCCTTGGCCTGCGAGGTAGGCGCTGATGCAGCCGGCGAGGTAGGCATCCAGTGCGGGGACTGATTCACCACTTGGCGCTTCGAGCCGACGCAGTCCATCAGGAAAGGACGCCGCTTGGTGGACTGTCCACAGCGCGGCCACCTTGGCCACGGCAGCCGCTCGACGCTTGTCGATCTGAGAAGGGGGCACGCCTCAGCCTGCCTGTGGTGGTCTGTCATCGGCAGTTGACTTTGCTACAGGCCTGCTCATGGGCGCAGGGCCAATGCTTTCCACGTCCCGCTGTTTCTGCGAGACCACCCGCATCATCGCCGCGGGCCCGCCTCCTGCCCCGTGCGGAACCGAGCCACTTCGGTGCGCGATGGTCACACCCATGTGTAGTTGTCGTCGGTGACGGCGGGCAGGGTGGCATCGGTGAGGGCCGCGGACGGGCTGGGGAGTGCGGCGAGTGCCGTACCGATCGGTGGGAAGATCGGCAGGTCCGCCGTCGTGCGGTAGTCGATCCACTGGATCAGGCCGATCTCGTGACCGCCGGGAACCTCGTCGTACTCCTCGGTGGCCAGTGCGGCGCGGACCTCGGGGGTGACGTGAAGCCGGTAGATCAGGTGCAGCTTGCGCGGCGGTGGGGTCGTCCCGGGGCGCGAGACCATCTGATCGATCACCCACAGCAGTTCCGGCCGGGTGGCTTGTGAGGGGGCGAGGTCGAGTTCCTCGGTGAGTTCGCGCCTCAGCGCCACCAGCAGGCCCTCGCCGTGCTCGACGTTGCCGCCGGGCGGGGTGAAGTGGGTCGACTCGGGCCGGTCACGGCGGATGAGGGCGACCTCGTCGCCGCAGAACACCAGCGCGCCGACGCGGACCTTGATGCGGGTGAACGGCAACGCCGCCGAGTCGCGTGCCCCGGTTGAGGATGATGCCATGGCCTCAGTATCAGGCGGCCGTTGACCAGCCCCGCGGAGCGGGAGGCGGCGTTCTGGAAGGCAGCGATATGCCAGCCCTGGTCGCCCTTGGTGGCGACGAAGGTCCGGATCGACTCCGCGCCGGTGGGAACGATCTTTCCCTTTGTGTGGGTGCCGCGAAAGGCGACGATTTGCTTCAAGCGTGACGACGGTCACCGGAATGCCAAGCGGGTGTGCGATCGTGACCTGGAAGCGGATCGAACCACCGCATCTCCTTGCGATGGCGATGCCGGGCCGCGGTCGGTGCGCTGGGCCCAGGGCGAGGTCGAACAACGGGGTGCCGACGGTGTGACCGCCGAGGGTGGCCAGGACGCCGGGCGGCGGCGCGTTCGACGGGGGCTCAGAGGGGGCCGGGCCAGGACGGGCGGAGGATGCGCAGGGTCATCTCGACGATGCATTCCGGCGTGAGGTGTTGCGTGGCGGTGTTGGCCAGCAGCGTGTGGGCCAGGACGGCGCTCAGGAGCATGGTGAAGGCGTCGTTGGCGTCCAGGTCGGGATCGACGCTGCCGGGCGGGGCGGCGCTCAGGATGTCCTGGAACTGAGGGCGGGCCGATATGCGCAGGTACAGCTCGGGCGGGTGGGTGCGGCGCGAGGTCTGGTGGTGGGCCAGAAGGCCGACGGCGGAGGCGCGGGCGGCGGGCTGGCTGAAGGCCTCGGTGTAGGCGCGGACGAACCGGAGCAGGTCGTCGCGGAGATTCCCGGTCGGGTGGACGGCCTGAGGGCTCAGCCCGGGGAAGGTGGCTTCCTCGATCAGTTCGATCCGCGACGGCCAGCGGCGGTAGAGGGCCGAGGCGTGCACGCCGGCGCGCTCGGCGACGGCCTGGATCGTGGTGGCGTCGAAACCGCGCTGGACGAGCAGCTCGCGGGCCGCCGCCAGGGCCCGTTCACTGATGCCGCTGTCACGCGGACGCCCCCGGCCCCGTCCTGCCATGCCGCTGATCGTAGCGGCCGGCCCGAGCGCCCGCCGGAATATTTATAGGAGAGGACTTCTATAAATCGCCCGGCACCGTTACAGTCCTCACCACGCGGACGTCCCCTGCGCCTCCGCGGTGGAAGGAGCGTGCCATGCGTGCTGCCGTGCTGCGGGGCGGGACGGTGCGGGCGCGGGTCGTCGACGATCCGGTGCCGGGGCCCGGCCAGCTTCTCGTCCGATCGCTGGCATGCGGGATCTGCGCGTCGGATCTGCACTTCATGGACCACCCGGAGGCCGGTGCCGAGGACGACAGCGGGATGTCGACCTATGACCAGGACGTCGACATCATCATGGGCCACGAGTACTGTGCCGAGGTCGTCGACCAGGGACCCGGCACCGAGCGCCGCATTCCCGTGGGCGCCCGCGTGAGCTCCCTGCCGGTTCTGACCACCGCCGCCGGCCGCAGGATCATCGGACAAAATCCCGAGTCGCCCGGCGGGTTCGGCGAGTACTTCCTGCTCACCGAGGCCATGACCCGGGTCGTGGAATCCGATCTGCCCAGCCGGATCGTGTGCGTGGCCGACGCGATCTCGGTCGGCTGGTCGGCCGCCCGGCGCGCCCGGATCACGGCGCGGGAGGTCCCGCTGGTCGTCGGCTGCGGAGCGATCGGGCTGTCGGTGATCGCGACGCTCCGGCGCCTGGGCGTGGGGCCGATCGTGGCGGCCGACCGCGTGGCGTCGCGGCGGGAGACGGCTCTGGCCATGGGCGCCGATGCGGTCGTCGACCCCGCTGAGACCTCGCCCTACCGGACGTGGCGCGAGGTCGCGGGCGGGCCGCCGGGCTGCGTGGTGTTCGAGTGCGTCGGCCTGCCGGGCGTCCTCGACTCGATCATCAAGGGATGCGAGCGCGGCACCCGGATCTTCTCCATGGGCGGACCGCCGGAAGGTGAGCGCCTGACCACCCTGACCGCCAAGCGTAAGGGCATCAACGTCCAGTTCGGCGGCGGCCCGCTGCCGGACCACTGGGACGAGGCGTTCGAGGCGGTCTGCACGGGCGGCCTCGACGTCACACCGATGCTGGGCCGGACCGTCGGGCTCGACCAGGTGCCCGAGGCGCTCGAGGCGGCACGCGACGCCCACGGGCCGACCCGCATCGTCGTCGTGCCCTGACCATGCGGGGCCGTCGATTCAGCCATCACCGGAAAGGGACCACGACGAATGAGCGAGATCGACGAACTACGCGCCACGGTCGAGACGCTGATGGCCAGGGTCCGCGCACTTGAGGACCAGGTCGAGATCATGCAGCTCGTCGCCCAGTACGGGCCGGCCGTCGACAGCGGCTCGGGCGACGCCGCGGCGGCGCTGTGGACCGAGGACGGCGCCTTCGACGCGGTGCCCCACCTGCGGATGCGGGGCCGGGACGACATCGCCGCCATGGTCCACGGCGACGGCCATCAGAGCCTCATCCGCAACGGCTGCGGCCACGTCCTGACCGTGCCGCACATCGTCGTCGACGGCGATCGGGCCACCGGACGCAGCCACGCGCTCAACATCCGCTGGGACGCCGACGCCGACCGGTTCTGGGTGGCCCGGGTCTCCGCGAACACCTGGCGCTGGGTCCGCACCCCGCAGGGGTGGCGCATCGCCGAGCGGATCAACGCCAATCTCGACGGCGCCCCCGAACACCGCCGGCAGTTGGCACCCCCCACAAGCGAAAGGTGATGAGAGCAGTGGCGAACGAATACGGCCCGTGGGGCATCGTTGCGGGCGGGTCCGATGGAGTGGGTGTCGCGTTCGCCCGCGCGATGGCCTCGCGAGGCATCAACGTCGTGCTGGTGGCGCGGCGCGTCCCCGTGCTGGAGGCCGCGGCGGAGGAGATCCGGGCACGGCACGGCGTCAAGGTCCGCACGGTCGCGCTTGATCTCAGCGTCCCGGGAGCGGTGTCACGCCTCGCGGACGCCACCTCCGATGTGGAGGTGGGGCTGTTCGTCTACAACGCCGGCAGCGACGACCGCAGCGAGTCCTTCCTCGCCAAGGACCTCGAGACCCATCTGGCGCTGGTCCACCGCAACTGCACCAGCGTGCTGGAGGCGGCCCATGTCTTCGGCGGCGCGATGGTGGCGCGCGGACGAGGGGGGATGGTCCTGGTGACCTCGGGCGCGGCCTGGGTCGGCGGCCCCACGCTCGCCACCTACGGGGCCACCAAGGCGTTCGAGCTCATCCTGGCGGAAAGCCTGTGGGCGGAGTGGCGGGGCAGCGGCGTGGACGTCCTGGCGCTCGTCCTCGGCAGGACCGACACCCCCTCCCTGCGCCGGGTGCTCGACGCCGCCGGCGGATCGTACGGCGAGCTCGCCGACCCCGACGACGTCGCGAGGGAGGCGCTGGACCACCTCGCCGACGGACCCACCTGGATCTGCGGCAGCGACCAGCCGACCGGCGGTTCGCCGTTCGGGGCGCTGGGCCGCCGCGACGCCGTCCTCGCGCTGAGCCAGGCCTTGTCCACGGGCACCGAGGGGAACATCCAGCACTGAAGATCCCCCGGGGCGCTGGCCACACCCCGGAGGAAGATCAAATCCGGCGGCCCTGGAACGCCCGCGGACAGGCCATGCCGCGACGTCAGTGTGCGACGCGGTACCAGTGCGCGGACTCGCCGGGAAGAGGCTCCAGCCGGACGCGCTCGCCGCCGGGATTGTTGAACAGCTGCACACCGTCCCCGAGGAGAACCGGGGCGATGAAGACGAGCACCTCGTCTAGGAGGCCCGCCTCGATGCACTGCTTGGCGACGTTGGCGCCCAGGATGTTGACGTAGCGGTCCCCGGCGGCCTCCTTGGCCTTGGCGACCGCGGTCTTGAGGTCGCCGACGAACGTGAGACCCTCGACGGGCTCGTCCGGCGGCCGATGCGTCAGGATGAACACCGGCCCGTGGTACTGGCCGCCGAACGCGCCCTCCTTGTCGGTGCCCTGGTTCGGATCGCTGCCCCCGAAGGTGCCGTTGCCGGCCAGGATGGCACCGACCTGCGAGAGCAGGCGGTCGGCCGTCGGGTTCGGGGGGCCCAGGTGGTCGGTCAGCCAGGACATGTCCCCACCCGGTCCGGCGATGTAGCCGTCGAGCGACATCGTCGCCGAATACAGCAGTTTTGCCACAGAGACTCCTTTCATCGTGCTCGACAGGGCAGACCATGCTCGCAGCCAAAAATCATCGCGCTCTTCGGATGCGCTTGGGCGCAACGTCAGCGGGTGAGGGAGAGCAAAGCCGGGCCGGCGCCAACAGGTCGAACACGGCCTGGGACGAGGAGTCGCACGCCCGCCGCATTTCCGGCAGGCCGGGATGCGGCTCGTCCGGCGATGACGCGTCCGGCATCGGACGGCGCCGGGCGGCAGCGCGCGTGCCGTAACGCGGGAGAACATGTGGCAGGTCGGCGGGATCGGCTCGCGCGCCGACCGTCGGCATCTCGGGCGGCGGCCCTGGCCAGCAAGCCCGCGACGGCCTCGATGATCTCCTCGATGCCCACCGCGCCTGCGGCCGAGCGCGTCCGGGAGCAGCGGCGTCCGTGGCCCGTATCGGGCGACGCTGCGTTCCGGCGGTGAGGCGGCAGGTCGCCCTGCGTGTTTGCCAGTGCCACGTCGGTGGGCAGGTACGACACTTTCCCTCGTGGTGGCGGAGCTCGTGGGGGAGCGCCGCCAGCCCGTGCCGGTCGTCGGAAGGCGCAAGATTATCTTGCCCGGCCCCGACATCTGACGCCGGCCCGAGGACCCGCCGCTTGCATCGGCGGACGGGTTCTCGGGCCGGACGTCCTCAGATGTCGTCGACGTTCATCGCGCCTTCATTGGGGCGCCGGGACAGGTCGATGCCGAGCTCCTCCGCGGCGCGGAAGACGTCCTCGTCGGTGTCGCGCATCTCGATGGACATGCCGTCGCTGGAGAGCACCTCGACGTTGAGGCACAGCGACTGCATC
>NZ_JBHSON010000027.1:0-112684 GCF_042656285.1 Actinomadura rugatobispora | reverse complement strand
GGAGTGGTATTCGCGGCACGGGGATGAGGCCCCGGTGCTGGTGAACATGTACGGGATCACCGAGACGACCGTGCACGTGTCCTACCAGCGTCTCGACCGCGCGTTCGCCGCGACAGCGGCGGGAAGCGTGGTCGGGACGGGCATCCCCGACCTGCGTGTTTATGTCCTGGACGGTCGTCTGCAGCCTGTTCCGGCCGGTGTGGTGGGCGAGTTGTATGTGGCCGGCCCGGGTCTGGCGCGCGGTTATCTGAACCGTCCGTCGCTGTCGGCTGAACGCTTTGTCGCCGATCCGCATGGTGGCCCTGGTGCGCGGATGTATCGGACGGGGGATCTGGCGCGGTGGCGTGCGGATGGGCGTCTGGAATACCTGGGGCGTTCGGATCAGCAGGTGCAGTTGCGCGGGTTCCGGATCGAGTTGGGCGAGATCGAGGCGGTGCTGGCGCGCAACGATGCCGTGTCCGATGTCGCGG
The DNA here is from genome assembly GCF_042656285.1 of Actinomadura rugatobispora. Classification (GTDB taxonomy): domain Bacteria; phylum Actinomycetota; class Actinomycetes; order Streptosporangiales; family Streptosporangiaceae; genus Spirillospora; species Spirillospora rugatobispora. Next base: position 112,214 of record NZ_JBHSON010000027.1, on the reverse strand, counting down.
TGGTGGTGCGCGATGAGCGTCTGATCGCCTATGTCGTTGGAGCCGCCGGGGATCTGCGCCGGTTCGCCTCTGAGCGGTTGCCGGATTACATGGTCCCGGCCGCCGTCGTCGAACTCGACGCCCTGCCTCTGACCGCCAACGGGAAACTCGACCGCAAAGCCCTGCCCGCACCCGACTTCTCCGTCAAAGTGTCCTCTCGCACGCCTCGGACCGCGCACGAGGAAATTCTCGCGAAGCTGTTCGCGGAGGTTCTGGGGCTGGAACGGGTCGGGGTGGACGACGGGTTCTTCGACCTCGGCGGCGACTCCATCATCGCGATCCAGCTGGTCTCCCGCGCCCGCCAGTCGGGCCTGGTGATCTCTCCGCGCGAGGTGTTCCAGCACCAGACCGTCGAACAACTCGCCGCCATCGCCCGCACCGTCGCCGACGACGCCGACACCGTCGAGAAGGAACCGCCCGGGGCCGGGGTCGGGCCCGTTCCGGCCACTCCGATCATGCGGTGGTTCCGGGAGCTGGACGGGCCGGTCGACGACTACAGCCAGCGGATGCTCCTCCAGGTCCCGCCCGGCCTTCGCGTCCAGGACCTCGCGCGCGCGTTGCGGCGGCTCGTCGACCATCACGACATGCTGCGCCTGCGCGTGGATCGCACCACCCCGGACTGGGAGTTCGAGGTCGGCGAGCCCGGCACGGTCGACGCGGACCCGCTCGTCCGGCGCGTGGACGTCGCCGGGCTCGACGGCGAGGAACTCCGCGCCGTCCTCGCCCGCGAGGCTCTGGCGGCACGGAGCGGCCTCGATCCCGGACGCGGCGTCATGGCTCAGCTCGTCTGGTTCGACGCGGGCCCGGACCGGTCCGGGCGGCTGCTCCTCACCCTCCATCACCTGGTCGTGGACGGCGTCTCCTGGCGGATCCTGCTGCCCGACCTGGTCACGGCCTGGGCGGGCGGCGAGCTCCAGCCGGTCCCGACCTCGTTCCGCCGCTGGGCGCAGCGCCTCCAGGCCGAGGCGTCCGATCCGGAGCGGCTGGCGGAGCTGCCGCTGTGGAGGGAGATCCTCGCCACCCCCGACCCGCCGCTCGCGCACCGGCCGCTCGGCGCCGAGCACGGGGACACGTTCGGGACGGCCCGGCACCTGACCGTCGCGCTGCCCGCCGAGATCACCGGTCCGCTGCTCACCGACGTGCCCGCCGCCTTCCACGGCCGCGTCAACGACGTGCTGCTGACCGGCCTGGCGATCGCGGTCGCGGGCTGGCGCGGCGGCGGCGATGGGACGGCCGTGCTCGTCGACCTGGAGGGGCACGGCCGCGAGGAGGTCGTGCCGGGCGTGGACCTGTTCCGGACGGCGGGCTGGTTCACCTCCCTGTTCCCGGTGCGGCTGGACGCGGGTCCGATCGACCGCGCGGAGGTCCGGGACGGCGGGCAGGCCGTCGGCACGGCGCTGAAGAGGGTCAAGGAGCAGCTCCGCGAGATCCCCGACAACGGCATCGGCTTCGGCCTGCTCCGCCCGCGCCTCGCCGAGTCCGACGGAGGCACGCGCACTCCGCAGATCGCGTTCAACTACCTGGGCCGGTCCGCCGTGCCGGAGGGCACCGACTGGGGACCGGCGGACGCGGCCGAGAGCGCGGCGCTCGGCGGCGGCCAGGACGACGCGCTGGCGCTGGTCCACGCGATCGAGGTCAACGCCCACACCCGCGACCTGCCCGGGACCGGCCCCGAGCTGACCGCCACCTGGACCTGGGCGGGCGGCCTGTTCGACGAGGCGCGCGTCCAGGACCTGGCCGACCGGTGGTGCGAGGCGCTGCGCGGCCTGGTCGCGCACGTCGTGGACGGCCGGGAGGACGGCGGCCCGGTCGGCGGGTTCACCCCCTCCGACCTGGAGCTGGTGTCGATCGACCAGGACGAGATCGACGAGCTGGCCGCCGAACTCGACGACTTCGAGGAGCTGGATTGACCGCTCAGCAGCACAGGAAGTCGCAGCTCGAAGACATCCTCCCGCTCTCGCCCCTCCAGCAGGGCCTGTTCTTCCACGCGCTGCACGACGCGGAGGCGGGCGGGGACGTCTACACCGCCCAGATCGTCTTCGACCTGCGCGGGCCGCTGGATGTCGCGGCCCTGCGCTCGGCCGCCGCGGCGCTGCTGCGGCGGCACGCCAATCTGCGGGCCGGGTTCCGCCAGCGCAAGGAGGGGACGGCCGTGCAGGTCGTCCACCGGACCGTGCGGCTGCCGTGGGAGGAGGCCGACCTGACCGGCCTGCCCGGCGCGGCCGAGCGGGAGGCGGAGGCGCGGGCGCTGGCCGAGCGGGAGCGGGCGCGGCCGTTCGACATGGCCCGCCCGCCGCTGCTGCGCTTCCTGCTGCTCAAGCTCGCGGACGACCTGCACCGGATGGTGTTCACCAACCACCACATCCTGCTGGACGGCTGGTCCACGCCGGTCCTGCAGACCGAGCTGTTCGCGCTCTACCTGGCCGGGGGAGACGACGGCGGGCTGCCGCGCGTCGTTCCGTACAAGAACCACCTGGCGTGGCTGGCGGAGCAGGACCGGGGGGCGGCCGAGGACGCCTGGCGCCGCGCCCTGGACGGTGTCGACGGCCCGACGCTCCTCGCCCCCCGCGTGCGGAACGCACAGCCGCCGCCGTCCGGGGAGGCCGCTCCCGGGCGCGTCCGCGTCCGGCTCACCGAGGAGCTCACCGCCGCGCTGTCCGCGCGCGCCCGAGCGGAGGGCGTCACCCTCAACACCGTCCTGCAGTTGGCGTGGGGCGTGCTGCTCGGCCGCATGACCGGCCGCGGCGACGTGGTGTTCGGCGCGGCCGTGTCCGGGCGCCCGCCCGAACTGCCCGGCGTGGAGCGGATGATCGGGCTGTTCATCAACACGCTGCCGGTGCGGGTGCGGATCCGGCCCGCCGACACGGTCGCCGCCGCGCTGGCCCGGTTGCAGCGCGAGCAGGCCGACCTGCTGCCGCACCACCACCTCGGCCTCGCCGACGTCCAGCGGCTCGCCGGAGCGGGGGGCGGCGCGCTGTTCGACACGATGACGGTGCTGGAGAACTACCCGTTCGACCCGGACGCCGACGGCACCGACCTGGGCGGTCTCACGCTGCACGCCGTGGACGGCCACGACGCCAGCCACTACCCCTTCACCTTCGCGGCCGTGCCCGGCCCCCGCCTCTCGCTGCGCCTGGACCACCGCCCCGACGTGTGCCCGCCCGCCGACGCCGGACGGCTGATGCGCCGGTTCGAGCGGATCCTCGACTCGATCGCGCACCGCCCCGGCGTGCCGCTCGCGAGCATCGACGTCCTGGACGGCGGCGAACGCGCGCAGGTCCTGCGCGACTGGCAGGGCCGGACCACCGCCCGCCGCCCCGCCACCGTCACGGAACGCTTCGCCGCCACCGTCGAGGCGCACCCCGATGCCGTCGCCGTCCGCACCACCGCGGGGGAGTCGATCACCTACGCCGACCTGGACGCCCGCGCCAACCGGCTGGCGCACCGCCTCATCGGTCTCGGCGTCGGCCCCGAGACCCCGGTGGCCGTGCTGCTCGAACGGTCGGCCGACCTGGTCGCGGGCAGCCTGGCGGTCCTGAAGGCGGGCGGCGCGTACGCGCCCGTCCACCAGGGCTACCCGCCGGAGCGGACGGCCTGGGCGGTCGCGGAGATCGGGGCGCCGGTCGTCCTCACCGACACCGCCATGGCCGCGCGGGTGGAGGCCGCCGGGACGCGGGCCCGCGTCCTGGTCGTGGACGACGACGCCGAGCTCGCCGCCCAGGCCGCCCGGCCGGCCACCGACCCCGCCGTGCCGTGCCATCCCGAAGGGCTCGCCTGCGTCCTGTTCACCTCCGGCTCCACCGGCGTGCCCAAGGGCGTGATGCTGCGGCACCGCGACGTGGTCGACCTGGCGACCGACGCCCGGCTGTCCGGCGGCGCGCACGAACGGGTCCTGGTGCACTCGGCGCACGCGTTCGACGCGTCCCTCTACGAGCTGTGGACGCCGCTGCTGCGCGGCGGCACCGCCGTCGTCGCCCCGCCCGGCCGCCTGCACGGCGACGACCTCGCCCGGATCGTCGCCGCCGAGGGCGTGACCGGGCTCTTCCTCACCACCACCCTCTTCAACCTGGTCGCCGAGGAGCGCCCCGAGGCGTTCGCCGGGCTGCGGGAGGTCCTCACCGGCGGCGAGGCCGGGTCGCCCGCGGCGATTCGCAAGGTGCTCGCCGCCTGCCCCGGGATCGAGGTCGGCAACGTGTACGGGCCGACCGAGGCGACCACGTACACCACGATCGCCGGGCAGCGCGCCCCGCTCGCCGACCCCGCCGAGACCTCCGCCGTCCTCGGCCGCCCGATCGACGACATGCGCGTGTACGTGCTGGACGAGGGCCTGCGGCCGGTCCCGCCGGGCGTCCCGGGCGAGGCGTACATCGCCGGGGCCGGGCTCGGGCGCGGCTACCACGGCCGGCCCGTCCTGACCGCGGAGCGCTACGTCGCCGACCCGTTCGGCGCCCCGGGCGACCGCATGTACCGGACCGGCGACCTGGTGCGGTGGCGGCCCGGCGGCGTCCTGGAGTACCTCGACCGCGCCGACTTCCAGGTCAAGGTCCGCGGGTTCCGGATCGAGCCGGGCGAGGTCGAGGCGGCCGTCGCCGCCCATCCCGGCGTCGCGAACGTCGCGGTCGTCGCCCGCGCGGACGCGTCCGGGACGAAACGCCTGGTCGCCTACGCCGTCTCGGCGGCGCCGCCGGAGGAGCTGCGGGCGTTCGCGGCGGAGCGGCTCCCCGAGTACATGGTCCCGGCGGCGTTCGTGCCCCTGGAAACCCTCCCGGTCAACCCCAACGGCAAGCTCGATCGCGCCGCGCTGCCCGCCCCCGACTTCGGCGGCGCGGCGTCCGCCGGGCGCGACCCGCGAACACCCCGCGAGGAAATGCTGTGCGGCCTGTTCGCCGGCGTCCTCGGGCTCGACCGGGTCGGCGCCGACGTCAGCTTCTTCGACCTCGGCGGCGACAGCATCGCCGCGCTGCGCCTGGTCACCCGCGCCCACCGCGAGGGCCTGGAGTTCACGCCCCGGGACGTGTTCACCCACCAGACCGCGGAGGCCCTCACCCGCCTGGGCGAGCCCGAGGACCGGCTGGGCTTCGAGGTGCTGCTGCCGATCAGGGCGGCCGGGGAGCGTCCCCCGGTGTTCTTCGTCCACCCGGCGGGCGGGCTGTCGTGGGGCTACTTCGGCTTCCAGCGCCACCTCGGCGCCGACCGGCCCGTCTACGGCCTCCAGGCCCGCGCGTTCACCCAGGCCGACCTGCCCGGCTCGGTGGAGGAGATGGCCGAGGACTACCTGGAGCAGATCCGCCCGGTCCTGCCGCCCGGCGGGCCGTGCCACCTGGTCGGCTGGTCGCTGGGCGGACTGGTCGCCTACGAGATGGCCCGGCGCCTGCGCGAGCGCGGCGAACGGGTCGGGCTGCTCGCGCTCATCGACGCCTACCACGGCCAGGACCTGGAGACCGAGAAGCGGGAGGTGCTGCCCGAGCTGCTGGAGGCCATCGGCATCGACGCCCGCATGGTCGCCGCCGACGGCAACCCCGACATGGCGCAGATCATGGCCGTGCTCGCCGAACGCGGCGACGCCCTGGCCACCCTCGGCGAGGACGACCTGGTCAACGTCTACCGCAACTACGAGAACGGGCTCCGGCAGGCCGAGGAGTACCGGCCCGGCCGTTACCCCGGAGACCTCCTCTTCTTCACCGCCGCCCGGGGCCGCACCGCCGCCTCGCCCACCGCCCGCGCCACCTGGGGCCCGCTGGTCGGCGGCGACATCGAGGACCACCCGGTCGACGCCGACCACCACCTCCTCATGGAGCCCGGCCCGCTCGCCGAGATCGGCGCCGTCCTCGCCGCCCGCCTCGACAAGCTCGACTAGATCCCGTCCCACTCCCTCCGGAAGGAAACGATGACCAACCCCTTCGAAGACCCCGACGGCTCCTACCTCGTGCTCGTCAACGGCGAGGGACAGCACTCCCTGTGGCCCTCCTTCGCCGACGTCCCCGCCGGATGGACGGTCGCCAAGGACGAGGACACCCGCCAGGCCTGCCTCGAGTACGTCGAGGAGCACTGGACCGACATGCGCCCCGCGAGCCTGATCGAGGCGATGGGCGATCGGTGACGTGCCCGGCGAGGTCGAGGTACCGGCGGTCACCGAATGGACGATGGAGATGCGCGACGCGGCGGACCTGCGGCCCGCGCCGCTGCCGTCCGCCGAGATGACCTTCAGCCTCGTCCGCCGCCCGTCCGCCGACGTCAGCCGGGCCCTGTACGCGGCGGTCGGCGCCCCCGTCTGCTGGACCGACCGCTTCCCCTGGACGTACGAGGACTGGCGGGCCTGGGTGGAGCGCCCCGAACTGGGCACCTGGCTGGCCATGGCCGAGGGCACCGTCGCCGGGTTCTTCGAGGTGGAGGCGCAGCCCGGCGGCGACACCGAGGTGCACCTGGCCGGGCTCACCCCGGCGTTCACGGGCCTGGGATACGGCGGCTACCTGGTCGAGCAGTGCGCGCGGCGGGCCTGGCAGCGCGGGCGGCTGTGGGCGGAGCACGCGGGCCCGGCTACCCGGGTGTGGCTGCGGACCAGTACGCTCGATCATCCGAACGCCATGGCCAACTACCGGCGCCGCGGCTTCCGGGTGGCGGCCGAGTCCACCGGCCCCAAGCGGGTGCCCGACCCCCGCCTGGCGCCGTGGCCGCTGCCGTGCGATCCGAGGCCGCGCCGCACCGCGGCCGGGCGGCGGACCGGGCGGCAGGCCGCGAAGGAGGAGCTGATCCCGTGAGCTGGTTCCGCTGCGTCGAGACGCGTCCCTGGGCGTCGCTGCGGCTGTTCTGCCTGCCGCACGCGGGCGGGTCCGCGGTCTTCTACCGCACCTGGGCCAGGGAGACCGGCCCCGCCGTCGAGGTGCACACGGTGCAGTACCCGGGCCGCGCCGACCGGCTGGCCGACCCGATGGTGACCGACGCCCACCAGCTCGCCCGGCTGATCGCCGCCGCGATGTCGCCGCTGATGGACCGGCCCGCCGCGCTGTTCGGGCACAGCATGGGCGCGCTGCTGGCCTACGAGGTCGCGCGGCTGCTCGAGGAGCGCGGCACGCCGCCGGTGCACCTGTTCGCCTCCGCCGCCCGCCCGCCGCACGACCGCGACGACGACCGGATCTCCGAGCGCGACGACGACGGCGTGGTCGCGGCGCTGGAGGAGCTGGGCGGCACCGACGCCGAGGTGCTCCAGGACGAGGAGATGCGCGAGCTCGTGCTGCCCTACGTCCGCAACGACTTCGCGCTCCTGGAACGCTACGGGCACCGGCCGGAGCCGCGGCTGAAGGTTCCGGTGACCGTGCTGCTCGGCGAGTCCGACTCCCACGTCGACGCCGAGACCGCCGCCCGGTGGCGCGAGCTCACCGACGGGGAGCCGTTCACGGTGCGGACGTGGCCCGGAGGCCACTTCTACCTGGCCGAGCAGCAGTCACGGGTGATCGCCGAGGTGCTGCGGACGCTGGAGGTGCCCGCCGGCCCCTGACCCGCGCGTAGCCAGGGGCCGACGGAGATCATCCGGTGCGGCTCACCGGACGATCAGCGATCAGTAGATCTCGACACCGTAGGCGCTGAGCGCCTCGCCCACCGGCTGGAAGAACGTCGTCCCGCCGGAGGTGCAGTCGCCGCTGCCGCCCGAGGTCAGCCCGAGCGCGGTCGACCCGGCGAACAGCGAGCCGCCGCTGTCGCCGGGCTCGGCGCACACCGTGGTCTCGATGAGGCCGCTGACGGTTCCCTCGGCGTAGTTCACCGTCTGGTTCAGGGCCGTCACCTCCCCCTCGTGGACCTGGGTGGTGCTGCCGCTGCGGGTGACGCTCTGGCCGACCGTCGCCTCGCCCGCGGTCGTGATGTCCTGCGTGCCGCTGTAGAGGTGGACGGTCCCCTGCGTGTCGGCGGGGGATCCCGTGTACTTGACGATCCCGTAGTCGTCACCCGGGAAGCTGCTGCCGTCGGTGTCGCCCAGCTTCTGGGTGCTGGCCTGGTCGGAGAACCACGCGCCGCCGATCTCGGTGCAGTGGCCCGCGGTCAGGAAGAAGAACTCGCTGCCTTTCTTGACGTTGAATCCGAGCGAGCAGCGCCCGCCTCCGGCGTAGATGGCCTCGCCGCCGGCGGTGAAGGTGCGGAACCGGCCCGCGACCTGCCGGGTGCGGATCGCGGCGCCGTGCTTCTGCGCCGCGGCCCGCACCTTCTCCGCCTTCGCGCCGGTGACCGTGGAGTCCAGGGACAGCACCACCTGGTTGGCGGCGGGGTCCACGGCCCAGGCCGTGCCGGGCACGGTCGCGTCCCGCTTGAGGGCGGCCATGACCTTCTTGAGGTCCGCGTCGCTGCGCTGGACCGTCCGCGCCTCGGCGCCGGCGGCGCGCACGGTCTGCGCGGCCCCGGCGTCGGTCACGGTGACCACCAGCTTGCCGGTGGCCCTGTCGATGTACGCGCCCGGACTGCGTGCTCCGAGCGTCCCCGCGAGGGAGCCGGCGAGCTTGGCGGCGCTCGCCTGCGGGGAGGGGGTTGGCGGTACGTCCGACCCGGCCGGGGAGCCGGCGGCGGCCTGGGCGGCGGGGGCGGCGACCAGCGCGGTCGCCATGAGTCCCGTGATCGCCCCGATGGCCGTGGTGCCGCGGATGCGGGCATGACGGTGTTTCACTGAGCCTCCAGTGGGGGTTGGGCGCGCCCCTGTTGACGCGCCGGAGGTCACCGCACATAGTCCGAGATCCGCATTCGTCTGGCAAAGTCATAAATGTGCCTAAGATCTTGCGGCGGGTTTGTGGAACGAGGGGCGGATGCTCACCTGACTTCCTGGGAAAGGGGCGTGACCTGACCAAGTCAAAGGATGTCCGATGATCATGGTCGTGTCCGATACGGCGGCTGGGCCTCCCCGGGACGGGCGCCGCGTCGTACAGTCGAAGGCGGCGGGGGACCGGCAGCAGGACGCGGACCTCCCGCCCCCCGGCGCCCCGCCTGGGAGTGGTCATGGGCGTCGAGATCCGGGTGGAAGGGCTCCGCAAGTCGTTCGGACGGCAGGTCATCTGGGAGGACGTGACTCTCACCGTCCCGGCCGGTGAGATCTCCGCGCTGCTGGGGCCGTCCGGCACCGGAAAGTCGGTCTTCCTCAAGAACCTCGTGGGCCTGCTGCGGCCCGACCGCGGCCACGTCTACGTCGGCGGCGGCGACGTGCCCCGGCTGCGCGAGGACCAGCTGTACGAACTGCGCCGCAGGTTCGGCGTGCTGTTCCAGGACGGCGCGCTGTTCGGCTCCATGAACGTCTTCGACAACATCGCCTTCCCGCTGCGCGAGCACACCCGCAAGAAGGAGACGGAGATCCGGCGGATCGTGCTGGAGAAGATGGAGATGGTGGGCCTCACCGGCGCCGAGCGCAAACTGCCGGGCGAGATCTCCGGCGGGATGAAGAAGCGCGCCGGGCTGGCCCGCGCCCTCGTCCTGGACCCGGAGATCATCCTGGCCGACGAGCCCGACTCCGGGCTCGACCCCGTCCGCACCGCCTACCTGAACCAGCTGTTCGTCGACCTCAACGCCGAGCTGGGCGCCACGTTCCTCATCGTCACCCACGACATCGGCACCGCCCGGGTGCTGCCCGACAACCTCGGGCTGCTGTTCCGGCGCGGGCTGGTGATGTTCGGGCCGCGCGAGATGATCCTGTCCAGCACCCACCCGGCGGTGAACCAGTTCTTCAACGCCCGCAGGCAGGGCCCCATCGGCATGGCCGAGGAGAAGGACCTGGCGCGGATGGAGGGCGAGGGGCAGGCGCCGCCGGCGATGCCGGCGCCGATCCCGCCGCAGCTGATGCCCAGCGACGGGCGGCCGCGGCCCTCGATGCGGCGGCCCGGCGAATGGCTGGCCCGGCACCGCGTCACCCCGCCGCCGGGCTCGTTCGTGGACGACCAGGGCCGCGACTGGCTCACCGAATGGGACCGCCTCGTGCGGTCCGGGCAGCGCCCCGCCTGACCCCTGCTTGATCACCTATCATCGCCGGATGGCGACGATGACGGCCCTGCGCGCCGACGACCCCCGGGAACTGGGCCCGTACCGGCTGCTGCACCTGCTGGGCGAGGGCGGCCAGGGCGCGGTCTACCTGGGCGAGGACGCCGGCGGGGGGTTCGTCGCGATCAAGGTCCTGCACGCCCGGCTCACCGGCGACGCGCGGGCCCGCCGGCTGTTCCTGCGGGAGGGCTCCCTCGCCCGCGAGGTCGAGCCGTACTGCACGGCCCGCGTCCTGGACGCCGGCGTCGAGGGCGACCGGCCGTACATCGTCAGCGAGTACATCGAGGGCGAGTCGCTCGACGACCTGGTCCGCCGCACCGGGCCGCGGGATCCGGGGAGCCTGGAGCGGCTGGCCATCGGCACCGCCGCCGCGCTCAACGGCATCCACCGCGCCGGGATCGTGCACCGCGACTTCAAGCCGACCAACGTGCTGCTGGCCCCCGACGGGCCCCGCGTCATCGACTTCGGCATCGCCCGGGCCGTGGCCTCCACCACCACGGTGACCAGCGGGATCCTCGGCACGCCCGCGTACATGTCGCCCGAGCAGGTGGCGGGGGACGAGGTCGGCCCGGCCTCGGACGTGTTCTCCTGGACGGTCACCCTCACCTTCGCCGCCACCGGGGAGCCGGCGTTCGGCGCCGACGGCATCCCGGCCGTGCTGAACCGCATCCTCAACGCCGACCCGGACCTGACGGCGTTCCCGGCGCACCGGCGCGAGCTGCTGGCCGCCTGCCTCGACAAGAAGCCCGCCCGCCGCCCCACGATGGCGGAGGTCCTGACCGAGCTGCATGGCGGCGCCGCCGCACCGCGCCCGCCCGCACCGGCGGCCGTCACCGTCCCCGAGACGCCCCTCCCGCGGATCACCGCGCCCGTCCCGCCGCCTACCGGCTCCCCGCCTCCGAGAGCCCCGCTCGCCGCGTCTCCACCCGGGCCGGCGTCCACCGCCCGGCCGCGCCCGGCCTCCACCGCCCCGATGGCGCCCGGACGCAAGGCCGGCGGGCCGCCGCAGGCGCGCCGCGACCACGCGCCCGAACCCGTCTCGCCCGGCCTGTTCCTCACCGCCACCGTCACGCAGGTCGTGGCCGCGGTCGCCACGGCCCTGGCCATGGGCGTGTGGCTGCGCGACGCCCCGGCGCTGCAGGCGGTGGGCGAGATCCTGTTCCTCGCGCCGGCGATCACCGCGGCCGTCCTGCTGCACCGCCGGAACCGGCGCCGCCGGGCGGGTGACGGCCGATGAACCTCCGTCCCCGCGCGGGCCGCGCCCTGGCCCGCTACCCCATCCTCGCCGGGGCGCTGATGCCGTCGGTGCTGTCGCTGCCGCTGATCGTCGGACTCGCGGCCGCAGGGGAGACCCGGGGCGCGGCGATGGTCGCCATGGTGTACGCCAACGCCGTCGTCGCCTTCGCACTCGTCGTAGAACTCAGACCACCGGAAAAGTGAGAATCTCACCTCGACGCGCGGTCGGGGTGACCCCGAGAATGGTCCGGTGACCCTGCTCCTGAGCCGTACCGACCTCGAGGGCCTGCTCGACCCCGCCGAGTGCGTGGCCGCGCTGCGCCGCGGGTTCACCGCCGCGCCCGCCGAGGTCCCGCCGCACCGCGCGGTCACCCGGCTGCCCGGCCCGGGCGGCGCCACCGCGCTGCTGCCCGGACTGGTCGACGGCATCCCCGCCTACACCGTCAAGGTCAACGCCAAGTATCCCGGCAGCCGCCCGGCGCTGCGCGGCGTGGTGTGCCTGCACGACCTGGCGACCGGCGAGCTGCTGGCGCTGCTGGACTCGGCCACCGTCACCGCCTGGCGCACCGGCCTGGCCGCCGCCCTCGGCACGCACGCGCTGGCCCGCCGGGACGCCGAGGCCGTCACCGTGATCGGCGCCGGCGCCCAGTCCGAGCTCGTCATGCGCGGCCTGTCGGAGCTGCGCGGGCTGCGCTCGCTCACCGTGACCGACCTGGACGCCGGCCGCGCGGGCGACTTCGCTCGGCGGCACGGCGAACGGCTCGACGTCCCCGCGTCGGTGGCGCCCGACCTGCGCACCGCCGTGCACGGCGCGGAGATCGTGGTGGTGGCGACCTGGTCGCGGCGGCCGCTGCTGCACGCCGCCGACATCGCGCCCGGCACCCAGGTCACCTCGCTGGGCGCCGACGAGCACGGCAAGACCGAGCTGTCGCCGGACCTGCTGGAGAGCGCCCGGGTCGTCGTCGACGACATCCCGCTGGCCGTGGAGATGGGCGCGCTCGCCGACGCCGGGCTCGGCGTCCGGCACGCCGCCGGGACGCTGCGCGACCTGCTGTGCGGCGAGGTCCCGGGACGGGTGAAGGACAGCGAGATCACCGTGTACGCGCCGGTCGGCCTGCCCTGGCAGGACCTCTCGCTCGCCTGGACGGCCTACCGCGCCGCGGTCGAGGCGGGCGCCGGGCGGCCCTACGACTTCCTCGCCTAGCGGAATTATTGAAACACGTTCTAGATTCTGGTTAGGCTGGCCGCCGGAGGTGAACGCCGGTGATCATGGACCGCTTCCGGCTGGACGGCCGCGCCGCGATCGTGACCGGCGCGGGCCGCGGGATCGGCGCCGCCTGCGCCGTCGCGCTCGCCGAGGCGGGCGCCGACGTGCTCGTCTCCGCCCGCACCGAGGACCAGCTGCGCAAGGTCGCCCAGCAGATCGAGGCGGCCGGCGCGCGGGCCCTGGTCGTCCCCGCCGACCTCGCCGACCCCGACGCCGCCGCGGAACTGGCCGCGCGCGCCGCCGACGCCTTCGGGCGCCTCGACATCGTGGTGAACAACATGGGCGGCGCCCTGCCGCGCGCGTTCATGGACACCGAGCCGCGGCACCTCGATAACGCGTTCCAGTTCAATGTGAGCACCGCGCACGCGCTCACCCGCGCCGCCGTCCCGCACCTGCCCGGCCACGGCGGCTCCGTCGTCAACATCTCCTCGGTCATGGGACGCGTCGCCGGCCGCGGCTACCTCGCCTACGGCAGCGCCAAGGCCGCCCTCGCCCACTACACCCGGCTGGCCGCCCTCGACCTGGCCCCCAGGATCCGCGTCAACGCCATCGCCGTCGGCTCGGTCGCCACCTCCGCCCTCGACATCGTCATGAACGACGACGCGATGCGCGCCCAGATGGAGTCCGGCACGCCCCTCCGCCGCATCGGCGACCCCGACGACGTCGCCGCCGCCGTCCTCTACCTGGCCTCCCCGGCCGCCGCGTACGTCACCGGCAGCGTCCTGCGCGTGGACGGCGGCATCGACACGCCCAACCTCGACCTCGGCCTGCCCGACCTCTAGGAGACCCCGATGACCTACCGCGTCGTCCAATGGAGCACGGGCAACGTTGGCCGCAACGCGCTGGTCGGCATCGACGCCCACCCCGATCTCGAACTCGCGGGCGTGTGGGTCTCCAACCCCGCCAAGGCCGGCCGCGACGCCGGCGACCTCGCCGGGCTCGACCGCCCCCTCAACGTGGCCGCCACCACCGACGCCGAGGCCGTCCTGGCACTGCGCCCCGACTGCGTCGTCTACACGGCCATGGCCGACGTCCGCATCATGGAGGCGATCGACGACCTGTGCCGCATCCTGCGGTCCGGCGCCAACGTCGTCTCCAGCAGCCCCGTCTTCCTCCAGTTCCCGGACGGCGTCGTACCGCCGGAGATGTCCGAGCCCGTCCGCCGGGCCGCCGCCGAGGGGAACGCCTCCATCTTCGTCAACGGCATCGACCCCGGCTTCGCCAACGACGTCCTCCCCCTCGCCCTGACCGGCATCAGCGAACGCATCGACGAGATCCGCTGCATCGAGATCCTGAACTACGCCACCTACGACCAGAAGACCGTCCTCTTCGACATCATGGGCTTCGGCCGCCCCCTGGACGAGGTGCCCATGCTGCTCCAGCCGGGCGTGCTCACCATGGCGTGGGGCAGCGTCGTACGCCAGATCGCCGCCGCACTGGCCGTCGAACTCGACGAGGTCGGCGAATGGCACCACCGCTACCCCGCCCCGGAGACCTTCGAGGTCACCTCCGGCACCATCGAGAAGGGCACCACCGCCGCCCTCCGCTTCGAGGTCCGCGGCCTGCGCGCGGGCAAGCCCGTCATCGTCCTGGAGCACGTCACCCGCCTCCGCGACGACCTCGCCCCCGCCTGGCCCCAGCCCGCGGGCGCGGGCTGCTACCGCGTCGAGGTGCGAGGCGAACCCAACTACACCCTCGACCTCCAGCTATTGGGCTCCGACGGCGACCACAACACCGCAGGCTTGAAGGCCACCGCGATGCGCCTCGTCAACGCCATCCCCGCCGTCGTCGAGGCGCCGCCCGGCCTGCTCACCGCAAAGGATCTTCCGCTGATTCCGGGGCGCGGCCTCCTGTAGTTTCGGTCGATGGCCATCCCCGAACGCCTCCGCTGGGCTGTGGAGACCCTGGACGTCCGCCCGGACGACCGCGTCCTCGAACTGGGCTGCGGAACCGGTGTCGCCGCCGAACTCGTCTGCGACGCCCTCACCACCGGCACGATCACCGCCGTAGACCGCTCCGCCAAGGCGATCGCGCAAGCCGAACGCCGCAACGCCGCGAACATCACCGCAGGCAGAGCCACCTTCCAGGTGCAGTCCCTGGAAGACCTGCCCCCCGGCGGCGAGCCCTACGACAAGATCTTCGCCGTCAACGTCAACCTTTTCTGGACCAAGGACCCAGCCGCCGAACTAACCCTACTCAAAACCCTCCTGGCCCCCACCGGAACGCTCCACCTTTTCTACGAACCCCCCAGCCAAGAAAAGGCTGAATCCCTCTCCCGCACCGTGACCGAAAACCTGAAACACAACGCCTTCACGGTCGAGCTCACGACCGCCCGAACCCCCAAATCCACCCTCCTCTCCCTGAAAGCCACCGTTTAAGCGACTTCGTGTCCCTAACCTTGGGGCATGCGGCGTGACCCTGCCCTGACATACCAAGGTGCCCTGCAAATCCTCGGCCACCATGACCGGCCTCGGCTGGAGAAGCTCAACAAGCTGCTGGGCGGGATCATCCTCGGCAGCGGCGCGGTCGCCGGAGCGGCCGCGCTCACCGGCGCCACCGCCCTGGCACCAGTGGCGGGGATCGCGGCGCTCTGGGGCTGGGTAGACCAGAAGAACGAGGCCGTCTCCCTGGTCCGCAAGCTCCTGGACGGCGCCTCCGACCGACTGCTCAAGACCGGCGGCCACGAACGCCACCGCCTCGTCGCCGCCGCCCACACCACGATCGTCGTCGCAGCCTTCTTCGAGACGCTCAACGAGCAGCTCGGCGCCGACGCGGGACTTGGGGAAGCTCGGCGCAGGGCGTTGGCGTCGGGGGAAGAGGGGAGCGGCCGATTTGAGGACGCCATCACCGCGTTGTACCGGGCGCCGGTCCCCGTTCCGTCGGCCATCAGGGGGTTCGAGGAGAATACGCGGCATCTCCGCCAGTGGTTCGTCGAGCTGACCGGGCCCACCCGGGAGTATTTCGACCAGATCGGCGAGCCCCTTTCCGATCGGCGCTTGCCAGACATATCGACCGTTGACGCAGCGGAGGAGCGATACCGGTCGCACTACCTGCGGCTGGCGGCGACCGTTCCAGAGTTCATGGTCTGGGCGATGCTGGGCGAGCACGCCGCAACGAGGGCGCAGGTCGACGACGTGCGCGGCGACGTCATGACCGCGCTGGATGGGCAGTCCAGGGCGCTGGCACGGGTGGAGGCACTGCTGGGCTTGATCGCGGGGGAGGGGCTGCGCCCGGACCGTGACCTGCGCGCCGTCGTGTACCGCGCCAACCGCGGAGGCTTGGACCGGCCCGTCATCTCGGCGGATACCATGCGGGTCGGTGAGGAGTTGCTGCTGCCCACGGTGGGCGCGGCCTTCATCAACCCCAGGTACCGGGCCGACGTGGTGAACGCGGTGTCCCGTCCGGCGGACGAGACGTGGTGGGACGAGTGCGAGGTCGGCGACGACTTCGATCTCTTCTTGGCCGCGCATGTCACGGCGCCCGACGCGGTGTGCGCTCCGCTGCTGCTGCTCGGGCATCCCGGCGCGGGCAAGAGTCTGCTGACCAAGGTGCTGGCCGCGCGGTTGCCGCCGTCGGCGTACACGGTTGTGCGAGTGCCTCTTAGGAGCGTGGATGCGGACGCTCCCGTGTACGACCAGGTGCAGCAGGCCCTCAACGACGCCACGCACCGCCGGGTCGACTGGTGGGAACTCGCAGACCAGAGCACCTCCACGATCCGCGTCGTCCTGCTGGACGGCCTGGACGAACTGCTCCAGGCAGCCGGTGATCGCAGCGCCTACCTGCAGGAGGTAGTCGACTTCCAGCGCCGGGAAGCCGAGCAGGACCGTCCCGTGGTGGTCGTCGTGACCTCCCGCACGGTCGTCGCCGACCGCGTCCGGATCCCGCCGGGGACGGCCCTGGTCAAGCTGGAGGACTTCGACGAGAACCAGATCGCCGCCTGGCTCGACATCTGGAACAGCACGAACGCGACCGGGATCCAGGCGGGAAGCGTCAGGCCGCTGCCGCTGGAGTCCGCACTGGCCCAGCGCGAACTGGCGCAGCAGCCGCTCCTGCTGCTCATGCTCGCCCTCTACTCGGCCGATCCCACCCTGCCCGAGTTGGAGGCCGATGCTTCCAAGGCCAGTCTGTACCAGCGACTGCTGGAGAACTTCACTCGCCGCGAGGTCGACAAGACCGAACAGAAGAAGGATGTGGACGAGGCAGTCCGGGAGGAGTTGTGGCAACTCGGTGTGGCCGCCTTCGCTATGTTCAATCGCGGCCGCCAGGATGTCTCGGACGTTGAGCTGGGTGCAGACCTGGCAGCGCTGGCGGGCGACGGCCCGGGTACCGCGGTGCGTGTCGCCGATCTGGGGCAGCAGGTCATCGGACGCTTCTTCTTCGTGCACGCGTCCGAGGCGCAAACTCACGGCGTTGAGGGCGCCCGGCAGAACTACGAGTTCTTGCACGCGACCTTCGGCGAGTACCTTCTGGCGTCCCAGGTCGTGGAGCTGCTGGCCGAGACCGCGGAGGCCGCGTTCGGGGGGCGGCGCGGACCGCGCGAGCCCGACGATGACCTGCTGTTCGCGCTGCTCTCGCATCAGCCGCTCTCGACCCGTCGCCCCACGCTCGAGTTCGCCGCAGAGCTTTCCGCCGAATTTGGCACCGCAGAGCGGAACCGGATCCTGCGGCTACTGGAGACCCTCGTCGAGGGGCACCGTAGGAGACATGGCTCGAATCGCTACGCGGGCTACCGCCCCATGAGCGTTGACCGCG
The DNA here is from genome assembly GCF_042656285.1 of Actinomadura rugatobispora. Taxonomy (GTDB): domain Bacteria; phylum Actinomycetota; class Actinomycetes; order Streptosporangiales; family Streptosporangiaceae; genus Spirillospora; species Spirillospora rugatobispora. The sequence goes on along the minus strand of NZ_JBHSON010000027.1, from coordinate 94,915 downwards.
TCAGGGGGGCGGCGGCGTACTCTGCGAACCTCGTCCTGCTGCGCGTCCTCCTGGACTCTGCCACGCCTGTATCGCTCGACCGCCTATGGCCGGACGAGCCCGACCCGTCGACCGTGTGGCGATCCACTGTCGACCTCTGGAAGGCAGGTCTCGACACCGACTGTTGGCATTCGCTCCTCTCCACCCTGACGTGGAGGGAAGAGAAGGTCAGGTCTGAGAGGCAGCGGATGAGACGTGAGCTGGTGGACGTCTTCCACGCCCGGCTGGTCGGTGACTCCGACCGCGAGGCTCGCCTGCGGCTCGGCCTGGCCATTCATGATCGCCACGTTTATGAGATAATCGGCAGCCGTTGGCATGACGTAATGCTGAGCTGGCTCATTCCCCTACTCGCGGCCACCGAAGGTGACATCCCAGAAATATACTTGTGGTTTCCCAGGGACGTGCCGGAAGAGGAACTCAGAGATGTGGCCTCGAAATTGGCCATGCTGCTAAAGACCAAGGCCCACATGTTTGATCACGTCCTGCTCGCCGAGCTTGTGGGGTTCTCGCTCGATCTTCCGCCCCGCAACTGGGACAGCGATGCGTTGGCGGCGGCGATTGCGAGTCATCCTGGTTTGCTTGACCAGTTCACTGGCCGCCTCTGGGATCCCGCGCTCTACGACAACGCGCCCGGTGCCGCGCTCATCCTACGTGCGGCTTCACCGGAAGATCCCAAGGACAGGGAGGCCCTAGAACTGCTGTGTTCGCGGATCGAGGAACGCCAGGGGACGCGGTGGTCCGACACCTTCGACGAGAAGTCGGACGAGGCGATCCGCGCCTTGATCTGTGCGCACCGGTGGTGATCGGCGGGTCAGCCGGTGAGAAGGCCGTCGGCGTGACCTTTGGCGGCTGCCTGGGTTCGGCTGGTGACGTCTAGTTTGGCGAGGATGTTGGAGACGTGGACGCTGGCTGGTTTCGGGCTGATGAAGAGGGCCGCGGCTATCTGCTTGTTGTTGCGGCCTTCGGCTACGAGTTTGAAGGCTTCGCGTTCGCGGGCGGTCAGACGGTCAGGACCCGGACGAGAGGGGTCGCGCCCAGGGACTCGGCCTCCTCCACGGCTGGTCCTGGAACCTCTGACCATGCTGCCCGTGACCGCGGTTCCGGTGCTCGGCTCGGACGGGGATCTCGCCGCTCCGGCGTGTGCGGTGGCCCGCGAGATCCCCGCCGTCAATCGGTTCGCCGACTGCGTGCGGCGTCAGGCATAGGCCGATTTGCTGTCCGAACTCGCCAGTCGCTTGTCGCCTTCGTACAGGGCGGCGAAGAAGTAGATCCGATGCCTTTCGGGCCAGCTGAAGTTACATTCCCTCACCGTGCCCGCGCCTTTCGTGTTCTTGCACTCGTATGTGGCGGGAGTGCCTTCGACACTCTCGGACCAGGCGAATCCGCGGACATGGTGCCCGTCGGCCTCGTTGTCCTCGACGTACAGGATCTCACCGTCCGGCTGGAAGCACACCCGGCCCCAGGTGTGCGGGTCGGTGCAATACCGAATGGACGCCTGCGCCGGCGGCGCCAGGATGACGGGAAGGGCGGCGACCGGCACGGCCAGCATCGCCAGGACGTGTTGACGGATTTTGCTAGGCATAGGCTGACTTCCAGCGTGACTCGTCCAGGCGGAAATCACCTTCGTGCAGGCGGGCCTGGAAGTGGATGAGGTGACCTTCGGGGAAACTGAAGTTGCATTCTTGGACCGTGCCTGCCCCCTTGGTGTTCGCGCAGGTGTACAGGGGTGTGTTGTCGGGCACGCTCCCGTCGAATGCCACGCCGCGGACGTGGTGGCCATCGGCGTCGTCGTCATAGACGTACATGATCTCGCCGGCCGGCTGGAAGCACGCGCGGCCCCAGGTGTGCGGATCCGTGCAATACCGCACGTACGCATGTGCCGGCGGCGTCAGGGTGAGCGGAAGTGCGAAGGCCGACGCCGCGAGCACGGCCAGGATTCCCTTGCGACGGCTCGCTGGATTTTGTCGCATTGGCGCCTCTCGTGATCGGAGCCGTGCCGGCCGCCACGGCGAAGGCGACGCTCGCCGTGCCCGCCTCGACCACACGGCGACCGGGTCTGCTCATCGTTGACGCCACCTTCGCAAGGGCTGTGAGCCGGCCTCCCGCTCCGCGGCGCGGGCGGGACTACTCGGAGGCAATCGCAGCGGCCCGCGACCACGCCATAGGAGGACGCCTGATTTGAAGCTTTTCTAACATCTCGCTCTCGCCCGCGACCGGCTCATCACGGAGAGCGTCCACGGCCGCCCGCCTTGAAGCGATGTCAAGAAAAGCCGGTAACTGGATCTTCCTGAGAAACCACTCGATGGGGTTACCGCCAGACCGCCGAGCGGAAGCCAGAAATTGCGCGCCCAGGCCGGAGGGCGTGAGGCGCGGTTGAGTTCCGCCGCGAACGCCGTCATCACGGATACTGCGGCCACCTACCGGGGCGCGGTGGTCCCGGAGGGCGGCGGGAAATGGCGCCTGCGAGTGCACGTCGGCCGACGAGCTGCCCAAGAAGGTGGACGCCGCATGAAACGGGCTGGGCTCGGCTACGCGAGTGTGGACGCCTCTGCGCGACAAGCGGTGGTAGGCCGACGAGACGCCGTTGCCGGCCGAGATCGCGACTGCCACCGCCGACGCGTGCTGCCGCGTCCGCGTCGACCACGCGGGCGCCGATGACCTCCCCGTCCCGGCCTACGGCTCGGCGATGATGAGCGGGCGCGGCGCCAGAGCCGGATCACGGCCGCGACGGCCGGCCGGTTGCCGGTCAGCGCGTCGTCAGCGCAGGCGTATCCAGGTCGCCGCTCCGGTTCGAGGAGATCGTTCTGTGGCCGTCCACCCCGGCGGCGCATCACCGGCTCCGTCCGCGTCTCACCGGTTCTCCGCCGTGGCGTCGACGGCGCCCGGCCCGCTGCCCGGAGGGGACGGCGCGCCGGTCGCCCGCAACCGGTAGCCGACCGCGTGGACGGACTCCAGCACGGCGGCGGGACGTATCTTCGTGCGCAGCGTCGAGATGTGCACGTCGAGGGTGCGGGACTTGCCCTCCCAAGAGGTCTGCCAGACCTCGCGGTGCAGCCGCTCGCGGGGCACGACCGTTCCGTGCTCGCGGGCGAGCGCGGCGAGCAGGGTGAACTCCTTCGGAGTCAGCCGGATCGCGACGTCGTTCACGTAGGCGATGCGCCCGTCCAGATCCACCCGGAGCCCGCCGATCGTTCGCGCCCCGGCGGCCCGGGGCCGGATCCGGCGCAGCACCGCGTCCAGCCTGGCCTGCAACTCGGCGATGCCGAACGGTCTGACCAGGTAGTCGTCGGCGCCCTCGCGCAGCCCCGTCACGCGGTCGCGCTCGGTGCCGCGCTCGGACAGGATGATGATCGCGACCTCGCTGCGGGCGCGCAACCGCCGGCACGCCTCCAGCCCGTCGCCGGCGGGCAGCGGCAGCCCCAGCAGGACGGCCTCGCCCGGCGAGGCGTCCAGGGCGGCCGCGGCCGTGCGGACGTGCTCCACCTCGTACCCGCACCGGTGGAGCGCCCTCGTCAGCGCCGCGGCGAAACGAGGATCGTCCTCCACGAGCAGAACCCTCATCCGTTCTCGCCGTTCCCCTCTTTCCTCGTCCGCCGCGATGGAGAGCCTTTGCTGACGACCGTTCGGACACCGCTCCAGAGGCAACGTTTCGCCGGTCACGAATCGATCACTGATTCGCGCGCTGCCACCATCACGGCGACGGGGCAGGTGGGCGGTCTCAGCCGGTGAGGAGGCCGTCGGCGTGAGCCTTGGCGGCGGCTTGGGTTCGGCTGGTGACGTCTAGCTTCGCGAGGATGTTGGAGACGTGGACGCTGGCCGTCTTGGGGCTGATGAAGAGGGCTGCGGCTATCTCCTTGTTGTTGCGGCCTTCGGCTACGAGCTTGAGGACTTCGCGTTCGCGGGCGGTCAGACCACCGGCTGCGGGCTCGGGCTGCTGCGCGGTGAGGCGGGCGCGGGCGCCTAGGTCGGTCAGGGCCCGGACGAGAGGGGCGGCGCCCAGGGACTCGGCCTCCTGCGCGGCCGTGCGCCATTCGTTCAGGGCCTCCTCGCGGGAGCCCTGGGCGGCCAGGGATTCGGCCAGGCGCCAGCGGGTGCGGGCCAACTCGTAGGTGAAGCCGTAGGAGAAGGCTTCGAGGGTCTTGCGCCACAGGGCGGGGTCGTTGGCGCCGTGCGCGCGGGCGTGTTCGGCTTCGGCGCGGGCCAGCCAGGCGTGGCCTTCCAGGCCGAGCCAGGCGCGGGTGCGGCCGTCGGGGGTGGTGGCCACGGTGGCGCGGGCGCGTTCGAGAAGGTTGTCGGCGGCCTCGACGGCCGACGCGGCGGTGCCGTTGTCGCCGGAGGCGCGGGCCTGGACGGCGCGGTCGGCGTGCGCCCACAGGGCGGTGGCGATGACCCGGACGGCCGCGACGTCCTGCGCGGGCAGGACGGCCTGGGCGGCCGTGGCGTGGTCGAGGGCCGCCGCGGTGTCGCCCTGCCAGAGGGCGTGCTCGGCGGCCAGGCCGCGGGCGACGTAGGCGATGAAGTCGTCCTCAGGCCAGACCGGTTCGAGCCAGCGGAAGCGTTCGGTGATGTCCTCGCCGCGGGCGACCTCTAGGAAGAGGGCGTAGGAGGAGACCTGCGCCTCGGCGGGGCGGACGACCTGCATCGGGAAGTCGGCGGCGAGCCGTCCGGCTTCCTCCCAGTCGCCGGAGGTGTAGTGGATGAGGAACTGCAGGCAGCGCAGGGTGCTGCCGTAGGGGCTCCAGCCGAGGCCGTTGGCGAGGGAGAAGGCCACACCGTCGTCGGCGGCGCGGACGGCGGCGGGCAGGTCGCCGCGGTCGAAGATGGAGCGGGCGAGGTGGAACGCGGCGCGCTGCCCGACCTGGTAGTTGCCCGCGCCGACGGCGAGGTCGCGGGCGCGGGCGAACAGCGCGCCGACCTCGGGGTCGGGTTCCCGGGTCTCCCGGTAGATGCCGAGGCTGACCAGGGCGCTGGCCTCGGCGTCGGCCGCTCCGGCGGCGCGGGCGGCGGCGACGGCCTCCTCGGCGACGGCGCGCAGGCTCGGGTCCACCTCCTCGAACAGCATGGTGCGGACGTAGGTGGCGAGGGCGGAGGCGCGCTCGGCCGTGGGCGGGTCGGCGGGGAGCATGGCGATGGCCTCGCGGGACACCGCCATCGACTCGTCGTGCTGCTTGACGTCGTCGAGGTAGTAGGCCAGGTGCTCGCGCAGCAGCACCCCCATCCGGACGTCGGCGGGGTCGGCCTCCTCCAGCAGGCGGCGCAGGCGGGAGATGGCGCGGCGCGGCTCGCCGGAGCGGCCGGAGGAGCGGACCGCGGCCAGTTCCAGTTGGACGCGGCCGGTCCCGGCGGCCTCCTCCGGGCCGGGCACGGCGTCCCAGAGGGACAGGGCGCGGTCGTAGTGCTCGTGGGCCTCGTCGGGGGCGCCCATCCGCTCGGCCTCGCGGCCGGCCTGGACGGACGCGGCGAACGCGGCGGGCAGGTCGTGGGCGGCCAGGCTGTGGTGGGCGAGTTCGGCGGCGACCCGGCCGGGGACGGCGGGCGCCCGCTTCAGGAGGTCGGCGTACGCGGCGTGCAGCCGGGTCCGCTCGCCCGGGAGCAGGTCGGCGTACACCGCCTCGCGGAGCAGCGCGTGCCGGAAGGTGTACCCCTGGGCGCCGTCGGGGATCAGCAGCCGGTGCGAGACGATCTCGCGCAGCGCCTCGCCGGCGGCGGCCTCGTCCAGCCCGCAGACCTGGCGGACCGGTTCGTCGTCGACCCGGTGCCCGGCGACCGACGCGGCCCGCACCACGCGGGCGGCGTTCTCGGAGAGGCGTTCGACGCGGGCGAGGAGGAGGTCGGCGAGCCCGGCGGGCAGCTCCTCGTCGGTGCGGGCGGCGGTGTAGAGCTCGGCCGCGTAGAACGGGTTGCCCTCCGAGCGGCGGTGCACCCGGTTGATCTCCTCGGCGGTGGGCGGGGCGCCGTCGCCGCCGAGGGAGGCCAGGTACTCGGCGGTCTCGCCGTGCCCGAACGGGCCCAGCTCGACCGCGCCGACCTCGGGGAGCCGCAGCAGCTCGGCGACGACCGGGCGGAGCGGGTGCCGCCGGTGCAGGTCGTCGGAGCGGTAGGTGCCGACCAGGCAGACCCGTTCGCGCTGCAGGACGCGGCTGAGGAAGGTCAGCAGGTGGCGGGTGGAGCGGTCGGCCCAGTGCAGGTCCTCCAGCACCAGCAGCACGGGGCGGTCGCGGCCCAGCTCGCCGAGCAGTCCCAGGACGGCGCCGAACAGCCGCTGCTGGCCGAGGTCCCCGGCCGGGACGCCGTCGCCGCCGCCGTCGGGCAGCAGCCGCCGCAGCACCGGCCGGTCGTCGAGGGCGGCGCGCAGCGCGGGGTCGGCGGAGCCGGTCCACAGGGCGTCGGCCAGCGGCAGGTACGGCATGCTCTCGCCGAGTTCGGCGCACTGGCCGGCCAGGACGGTGCAGCCGCGGTCGCGGGCGATCCGGGTGAGCGCGCCGACCAGGTGCGACTTGCCGACCCCGGCGTCGCCGCTGACCAGCACGACCCCGGCGGCGCCCGCGGCGGCCCGGTCCAGGGCGCCGGTGAGGGCGGCCAGCTCGGCGGCCCGGCCGATCAGCGTCCCGGAACGATCGCCTCCTCCCATGACGCCGAGTATGGCACCCGCGGGGGGATGCGCCTGCCCGTCCCCGGACACGCACGGACCCCCGGACCGAGGGATGGGGTCGGGAGGTCCGGGGGCCCGTACGCCGCTCTGGTCAGCCGACCAGGACGGGCTCTTCGACGCCCGCGCCGGTCTCGGCCGCGGCGGCCGCCTCGGGCTCGGGCTCGGGGGGCAGCACCTTGGTGTAGGCGCGCAGCGTCTCGGCGGCGATGCGGTCCCAGGAGAAGCGGGAGTGGGCCCGGTCGGCGGCGGCGATGGCGTACCCGTTGAGGGTGGTGTCCTCGGTCAGCAGGCGGCGGACGGCGCGGCCGATCTGCACGGGACGGCCGGCCGGGACGTGGATCCCGGTGATGCCGTCCAGCACGGTGTCGGCGTTCCCGCCTGCCCGGGTGGCGACCACGGGGACGCCGCAGGCCATGGCCTCCAGCGGCACCAGCGGGGACGGCTGGACGGGGGCCAGGCACAGCGCCAGCTTGGCGGTGCGCAGCAGCCGGGGGAGCGACTTGCGCGGCACCCGGCCCAGGAAGATCACCCGGTCCTCGACGTGCAGCTCCTTGGCCAGCAGCCGCAGCCGGTGCACGGCGGCGTCGTTCTCCAGCTCCTCGCGGGGCGGGCCGCCGGCGACGGCCAGCTCGGCGCCGGGCACGTGGACCAGGGCGCGGATGGCGGTGGCGACCCCGCCGCCCTCCAGGTCGTGGGCGACGGTGACGAGGCGGTCCCGGGCGCCGTGCGGCATGGCCGGGCCGATCTGGCTGAACTGGTCGCCGTCCACCCCGTAGGGCACCATCGTGATCGTGCGGCGGGGGACGCCCATCCGGACCAGCGTGGCGGCCTCGTCGGCGCAGGCGGTGACGACCGCGGCGGCCTCCCGGCCGATCGCCTTCTCCAGCCGTGCCCGGGCCGGGTGGACGCGGCGCCCGGCCTGGCGCTCGGCGGCGCCGAGGCCGTGCGGGCTCACCACGAACGGGATGCCGAGCTCGCGGGCCACCGCGCAGGCGGCCAGTCCGCCGATCCAGCCGTGCGCGTGGACGAGGTCGGGGCGCCCGGTGCCGCGCCAGCGGTCGCGCAGCCCCTCCGCGAAGTCGCGGACGTGCTGGAGCAGCTGGTCGTCGTCCAGCGGCCGGGCCGGGCCCGCGTCGATCTGCTGCACGGACGCGCCGGGCCCCAGCCTGACGCGCGCACGCGCCGCGGCGTCGTGGCGGCGCGTGTACAGCGTGACCTGGTGACCCGTGGAGTCGTCGGACGCCGGTCGGGCGAGGGCGCGGGCGAGCTCCCGGGTGTGGATCGCCTGGACGTGTTCGCCGTCGAGGTCGGAGGCGGACACCAGGGCGATGTTCAAAGGACGCTGCATGACGAGAACCTCCGGGTTTAGCACAGGAGAAACCTGGAGGTATCTGCGTCGTAGACACCCGCTCGATCTTTGTGTTTCCGGTCGAGCGCCGCTGAAACGTACGTCTCTCGAAAAAAGGACCGGACAAGGGGGAACGTGACCGGCGCCATACCGTCGGCCGCTGATCGGCGCTGTTCGTACACTGGGGCGCGATGAGCGGGGAAGCGGCGGTCTGGTACGTGGCCTATGGGTCCAACCTCTATCAGGAGCGTTTTTCCTGCTACCTGGCCGGAGGGCGGCCCGCGGGCGGAGCCCGGACCTACACCGGCTGCCGCGACACCAGGCCCGCCCGGGCCTCCCGGGCGGTCGAGCTGCCCGGCGGCATCTACTTCGCGCTGACCTCGCTGACGTGGGGCGGCGGCATGGCCTTCTACGACCGGGGGCTGCCCGGCCGTGCCGCGGCGCGCGCCTACCTCCTCACCCGGCAGCAGTTCTGCGACGTGGTGGCGCAGGAGATGCGCCGGGAGGTGGGCGAGGACCCCGACCTGTCGGAGGTGCTGCGGACCGGGCGGCAGACGCTCGGCCCGGGCCGGTACGAGACCCTCATCCGGGTCGGCGAGCGCGACGGGCACCCGATGCTCACCTTCACCTCGCCCGACGGCGCGGCCCGCGCCGAGCTGAACGCGCCGACCGCCCCGTACCTCACCATGCTCGGCAACGGGCTGCGGGAGGCGCACGGCTGGACGGCCGGGCGCGCCGCCGCCTATCTCTGCGCCCGTCCGGGCGCCGCGCGGGCGTGGACGGTGGCGGACATCACGGCGCTGTTGGGCTGAGGGCCCCCTGCCGCCGGGCGTGTCGCTGTTGTACGTTCAGTCCATGAACGTGGGCGACGTGGTCGACGACTTCGAACTGCCGGACGAGACGGGCCGCACCCGTACGCTCGGCGGCCTGCTGGAGGACGGCCCGGTCGTCCTCTTCTTCTATCCCGCCGCGATGACGCCGGGGTGCACCTCCGAGGCGTGCCACTTCCGCGACCTCAAGGGCGAGCTGGCCGAGGTCGGCGCGCACCCGGTGGGGATCAGCGGCGACGACGTGGCCAAGCAGAAGGAGTTCGCCGACAAGCACGACTTCGGCTACCCGCTGCTGGCCGACGCCGACGGCACGGTGCGCGCGCTCTTCGGGGTGAAGCGGGGGGTGGCGCTGGCGCCGACCAAGCGGCAGACGTTCGTCATTGACACCGACCGCCGCGTCCTGGAGATCGTGAAGAGCGAGATCCGGATGAACGTGCACGCCGACAAGGCCCTGGCCGCCCTGCGCGCCCGCTCCGCCAAGGGCTAGCCGGCCGGCATCTCGGGGAGCACGATCGCCGACGGCCTGCCCGGCTCGTGGAAGATCTCCTGGTCGGCGGTGAGCATCGTGGACGCGGTGCCGATCGGCTCGCCGGTGCCCGGATTGCGCGCCACCCGCGGGTAGGCGCCGCTGCACACCTGCACGCGGACGCGGTGCCCGGCCGGGAACCGGTGGCCGACGGGCCACAGCTCCACCGCGACGCGGCGCACGCCCTCCTCGTCGGCCTCCGGGGTGCCGGGGACGAGCCGTCGCATGCCCTCGCACAGGTTCAGCGACTTGCCGTCGGGGTCCACGTCGCACAGCCGCACCACGAAGTCGGTGTGCTCCCGGTCGGACCGGACGAACAGCTCGGCCGTGACCGGGCCGATGATCTCCAGGTCCTCTTCGAGCTCCTCCGAGGTGTAGGTGAGCACGTCGCGGCGGCGCTCCAGGCGGCGCTGGTCGGTGACCGGGTGGTTGTCGCCCAGCAGGGTGGGGCCGCCCAGGAACGGCGTGGGGTGGTCGGGGTCGTACCGGTAGCGGTCGGGTTCGGACTCGGGCGCGCGGTCGTGGCCGAGGCCGCCGTCGGGGAGCAGGTGCCAGCGCCGCTCCCGCATGCCCGGGACGGGCCAGTCCGGGAACTCGCGCCACTCCTCGGCTCCCGTGACGAACAGCCGGACGGGTTTCTCGCGCAGGCCGGCGGGGTCGTCCAGGAGGTGGGCGCGGAACCAGCTCAGCGACTCGCCGATCGAGCCGCGCATCATCCGCTGGTCGGCGTGGAACCAGGGGCCGATGGTGAGGTAGGGCCGGTGCCCGCCCGCGCGCAGCGCCGCGTAGTCCTTGAGCTGCCAGGGCAGGAAGATGTCGTACCAGCCGCCGGTCATGTTCACCGGCGCCTTGACCTCGGACACGGTCGGGCTGAAGTCGCGCCGGTCCCAGAAGGGCGTGTCGGGGCCGCTGACCAGCAGGTCCTGGAAGAAGCGGCGCTGCTCGCCGGTCGCCAGCACGTCGAGTTCGGCCAGTGGGCGGCCCGAGAGCGCGGCGCGGCGGGCCCGGCGCGGTGACATGAGGCCGGTGGTGATGCCCGACAGCGGGTGCTTCATCCGGGAGGTGAGGTCGACCCAGATCAGCGTGGACTCCAGCGCGAAGGTGCCGCCGACGTTGATGGCGTCGCGGAACTGCGACGCCGTCACCTGCATCGACAGGGCCTTGAGCTCGGGACCGGCCTCGGCCGCCACCGCCCACTGCACATATCCGAGGTAGCTGGGGCCGTGCATGGCGAACGTGCCGCCGAACCACGGCTGCTCCTTCAGCCACGCGATCGTGGCCAGGCCGTCCTCGCTCTCGTCCAGCGGCTCGAAGACCCCGCCGGAGCCGAAGCCGCCGCGCACGCTCTGCACCACGGCCTGGAAGCCGTGCGAGGCGAACGCCTGGCCGCACATGAGGCCGAACGGGCCGCGCCTGCCGTAGGGCGAGCGGACCAGCACGGTCGGCGGCCGGTCGACGTCCACCGGCGCGTAGTGATCGGCCAGCAGCGTGATCCCGTCGGCGGCCGGGACCTCAAGGTCGCGGCGCACCGACACCCGGTGGGGACCGTTCGGAAGCCCGAGCGCCGTGGTCCCCAGACGGCGCATGAGACCCAGACCTACCACTCGATCAACCCTAATCGGCGACCTCCGCCGTTCCGCCGCGGGGGAAGGGAGGTCCGCGCCACATTTTTCACGGCGCGTGCCCGTGACGTTTCACTTACTGCTCGTGACCTGCGTTTGCGTCACTTACCGTGTGGCCTTACCGACAGTGGGCAGGGTCTTCCGAGATCGTCCCCGGCGCCGAACATTTTCACTACGATCGGGCCAAATCGGGATCAGTACAGCAGAGCGAATTTATGCCGCGTACTGCCAGAAAACGGTGCGTGCGGCCGGAGCAGGCCGCCGCCCGGAGGGAGAGATTCACGTCATGCCTGAGTCGCTGGACTGGGGCCGGATCATCGCCGCCGCCGTGGTGTTCGCGGTGGCGCTGGCCGTCGCGGTCGTCCTGCGCATCCTGTCGGGACGGCTGAACAAGCGGGCGGTCGACAGCCGCTGGGCCTGGGACGACCTGGCCGCCAAGCTGCTGCACGACCTCGCGGTCCCGCTGGCCCTGCTCGGCGGCGCCTGGATCGCGGCGAACGTGCTGGACCTCAAGCCCGGCTCGCTCTCGGTCACCGCCCGGGTGCTCACCGCGCTGACGATCGTCATCGTCTCGCTGGCCTGCGCCCGGCTGATCGCCGGCATCGTCACCTCGATCGCGCTGGCCCGGCAGGGCGTGGCCGCCAACGTGACGATCTTCGCCAACATCACCCGGGTGGTCGTGCTCGGCATCGGCATGCTGGTGATGCTGCAGAGCCTCGGGGTCTCCATCACCCCGCTGCTGGGCGCCCTGGGCGTCGGCGGCCTGGCGGTCGCGCTGGCCCTCCAGGACACCCTGGCCAACCTGTTCGCGGGCGTGCACGTGCTGGCGTCCAAGACCATCGAGCCCGGCGACTACATCAGGCTCAGCAGCGGCCAGGAGGGGTACGTCGTCGACATCAACTGGCGCAACACCTCCATCCGGACCCTGTCCGACAACGTCGAGGTGATCCCCAACCAGCGGTTCTCCGACACGATCCTCACCAACTACCACCGCCCGGCGCAGGACATGTCCCTGCTGATCCAGGCGAAGGTGGCCTACGGCAGCGACCTGGAGCACGTGGAGAAGGTCGTCGTCGAGATCGGCACCGAGGTGATGAACGAGATCGAGGGCGCGGTGAAGGAGCACGAGACCCTGGTCCGCTTCCACACCTTCGCCGACTCGGCGATCAACTTCACCGTCATCCTGCGGATCACCGAGTTCGGCGAGCAGTTCCGCCTCAAGCACGAGTTCGTCAAGCGGCTGCACCGCCGCTTCCAGATCGAGGGCATCGAGATCCCGCTCCCGGCCCGCCGCGTCCTGCTCGCCGAGGGGTCGAACGGCCACACCCTGGACCTGGCCCCGGCCGACCACTGAACGGTCAGCAGGTCCGGCGGTAGGGGACCTCGGGGACGTACCGCCGCCACTCCGCCTCCGTCAGGCCGCCGCGGCCGCCGCACAGCGCGGCCGCGGCCCGCGCCGGGTCGAGGACGTGCTCCTTCATCCAAGAACCTCCGAGGAAACCCCGGCCTTCAGGCCGGGGAGGAATCGGACCCCTGCGGAGCAGGGCAGGGGAAGGAGATTCGCCCCCAGGGCGAATGTCCGCCGACCAGGCACCATCCTGCACGTTCTCGTCCCTGTGTTCGAGCGTGCACGCTACGCTCACACTTGTGTCGCGTTACCGTCTGGACCCCACGCCCGAGCAGGAGTACGTCCTGCTCTCGCATTGCGCGCACGCCCGGTTCGTATGGAACCTGGCTCTGGAGCAGCACGCCTTCTGGTCCCGGCACCGGGGCGGCGCACCCGGCTACCACGAGCAGTTTCGGCAGCTCACCGAGGCCCGCGCCGAGTTCGGGTGGCTACGGGCCGGGCCGCAGACCGTCCAGCAGCAGGCCTTGCGCGACTTCGCGCAGGCGATGGCCAACTTCTTCGCCGGTACCCACCGCCGCCCCACCTGGCGCAAGCAGGGCGTGCACGAGGGGTTCCGGCAGATCGGCGTCAAACCCCACCAGGTCAGGCGCCTGTCGCGCAAGTGGGGTGCGGTGCTGGTGCCCAAGTGCGGATGGGTGTGGTTCCGGCTGTCGCGGCCGGTACCGGCGGGTGTGAAGTCCTACCGGGTCACCCGTGACCGGGCCGGGCGCTGGCATGTGGCCTTCGCGCACGTCCCGCCCCCGGTCCCCGGGCCCGGTGACGGGAGCGTGGTCGGGGTGGACCGGGGCGTCACCGTCAGCGCCGCCCTCTCGACCGGGGACCTGCTGCACGTGCCCGGCCTCACCCCCGGAGAACAGCGGCGCCTGGAGCGGCTGGCCCGCAGGCTGGGACGCGCCCGGCGCGGCTCCCGCCGCCGCGCCGCTCTCAAGGCCGCGCTCGCCCGCCTCAACACCCGCGAAAGCGACCGGCGCAAGAACTGGGTGGAGCAGACCTCCACCGCCCTGGCCCGCCGGTTCGAGGTGATCGGCGTCGAGGACCTCAACGTCTCGGGCATGACCCGCTCGGCCAGAGGCACCCTCCAGCGGCCGGGACGCAACGTCGCCGCCAAGGCGGGACTGAACCGGGGCATCCTCGCCAACGGCTGGGCCAAGCTGGTGGAGCGGCTGGAGGACAAGGCCCCCGGCCGCGTGTACAAGATCAACCCCGCGTTCACCTCGCAGCGCTGCTCGGCGTGCAGGACCATCGACCCGCAGGCGCGTGAGAGCCAAGCGCGTTTCCGGTGTCGGTCCTGTGGTTTCGCCTGCAACGCCGATGTGAACGCGGCACGCAACATCGCCTACGAGGCGAGCCTCGTGTGCACGCTCGTGGGCACGGCGGCCGGACCGGCCGTTGCTGCGCGGGGACGCTCCGGGGTGCCGGGGCGGATGAACCGCGAACCTCAACCTGTTCTCTCCTGAGGGCACGGGTTGGAATCCCCCTCGTTCACGAGGGGGAGGAGGTCAAGACGCCGCTTCCGTCCACGGCCAGCAGGCTCCGGCCTTCCGGCGCGAACGCCAGCGCCAGCACGCTGGAGGAGTGGCCGGTGAACGCCCCGCCGATCGGCGCCCCGCTCGCGGCGTCCCACAGCCGTACCGCCCCGGCGTCGTCTCCGGTGGCGACGGTCCGCCCGTCCGGGGAGAACGCCACGGAGACGATCGCGGTGCGCTCCTGGCCGGTCCCGCCGAGCAGCCGCAGCGCCGTGCGGCGCTGCGTGCGGGCGTCCCAGAAGGCGACGTCCCGGCCCGAGTCGACGGCGGCGAGGGTCCGGCCGTCGGGGGCGGCGGCCCGGACGGGGCCCATGCCGGGGCCGGGCGGTGCGCTCCGCGCGCCGGACGGGAACGCGAAGGTGCCCGCGCCCCGGCCCACGGTCACCGACCGCCCGTCCGGCGCGAAGACCAGGCCGAGCCCCTCGAACGTCGTCGCCGCCTGCTCGGGGCCCGACGGTGACGGCAAGGGCTGCGAACGGATCAGCCCGGCGGGGGAGACCCGCCAGTACTCCAGGACGTTCTGCGAGCCCTCCTCGCCGATGGTGTCGAGGCTCCCTCCGTCCGGGGCGAACTCCAGCTCACGCACCCGCAGGCCCGGCCGTCCCGGCGCGGTGAGCGAGCCGGTCTTCCTCCGGGCGGGCACCTCCCAGACGTCGATGCCGGCGCCGTCCGCGGCGACCACGGCGAGCCTGCGGCCGTCGGCGCTCCAGGCGAAGCGCTCGTCCGCGGACCCGGGGACGGCCTCCGCCGCGGTCGGCATCTCCGTCACCGGGCGGCGCCCGCGCACGTCCCAGACCCGTACCCGGTCGCCCTCCAGCGTGGCCAGCATGCGGCCGTCACGGCTGAACGCGGCCTCGGCGGGCGTGGGCGCGCCGGGGAGGACGGGCGCGCGCGTGTAGGCGCTCACGTCGGTGGAGACGACCGCCCGCCCTTCACGGACGCAGCGCAGGGTGCGGGCCCCGGCCCCGAACCGCGAGGGCCCGCACTGTGCCTCCATGTCCCGGTTGCGCATCAGCAGGCCGCTCACCGCGGCTCCGGCGGCGGGGCGCCACAGCCGCCCCCCATCGGCCAGGAACGCGCCGTCGGGGCTGAACACGGGGACCAGGGGCTGCTCGTTCGCCGTGAACAGCCAGGCGGCGCGGCGCCCGGTCGCCAGTTCGGTGACGGTGATCCCGGTGTCCTCGGTACGGGCGAACAGCCGCCCGTCGGGGCTGAAGGCCACGTTGCCGGGCCGGTCCGCGGGCGCCAGCGGCGTCCCGTCGACCGGCAGCCGCCGGTGCGCGGCGATGTCCCACCACTCGAACTCCTCGGTCACCGCGAGGATGATCGTCCGGTCGTCGGGGCTGAAGGCGTGGGTCTTGGGCGGACCGTCCCGGCGGAGCGCGAGCCGCGGCGCCGCGCCGCCCGACCACAGCTGGAGGCGCTCACTGGTCGAGATGAGCACGTGGCCGCCGCGCGGGGAGAACTCGACCTGGACGGGGGAGGTGTTGCGCGGGTCGGGCTCGCCGAACTCCGTCCCGAGCGCGCGGCCGGTGCGCACGTCCCACAGCCGCGCCCGGCCGTCGCCGTACCCGACCGCGACGGTGGAGCCGTCGGGACTCAGCGCGACGCCCTCGGCGGCCGGGACCGAGATCGGGACGGAACGGGTCTGCCGGTGGGTGTCCAGGTCCCACAGCCGCGCGGTGCCCGCGTCGGCCGTGACCAGGGTGCGGCCGTCGGGCGCCAGCGCCATCGCGCCGCCCTCGGGCGAGTGCCCCGGCGGGGTGAAGACGTCCTCCTCCACCTGGCCGAGCGCGGCCAGCACCGCCGACCGCGTCTCGGGGACGGCGGCGAGGCGGGCGGCGGCGACCGCCAGGCGCCGCGCCGTGCGCGGATCGCTCCGGCGCAGCTCCGCCGCCTGCCCGGCCAGCCGCCGGGCGACCGCCTCGTCGCGCTGCCGGGTCACGGTGCGCTGCTGCGCGACGACGGTCACGGTCGTGACCGCCAGCAGCGCCAGCAGCGCCGACAGCACCCCGACGAGCACCCGCCGCAGCCGCGCCCGGCGCCGCCCCAGCGCGGCGCAGGCGTCCAGGCCCACGTTCTCGACCAGGTTGAGCGCGGCGTGGCGGCGGCCGGTGGCGGCCCAGCGCATCGCCCGCTCCAGCGGCGTCCCCTGGTACAGGTCGCTGCTCTTGCGCCCGTTGCGGTCCCAGAGCAGCGCGGCGTCGGCGAGGTCGTGGTGGACGGGCAGCCCGTCGCGCTCGGCGGCGACCCAGCCGCGCAGCCGGGGCCAGGCGCGCAGCAGCGCCGCGGACGCGATCGCCACGGTGCCGTCCTCGCGGACGAGCAGGCCCGCGGCGCCGAACTTCCCGAGGATCCGCTCCACCGCCGGCGGCTCGGCGAGGCCGTCGTCGAACTCGCTCTCGTCGGCCCTCCGCAATGGGCGGACACGCCCTAAGGGACGAAGCGGACGTCCGGATGGCGGGGCCAGGGCCGGTCAGGTGATCATGCCCGAACGGGCCCTTCCACCCCCGACCTTCGTCAGGAGGACGGGGCGGCCCGCTCGTCGAACCAGACCACGAACTCGGCCTGGCCGAACATCTGCGCGGTGTCGTACGCGGAGGGCGTCCCGGCCCTGGGGTCGGCGCCGGCGTCCAGCAGGGCCCGCACCACCGCCGGCTCCTTCTTGAAGACGGCGCCGGACAGCGGGCGCTGGCCGCGGTCGTTCTCCCGGTCCGGGTCGGCGCCGCGGGCCGCGAGGGCGCGCACGGTGTCGGCGTGGCCGTGGTAGGCGGCCAGCATGAGCAGCGTGTCGCCCTTGTCGTTGCAGAGGTTGGCGGGGACGCCCGCCTCGACGTAGGCGACCAGCTGCTCGGTCTGACCCTGCCTGGCCAGGTCGAACAGCCTCGTCGCGAACTCCTGGAGCTCGGGATCGGCCTCGTTCATGAGACGCACCCTACTTCCGGGCGGGGGCGTGTGGCCGTTCGCCCAGGCCGAGTCGGCCAGCCGCCGGCCCAGCGTGTCGCCGCCGTAGTGCAGCTTCTTCTCCAGCGACACCAGCGCGCCGTGCTCGGGGTAGGAGTGCAGCCGCACCTCGTCGGCCAGCGTCTCCATGATCAGCATGCCGCGGCCGTGCTCGGCGGTGGGGTCGGGGGCGACCGGGTGACCCGGCGCCAGCCGCGCCGGGTCGAAGCCGCGGCCGTGGTCGATCACCTTGATGACGCAGCGCTCGTCCACGATGAGGACCCGGACCGTGTAGGCGTCGCCCGCCCGGGCGTGCTGCACGACGTTGGCGCACGCCTCGGTCAGCATCAGCCCGATGTCACCGCGAATCGGCTCCTCGACCCCGAGCACGTCCAGCGAGGCGTCCAGCAGCCGGCGGATCGCCGGGACGCTCGCCGCGTCCCTGGGGAACCGAAGATCGAAGTTGATCTCCACGTCTTCTCCGTAGAACGCTGCTCCTCTTACGTGCTGTCTGCCCTGACGATGCCCGGCAAACCCCGTGGCGCGGGTCGAAACGGACAAGGCCGGACCGGGCCACCTGAGTTGTGCACAACTAAGTTGTGCTATCTTCAATTGTGAGCAGGTGGGATCGGCCCACCGGGCACGAGGGAGACGACATGCCGGACGGCGCGACGACGAGCAGCACGGCGCACTACACCGCCGCGGCCACGGCCAGCGGAAGGGACGGCCGCGCGGTCAGCTCCGACGGAAGGCTCGACCTGCCCCTCGCCCTGCCCCGCGAGATGGGCGGCAGCGGCGAGGGCACCAACCCCGAGCAGCTCTTCGCCGCCGGGTACGCGGCCTGCTTCGCCAGCGCGCTGAGCGCCGTCGCCAGGGCGGAGCGGCACGACGTCAGGGACGTCTCGGTCACCGCCGAGGTCGGCATCGGCGGCGACGTCGAGAGCGGGTTCGGGCTCAGCGTCGTGCTGCGGGTCGAGCTGCCCGACGAACTGGCCGGGGACACCGGCCGCGCGCTGGTCGAGCAGGCCCACCAGGTCTGCCCCTACTCCAACGCGACCCGCGGCAACATCCCGGTCGAGCTCGTCGTCGAGTAGGCGGGTCCAGGGTCAGTCGATGGGGCGGCCGTCCAACAGTGCCTGGAGCCGCCCGCGCACGGACTCGTCGGGCTCCCGGGCCAGGGCGGCGGCCACCGCGTCACCGGCCCCCTCGGGCCAGGCGTCCCGGCCCCAGCCGTCCAGCGCCCGGACCGCCATGTTCCGGTTGCGCACGACCGGGCTCGCCAGGCCCGCGATCACCAGCGGCACGCCGCGGCCGGGCCGGCCGCCGAGATCCTGCAGCAGCGTGTCGAGGCAGCGGTGCGGGGCGAAGCGCTCGCCCACGCCCATCTCGTCGGCCGGGCCGGTGGCGATCTCGTCCAGGGGCAGCAGCTCGACCGCCAGCGCGAGGACCTCGTCGATCGAGTCCGGCCCGGCCTGCCCGACGGCGCCGAACCAGTCGGCGGAGTCGAAGGGATCGCGCGTGCGCAGCCGGTCCAGATGCGCCCGCAGCGTCGGGACGCCCAGCGTCCGGCAGACGTGCGCGGCCCGGCGGAACTCCGCCGGGTCCTCGGAGGCGAGCCCCCGCCGCGCCAGGTCGGCCCACAGCGGGCGGTCCATGATCTCCGTGCAGCGCGCCGCCAGCTCCGGCCACTCGCGCTCGGCGTAGCCGCGCACGTCCTGCACGGCCAGGAAATGCCGCAGGTCGGCCGCCCGCGCCGACATATGGTCGAGGAAAAGGGACGCCGCGCGCTTTCCGTCGGCGTAGCCGGGCATTCCCTGGACCGGCCCGCCGTCGTCGGACAGCGCGGTGAGAATGTCGCCCGCCGCGTAGAGGAGTTCGTCGTCGGGGTCCCCGGAAAGGGCGTCGGCCAGCCCGCCGGTCTCGGCCGCGATTCCGGCGAGGTAGGCGTCCATCACCTCGTTGCGGAATCCGTCCCGCAGAATCCATTCCCGGATCCGCGGATCGGCGGTGTCGGAAAGGCGTTCGACGAGGTGGACGCGCCCCCAGCCCCGCACCTGGCGGGCCAGCTCCCACAGCTCGGCCTCGGCGCCGTCGTCGTCGCGGTTGCCCAGGGCGACCGCGGCGAAGAGGGTGAACTCGTCGTGCCGCCCCAGGATCATGAGCTCGTCGCGGTGGTGCCCCGCGTCGAACAGGCCGAGCAGCGCGATGCCGAGCTTGACGGGCTCGCGGTGCCCTCCCTCGGTCGCCAGGCGGTGGGCCAGCCGGTAGCAGTCCTCGGGGTCGACGCCGGACGAGCGCACCCCGGTCAGGACGCCGTCGACGACCGGGACGATCGTGATCCCCCTGGCGGTCTCGTACAGCGCCTCGTAGGCGGCCCGCGCCTCGCGCTTGGACGCGGAGACGGCGTCGGTGAGGGCGGTCGAGAGCCGTCGCACTTCCTCGGGATCGCCTGAACCGCCCCAATGGTGGGTGAGCACGCCGTCATGAGCCCCCGGGGCCCACATGAACTTCTCGTCGCCGTCGCCCTCGTCGGGCAGCGTTTCACCGCCCGGGGAAAGCCCCGGGCCCTCCTCGGGAATGTGCGCCCGGATGTGTTCGAAAATCGAGGGGGGAGAAGCGTTCTGCCGCTGCCTTCCGATCATTCGGACAGCCTAGGGCGCGCCTTTCTCGGCCGCACACGATTTTCCCCGCGGGGCCTTCTCCTCGGGGCCGTTGCCGGCCTTGCCTCCGTCCCGGACGCGGACCAGCCGGTTGGACAGGGAGGCGAAGGTGCAGATCAGGGAGGCCACCAGCAGCAGCGTGAACGCCCGCTGGTATCCGGCGACCAGATCGCCGATGGAGTCGCGCGACAGCCCCGCCGCCGCGCCCTGGTACAGCAGGTGCCGGTCGTCGCGGGCGAGCGCGGAGGCGGCCAGGGCCAGGCACAGCGCGGCGCTCAGCACGTTCCCGACGTTCACCAGCGACATCCGCAGCCCGTTGACGATGCCGAGCCGCTCGGTCGGGACGGTCGCCAGGATCGCGGCGGTGTTGCCGGTGGTGAACACCCCGCTGCCGATCGACACCAGCGCCAGGCACAGCGCGACCAGCCAGTACGGGGTGTGCCCGGACAGCAGCGGCAGCATCATCGCCAGCCCCGCGGAGGTGATCAGCGAACCGGCGACGGCGAGGGTGCGCGGGGCGACGCGCCGTCCCAGGAAGCCGCCCACCGGCGCGGCCACCATGCCCGCCAGCGGCCCGGGCAGCACGGCCAGCCCGGCCTGCGCGGGCGTCATGCCGCTGATCGCCTGCAGGAACAGCGCCAGCAGCAGCAGCGTCCCGAACCGGGCCAGGGTGTTGAACAGCGCGGCCAGCGAGCCCACCGTGAACCCGCGGTCGCCGAACAGCGCCAGGTCGACCAGCGGATGCCGGATCCGGCGCTGCCGGATCACGAACAGCGGGAACAGCAGCGCGCAGACCACGGCGCCCGCGATGGTCGCCGGACCGTTCCAGCCCCGGGACCCCGCCTCCGACAGCGCGATCACCAGCGCCCCCAGCCACCCGGTCAGCAGCACCGCGCCCAGCACGTCGATCGGTTCCCGCGCCCCGCGCGGCATCCGGGGCAGCGACAGGAACGCCCAGCCCAGCGCCAGCGCGCCGAGCGGGACGTTGAACCAGAACACCCACTGCCAGCCCGCCGACCCGGCGAGGTAGCCGCCGATCGAGGGCCCCAGCAGCGGGGCCGCGCCCAGCACGCCGAGGTAGACGCCCAGGCCCTGGCTGAGCCGGGCCGGCCCGAACGCCCAGGCGATGACGGCGGTCCCGTTGGCCAGCAGCACCGCCCCGCCGACGCCCTGCAGCACCCGCAGCGCGATCAGGGTCTCCACGTTCGGCGCGAACCCGGCCAGCAGGCTGGCCACGGTGAACGCGGCCAGGCCGCAGAGGTAGGTGCCGCGGCGGCCGAACACGTCGGCCATGCGGCCGAACACCACCAGCAGCGAGGTCTGGGTGAGCATGAAGGCCAGCAGCAGCCAGCCGGCCGCGGACGCGCTCGCGTCGAAGTGGCGGACCACCACCGGGAGCGCGATGTTGAGCGTGCTGATGTTGACGACGAGGAGGACCGTGCCGAGGCTGACCGCCGACAGCACCCGCCAGGGATTGCGGACCGGTGCTCCAGGTGTCCCGGATGTCTCGGGTTTTCCGGGTGTCCCGGCGCCGTCGCCCGTGCCCGAGGGGGGCGCCTCCGTTCCGCCGCCGCGCCGCTTGGCTCGCCGCACCGTCGCCCCTTCGTACGGGATATCCGGCAATGTCTATATATCGCGAACTTGCCGTCAATCCGGCATTATCCCCCAAACCCTTCGGGCGTCCCCGGGGCTCCCCGGCCCGAAGGCCCGGGCGGCGCGGCGAGTGCGGGGCCCGGGCACGGGGTTCGAGGCGGGGGAGGGCGGTCAGCCGCCGGAGGCGGCCGCCGCGTGGTAGGCCTGGATCACCTTGCGCACCGCGGGGGCGGCCGGGCCGGAACGCGCGGTCAGCTCCGCGATCCGGCGCTTGTGCCGCCGCCGGTCGGCCCCCGGCAGCACGGTCTTGAGCTCGCCCGCCGCCGCCAGCGCCACCGCCGCGGCGTCGTAGCTGTTGACGTGCGCGACCGGACGGCCGCGCAGCGCCGAGGACGCCCCGCCCCACAGCGTCTTGACCACCCGCGGATCCTTCACCGTGACCTCGTCGCAGGGGAAGAGGCCGAGCACCCGGCGGTGCCGCACCCGGATCCAGCCGCCGCCCGCCAGCTCATCCCGCACGGTCCGGACCATCGCCCGGCTGTCCTTGCGCACCCAGTACTGCCAGGAGCGCGGCCGGGACGAGGCGATCTGCGCGACCAGCCCGTACGGGTCGTCGCCGGGGGTGTCGGGCTTGGGCTTGCGCCGCTCCTCGGTGAGCCTCCCGTCCAGGTACAGCTCGGTGAGGGCGGCGGCGCGCAGCACGTAGCCGAGGCGGCTGCCCGACACCGCCAGGCGCTTCTTCTCCAGGTCGTAGGCCAGCAGGAACATCCTGGCCGGCAGGGATTCGGGGATCTCGACCATGACCTAATCCTCGTCCTCGTCCTCGCTCGTGCGCTCCCCCTCGTCGGGGGAGGCGGAAGTCCGGTCCCCGGAGGGCCGGTCCGCGGAGATCTCGTCTCCGGTGGGGCTCTCCGCGGAGGCGCCCTCGTCGGGGCCGTTCTCCGTCGCGGGTTCGTCCCCGGCGCCGGACCGGGGCTTGGACGGCCGGCCCGGCCGCCGCATCCGTCCGGCGGACCGGGGCATCCGCCCGGCGTCGCTCAGTGCCTGGCGCAGCAGGAACTCGATCTGCGCGTTGGTGCTGCGCAGCTCGTCCCCCGCCCAACGGGCCAGCGCGTCGTGCACGGCGGGGTCGAGCCGCAGCAGGATCTTCTTACGTTCGGAAGCCACAGGTCACTGGTAGAGCGAACCGGCGTTGACCACCGGCTGGGCGTCGCGGTCGGCGCACAGCACCACCAGCAGGTTGCTGACCATGGCGGCCTTGCGCTCCTCGTCCAGCTCGACCACGTTCTCCTCGTCGAGCCGCTCCAGGGCCAGCTGGACCATGCCGACCGCGCCCTCGACGATCCGCTGCCGGGCCGCCACCACCGCGCCGGCCTGCTGGCGGCGGAGCATGGCCTGGGCGATCTCCGGGGCGTAGGCCAGCCGGGTGATCCGCGACTCGATGATGGACACGCCCGCGGAGGCGACCCGCAGCGCCAGCTCCTCCGACAGCTTGCCGGTGATCTCGTCGGCGTTGTCGCGCAGCGAGAGCCGCTCGTGGGAGTCGTAGGGGAAGCTGCCGGCGATGTGCCGGACCGCGGCCTCGGTCTGGAAGGCCACGAACTCCACGAAGTCGTCGACCGCGAACTCGGCCAGGGCGGTGTCCTCGACCTGCCAGACGACCACCGCGGAGATCTCGATCGGGTTGCCGTCCAGGTCGTTGACCTTGGCCAGCCCGGTCTCGTGGTTGCGGATCCTGGTGGAGATCCGCTTGCGCTCGGTGATCGGGTTGACCCAGCGCAGCCCGTCGGTGCGGACCGTGCCGGTGTAGCGGCCGAGCAGCTGCAGCACCCGGGCCTCGCCGGGTGCGACCGGGGTCAGCCCGACGGCGACCACCACCGCGGCCACCGCCAGCAGCGAGCCGACGATGAGCCCGGCGGCGATGGCGGCGACGCCGCCGGGGGCGATCCCGATCAGGATCGCCGCCGCGCCCAGGGCGAGCAGCAGCAGGGCCAGGCCGAGCATGGGCCAGCCGCCCCGGTCGCGGGCGGGGCGCTCCGCGATGTCGGGACGGGGCAGCTCGGGCGGTGCCTCGGGGGTGAGTGCCATGGCGGCGGGATCATTCATCGCATCCTCCTTGCGCATGGCATCAATCTAGCAAAGTGATATCACTTTTTACAAGGCCCGCCCGGTCGGGACCTCCTCCCCGTCCGCCGCGCCCGGCTCCACGTGCTCGGGGATCACCTTGGGGACGCCGCGCAGCGCGACCAGCGCGAACACCGCGACCGCGGCCGCCAGCGCGGCACTGGTCAGCAGCGCCGCCTGCATGCCGTCCACGAACGCCCGCCCGGCCGCCCCGACGACGGCCTCCGCCAGCCGTCCCGGCAACCCGGCCGCGGCCTGCGCCGCCCCCGCCAGGGAGTCGCGCGCCGCGTCCTCGGCCCCCGGCGGCAGCCCGCCCGGCAGCTCCACGTTGTGGCGGTAGACGGCGTTCAGCACGCTGCCCAGCACCGCCATGCCCAGCGAACCGCCCAGCTCCATCCCCGTCTCGGAGATCGCCGACGCCGCGCCCGACCGGTCCCGCGGCACCGTGGCCAGCACGGTGTCGGCGGTGACCGTCATGACCATCCCGATGCCCAGGCCCGTCAGGAGCATCGGCCCCACCACCGCAGGGAAGTAGTCGACCTCCGTCCCGACCTGGGACAGCAGCGCGAACGCCGTCGCGCTCAGCGCCAGCCCCAGCCCCACCACGCGCGCCCGGCCCAGCGCCCCGATCAGCGGCGGGGCCAGCGCCGCGCCGCCGACCATCGCGCCCAGCGCGCCGGGCAGCCCGGCCAGCCCCGACTGCAGCGGCGACCAGCCCAGCACCAGCTGGAAGTACAGCGAGAAGATCAGCGACTGGGCGACCAGCGCGAACATCGCGAACATGTTGGTGACCACCGAGCCGGAGAACGCGACCCGCCGGAACAGCCGCACGTCGATCAGCGGGTCGTCCAGCCGCGTCTGCCGCACCGCGAACGCCGCCAGCGCCGCCGCCCCGCCCAGCGCGGCGCCGCCGACCTCCGCGCCCAGGCCGTGCGCCGCGGCCTCCTTGACCGCGTACACCACGCCGATCACCCCGGCGATCGACAGCGGGACGCTCAGCAGGTCCAGCCGCCCCGGGACCGGGCTGCGCGTCTCGGGCAGCACCGCCGACCCGGCGACCAGCACCACCGCCATGATCGGCACGTTGATGAGGAACACCGAGCCCCACCAGAAGTGGTCCAGCAGCGCGCCGCCGACCACCGGGCCCAGCCCGACCGCCAGCCCGCCGATCCCGCTGAACATCCCGATCGCCATCGTGCGCTCCTTGGGATCGGTGAAGACCCGGCGGATCAGCGACAGCGCCGAGGGCATCAGCGTCGCCCCCGCCACGCCCAGCAGGAACCGGGCGGCGATCAGCTGCTCGGCGCTGCCCGCGTACGCGGTGAGGGCGGAGGTGGCGCCGAACAGCGCGGTGCCGATGAGCAGCAGCCGCCGGTGCCCGATCCGGTCGCCGATCCCGCCCATCGTGATCAGCAGCCCGGCCAGGGCGAAGCCGTAGGCGTCGGCGATCCACAGGATCTGGGTGGCCGAGGGGCGCAGGTCGGCGGTCAGGTGGGGGATGGCCTGGTTCAGCGCGGTCAGGTCGAGCGTCGGCACCAGGACCAGCAGCAGGCAGATCCCGAACGTGGCCCACTTGCGGGACGCGGAGTAGCCCGCCGCCGGTGGGGGCGCGGGGGAGGTCGTCGTGTTCATGCCGGTCAGCGTCGTCGGCGGCGCTGACCGTCCGCGCACCGTTCACGCACCGCCGCTGACGGTGCCCGACGGTCAGGAGCCGAGGGCGGTCCGCACCGCCTCCTCGGCGGTCAGCGCGGCGCCGCGGGACCGGGCGGCCTCGTACGCGGCGTCCCCCAGCGCCTCCCGCGCCCCGGCCTCGATCCGCGCCAGGTCCGGATCGCCGTGCAGGGACGCCCCGCGCACCGCCGCGGCCGCCCCGACCAGCAGCCCGGCCCGCGGCGCGTCGCCCTCCAGCAGCACGACGGCCGCCATGCCCACGATCGCCTGCGCCTGGTGCGTGAACACCGGATGGTCGAACGTCAGCTCCAGCGCCTGCCGCATCCACGCCCGCGCCCCGGCCGCGTGCCCGTCGGCCAGCGCGATCCAGCCCAGCCCCGTGAGGACCGCCGCCCGCGTCGCCACCGTGATGAACCGCTCGGCGTGCACCCCGGCCAGCGCCTCGTCGTACAGCCGCCGCGCCTCGTCCACGTCGCCGCGCAGACGGGCGAGCTCGGCCAGGCCGTGGTGTGCCGTCGCCACCTTGTCGGGCGCACCCGCGCGGCGGGCCAGCTCACCGGCGCGCTCGTAGTCGGTGCGCGCGGTGCCCGGGTCGCCGCCGTTGACCAGCAGCGCGGCGCGGCGGCACAGCAGGTCGGCCTGGTCCTCCAGGGCGCCGATCTCGCCGGCCAGCTCCAGTGCCTCGTCCAGCAGCTCCACCGCCCGCGCCCGGTCGCCGCGCTGGTCGGCGATCTGGGCCAGCGGATCGAGGGAGTTGGCCATGCCCCACCGGTCGCCCAGCGCCCGGAACCCCTCCAGCGCCCGCAGGCTGAACATCTCGGCGTCGTCGATGTCGCCGCGGTACTGCGCCAGGAAGCTCTCGCTCATGTCGAGCAGCGCCCTGGACCAGGCGCCCCAGCCCTTCCGCAGCACGCGGGTGTCGACATCGGTGCGCTGGGGACCGGCGGTGAGCGCCCACATCACCAGGGTCGGCGGATAGGCGACCTGCCAGCGCAGCGCCGCCATCTTCTCCGTCGCCAGATCCAGCGCCGCCGTCGCCGCCGGGCCCGACACCCCGGCCGATATGGCGTTGGTCACGCACAGGATGTACTCCTCGTCGAAGCCCTCGGGCGGCTCCACGCCCACCGCCTCCAGGAGCTCGATCGACAGCGGCCCGCCCTCGATCCGCCCGCGCAGCCACCAGTACCACGACAGCGCCGCCACCAGCCGCAGCGCCGTCCCCCGGTCGGAGCGCACCGCCCGGCGCAGCGCGGCGTGCAGGTTCCCGTGGTCGGCCGCCAGCAGCGCCAGCCACTCCAGCTGCCCGGCCCCCCGCAGCCTGGGGTCGGCGTGCCGCGCGAAGTCGAGGAAGTACGCGGTGTGCGCGCGGCCGAACCGCTCCTCCTCGCCCGCCTCGGCGAGCCACTCGGCGCAGAACGCGTGCACCGTGCTGAGCATGCGGTAACGGGTCCCGTCGGTCTGGAGCAGGGACTTCTCCACCAGCCCGGCCAGCAGGTCGTCCACGTCGGCGTCCATCGCGCAGACCCGCTCGGCCGCCTCCAGCGTCGCGCCGCCCGCGAACACCGTCAGCCGCCGCGCCAGAGTCCGCTCGGCGTCGTCCAGCAGGTCCCAGCTCCACTCCACCACCGCGCGCAGCGTCTGGTGCCGCGGCGCCGCCGAGCGGTCGCCGCGCGACAGCAGCCGGAACCGGTCGTCCAGGCGCCGCGCGACCTCCTCCACCGGCAGCGACCGCAGCCGCGCCGCCGCCAGTTCGATCGCCAGCGGCAGGCCGTCCAGCGCCGCGCAGATGTGCGCGACGGCGCCCGCGTTGCCGGGCGTCACCGCGAAACCGGGCCGCACGGCGGCCGCCCGGTCGGCGAACAGCCGGACCGCCGGATACGTGGCCGCCTCGGCCGCCGCGGCACCGCCGGGCGGCAGCTCCAGCGGCGGCAGCGGCCGCAGCGCCTCCCCGGTGACGCCCAGCGCCTCCCGGCTGGTCGCCAGCACCCGCAGCGCGGGCAGCGCCCCCAGCAGCCGGTGCGCCAGCCGCGCCGCCGCGTCGATCACATGCTCGCAGTTGTCCAGGACGATCAGCATCCGCCGCCCGCCCAGCGCCGCGACCAGCCGCTCCAGCTCCTCCGTGTGCCGCCCGCCCGGCCGGATCGCGCCCTCCCGCAGCCCGAGCGCCCCCAGCACCGCCTTCGGCACCTCCGCGCCGTCGCCCACCGGGGACAGGTCGACGAAGCAGACCTCGCCCTCCTCGCGTCCCGCCGCCTCCAGCGCCAGCCGCGTCTTGCCCGCCCCGCCCGGACCCAGCAGCGTCACCAGCCGCCACTCGGCCAGCATCTTCCCGACCCGCCTCAGCTCCGCCTCGCGCCCGACGAAGCTGGTCAGCTGCGCGGGCAGCGCCGTCGCCGCCCTGGCGCCACCGCCTTCTCCGCGCAGGATCGCCAGATGGATCTCCGCCAGCTCGCCTGACGGGTCGGCGCCCAGCTCGGCGGCCAGCAGCCTGCGCGTCTCCTCGTAGAACTCCAGCGCCTCGGCCTGCCGCCCGCTCGCGTGCAGCGCCCGCATCAGCAGCCCCCGCGCCCGCTCCCGCAGCGGATGCGCCGCGATGAGCTCCGGCAGATCCCGCAGCGGGCCCGCGAAATCACCCGCGGCGATCTCCGCCTCCGCGCACGCCTCGACCGCCCCCGCCCGCGACTCCTCCAGCCGCGCCGCCTGCGCCGCCGCGAACGGCGCCGCGAGCCCGGCCAGCGCGGGACCGCGCCACAACCCCAGCGCCTCCCGCAGCACCGCCGCGTCGCCCCGCGCCTCCGCGACCAGCCGCTCGAACCGGTGGACGTCCACGTCCTCCCGCCGCACCGCCAGCCGGTACCCCGCCGGATGCCCCTCCACCAGGTCCGCGTCGCCCAGCCCCCGGCGCAGCCGCGACACCTGCGACTGCAGCGCGTTGGCGGCACCCGCCGGGGGCTCCTCCCCGTACAGCCCGTCGATCAGCCGCTCCGTGCCGACGACGTTGCCCGCGTCCAGCAGCAGCATCGCCAGCAGCGCCCGCACCCGCGGACCCCCCACCGCGACGGCCCGCCCGTCGCGGCACACCTCCACCGGACCCAGAACGCCGAACCGCATACCCCCGATTCTCCCGTATGGCGCGTTAGCGTTGAGCACCCCACAACCACCGGAGGAGCTCATGTCCACCGAGATCGTGACCGACTTCCTCTCGGCCCTCGAGGATCTCGACATCGACCGCGCCCTCGCCCTCGCCGACCCCGGCATCGTCTACCAGAACGTCCCGCTACCCCCGGCCCGCGGCATCAAGGCGTTCGAACGGCAGCTGCGCCTGCTGGAGCGCTACTGCACGGGGTTCGAGGCCCGCGTCCACAACATCGCCGCCAACGGCCCGGTCGTCCTCACCGAGCGCACCGACGTCATCGTCGTCGGCGCCTGGCGGACCGAGTTCTGGGTGTGCGGGCGCTACGAGGTCCGCGACGGCAAGATCACCGTCTGGAAGGACTACTTCGACTGGACGACGTTCATCGCCTCAGGCGTCAAGGGCCTCGTCCTGGCCGGCCTGAAGAGCCTCCAGAGCCGGCCTCACCAGTCGTCCCACGTGAAGTCCTGAGCGAGCTCGTCCCAGGGCAGCTCGTACATGCGGGCCGCCGCGTCCGGGTGGACCACCCGCTCGCCCGCGTCCTGGAACCACACCACCGCGAGCGAACTGGTCCACCAGTCGTCCTCGGCACGCGGCGTCGGCGGCCCGTCGAAGAACCCCATGCACTCCATCGCCGGCAGCAACTCGACGGGCTCACCGCGGAACCCGGTGGTCGGCCCCTCCTGGACCTCCCGCTCCGGCGGCACCACGTACACCGGCCGCATGAACCGCTCGCTCGCCCGCTCCGCCGCCCTCTTGATCGCACGGTCGTTGAACGTGGCCGTGGGCACGCCCTCGATCAGCCCGCCGTAGGTCATCCGCATCTCGACCACTTTCAGGCGGATCGTCCCGCGCCGGATCTCGACCGAGCAGATCTCATGAGCCTTCTCCATTCGCGGCATTATGGCCCCCGCCAGATGACCATGGAAACGTCCTCCAGCATCCGCACCCCGTCCCCGCCGGAGGCCTGCTCATCGCGGACGGCGTCCCAGGCGTACCGGCTCGTGGCGATGGCCAGGACCGCCGATCAGCTCACCGCGGCCGCCGAGGGCCTGCGGGAGCCGCCGTGCTGAGCCAGCAAGCCGTGCAGGAAGTCCGGCACCGCCGACCAGTCCGTTGGTCGAGCGGGCTGAGATAGCGGCGGCGTTCGTCGCAGATCACTGTGAGGCGGGGGCCGCTGCGTCGAAGGATCTCAGAGCGGCCTCGACGATGCGGAGCGCCTCGCTGCTGTCGATGCCAACGCTGGCCACGACGGCGGCATAGTCGGCGGCGGCTTGGAGGGCTCGTTCGCGGGCCTGCTCTCCGGCCGCTGACACGAACGAGCCGGCTCGCCCCCGGGTCTCGATCAGCCCGGCTTCCTCAAGCTCCCGGTAGGCCCGGCCGACCGTGTTGACGGCCAGGCCGAGGTCGGCCGCGAGCCGGCGGATGGTCGGCAGCCGGGAGCCCGCGGCCAGCGTGCGGTCCTGGATCTGACGGGCCAGCTGGGCCCGTAGCTGCTCGAACGGCGGTACCGGCGAGTCCGCGTCGATGACGATCACCGGGTGCCCACCACATCTCGCGCCATGGCCGCGGCACCCGGCGTCCTGAACCGGACAGTGATCAAGGCGAGCATGCCCAGCACCACGAAGCCGACGGAGGCGGCGTTCCACCAGCCGGGTGCGGAGCCGAACAGCAACACCACCGGCAGCGACCACAGCACGGTGGGCGTGGTGCTCTCGCGCGCGTCCTCGATGCGCATGATGACGTCGGCCGTCAGCGAGACCTCGTCCTCGGCCACGACCGGCCGGGCCAGCAACTCGCGCAGCTGCAGGGCCTCGCCGATGCCGACGCCGACCACGGCGACCAGCACCACGACGGCTGCGTACCGCGCGGTGCCCTCGCCGACGGCCAGTGAGCTCGCCCCCAGCGCGAACGCGCCGGCGAAGCTGCCGGCCACCAAGACGGCGTGCGGCCGTCCGAGCAGGGCCCGCCAGTCGGGCTGCACCAGATGTGCGGCTCGCCGCGCCAGTGCCGCCCCGGCCTGCCGGTCAACACGCCGTATCCAGGCGTCGAGCAACGCCCGGGCCAGCACCAGGGCGACGACCAACGCGCTCAGGGCCAGCACCAGCGTCGGCCGGTGCGATCTGGAACCGCCGAACGCCAACGCCAGCGCCGCCCCGGGGATCAGCACCGCCTGCAGGACACTGCCGAAGAGCCGCACCCGCTGCCGCACCGCCAGTCGCGCGGTCAGCAACGGCGTCGGCGGGCCGTCCCCGAGGCGGTGCATCAGCAGCCAGGTCTCCGCGTATCGGACGTCCACCGGCCGCGGCCCAGCGCCCGGCATGGGGTTCTTCGCCATGCCTCCTCCTTTGTCCCAAGCTTTGTATCAACATGCTGCGTCATAACTTGCGACAAAGTCAACCGGTCGACGGCGCGATGTAGCCCGAGCACCACAAGGGAGTTGGGCGCCCAGCGGCCGTGCCGGTCGACCGAGCGCAGCAGCCGCCCGGTGGTGATGCCGCGTTCGGCCAGGCACGCCGCCCACGCGGCCACGGGGGCGGTCAGCGGGTGGCCGCCGCGCGGGATGGCCACCACCTCGCCCTGGGCGTCCTGGACGGTCTTGGACATGCGGATGGTCACCCCAGCCCTTCGGCGGCCTCGGCGACGTCAGCTCCCGCACCCGGCCGCGGTGGTCAGGCCGCAGACCTCGACCATGGCGCGCAGCGCGTCGATGGTGACCGGCGACGCCGGTGCCCCCACCGCGATGGCCTGGCTCACCGAGTCCGGGGACCAGCCCCGGCCGCACGGCGCGGCCACGTACTCGGCCAGCATGGCGTCCGTCGCCGACAGCGGCGGTGCGGCCCGCCTCGGCGCACCCGGCTGGCCGCCTTCGAGACCGTCCTGCGCGTGGGCAGCTTCTGGCGCTCGGCTTGGACGGCCTCGGCGACAACACCCTGCGCCCAGCGCGCTGACCTGCGCTGACAGGCCGCTGATAGGGCTTGGACAGCGCGTGCGGGCTATCCATGGACGCGACCGACCGTCCGCGATCAGCCCGCAGGAGAGCACTCCATGGCGTACGACCACCCGCCCGCAAGCCACCGGCCCGCCGGGCCCGCCCCGAAACGGCCGGTCAGCGTCGTCATCGGCGGGTCGTTCTGCGTGCTCACCTGCGCGGCGTGGACCGTGCTCGTCGTCACCTGCCTGGTGCGCGCCGCGACCGACGCCGGGTACGGGCTGCTCTTCGCCGTCGGAGTCCTCGCGCTGCCCGTCGCCGTCATGGCCCTTCCCGCCGACCGCACGCTGCCGCGCTTCCTCGGGGCGCTGGGCCGGGCGTCCGAAGGAGGACGGCGCCTGGCGATCCTGATCCTCATCGCGCCGATGGCCGTGCTCGCCTTCGTCTTCGGCATCGATCCGGGCCGGTTGTTCGCGGGCGTCCTCTGGCTGGTCGCCGCCCTCCCGTGCCTGGTGTTCGCCTTCCTTGCGGGCCGGGCCGCCACCGCCCGCGGACGCGCCGACCTCGGCAGCGGCCGCATGGTCGCAGGGCCGGGAATCTTCGCGGGCGTCATCTCGACGTTCTTCGTGCTCGGTGTCGTGTTCGGGGACGACCCCTGGACCAACTGGATGCCGGTCGGGTTCGTCCTGGCCGCGCTCGGAATCGTGGCCGACGCGTTCTGGTCCTTTCCAGCCGCCGGCGCATACCTCCAAGCGCGGACCCCGGCACGCAGCGAATGACGCTCACAGGGTCTCTGTACGACGGTGGGGGTAGGGGACGAGTCGCCCTTGGGGGGACGCGGGGGGTCTGACTGTGCGGCGATCGTGGCGGCGGTCGGCAGGTACAGGACGAAGGGAGTCCCCCCATGGAACAGCGGAACAAGATGCGGATCGTCGCCCCCGTCATCGGGGCGGTGGTGTTGCTGTCGGGCGGTGTCGGGTTGGCCGCGCAGGCGGTGGCGGCCGAGGGTGGCGTGGCCGCTGCTCAGGCGCGGGGCGTTCAGGACTCGCGGGCGGTCACGGCCTGGGTGGAGCGGAACGCCGACCGGCTCCGTACCGTCGACCCGGCCGCGCCCCTGGACGACATGGAGTTCCTGCGCGGTTCGGTCGGGGACGCGGCGATCGTCGGGCTCGGGGAGCCGGCGCATCGGATCAGCGAGGTGACCGCCCTCAAGCACCGGTCCGTGCGGTACCTGGTGGAGCGGATGGGGTTCCGGTCCGTCGCCTGGGAGGGCGACTGGACGGTGGGCCTTGAGGTGGACGCCTACGTCCGGACCGGCAAGGGGGACGTGACCGCGCTCCTGAACCGCATGAGCCCTGCCTGGCAAACGCGGGAGACCGCCGACCTCCTCAACTGGATGCGCGACTACAACGAGGGGCGCAGGCCCGCGGACCAGGTGGGGTTCTTCGGGACGGAGTACTACACGACCTGGCTGCCCGCCTACGAGATGGTCGATCGCTACGTTGCCCGGGTCGCGCCCGGACGGCTGCCCGAACTGCGCAAGTACATGAAGGACATCCGCCCGAAGAAGCCCGACGCCTTCGCCCACGCCACGTGGTACAGGACCGAGGTCAAGGACAAGAAGCCCTACATCGCCGACGCTCGGCGGGTGTACGAGCTGGTGGACGGCCTGCACCACGGGGGCCAATCGCTGGCGTTGCACAGCGCGCGGCAGATCCTCTGGTTCTACGAGCACTACGACCTGCCCTGGGACCAGGCATACATCTCCCGGGACGCCCGTGCGGCCGAGAACCTGCGCTGGTGGCGCTCCTACAGCCGGGACAAGGTCGTCTACTGGGCGGCGAGCGCGCACAGTGCCGTCGCCCCCGATCTGAAGGTCACCGTCCCGCCCGGCCCGGACGTGGCGTGGCCCTCGGTCGGTTCGTACCTGCACCGCTGGTACGGGTCCGGCTACCGGTCGATCGGCTTCACCTTCGACCACGGGACGGTCGGCACCGACGCCGACGGGACGGTCACGGCGCCCCCGCCCGCCGCCGACTGGTTCGAGCGGCCGATTGGCCAGGCCAAGGGCTTCCGGCAATTCGCGATCGACCTGCGGAACCCCGCCCCGGCGCCGGTGCGCGAGTGGCTGCGTGCGCCCGTCAAGACCCGCGGCGTCACCGACGCCGAGAGCCCGCACGACTCGTTCATGAGCGGCGGCACGCTGGGGCAGTGGTTCGACGTGATCGTCCACCGGCATGAGGTCACGGCGGCGCGGCCGCTGTGAGGGTCAGAGCCGCTGGTTGAGGGCGGCGCGGTCCTCGTCGGGGAGCCAGGTCCCGTCCGGCGGCGCGTCCGGGTGGGGGAGCGCCCGGAGGAGCCGCGCCAGGCGGGGATCGCGGTTCTCGCGGTGCCAGACGATCGACCACACGTGCAGCGGCGTCGGCTCGACGATCGGGATCTGCCGCAGCCGCGGGTCGTGCGGCAGGTCGATGTCCTTCTCGCCCACGGCCACCGCGTGCCGCTCCCGCTGCAGCTGCCGCGCCGAGTCCCGGACGCCCACCGCGACGTCTCCGTACCGCACGGGCACGCCGAGGTCCTCGCTCAGCCGGGCGAGGTAGGCGCGCCACTCGTCGGCGCCGCCGGGGTCGGGCATCGCGATACCGGCCTCCCGGAGGTCGGCGACGCGCAGCGCGGGCCGGTCGGCGAGGGCGTGGCCCTCGAACGCGAACGCGTACATCGCCACCACCGTCACCGGCCGGTGCGCCAGCTCGGCGGGCCACGGCCGCGCGGCGTCGTGGACGCGGCCGAACGCGGCGTCGAGCTCCCGGTTCCGGACGGCGGGCAGCGCGTTGGCCAGGCCCTGCCGCATGCTGGGCTCGACGCCGAGGTCGGGTTCGCGCTCGGCGATCGCGCGCAGCAGCGCCAGCGGCGTGAAGCGCTCAGCGAACACGTCGACCCGCAGCGGCGCCAATGTCGCGGGCGCCGGGGGACGCACGGCGGCGACGGCGGCGTCGAACGCGGCGACCGCCTCCCGGGCCGGCGGCAGCAGGCGGTGCCCCGCGGCGGTCAACTCGACCCTGCGGGTCGTCCGCGCGAACAGGGGCGTGGCCAGGGCGTTCTCCAGTCGGCGAACACGCTTGGACAGCGCCTGCTGCGTCAGGAGCAGCCGGGCCGCGGCGCGTCCGAAGTGCAGCTCCTCGGCCGCGGCGACGAACGCGCGCAGCCCCTGGAGATCGGGTTCCATCCTCCCAGACTCGATTGACAACCTCTGGTTGTCAATCGGCCGTGAGCGGTTGTTGGACGCGTTTCCGGGGGCGCGGGTTATCTGGCGGCATGACGCTCCAGATGCTCCACTCGCCCGGCGAACCGTCGTCCCGCACCACCGAAGCCCCCAATCCGCCGCTGCTCGGCGAAGAGGTGTTCCAGCGGCTGCTGCGGCACCGCGTGATCGTCCTGGGCCGGCAGGTCGACGACGACATCGCCAACCGGATCTGCGCCGAGATGCTCCTGCTCTCCGCTGAGGACCGGCAGCGCGACATCCACCTCTACATCAACTCGCCCGGCGGCTCGGTCACGGCGGGCCTGGCCATTTACGACATCATGCAGTTCATCCCCAACGATGTCGCGACCCTCTCCATGGGCTTCACCGCGTCGATGGGCCAGTTCCTGCTGTGCGCGGGGACGCCGGGCAAGCGGTACGCGCTGCCGCACGCCAGCATCCTCATGCACCAGCCGTCGGGCGGGATCGCCGGAACGGCCTCCGACATCCGCATCCAGGCCGAGCACATGCGGTCGGTCAAGCACCTCGTCCAGGAACGCATCGCCCACCACACCGGCCAGCCGATCGAACGCATCGAGGCCGACTCCGACCGCGACCGCTACTACACGGCCGACGAGGCCCGCGCGTACGGCTTCGTCGACCACGTCGTCCAATCCGCCGACCACATCCTCGCCGCCCGCTGACAACGCCCGCCCGGCCGCCCCCGAAGGCGGCCGGGCCCCGCTCTTCCGGGCATTGCCCTTTCGTGAGGGGAGCCTTACCGGAATGCCGTGACGCGGCATTCGGCCACGGCGGAAGCGGGGATCTCGTTAGCATTTGTCCGTGCCCGCCTCGGAGAAGACACGGCGCAGCCTGTTCGAAGCCGGCGGAGGTACGTGCTCGATCTGCCGCAGATCACTGGTGATCGAAGAGCTCGATCCGCGGGGCAGGCCGTCCCATATCGCGGAGGCCGCCCATATCGTCGCCGAGAAGGTCGACGGACCGCGCGGAGAAGGGAGCAGGCCGGACGCCGTCAACGGGCTGCCGAATCTCATCCTGCTCTGCCCGTCCGATCACCGGCTCATCGACAAGCGCCCGGATCTCTGGCCGCTCGACAAGCTGCGGGCACTGAAACGGGAACACGAGTCATGGACGCTCGTCGCGTCGCGGCGTCCCCCGACCAGCCCGTCCGTTGTTCCGTACGAGCCGCCGCGCGCCCCCGGGATCAGGCCGGACGAGGTCGTCCGCGTCGACCGGGAGCCGTATCGGGTCGCGGGCCCCGGCGCCGAGGAGCGGATGGACGACGGGGCGACGGTCTGGTCCGAGGCGCCCCTCTTCGGCGAAGGCAGGCACCAGGGCCATTTCTGGCTGCGGCGGCTGGAAAGCACGCGGGAGACCCCGGCGGCCGGGGCCCTGCGCACGGCCGTCGCGGACGAGGTGGCCCTGCTCGACGACCTGGCGGGCACGGGCATACCGGGCATTCCGGTACTGCGCGCGGTGGAGATGACCGTGCACGTGGCCGCGATCGTCACCGGCCTTCCCGTGCGGACGTCGATCCGGGACGTCTTCAAGGACGGCCGCCCGCTCACCCGCGAGGAGATCGTGCTGTGCTGTGACGGGCTGCCCGCGTTGTGCGGGGCGCTCGGCGAGCTGCACGAGCGCGGCCTCGCCCATCGCCGCCTGGCCCCCGAGTCCGTCCTGATGAGCCGCGACGGCGCGCTGTCGTTGCGCGACGTCGGCGCGGCGACCGTCCCACCGCGCCCGGGGGAGCGTTCCGACCCGTTCCACGCGCCCGAACAGGGGAGTGGCGGCGGGCCACCGGGCCCTGCGACGGACGTGCATCGCCTGGCCAGGGTGATGTACGAGGTGCTGACCGGCAGGCGTCCGGGCCGCCGCGACCGCCACCCGTCCCCGTCCGCGCTGAATCCCGCCCTGCCGCCGGAGGCCGACCTCGTGCTCCTGCGCGCACTGGCGGCGGACCCGGCGGCCCGCGGAGAGATTCGGACCTTCGGGACGCGGCTGAAGGCGGCGGCCCGGGGCTCCCGCCCCCGCGGATGACCATTGCCACGAGAAGGGATGCCGTGTGACCAACCGGCCCGTCGAGCTGGACGGCCCGATAGGGATCGTGCCCTCGCTCAAGTTCAACGCGACCCTCCTGCGGCAGCGCGAGCGCTACCCGTTCCTGCCCGACGTCTCCGGGATCATCGGCGACCTGCGCGCCCTGGCGGCGCACGGGCCGGTCCCCGCCCGGGTCGCGCGCGGACGTAACGGAAGGGGCGACTACCTGAAGCTGTACGTCGACGGTCGGTACGTGCTGGACCTCAACGAGACCAAGCACCGCAACGGCTACTCGGTCACCGGGATATGGCCGATGGGCTTCACCGACCACGACCAGCTCGTCCGGGGCTCGCTCCAGCTGCTGACCACCGGCTGGATCTACCACCACCAGATCCGCGACCTCCCCTACGCGGGCCGGTCGGGCTGGGAGGACATCCAGGAGGAGTGGCGGTCGCTCCACCGGGAGGCGGCCCCGGGCGGCGCGGACCTCCTGGCCTCCCACGAGCGGTACCTCGACCGGCTCGAGGAGATCGTCACGACCGGCCGCCGTCTCGAACAGGAGGCCGCCGGGTCCGCGGCGGCCGTCCCGTACCGGCGGGTGGACGCCGCAGCCGCGCGCCGCCGCACCGCGCGCGCCGTCTACGACTTCCAGCTCGTCGGCGACCGGCTCCTGGCCGTCGGCACCCGCGTCCACGTGAGAGAGCACTCCGACCTGCAAGGACGGGTCGTCGACGCGCGCGGCACCGTGATCACCGTGCGCTTCGAGCGGCCGGTCGACTGGGCCAGGATCCCCGCCATGGGCGGCTTCGTGGAGTCGCCGGCGGTGACCGGGTTCGACAAGCAGTTGGAGGCCCTCGAGATCCTGCGCGAGCGGCGCGCGGCCAACCCCCACCTCCTGGACGTCCTCGCCGACGGCACCTTCACGCCGTTCCAGCCAGGGGCGGCGGCCGACGTCATGCCCGCGACGCGACTCGACGACAGCCAGCTCAGCGCGTTCCGCAAAGCCCTGGAGGCCCCCGACCTCGCGCTGATCCTCGGCCCGCCCGGAACGGGCAAGACCCGTACCATCGTCGAGGTCGCGCGGGCCGTGGCTGCGACGGGCAGGCGCGTGCTCATCACCTCCTACACCAACCGGGCGGTCGACAACGCGCTCAAGGAGCTGCCGGAGGACTCCCTGGTCCTGCTGCGCGCGGGACGTGAGGAGGGCGTCACCGCGGAGTGCGAGCACCTGACGATGGAGGCGCGGGCCGAGACCGTCCAAACGGAGATCCTCCAGCGGACCGAGGCGACCGCCCGGCATTACGACACCGCCGAAGGCGACGACTGGCTGCGCCAGCTCGACGCGGACCTCGCCGCGCTCACCGCCGCCGAGGCCACGGCACGGCAGGCCGCCGCGGCGTGGCAGGCCGAAGCCGACCGGTTCACCGCGCCGCTGCGGGCCCGCGCGGAAGCGCTCGCGGCGGACGAGGAACGGACCGGACACGCCCTCGCCGAAATCCGCGAGCGGGGCGAACGGCTCGTCCGCGCACGCGAGCGCGCGGACCGCAGGGCCGGCCTGACCCTGGTCGGATTCCTCTTCCGGGGAGGCGCGCGACGCGCCGCCGACCGCCTCGCCGAAGCCACCGCCGAACACGACCGGCTGACCGGCGTCCTGCACGGGGCCCGGGACGCCCGGCAGAGGGCGGAGGCCGAACTACGCCACGTCCGCGAGAACGCCCCCGAACTGGCCTCCCTCAGGCGAAGCGCGAACCAGGCCGAAGACGAGCGCCGTAAGCGAATGACCGCGACCCGCGACACCGCCGAAGCACTCCGCTCCACGATCGGCGGCGTCCCCGTGCCGCCCTCACCCGCCGCCGACCTCGGCGCCCTCGGAATCTTCCGCGACCACGCGGCCGGCGCGCTGGAACTGATGCGCCGCCGCGCCGCACTGCTCGCCGACTGGCGCGCCCAGCTCCTCCAGAACACCGAGCAGCTCTACCCCGAACTCGCCCGCTACGCCGACGTGATCGGCGCGACCTGCATCGGCACGGCGACCGCCGGAGCGCTCACCGGCCTCGACTTCGACCTCGCGATCGTCGACGAGGCCGGCCAGATCAGCACGCCCAACATGCTCGTCCCGCTGGTCCGGGCACGGCGCGCGCTCCTGGTCGGCGACCACCACCAGCTCGGGCCGTTCACCGACGACCGGATGCGCGCCTGGGCCGACCGCGAACGTCCCGAGGCCGCCGACCTCGTCGGCAGGAGCGGCTTCGAACTGCTCTTCCCCCGCACGCCTCCCGCGAACCGCGAGGTGCTGCGCTACCAGCGCAGGATGCCGCGGGTCGTGGCCCGGTTCATCTCGGACCAGTTCTACAACGGCTTCCTGGAGACCGACGTCGAACGCCCCCACCGCGACACCCTCTTCGCCAGCCCGCTCGCCTTCGTCGACACCTCCGGAGAACCGCAGCGGCGCCGCCACGACCGCCCGCCCCGGCCCGACGAACCCTGGGCCGAGCACGGCTGGGCCAACGACCTGGAGGCCCGCATCATCACCGAGATCGTGTCCTACTACCACCGCCACGACCCGGACTGGGCCGTGATCCTGCCGTTCCGCGCCCAGGTCGGCCTGGTCACCCAGCACCTGACGCGGCGGCTGGGCGCCCCCGACGCGGTGGCGGCCCGCGTCGGCACCGTCGACTCCTTCCAGGGCGGCGAACGGCGCCTCATCGTCTTCGGGTTCACCCGCAGCAACGCCTCCGGCAGGGTCGGCTTCCTGAACGACCTGCGCCGCTCCAACGTCGCGTTCTCCCGCCCCCGCAACCTCCTCGTCCTGGTCGGCGACACCTCCACGCTGCGCCGGGCCGACGACCCGGGCTTCCGCGCGGTGGCCGGGTCCCTGCTCGACCACGTCCGGACGAGCGGCGACCTGCGCCCGTGGCGCGAGATCGACCGGCTGCTGTCGGGGGAGGCCCGGTGAACGACGTCCTCTACCCGCCGAGCCGCGCCCTCGAACACGCCGCCGACCTGCCCGGCGTCCGCCCCCTCCGCATCCACCGGATCGGCGTCCCGCTGTTCGAGGTCGAGATCGACGCCCTCGTCCACGACGCCCAGCCCTACGACCTCCTCGACCGGTTCGTGGGCCGCGCGCTGGCCGACGCCGAACTGCGCTCGCCCGCCGAGATCGCCGACTTCCTCGGCCTCGCCCTGCCCATGGTGGACCGCGTCCTGCGCTTCCTCGGCAACGTCGGGCACCTGACCACCGCGCCGGACGGCACCCTCGTGCTCACCGACCTCGGGCGCCGCTCCGTCCAGGACGACAGGCGGTACGTCCCCAAGCGCGACCGTCAGAAGCTGTACTTCGACGGGGTGCGGGGCGAGGCGCTGCCCGCCGTCCACTACTCCCGGAGCGTCACCGTTCTCCGCCGGGACGAGGCAACCGACCAGAAGCTATTCCGGCTCCCCAAAGCCTGCGCCTTCCGCAACGACGCCGTCCACGCTCTCGCGGCCCGCCCCGACCGGACCGCCTACAACCTGCTGAGCGACTTCCTCGAAGTCACCCCGGTCGCCGTCGACGACGCCCACCTCCCCTGCTACCTGGTCCGCACCCAGACGCCGCGCGGCCTCGACCTCCTCGCCTACTCGGGCATCCCCGGCCTGCGCGACGAGCACCTCGAACGCCTCCTCCGCGGATGGCCCCTGATCGGCCAGCAGCTCGCCGTCGACGACGCCAACCACCAGGGCGACCCCCGCGACGAGTTCGGCGACTGGCTGCGCGAGCAGGGACTCGACCCCGACCTCCTGCGCTGGGTCGACCAGCCGCCGCGGCTGCGCCTAACCCTGCCCGCCTCCCGCTTCCACGACGTCCGCCCCAACACCCCGCGCCGAGGAACCTTCGGACTCACCCAGGTCGGCTCCTTCACGGCCCCCCGAGGCCAGGTCCTCCAGCTGTGGTGCGACGACGAACGCCTGCGCCGCGACGCCGCGTACGCCCGCGGCCTCCTCTACGCCACCTCGTCCCGCACACGCCAGGCCGACGAGGTCACCGAACTCCTCGACCGGATCTGCCGGCAACTAGAGATCGCCCCGCTCACCCTCGCCGACCTCCGCCGCCACGCCCGCACCGCCGGCCACCCCGACCTCCCCTTCTGAGACCGGTCACGTGACGGATGACGGCGCGGGCCCGCCCTCCTAGCGTCGGTCGTATGAGGGAGCTTCGGGCAGCGGTGACCGACTGGATCGAGAAAACGGCCCTTCCCTTGATCACAGTGGACGCCTCAGCACCACTCGACGACCTGCGTCCGCTGCTCGGGATGCTGGACCGCGCCTCGGTGGTGGGGTACGGCGGCGGGACGCGAGGGGCCCACGAGTTCTTCGCCATGCAACTGCGCATCGCCAGGCTCCTGGTCGGCGAAGCCGGTTTCCGCGCCATCGCGTTCGACCAGGACTGGACGCTCGGCGTCAGGCTCGACACTTTCGTCCGCACCGGCGCAGGCGACCCAAGAGCGCTCTTGAAGGAAGCCGACGCGTTCACCAACACGGCAGAGGTTCTCGCCCTCATCGAATGGATGCGGACTTTCAACGAGTCCCATCCGGACGACCCGGTGAGGTTCGTTGGAGTGAGCCCCGCCAGGCTCCAGAGGACGGCCTACGACGCGGTCACCGACTACGTCCACGCCACGGCTCCCCAGTACTCGGAATGGGTGGAGGAACAGCTCGCAGCCCTGCGCCCCGGCAAAGACCTCTATACACACATCGGACGCTTCCTCACACTCGCCGACAGGAAGGCCTGGATCGACAGCGCGCGCGCCGTCCACGACCAGGTGGCCGACCTTCCGGGCAACGCCTGGGCACTGCGGAACGCACGCCTGATCGTCCAGTTCTACGAGCTGCACGACCACGACCACAGGCCCGAGGACCCGTTCAACATGGCCTACAT
The DNA here is from genome assembly GCF_042656285.1 of Actinomadura rugatobispora. GTDB lineage: Bacteria > Actinomycetota > Actinomycetes > Streptosporangiales > Streptosporangiaceae > Spirillospora > Spirillospora rugatobispora. The sequence continues at coordinate 53,694 of NZ_JBHSON010000027.1, read as the reverse complement.
GGAGCGGGCTTTCGCCGAGAACATCGCCTGGTGGAACGGCCACTTCAAGCAGAAGGTGCTGTTCTGGTCGTCCAGCTCGCACTCCTCCAACGGTCCCGGCCGGGCCATAAGCTTCCCGCCGAAACCGATCCGGGCCTGCCCCAATGCGGGCAGCCACCTGAGGGAACGCCTCGGCACGGGATACGCCTCACTCGGCCTCACCTTCCACGACGGCGAGCTGGCCACCTACGCGGACACGACGACCTACAAAGTGCCGGGCGCCGCCCCCGAACTCGCGGAGTCGGTACTGAACGTCGAAGCCCTGGACGCTTACCTGCTGGACCTCACGCGCGCACGCCCCCGCCCAGTCGACGAGTGGCTTTCCCGCACCGCGAAGTTCCGCGCCATAGGACCGGTCTACGACCCGTCCAACGACGGTGCCCACCACATGACGGGCGGCTCACCCGCCGAATGGTTCGACGCCATCGTCCACATCCCCCGTGTCACACCCGCTCGCGTCGTGCCCTGAGACCTCCGGCCAGAGAGACGCACGCTCAGGCATATTCGCGCCGGAGCCTTTCCAATTCCTCGGTGATGCGCACCGCACGCCCTCGGGGTGGCCGGTCGTAGCTGCAGACGGCGACGAGCCTGACCTGGGTACGCCATCGGAAGCGCCGGTAGTGCAGCTTGGCGACGGGAAGGTAGGTGACCAGCAGAGGCGAGACTTCCTCCGCCAGAGTGATCTCCGAGATCTCCGACCAGGGCGTGAAACGAGTCATGAACATCGAGTGCTGGGTGAGACCTTCGGAGGTGACCGTCACCCGCTGAACCGCGCTCCGGACCACCGGGATCTGCCCGAGCGCCATGCTGCCCAGGACGGCGATCGCCTGCGCGGTCTCCATCAGCGGCAGCGTCGCGATACCGCCGGCCGCCATGAAGACCAGCATTTCGAGGATCACCACCGCGACCACACAGAAGAGCGGGCTGCGAAAAGTCCGCCGCATGCCCGGACCGTAACCCGTCCCGCTACCACCGACCAGAGGAGACGACGTTAAATACGTTGCCGGACGAGGCGGGACGTTGCGACCCTTGCCGGAAACTCACCGAAGGGACGGTCATGTCGACGCTGCGCGTGACGGCCGAGCGGCTGACGATTCACCCGCACGATAACGCCGACGCACTGGAACTCGCCCAGGTCGGGCTCTACCGGGCCGTGGTCGCCAAGGGGCAGTTCCGTACCGGCGACTGGGCCCTCTACATTCCCGAGGGCTCCCTCCTGCCGGACGAGTTGATCGCCGAACTGGGGCTGACCGGGAAGCTGGCCGGATCCTCCAAGAACCGCGTCAAGGCGGTGCGGCTGCGCGGCGAACTGTCCCAGGGCATCGTGTGCCTGCCCCAGGCCGTGAACGGCGTGGACCTCGCGAACGCGCAGGACCGCGACTTCGCCGGAGAACTGGGCGTCACCAAGTGGGTCCCGCCGATCCCCGTGCACATGGCCGGTGACGTGATACCCGCCGCCGACCTGATCCGCTGGGTCGAGATCGAGGACATCAAGCGCTACCCGTCCATCTTCGAGGCGGGCGAACCCGTGGTCGCCACGGAGAAGATCCACGGCTCCGCGTGCCTGTTCACGCTGGTCGGGGGAGAGGCGTTCGTGTCGTCCAAAGGGTTCGGCTCCAAGAGCCTGGCCCTGGCGCACAACCCGAAGAACCTCTACTGGCGCGCGATCGAGTCGTACGGCGTGGCGGACGCGGCCAGGCGCATCGCCGAGATCCTCAACGCCGACCGGGTCGGAGTGTTCGGCGAGGTGTTCGGCCGCGGCGTCCAGGACCTCGCCTACGGCGCGAACGCGACCGGCGAACGCGTCGGCTACGCGGTCTTCGACGTGGCGGTCGTGTCCCCCGAGGGCGTCAAGCGCTGGATCGACCAGGCCGACCTGCCCGATCTCCTCTCCAAGGTCGACCTCCCCGCCGTCCCGCGCCTCTACGAGGGGCCGTACGACGAGGCGGCCCTGATGGACCTGGCCAGCGGCCGCGAAACGGTGTCCGGCTCGTCGGCGCACCTGCGCGAGGGCCTGGTGGTACGCCCGGCCGCCGAACGCCGCAGCCCGGTGACCGGCGGCCGCGCGATCGCCAAGTTCGTCTCGCCCGCCTACCTCACCCGCAAGGGCGGCACCGAATACGAATGACACGCCCTCACTCCGCCCCGTACCGCAGTGCCGGTGCGGGGCGGAATTGTGGAACGGCGCCCGATAAGTCGCGGGCCTTGTATGGTTGGCACGCGCAGATGATCGTGGTCGAGCGAAATTCGCGCATTCCGTACGAGCAGCATGACCGATAATGAATTCCCGGTGAAGGGTTGGCGAAGCCCCGCCGCATCATTCGGTCACCGGACCCGGAGGCGCTGATGCGTGTCGGCCCCCTGCGCGAAGAGCAGGCGATTCAGCAGGTCATCGATCGGATCACGGCGGACTACGCCGACTCCCGGCCCGCCGCCGACGTCGCGGACCTCGTCGCGTCCGCCCAGTCGAGATTCGACGGCCACCGCATCCGGGATTTCGTTCCCATCTTCGTCGAGAACATCGTCCGGCGGGAACTCGCCGAACCCGCCGAAGAAACCCAGGTGAACACCGAGGAAATTCCAGAAAAAGAGCCCACCGAACCGGACTCCCACCGTCGGCGGATCCCGATACCGCTCCCGCTGGCCAAGCCGCTCATCGCCGTGCTCGCCGCGATCGGCGTGGCCGTCGCCGCGGTGGTGGTCTACGTCTCCACCCAGGACGAAGAGCCCGACAAGCTCACCATCGTCCGAGGCGTCGTCGGCTCGGAGAAGCAAGCCTTCTTCAACGACCCCCAGGTAAAACAGGCACTGGCACGCCAAGGCATCGAAGTCAAAGTCGAACCGGCCGGCTCCCGGCAGATCGCCACGTCCATCGACCTCGGCAAGTACGACTTCGCCTTCCCCTCCAGCGCCCCGGCGGCCGACCGCATCCAGCGCCAGCGCGGCGTCAACGCCGAGTACACCCCGTTCTCCTCACCCATGGCGATCGCCACCTTCCAGCCGATCGCCGACCTCCTCGCCAAGGAGGGCATCGTCAAACGGGGCGCCACCTGGACCTTCAACGTAGGCCGCTACCTCGACCTCGTCTCAAGTGGCACCCAGTGGAAGGACCTGGAGGGCAACCGCGCCTACCCCGTCCGCCGCAACATCCTGGTCTCCACCACGGACCCGCGCACCTCCAACTCCGCGGCCATGTACCTGGCCATCACCGGCTACGTCGCCAACGGCAACTCCGTGGTCCAAGGCCCCGAGGCCGAACGCCGCGTCCTGCCGACCCTCTCCCCGCTCTTCCTGGGCCAGGGCTACACCGACAACTCCACCGAAGGCCCCTTCGAGGACTACCTGTCGATCGGCATGGGCAAGGCCCCACTGGTCTGCATCTACGAGGCCCAGTACGTAGGCGCCGCCATCCGCGGCCAGACCAAGCCCGGCATGGTCATGATGTACCCGTCGCCCACCGTCCTGTCCAAGCACACCCTCGTCCCGCTCAACCCTTCCGGCGACCGCGTAGGCCGCCTCCTCTCCACCGACCCCGCCCTCCAGAACCTCGCCGCCCGCCACGGCTTCCGCACCCGCGACCCCCAACAGTTCGCCCAGGTGGCCACCGAAAGCAAGGTCAGGGTCGCGTCCAACCTCATCGACGTCGTAGACACCCCCAGCTACGAAACCCTGGAAAACCTCCTGAACGGCATAGCCAACCAATACGGCCGCGCCTGACCTCGACCGGTCGGCACCAGGTTCGGCCAGGTATGACCGGGCCTGCTCGTCCGCCCCGCCTCCGGGCTCGATACGACCTTTGTCTTGAGCGTCGGATCCCGGCCGGCGGGGAGTCGGGTCCGGCGGCCCTCCCGGGGATCGCTCCTGGGCTACAGGACTCGGGGGTTCTGTTGCCTCGCCACCGCGATAATTTCCTGCCCGTGAAGATAGACGGGTGTGGCCACTCCGGACACCTGTGAAAAGACCGGAGTCGCAAGGTGGGCAATGGGTTCGGCGCAGGCACCGCTAACACGCTTGAGCCGACCTTTTGTGGCCATGGTCGCCCTTTGCTGCACAGGGCAGATCACACATCACATCTGGATGTTTCCGTCATTTGGATTCATCGTGAGGTGGTCCCGTCTCTGTAGGCAGCGCAATGGGGGGTCCATGGTCGCGAGGAGCACCCTTCCCGCATCGACGCTCACCGAGATCACCGAGGCCGTCGGCCGGTTCGGTGCCGAGGTCGGACCGAAGCTCCGCAACGGGTCGGGAGGAGCGGAAGATCAATTGCGGGGGCCCTTCGAACGGCTACTTGACGACCTTGGCCGCATCCTCGGCATCGATGTGCTGACCGTGGGGGAAGTGTCGTTGGCCGCGCTGGGCATCAGGCCCGATTACAGCGTCGACGTCGCGGGCGCCCACATCGGGTACGTCGAGCTCAAGGCTCCCGGGAAGGGTGTACCGACCACCTGGACGCCCACTTCCCGGGAACAGAAGCAATGGGACAAGCTGCGTCTGCTACCCAATGTCCTGTACTCGGATGGGCAACAGTACGCGGTGTACCGCTCGGGGGAACTCGTAGGCCGGGTCGCGCGCCTGGAGGGCGATATCCGACACGCCGACGGCAGGCTCGCGCCCGCCGGAGAAGAGTTCGCACGCGTCATAGCCGCCTTTCTCCTCTGGGAACCGGAAACGCCGCGCACCATCCCCCAACTCGTGCGTGCCGTGGCGAACCTCTGCCGCCTGCTGCGCGGTGAGGTAGCCGACGCGTTGCGCCGCGAGCGAGCGGGCGCTGAGCGGCAACCGGTCTTCGTCGGTCTGGTGGACGACTGGAGGGTCCTCCTCTTCCCCGAACTGAGCGACGAGCAGTTCGCGGATGCCTTCGCGCAGACCATCACCTTCAGCCTGTTGCTGGCGCGTGTGGACGGGATCGACTTCGCCGGCAAGCCACTGTCGGAGATCGCCCGTGAGCTCGGGAAGAAGCACTCGCTGATGGGAAAGGCGCTGAACGTCCTGACGGAGGGGACGGTCGAGGGCCACAGCATCGTGGTGACCACCATGCTGAGGGTCATCGGGGTCGTGGACTGGGATGCGCTGACCGATGGTTCGCGGGACGACTACCTCTATCTCTACGAGCGGTTCTTGGAGCACTACGACCGGGATCTGAGGCGGCAGAGCGGCTCGTTCTACACGCCTGACGAGGTTTCCGGGTTCATGGTGCGGTTCGCGGACGAGGTCCTGCGCACCCGGCTGGGCAGGGCGTACGGGCTGGCCAGCGACGATGTCACGATCATCGATCCCGCGATGGGCACCGGGACCTTCCTGCTGAAGATCGTTGATCAGGTGGCGGAGACCGTGTCACGGGAGGAGGGGAGCGAGGCCGTACCCTCGCAACTGCTCGCCCTCTTCGGACGCCTCATCGGCTTCGAGTTGCAGACCTGCCCCTTCGCCGTCGCCGAACTGCGCATGCACCAGGCGTTGAAGATCAGACACGGGACCGAGATCCCCGAACGGGAGGTCAGGTTCTTCGTCGCCGACGCTCTCGACAACCCCTACGCCGAACAGACCCAGATCGCCTCCACCTTGGAACCGATCGCCCGCTCGCGTCGCGAGGCCAATCGGGTCAAGCGCGAGACCGCAGTACGGGTCGTCATCGGCAACCCGCCCTACCGGGAACGCGCCAAAGGGCTCGGCGGGTGGGTCGAGCAAGGCGATCCGAACTCCGGGGAGGACGCCCCGCTCCAGCGTTTTCGCGCACCCGGCCAGGGCCGGTACGAGTACGTGCTGTCCAACCTCTACGTCTATTTCTGGCGGTGGGCGACCTGGAAGGTCTTCGACGCCCATCCGGAAGACTCCAGCGGGATCGTCGCCTTCATCACGCCGTCGTCGTTCACCACCGGTCCGGGTTACGCAGGAATGCGGGAGTATCTGCGGCGGACCGCCGACGAAGGCTGGATCATCGATCTGTCACCGGAGGGGCATCAGGCGCCGGTCAACACCCGTGTCTTCCCGGGAGTGCAACATCCGCTCTGCATCGCCGTCTTCGTGCGGCGAGGGACCGGGGATCCGGCGAGGCCAGCCAAGATCCGTCACATGTCGGTCGCCGGGCGCCGTACCGCCAAGTTCGCGCAGTTGAACGATGTGAGCCTGGCCGACTCGCGATGGCGGGAGTGTGGCGACGGATGGCAGGACAGGCTGGAGCCGGCGATCGATGACGCATGGGGACGTCATCCGCTGCTCGGCGACCTCATGCCGTGGCAGGCGCCGGGAGTGAAACCCAATCGGACGTGGGTGTACGCCCCGCTCCCCGAAACGCTCGCCGCCCGCTGGAAGCGCCTGACCGCGGCCCCGCCCGAGGATAAGCCCACCCTCTTCAAGGAGAGCGACTCGCGCAGAGTCGACAGTGTGGTGAGCAGTGCGCCGGGGTTCATCGATCACAATGGCTCGCTCCTGGCTGAGACCGGCCCTTGCCCGGGACCTGTCCGGATCGCCTACCGCTCGTTCGACCGGCAATGGACGGTACCGGATATTCGGCTGTTCGATCGGCCGCGCCCCGATCTGTGGCGTGTTCAGGGCGATAATCAATTGTTCGTAGTCGAGCAGCACAGACATAGGACTGGGCGCGGCCCGGGAGTGGTCTTCACCGCCCTGCTGCCGGACATGGACCACTTCATGGGGCACCACGGAGGACGTGTTCTGCCTCTCTACAGGGATTCGGCCGGCCTTGCCGCCAATCTTCCACCCAAGCTGTGCACCGTCCTCGCAGAGCGGCTCGGCATGCGCGTCACCGCTGAGGATGTGCTGGCCTACGTTGCCGCAGTAGTTGCGCATCCCGGCTATACCGAGCGCTTCACGAAGGAGCTGGCCACGCCCGGCATCCGGGTACCGATGGCCGCGGACGCCGAAGTCTGGCTTGAAGCCGTGGCCATTGGTCGTGAAGTGCTATGGCTTCACACGTACGGTGAACGGTTCCACGATCACAATGCCGGACGTCCACTGGGCTCACCGAGATTGCCGGACGAAGAGCGCCCCCGCGTTGTCGTCAGGATTCCCGGCGAACCGGCGGGGATGCCCGAGAAGATCGACTACGACCCGGACAGGCGCACGCTGAATGTGGGAGACGGACGGATCTCTCCGGTCGCCCCTCGGGTGTGGGAGTACGAGGTGTCCGGGATGAGGATCGTCAAGAAGTGGTTCGACTACCGCCGGCGGGAGCCTGCCGGACGCCGTTCCTCTCCGCTGGACGACATCAATCCGGAGCGCTGGCCGGCGAAGTTCACCACGGAACTGCTCGAACTGCTCAACGTGCTCGGTCGCTGTGCAGCCCTGGAGCCCGCCCAGGCGCAACTGATGGATCGGATCGTCTCGTCCCCTCTGATCACGACCGATCACTTGGCGGCGGAAGGCGTTCTACCCGTTTCGGCCAAAGAACGGAAGCCCGTACGCTCCACACGATCGGACGCGCAGACCATGTTCTGAGCGGAGCACTCTTGACCCTGCGCATGTTCGATGGCGGTGACCCCTACGCTCTCTTCGGCGGCCTCAGGGCCGAGTGTCCTCCAGTCGATGAAGCGAGCCTCCGTTGAGCGATGACGTACTTTCGGTGATCCCGACCGACCCGCACTGGCAACCGGATCGGCCCGCGGCGGACCGGGCGGTAGCGCTGGTGACCCAGATGGCTCCAGGTTTGCCGGACGGAACGGACGTCGAGATCGACGTCATCTGGCACGACGCCGTCACCGTCGTCGATGCCGGCGAGAATCTGGAGAAGATCGTTTGCTCGCTGTGCGGTGCGTCGATCGATCTCGGATGGTGGGCCGACCTCCTCGAAGCCCATTGCGAAAGCGGCTTCGCGACGCTTGCCGTGGAGGTTCCCTGCTGCGGTGGTGAGACGTCGCTGGAGTTGCTGGGATACGAGTGGCCGTGTGGTTTCGCGCGCTTCGAGATCGCCATTTGGAACCCCGAGCGCAGCTGGTTCGACGCAGGGGAACTGGCCGTCCTCGCAAGCGTGATCGGGCATCCCCTACGCCAGGTCAGAGCCCATATCTGACGCAATGCCGACGGCGACGTCGCAGGGAGGCACCCGGTTTACCGCGGCGGGTCGGATGACCACGGTGGGCCAGTGATCCACGGCCATGACCGAGTGGGTCAGGGATTCGTGATAGGACCTCCTGACACGGGGTGTGGTCCGGGTGGCACGATGGCGTGACGGGCCGCAGCGGTACAGGGGAGGAGACCGGGGATGGACGTCTTCGGGGTGCACGAACGGTTGATCGACGACTACTCCGCGTTCACCTCGTCTCTCGTCCAGGTCCGTGACCCGGAGATCGCCGCGCATCTGCGCCAGGAGAAGGCGGAGAAGGTCCGCTGGCCTGACCCGTGGCTGTCGCTCAACCCGAACTTCGAGCCCGGCGGCACCGTCACCGACCTGGTACGGCAGGAAGTACTGCATCCTTTCTGCGATCGGTTCTTCCGTGCCAAGGACGGCCCGGACGACCCCGGCTCCCGGACGCTCACGCTGCATCGGCATCAGCGCGAGGCCATCGACGCGGCTCGGAGCGGGGAGAGCTACGTGCTCACCACCGGCACAGGGTCGGGCAAGAGCCTCACCTACATCGTCCCGATCGTTGATTCCGTGCTGCGTGACCCCGAGCCGGGCCGGATCAAGGCGATCGTCGTCTACCCCATGAACGCGCTCGCCAACAGCCAGAAGCACGAGCTGGAGAAGTACCTCAACTGGGGACTGGCGACCACCGACCGCCCCGTGTCGTTCGCCCGGTACACCGGCCAGGAGGACGAGGAGGAGCGCGACAGGATCCTGCGCCGCAAGCCCGACATCCTGCTGACCAACTACGTGATGCTGGAGTACCTGCTCACCAGGCCGGCCGAGCGCCAGCAGCTCATCGGCGCCGCCCAGGGCCTCCGCTTCCTGGTTCTGGACGAGCTGCACACCTACCGGGGCAGGCAGGGCTCCGATGTGGCGATGCTCGTGCGCAGGCTTCGCGACGCGTGCGAGACGCCGAACCTGCAGTGCGTCGGGACGTCGGCCACGATGGCCACCAGTGCGACGTTCGGCGAGGCTCAGGTCAAGGTCGCGAGTGTGGCGAGCCGGCTGTTCGGTACGTCCGTGAAGCGTGAACGGGTCATCGGGGAGACGCTGCGCCGGGCGACGAGCCGGTCGGAGTCGGCCAGGGCCGAACTGCGCGCCGGCATGGAGACGGCGCTGGCGGGCGGTACCAGAGGCCATGCCGAGCTTGCGGATGACCCCCTTGCGGGCTGGATTGAGACGACCTTCGGTCTCGCCTACGAGCAGGAGAGCCGCCGACTGATCCGGCAGCGTCCTCGTACCCTGCCGGATGCGGCGGAGGAGTTGGCGAAGTCCACCGAAGAGCCGGTCGAACGCTGCCTGAAAGCGATCGAGGCGACGCTGCAGGAGGGCGCACGTGCCCGGCACCCGGAGACGGGCTGGCCTCTCTTCGCCTTCCGCCTGCATCAGTTCCTGTCCAAAGGCGACACGGTCTATGTCAGCCTGGAGACCGAGAACGAGCGGCATATCACCAGCCAGTACCAGATCAGCGTGCCCGGCCACCGTGACAAGATCTTGTTGCCGCTCGCGTTCTGTAGAGAGTGCGGCCAGGAATATCTCGTTGTCGCGCGCGAGAAGCGCTCCGACGGTGTGTTCTACTCACCACGGCAGGAGCAGGACGCTGCCGGAGGGGATACGGCGAACGGCTATCTCTATTTGTCCTCCGATCACCCGTGGCCCGTCCAGGACCCGATCGGCGCCGGCAGGCTTCCCGATTCCTGGTACGACACCGGGGATGACGGTGAGCCCTACGTTCTGCCGCGGTTGCGCGACCATTTGCCGCAAGAGGTGTGGCTGGGAATGGACGGCGGTGAATGCCCACCCGGTGACGGACTGCGGGCCGCCTATTTCTCCACCCCGTTCCGTTTCTGCTTGCGCTGCCGGGTCTCCTACACCCAGACGCGCGGCAAGGACTTCGCCAAACTGGCCTCCTACGCCGCGGAGGGGCGCAGTTCGGCCGTCTCGGTGATCAGTTCCAGCATCGTGCGCAGTCTGCGGACGCAGGAGCGGCTCAGTGACGAGGCCAAGAAGCTGCTCACCTTCGTCGACAACCGGCAGGACGCCAGCCTCCAGGCGGGTTTCTTCAACGACTTCGTCCAGGTCACGCAGGTTCGTGGAGCGCTGTACCAGGCCGCGCTCGCCGCGGGGGAGCAGGGGCTGACACACGAAACGGTCGCGCAGGCCGTCGAGAACGCGCTCGGGCTGGAGATGGAGGCGTTCGCCCAGAACCCGGGCGTGAAGTTCAGCCAGAAGGAGAACGTCAAGCGGGCCCTGCGGCAGGTGCTCTCCTACCGTCTCTACGCCGATCTCGAACGGGGCTGGCGGGTCACGATGCCCAACCTCGAGCAGACCGGCCTCATCCGCTTCGACTATGTCGACCTCGCGGAGATCGCCGCGGACGAGGAGTGCTGGGAGGGCACCCACCAGGTGCTCCGCGACGACGAGCCCGCCCATCGCGAGGCGCTGGCGAACATCCTGCTGGACGAGATGCGGCGTGCGTTGGCGGTGGACATCGAGTTCCTCACGCAGGAGGGATTCGAGCGCGTCCAGCAACTGTCCGATCAGCTGCTCCTCGGTCCGTGGGCGCTTCCGCACGGTGAGCCGAGGATCCCGGCCCGCACCGTCTACGCGTGCCCGTCCGGCGCGGGTGGGAGCCGTGACAGCGTCCACTTCACAGGACGCAGCGCCATCGGACGCTTCCTCCGCAAGCCGCAGGAGTTCGCCGGTCTCCGGACCGCACTGACCGTGGCCGACGCCCAGGAGATCATCACCGACCTGCTGAAGGTCCTGGAGAAGTTCGGGCTCCTGTCGATCGTGATGGAGAACCGCGAAGGACTGCCCGGCTACCGCCTGAAGGCGTCCTCCCTCATCTGGAGGAGCGGCGACGGGAAGAGCGGCGCGCCCGATCCTCTGCGGAAGGTCGTCGATCCTGAGGCGGACATCCGGGTGAACGAGTTCTTCCGCGACCTCTACCGGGAGACCGCAGTCCAGCTCACCGGACTGGAGGCGCGCGAGCACACCGCACAGGTCCGCAACGAGGACCGGATGCAGCGCGAGCTGGATTTCCGTGAGGGACGGCTCCCTCTGCTCTACTGCTCGCCCACGATGGAGCTCGGTGTCGACATCGCGACCCTCAACGCCGTCGGAATGCGCAACGTCCCGCCCACCCCGGCGAACTACGCGCAGCGTTCGGGCCGGGCGGGGCGCAGCGGCCAGCCCGCGTTGGTGACCACCTACTGTTCGACGGGCCGTGCGCACGACCAGTACTACTTTCGCCGTTCCCACCTCATGGTGGCGGGCAGCGTTCAGCCTCCTCGGCTCGATCTGACCAACGAGGACCTCCTGCGTTCCCACGTCCACGCGATCTGGCTGGCGGAGACCGGCGCCTCACTGCAGACCCGGATGGGGCAGGTCCTCGACATCTCCGGTGAGGACCCGACGCTGGACGTCCTGCCGCACCTGGAGGAGCAGTTCGCGGACGAGGCCGCCCGCAGGAAGGCCGTCCGGCGGGCGCTCGCGGTTCTCGACGACCTCTCCGCCGTGTCCGCCGACCAGCCGTCGATCAAGGACTCTTCGTGGTGGTACGAGGAGTGGGTCCACGACGTCGTCCGCGGCGCGGCGGAGCGTTTCCACGCCGCGTGCGAGCGGTGGCGCGAGCTCTACCTGGCCGCACTGGCCGAGCAGCGGGAGCAGAACCGCCGGGTCCTGGACCACTCGACCAATCCCAAGGCGAGGCAGCAGGCCCAGCGGCGCCGCATGGACGCGGAGAACCAGCTCAAGCTCCTCAAGAACGAGGATTCCGAGCAGCAGTTCAGCGACTTCTACACCTACCGCTACTTCGCCTCCGAAGGGTTCCTGCCCGGCTACTCGTTCCCGCGGCTTCCCTTGGCGGCCTATATCCCAGGGGAACGCCGGCGCGGCGCCTACATCCAGCGGCCACGCTTCATCGCCATCGGAGAGTTCGGCCCCGGCGCGCTCATCTATCACGAGGGCGCCCGGTACCAGGTCAGCAGCGTTCAGGTCCCTGCCGGGGCCGAGGCCGGGGAGGTGGGCACGACCGAGGCGCGCATCTGCGGGTCGTGCGGCTACTGGCATTCCCGGCAGGCGGGTGTCGACCGTTGCGAGGAGTGCGATGCCGAACTCGGCGGGGTGCTGCCCGGCATGATGCATCTCCAGACGGTGCACACAGTGCGCCGCCAGCGGATCTCCTCCGACGAGGAGGAGCGCCGCCGCGCCGGGTTCGACCTCCAGACGGTCTACCGGTTCAGCAGCCACGGCTCCCGTCCCGGCCGGTTGCACGCCGAGATCGAGGGGGCGGACGGGGAGCCGCTGGCCGACCTGGTGTACGGGGACGCCGCCGCCATCCGCGTGATCAACCGGGGGCGCCGCCGCCGCAAGGACCCCAGCGACGTCGGCTTCTGGCTCGATCCCATCCGGGGCCGCTGGCTGAGCGAGACGCGCGCCGCCGACCTCACCCCCGATGACGCCGAGCTCGGGTCGCTCCAGGACGCGGTGCGCGCGGTGAAGGTCGTGCCCTTCGTCGAGGATCACAAGAACATCTGCGTCTTCAGGTTCGGTCGCCGGGTCTCGAGGGCTGAGGCGGTCACGCTTCAGTACGCCCTCGAACGGGGCATGGAGGCCTACTTCCAGTTGGAGGACGCCGAACTCAGCAGCGAGTGCCTGCCGGACGCCGACGACCGCGGCCGGATGCTCTTCGTGGAGAGCGCCGAGGGAGGGGCCGGGGCACTCCGCCGACTGCACGACGACCCCGAGGTCCTCGCCGAGGTGGCCAAGACCGCCCTGCAGATCATCCATATCGATCCGGTCGACGGCTCGGACAGGGGCTCGGCCCCCGGCGCCCGTGAACGCTGTGAGCGGGGCTGCTACGACTGCCTGCTGTCGTACAGCAACCAGGGTTTCCACCAGCTCATCGACCGGCATGCCGTCGTCGGGCTGCTCACCGAGCTGGCGGCCTCCTACACGCATGGGCGCCGTGCCCAGACCGGCACCCGCGAGGAGCACGCTGGAAGCCTGTCGGACGCCTCGGGCAGCGAGCTGGAACGCCGATTCCTCTCCTTCCTCAAGCAAAGCGACTATCGTCTGCCCGACGAGGCACAGACGCTGGTCCATGACGCTCTGGCCCGTCCCGACTTCGTGTATCACCTGGGTGCGGGCTCGGTGGCGGTGTTCATCGACGGTCCGCACCACGGGCACGACGCCGTCTGGGAGCGCGATGTGCAGGCGGAGGGGCGGTTGCTGGACCTGGGATGGCTGGTGATCCGTTTCAGCTATGACACGGAGTGGAGCGAGATCGTGAACAAGTACCCCAGCGTGTTCGGTCCCGGCCGGGGCAACCGCTGATGGGCGCGACGGGGTACGCGCCGGGTTCGCTGATCGCCGCCCGGGGCCGCGAATGGGTGGTCGTGCCCGACGCTTCCAGCAGCTCCGCCAACGGCTCCGGGGGCCCCGGGGGGTTCATCGTCGCGCGTCCCCTGAACGGTGACACCGAGTTCACCACGGGGCTGTTCGCCGACGAGGTCGAGCCGGCCAGCTTCCCCCGGCCGACGGCCGATCACCGGGAGATCGGTGACAGCGTTGCCGCCGAGCTGCTGCGCACGGCGATGCGGATCGGTTTCACCTCGGCGGCCGGGCCCTTCCGATCCCTCGCCGCCATCGCCGTGGAGCCCCGGCAGTACCAGCTGCTGCCGCTGCTGCTCGCGCTGCGGATGGACGTCGTGCGGCTGCTCATCGCCGACGACGTCGGTATCGGCAAGACCATCGAGGCGTCCCTCATCGCCAAGGAGCTCCTCGAGCAGGGCGAGGCCGAGCGCATGACCGTCCTGTGCTCGCCCGCCCTGGCCGAGCAGTGGCAGGACGAGCTGCGCGAGAAGTTCGCCATCGACGCCGAGCTCGTCCTGCCGTCCACGGTGGCCAAGCTGCAACGGCAGGCGGGCCTGCGCGCCGACGAATCGCTGTTCGACCGACACCCCTACACGGTGGTCTCCACCGACTTCATCAAGTCGCCGCAGCGTAGGGCGCAGTTCCTGCGGACCTGCCCCGAGCTGGTCATCGTGGACGAGGCGCACACCTGCGTCCCGGCGGGCGGCACCGGGGCCAGCCTCCGCCAGTTGCGTTTCGATCTGCTCGCCGAGCTCGCCAAGGACCCCGACCGCCATCTGATCTTGGTCACCGCCACTCCGCACAGCGGCAAGGAGGGTGCCTTCCGGGATCTGATCGGCCTGCTCGATCCGGAGCTGGAGACGGTCGACCTGGAGACCGAGAAGGGTCGCGACCGGCTGGCCCGGCACTATGTGCAGCGCCGCCGCCGCGACATCCGTCGCTACCTGGACGAGGAGACGCGCTTCCCCAACGACCGCCAGCTGCGGGAGGTGGCGTACGAGCAGACCAGCGACTACGCCGACCTCATGCGCAGGGCGCTGGCGTACGCCCGGGACACCGTCGTCGACGACACCGGAGCCGTGCGCCGCCAGGTGCGCTGGTGGTCGGCCCTGGCGCTGCTGCGTTCGGTGGCCTCCTCGCCCCGCGCCGCCGCCCAGACGTTCGTCACCCGTTCCGCAGCGGCGGCCGCCGAGACGGAGGCGGAGGCCGAGGCGCTGGGGGCGGCCCGCGTCCTGGACCGGATCGACGACGACGCGTACGAGGGCATGGACGTCATCCCCGGCGCCGACGACGAGGAACTGCCCAAGTCCGCCCGCGACCGGCTGCGGGCCATGGCCAAGGTCGCCGAGGAGTTGGAGGGGGCGGAGCGGGACGCCAAGCTCGCCAAGCTGATCGTGGAGGTCAAGGGCCTCATCGCGAGCGGCTACGACCCCATCGTCTTCTGTCGCTACATTCCGACCGCGGAGTACGTCGCCGAGCATCTGGGCAAGGCGCTGGGCCGCAAGGCGAAGGTCGACTCGGTCACCGGCAAGCTCCCGCCGGCCGAACGCCTCGCCCGCATCAAGGAGCTGACCGACCAGAAGGGACGGCACGTCCTGGTCGCCACCGACTGCCTGGCCGAGGGCGTCAACCTCCAGGAGCACTTCCAGGCGGTCGTGCACTACGACCTGGCCTGGAACCCGACCCGGCACGAGCAGCGGGAAGGCCGCGTCGACCGGTTCGGGCAGCGCAGCAAGCAGGTCCGGGCCATCACCCTCTACGGGCTCGACAACGGGATCGACGGGGTCGTCCTGGACGTGCTGATCCGCAAGCACGCGACCATCGCCAAGCAGACCGGTGTCGCCGTTCCCGTGCCCGAACGCAACGACACCGTCGTGCAGGCCCTCGTCGAAGGGCTGCTGCTGCGCAAGGAGGATCCCGAGCAGCTCGCCTTCGATTTCGAGGTCGGCCAGAGCCGCGACCAACTGCACCGCGATTGGGAGAGCGCGGCGGCGCGCGAGTCGAAGGTGCTCACCAAGTACGCCCACTCCGGTGCCAAGGAGCTGGACGAGGTGCGGCAGGAGGCCACCGAAGTCCGTACCGCCCTCGGCCGCCACACGGACGTGTCGAAGTTCGCCCGGGAGTCGTTGGCTGCCCTCGGTGGGGCGGTGCAGGTCCGGGAGGACGGCTTCACCGTCCAGACCCAGGGCCTTCCCGTCGGGGTGCGCCACTCGCTCGGCCTGATCGGGGCGGCCGACGACGAGGCGAAGGCGCCGGAGCTGGTCTTTCGGCACGACCTGCCGGTGAAGTCGGGGGAGCACGCGCTCGTCCGGACGGATCCGCGCGTGGTCGCCCTGGCCCGCTACGTCGTGGACGCCGCCCTCGACCCGGAGATCAAGGACAAGGAACGGCCCGCCCGCCGCTGCGGCGCCATCCGCACCCGCGCCGTCCCGGTCCGGACGACTCTGCTGCTGGTCCGCTACCGGTTCCACCTCACCCTGCCGGGGCGGGGGAAGACCAGGGCGCTCGTCGCCGAGGACGCCCAGGTCGTGGCCTACCGGTCGGGTGCGAACGGCCGCGAGTGGCTGACCGAGGAGGAGGTCACCGCCTTGCTGGGCGCCTCACCGGATGCCAATGTCCTGCCCGAGCTCGTCCAGCAGGCTGTGGAGAGGTCGCTCGCTGACCTGGGCGAGCAGCCGGGCCCGGGTGAACCCGCGCCACCGGATTCGGTGCAGGCCGACCTGGACGCCCGAGGCCATGACCTCGCGGACAGTTTGGCCAAGGCGCACCGGAGGGTACGCGCCTCGGTGGGCGCGATCCGCCGCGGCCTCAAGGTCACTCCGCACGATCACGCGGACGTGCTCGGCGTCTACGTCTACCTTCCGGCCGGAGGTGCCCGGTGACCGGATCGTCGTACATGGCCGTCAGCCTTGAAGGCGGTCTACTCTCCGCCGACCTGCTCGAGCGGATCAGGGTCGCGGACCGGCAGCTTCCCGGAAACCGTTCCGAGGACTACCACCTGGCCGCCGGTGAACGCATCGGCGAGGCGGCCAGCCGTAAGTGGGACTACCTGAAGGGCGCCTACCGGACCTTCCGCGACCGCCTCGAAGCCCTGCCCGAGTCCGACCCGGCCACCTCCGAGACCCGCGAACGCTGGCTGCTGCGCCTGTTCGACGAGCTCGGCTTCGGGCGGCTCACCTACCTCAGGGGCGGGATCGCCGCCGGGGAAGCGAGCTATCCGATCTCGCACCAGTGGGGCGACCATGTCACCGTCCACCTGCTTGGCTGGCACACCGATCTCGACCGCCGCGTGCCCGGCGCCAAGGCGCAGGCCGCGCGGGCCCCGCAGTCGATGGTGCAGGAGTTCCTCAACACCAGCGACGCCCACCTGTGGGGCGTGCTGTCCAACGGGCGGGTGCTGCGCATCCTGCGCGACTCGACCGCCCTGGTCGGCTCCGCGTACGTGGAGTTCGACCTGGAGGCGATCTTCGAGGGGGACCTCTATCCGGACTTCCTCCTGCTGTTCGCCCTGCTGCACTCGTCCCGCTTCGAGCTTCTGCCTCGCGACGACGGCGGCGAGCCCACGGTGGCGGACTGCTGGCTGGAACGCTGGCAGGCCCACACCATCGAGACCGGGATCCGGGTTCGTGAGCGGCTGCGTCAGCAGGTCGAGTACGCCCTGAATGAGCTTGGTACGGGGTTCATGGAGGTCAACCCCGGCCTGCGCGAGGACCTGGCGGCCGGACGGCTGACCCGCGAGGACTTCCGGCACGAGCTGCTCCGCCTCGCCTACCAGCTGATCTTCCTGTTCGTCGCCGAGGACCGGGGGGCGCTGCTCCTGCCCGATCCGCCGGACGCGACCCCCGAGCAGCGCGAAGCGTTCAAGGCCGCCCGGGACCGCTACGCGGACTATTTCTCCGTCGACCGGCTGCGCCGCATCGCCTCCCGCCGCCGGGGAGACCGCCACACAGACCTGTGGCGCACCCTGGTGCTGGTCCTGGACGCCCTCGGCACGGATGACGGACGTCCCGAGCTGGCCCTTCCCGCACTCGGCGGCCTGTTCTTCCGCGCGGGCGACCCGCTCGCCGATGCCGCCCTGGCACCCGACCTGCTGCGCGTCTGCGAGCTGACCAACCAGCGCCTGCTCTCCGCGATCCGCAAGATGTCGACGTTCCGGGACAACAAAGGTGTTGAGCATCGCATCGACTACCAGCACCTCGACGCCGAGGAACTCGGCAGCGTCTACGAGTCCCTCCTGGAACGCGAGCCCCAAATTGATGGAGCCGAGCCCCGCTTCTGGCTGGAGAAGCTGCCAGGGAACCAGCGCAAGACCACGGGCTCGTACTACACGCCCACGGCGCTCATCGACGAGCTGCTGAAGACCACCCTCGATCCGATCATCGAAGAGTACGCGAGATCAGGAGACCCCGAGAACCTCCTGAACATCACCGTCTGCGACCCGGCCTGTGGCTCCGGCCATTTCCTCGTCGCCGCCGCCCGCCGCATCGCCAAAAAATATGCCGCGATGCAGCACGGCGACGAGGAGCCGACGCCGGCCGCCATCCGCGAGGCGATGCACAAAGTCGTCGGCAAGTGCGTCTACGGCGTGGACCTCAATCCGATGGCCGCCGAACTGGCCAAGGTCTCCCTCTGGCTGGAGTCCTTGCAGCCAGGCCGCCCCCTCGCGTTCCTGGACTCCCACATCAAGGTCGGCAACTCGCTCCTGGGCACGACGCCCAAGCTGCTGCTCAAGGGCATCCCGGACGAGGCGTACAAGCCCATCGGCGACGACAACAAGAAGATCGCCACCCAGCTCCGTAAGGAGAACGCGGCCGAACGCGGCGGCCAGCTAGAGGTAGAAGACTCCCTCTTCGATCTGCCGCAGGCCCCGGAGACCAACGAGCCTCTCACGCAAGAGGCCACCGCCCTCAACCGGATGCGCATCGGCTCCGTCTCGGACATTCGTGAGCAGGCCCGCCGCTTCCACGAATTCCAGGCTTCCCCAGACCTGCTCCGCCGCAAGCACATCGCCGACGCCTGGTGCGCCGCCTTCGTCTGCCACAAGGACGAGAACTCTCCCCGCGCCATCACCTCGGCCACCCTCAAGATCATGGACGGCGATGAGGGGACAGGGAGGCTCTACCCCAGGGCCGTGCTTACTCCCGAGCTGGAGGCCGAACTCAACGACCTCACCCGCCGCTACCAGTTCTTCCACTGGCACCTGGAGTTCCCCGACATCTTCCGTGTCGGCGCTCCCGACGCACGCGACGAGAACCCCGACACCGGCTGGAGAGGCGGCTTCGACTGCGTCCTCGGCAACCCGCCCTGGGAAAAGGTCGAACTGAAGGAACAAGAGTTCTTTACCGCCCGTCGCGATGACATTGCCAACGCGTCCAACGCGAACGCCCGAAAGAATCTCATCCAGGAGTTGGGCACGAGCGACGAGCCGAGTGACCAGGCGCTGTACCTCGATTACCAGTATGAACTACGGCAGACAGCGGGCTGGAGCCAACTACTCCGTGGATCTGGTCGATACCCCTTGACCGGGCAGGGGCGCCTGAACACATATGCGGTCTTTGCCGAGACCGCGCGAGTTATTATCGGGCCACGAGGACGTAGCGGTCTTGTCCTTCCGACGGGCATCGCAACGGATGCGACCACGGCCCCATTCTTCGGCGACCTGGTAAGGAAGAGCAAGCTTGCGGCCTTCTTGGAGTTCGAAAACGAGGAGTTTCTTCTCAGTAAGGATGTCCATCACAGCTTTCGGTTTTGCTTGTTGAGTGTCGCTGGCCGGAACTCTCAGATCAGCCAGGCGGAGTTCGCGTTCGGATCTAGGCGCATCTCGGATATTGATAACCGTCGCTTTACAATGCCTCCTGAGGATATTCTTATTCTCAATCCAAATACTGGGACGGCGCCGCTATTTCGCTCTCGAAGAGATGCTCAGATTACGCTTGGCATCTATCGTCGACTGCCAGTTCTTTGGCAGGAGCGACCGCGTAGCAACCCGTGGAATATCTCTTTTATGCAGGGCCTTTTCAACATGGCGGGCAGTTCAGGGTTGTTTAAAACCAGGGACATGTTGGAGATGGAAGGATGGAAACTTAGGGGAAACATTTTTACCCGCAATAATGAGCGCATGCTGCCACTATATGAAGCAAAAATGATTCATCACTTTGATCATAGATTGGGTACCTATGAAGGTCAAAGTGATGCTCAGGCCAATATGGGAACGCTGCCGCGCCTAGATTCGACTGAAAAGAAAGATCCAGGACGTCTTGTGTTGCCTCGCTATTGGATCGATCAAAGTGATGTCGCCAAGCGTCTTCATGGCCGTTGGGATAGAGGGTGGCTGATTGGTTGGCGCGACATTGCCCGCAGCACGGATGAGCGGACAATGATCTGCACCTCACTGCCCCTAGTGGCCGTAGGGCACAAGCTGCCACTCTTCTTTTCGCCTACTAACCCCTGCTATTTGCAGGCAAATTTCAGTAGCTATATATTTGACTATGTGTGTCGACAAAAATTGGCTGGCACTTCGGTTTCCTTTTTCACTCTCAAGCAGTTGCCGGTCGTTTCTCCGGAAGCTTATGGCCGTCCCGCGTGCTGGGACATGGAAATACCATTGGGTGAATGGGTTGTAAATCGCGTCAAAGAATTGGGATATACGTCATGGGATCTAAAACCTCTCGCCGAAGAAATTGGCGACTTGGGTAGTCCCTTCTCGTGGGATGGGCAGCGGCGGTTTAATATGCGGGCGGAATTGGATGCTGCCTATTTTCATCTCTACGGTGTCGCGAGAGATGATATCAGTTTTATAATGGACAGCTTTGGGGCGTTCCAGCGTAACGATCCTGAGCGATTTGCCCGTACGAAGGCGTTGATTCTGGAGGTATACGACGCCATGGCGCGGGCGATTGAGACGGGCGAGCCGTACAAGACGATTCTGGATCCCCCTCCGGGGGAGGGACCTCGCCACCGGGATACGCGTACTTGGTCGGCCTCATAGACCCTTGGCCCTGAGAAGGCGGAGTTCTACTCAGGGCTGTGGGGTAGCGAGGTCTCCTCGGTGGAAATCCGACTGGATGCTCTGGAGAAGAGCCCTCCACTCTGGAGGAGGGTTCGATGACAGGGCAGGGGCTGGACGTTGCGTACTCCGAACGAATCATCGGCCGCGCAGGCCACTTAACGCATTTGCCCTTGGGTTGCTGTGGTGCGACTCGTGTCAGCCAAGGTAGTTCATGCTTATCTTTGGGGCCTGTTGATCGGTCGGCTCAGCGGTCCTGAGGCAGGCGAACTAGCCTCAGGACCGTGAGAGGGGACGAGTCAGTGTTGAGTGGAGCGGATGCTCTGAAGGAAGGCCGCCCACTCAGCCTGTGTAAATTGCAAGATGGGCCCCTGGCCGTGCAGCTTGGTGTCGCGGACGCCGATCGTGCCATCGGCGGCGTGTCCTGCTTCGATGCAGTGGCCGTTGGGGTCGCTGTGGCCAGATTTCCGCCAGCTGGTGTAGTGCGTGTTCATAGCTCTGATCCTGCCTGCTTGGCCTGTCGGTCGGCTACCCCTGTCAGAAAGGTGAGGCTGTCGGCCGGGGAGAGGGCGGCCTTGCGGAGTCGGTTGTACAGCACGGTGTACTGGGCCACTTCACGACGTTGGGTGTGAACGAGGTCAGTGGTTACCGTGTCGACCACGACAAGCGGCGGATCAGCATGGTCTGTGAACGTGTAGAGGAAGAACGATGATTTTGGGAGCAGGCCGCCGGGGATGGTCACGTTTGCTGGCAGGACCCGGACGGTAACGCGCGATTCCGCTGAGACCACTGCGACGAGATGCCGGAGTTGTGCTGTCATCACCTTCGTCGGCACAGCCAGGCGATGAATCACGCACTCGTCGAGGATTGTCTCGTAGGTAGGTCCGTCCTTCTGGAAGATGCGGCGCTGCCGCTGGAGCCGTGCATCGGCCATGCGGTCGGGCCGGTAGTCGAGTTCTCCGTGTGCGGCGTCCAACTCGACGATGGATGAGATGAAGTCTGGTAGTTGGAAGATCGCGGGCATGTTGGTCTGGTCGTAACACCGGATCTTCGCCGCGCTTGACTCCAGGTCGGCCGCCAGGCGTTGGCGTGGACCCATCGGATTGCCGTAGCGGTCCCACCAGCCCTTCTCGGCCGCCTCGCGAGCGAGGCGGACCAGCCGGTCGTACCGAGGCCCCTCCACTCCCAGGGTTTCGAGGATCTTCATCACCTCCGCTAGGTCGGGACGGATCTGACCCAGCTCCAGGCGGGTGATCTTGGTGCGGGACTGGTAGACGAGCTTGGCCAGCTCGTCGGTGGTGAGGCCGCGGTTCTCGCGAAGCTTGCGGAGTTCGGCCGCGAGCCGGCGGCGGCGGACGTAGGGGCTCGGCATGCTCCTTCTCCTCACCTAGGGAGCTGTGATGATTCGGTCACTCTGCGTACCGACCTAGGTTTGCACTAGCAAACTCGAACTGGCAATCGATTGGCCGGATCGGGTCACGCTAGCGAGATCCCTGCACGTCAGAGATGTGCTTGGGAAATTCGCACGTGCGGGATTCGCACGTGCCGACTTCGAGTGTGCAAACGTCTGGTGTGCAGGGCTGCACATGCGAAGGTCGGCTGTGCGCGGTGGGGGTGTGCTGATTGGGCGGTCGGAGCGGTTGGCATGCTGATTCTTCGTGTTCGGGTGGCCACATCTTGTGACGATGTGGTGGTCGCGGAGCGCGTCCCCGAGTGCTCCGCAAGGCGACCCTGACCCGAGGTGTCCGATGTCCTTGGCTCTTCTGCCCGCGGCCGACGCCGCGGTGCCGCTCTACTGGCGGCGGACCTTTCCCGGCCGTGCCGAGCAGGCCCGCGCGGCGCGCGGCTTCGTTCGCTGCCTGCTGGCCAGTTGCCCCTATCTCGACGACGTTCTCCTTGCCACAGGCGAGCTGGTCGGGAACGCGCTCCGGCACAGCAAGTCCGGCCAGGAGGGCGGCGCGTTCACCGTTGAGATCCTTCGTGGCTGCGGCGGCCTGGTCGTCGCGGTCGCCGACCAGGGAGGGCCCGGCGAACCGGCCATCCCTGACTCCGACCAGCTCGACGAGAGCGGGCGCGGCCTGCTCACCATCGCCTTCATCGCCGCGAGCTGGGGGTGGCACGGCAACGAGCGCGGACGGAAGGTCACCGTGACGTTCGCGGGGGAGTGGACGGAGTGACCGGCGCGATCTCCGACCTCCACAACCAGGCTCGCCAGCGCGTGCACTCGCTGATGACCGCGGCGATGCGCGCCGACCCCGCCGCTCTCGACCAGGCCGCCTCCGAGCTGGACATCGACCCCTACAGCCGAGAGTTCGTCCGGGAGGCGCGTCGCCTGGTCCTGGCCTGCGGCGCGGCACTGTCGGCGGTCCTGGCGGTTCACCGCCCCGGCAAGGACGCCCATGACCAGGAGGTGTGTCGGGGCTGCGGCACGCGCCGCTGCCACACGTTGCGCCACATCTCAGAGGTGTTCACGGCCTACACGATCCGTCCGGTGACCATCGACCGGGCCGAGGCGTGGCGCCGGGCCGAGTCGTGCTTCGGCCCGGCCGCCCCGGCGGTGGCTGTCGAGGAACGCGAAGACTGCTTCATCGCCCGCCCGGTCCCCTTCACCGGCGATGCCTATCTGCTTGTCGTCGACCGCCGCACCGGCGCTCTGACCCGCTGGCCCGACATGCCCAGTGCGCAGCTGGTCGACTACTACCGTGCCTACCTGCGGGGCGAGCTGTAGCGACGCCGGCGGCGGCCCGCTGATGGTGGCTTGGCGAATGGGGCCGGGCATGGGATCCCCGGGCCGCCGCATGTATCCACGGTTCGTGTGATGCCCCGCCGTCTCCGGCGATGCTCGAAGAGCCTCGGTGTGGAGGCGGGGCGCCGCTTTGCTCGACCGCCCTCGCCTACAGCGAGAGCGTTGTCACCTCCAGTAGGCCGCGTGCGCGGAGTTCGGCGAACGCGGCCAGGCATCCTTCGTGCCCGCCCCGCGTGACGATGTGATGTGCCTCGGCCAGGGCGCCCAGCGCGTTGACTCCGAGCGGGTACGGGATATCCGCTACCACCACGCGCTCGCCGATGCCGCAGGCCCGGTACTCCTTGGCGAGTGTGTGAGCCGCGATCCAGCGAACCTCACCGTAGAGGTAGGGGAGCCCGAGGAGGGCCGGGGTCCGGTCGTCCAGCAGTTCACGGAGCCGTGGCAACAGGCGCTCGGTGCCCGTCGGCTCGTAAACGAGCACCTGGAGCGTCAGCACCCGTTCCCGGGGAACGTCGCTGGCGAGGTCGCGTAAGACTTGCTCGAGATCATCATCGGTGTACACGGCGCTCCCCACGGTGTGCGATTCCCTTGAGGCTAGTGATCAGGTGCGGGCGGCGGATCAGTCATTGATCGGAGGGGGCCGTAGACGCCGCAGTCCATTCCGCGATTCCGTCGCAGCTCCAGAAGCGCGCTGTTCACAGGCATGCACATGGACTCGTGTGGCGGCCGTGATCCGGTCGGCCTGCACCTGATCTCCTGTGCCGTGGCGTAGTTCGGACGTCGAGCAGTCAGCCGGCCGCCTGACCGGGGCCACCGCCGAACGCGCGACGGCCCGGCCTTGACGAGGGGCGGCTGCCCGGTCGGTTGCGGCGGAGCCGGTCGTGCTCTGCTGGGTGGCACCGTGCAGGCGTCCGAGACGCGCGCCGTGGTCCCGGCGGTGGGCGTGGGTCGGATGAGTGGAGCCGGTGTCATGATGCCGCCCCGGCGGTCGGTCATGGCAGGTCGGTGACGCAGGAGAGCGCGCCGTGCGGCGCCCGAAGATCGTTCGACTTCGTCAAGGGCGTTCACGGTTTCCCGAGTCCGTGTGCCGCCATGCGCGATCTGCCCGCGCCGGATCCGACCGAAATTGGCCACAATGTCGGGTAAAGGTGCGGCCCATATTGTCCCAGCGGGTAGCTATATGAAGGCATATAGTCGACGCAGGCGTGATCAACACAACGGCGCACGGTCACACGGGGATGCGGGTATGAGCACGAAATTGGCGCTCGAGGCGCTGATGATGCGCAGCGGAGCGACGATCCTGGCCGACCATCCGGAGGGCCTCCGGGCACAGATCCTCTGGCAGATGATCGTCGAGCGGCATCCGGCGATCGAGGAGGAGTACGTCGCCACAGGCGCGAAGGCGAATCCGGCGACCAATTTCCGCTGGAACAGCGTCAGCCTGGTCAAGGCGGGGTGGGTGAACAAGACCGGCGGCCGGTGGTATCTGACCCCGGTGGGCAGGTGGGCGCTGCGCCAGTACACCGAACCCGACCGGTTCTTCCGGCAGGCGAATGATCGCTACTACGACTGGGAGCGCAACCGCGACGCCTTCCAGCGGGCTCAGGAACTCGTCGAGGCGGTGGAGGAGAGCCACTGGATCTCGGCGGGCGAAGTCGCCGACGAAACAGGACTCGACGTCACGAGGCTCGTGCACTGGTTCCAGGGCGCTCGGCCCGAGGGATGGTGGCGGCTCCTCGACGAAGGCGGGCATCTGCCCGCCGACGCGCATCTCGACGAGACCGACCGGGAGAAGTGGCTGGGCCTCCTGGCCGCTGACGGAGTCGACGTAGCCCAGGGCCGGGCCGATCCGCTCCGCAAGGTGCCCATCCAGGACGTGGTGCCGGTCGACGAGGGGGAAGAGGTCGCCCGGCGGGCCTGGCTGGTACGGGGCTCGGACGTCCGGGGCGCCGAGCTCCACGGAGAGAACCTGATCAGGACGTTGTGGCTGCGGGACAACGTGTGCTCCCTGGCGGCCTCGCGGCTCAGGGACATCACCACCGGCGCCCCGCTCGAAGTCGTCAAGGCGGCGGTGAACGAGGACTACTCCGGGCGCTCTAATCAGGACCGGGCGAGGCTGGCCGTCGAGTACCACATGTTCCTCACCCGGATGGCCGAGGGCGACCTGATCCTGACCAACGACGGCAGCCAGGTCTACATCGGTATCGTCCAAGGACCGGCCTCGTTCCGCAGCAGCGTCGACGGCCGGGCCAACCTCCAGCGTCCCGTGCAGTGGCACGATCCCGGGAACCCGTTCGACTTCGCCGAGGACCTCCCCGACGAACTGGCCGCTCAGGTCGCCAACCCCGATGCCGATGTCATCGAGCTGAGCAGGTTCCTCGCGGCGCTGGAGAACCTGATCGGGCCCGGGACCACCGTTCAGCCGGAGATGAAGCTCCCCGACGCCCCCGAGCAGCTGGCCCGGAAACTCCTCGTCGGGCACGGCTGGCTTCAGGAGTGCGTCGAGTTGCTCCGCGAGCGGCCTCAGATGATCTTCTACGGGCCGCCGGGGACGGGGAAGACCTTCCTCGCCCGCGAACTCGCCCGGCACCTGGTGGGCGGCAAGCCGGAGAACGTCCAGCTCGTGCAGTTCCACCCCGCCTACTCCTACGAGGACTTCTTCGAGGGATACCGGCCGCAGAAGGGCAAGGACGGTTCGGTCGTGTTCGACGTGGTCCACGGCCCCTTCCGCCGGCTCGTGAGCGCGGCACGGGAGCACCCCGGCGACCCCTACGTCCTGATCATCGACGAGATCAACCGAGGCAACCTGGCCAAGATCTTCGGAGAGCTCTACTTCCTCCTGGAGTACCGGCGCGAGTCGGTCCACCTCCTCTACGGATCCGACGAGGGGCAGGGGTTCACGCTCCCCGGCAACGTCCTCCTCATCGGCACGATGAACACCGCCGACCGGTCCATCGCCCTCGTCGACGCGGCCATGCGGCGGCGCTTCTGGTTCACCGAACTGCACCCCGACGTCCCCCCGACCCGGGACGTGCTCCCCGAATGGCTGAAGGAGAAGGGGTACTCCGACGAGCCCGCGCGCCTGCTGACCGAGCTCAACAGGCGCATCCAGGACCGCGACTTCAGGATCGGCCCGTCCTACCTGATGCGGGACAGCGTCGCCACCGAGCAGGGACTGGAGCGGATCTGGCAGAAGCAGATCATCCCGCTCCTGGAGGAGCACCACTACGGCGACGGAACCGACGTCCAGGGGCAGTACGGCCTCGACGCGCTGCGCAGCGCCCTGTCATGATCACCGTCCGGCTGCGTGAGAGCGGCGGGTGGCAGGGCGCGGAGCTCACCGCGGCGCAGGCCACCGCCCTCTCCGCCTCCGAACTCGTGCTCGTCGCGCCCGGTCCTCGGCCCGGCCTCTGGCGGCTGCGGGACAACCGGCGGGTCGGCGCCGCGGCCGTCGGGCCCGCCAGGCAGCGCATCCAGCTTCGCGTCGAGCCGAAGATCGCCATAGATCGGCTCTTCTTCCTCCTCGGCTACGCCCGCAAACCCCAGGGGTGGCGGCAGGAGGAGGTGGACGCCGGGGAGCACGACGAACTCCTCCCGGCGCTCGCGTACGCCTTCGCGCGCGCGGCCGACCGCGCCCTCCGCCAGGGCGTCCTGCTCGGCTACCGCGAAACGGAGGAGGCGTCGCACGTCGTGCGCGGCCGGATCCGCGTGCCCGACCAGATGCGGCGGCGGTACGGATTCCCCGTGCCGATCGAAGTGCGCTACGACGACTACACGGTGGACATCGCCGAGAACCGGCTGCTGCTCGGCGCCGCCCACCGCTTGCTGCGGATGCCCGGCGTCTCCGCCGACATCCGTCGGCTGCTGCGGCACCTGCTCGTGCGGCTGGACGGCGTGACCCGTCTCGTGCCGGGCCTGCCATCACCGCACTGGACGCCTAACCGCTTGAACGCCCGCTACCACACGGCCTTGGGACTGGCCGACCTTGTGCTGCGCGGCGCCTCCTACGAACTGGACGACGGCACCGCCGTGCGCGTCGACGGGCTGATGCTGGAGATGTGGCGGGTATTCGAGGATTTCCTGACCGTGGCGCTGGCCGAGGAACTGCGCGCGTACGGAGGCGGGGTCCGGTTCCAGGACGGCAGGCACCATCTCGACCGTGCGCGTCAGGTGGGCCTCAGACCCGACCTGGTCTATGTGTCCCCGGACGGCAACCCGGGCGCGGTCGTGGACGCCAAATACAAGCACGAGGACAGCCCAGGGGGACATCCGGCCGACCTCTACCAGATGCTCGCCTACTGCACCGTGATGGGCCTGCGAACCGGGCATCTGGTCTATGCGGCGGGCTTCCCGAGCCCGTACGTCCACGACATCGCGGGCACTGGAGGCGTGCGGATCGTGGAGACCGCCCTGGATCTGTCGCTTCCGTCCGAACGGCTTCTCGCCCAGGTCCGGGATCTGGCTCAGGAGATCGCCGGTCGCCAGGCCACCGGCACTACTGTGAGTCCGTGACCGAGTCCTACCTTCTGATCCTGGGAGACCGCGAGGCCATCGCCTGGGTCCTGGGGGAACAGCGCATGGCCTTCCCCCGGACGGCGCGGGCCGAGATCGAACGCCTCACCGTGGGCGACGAACTGCTGATCTACGCCACGCGCGGCGCGTTCGGCAACCCGACCAGAGACAGAGGGCGGGTGATCGGCCGGGCCGTGGTGCGGTCGGAGGTGGCCGCGCTGGAGCAGCCGGTGAAGTTCGGTGAACGCGAGTTCCCGCGCGGATGCGACCTGGAGGTCGAGGCTCTTGCCCCTTGGGGCAGCGGAGTGGAACTGCGCCCGCTGGTCGAGCGTCTGGAGGCCTTCCCGGACACGAAATCGTGGAGCGTCCGGCTGCGGCGTCCACTGCTTCACCTGCCGCAGGGCGACGCGGAGCTGATCGGCGACGCGTTGGGTCCACTGGCCGGAGCGCTCGCGGACAATCTCGGCGGCTACCGGGCCAGAGCGGGCCTGACCGCGCCGTCGAAGAGATCCTCGGACGTCACTGCGTAGCCGCCGCGCAACGGCAGGCGGGCAGCGGAAGTGCGGCGATCTCCGCCTGGAAGTCGACGGTCGTGGCCGGGTGCGCAGGGTCCTGACTGATCAGGCAACCCGCGAACGCGGGACGGGCCGCCAACCGGGTGACGTCCCCGCCGTCGAACAACGTGTGGATCACCTCCAGGAGCACTTCCACCCGGGGCCGCACGACGGAAGCGGAATCGCCATAGGTCTCGTCGAGCGCGGTACCGAGGTTCAGCGCTTTCCATGCGGGGACCTGCTCCTCCGGGAGACCGAGCCAGCGCTCGATCGTGCCGTGCAGCCTGACCGCCCCGAGTGTCGCCCCGGGAACGGTTGCCGCGGCTCGCAGTGCCTCCAGGGACGCCCGGTCACGGCAGATAGCCCTGCGCTCGGCCGACGTCCCCGGGTCCTTCATCGGCGCGTCCTCGTCCCAGAGCACCACGTGCGGGATCTGGAACATCGACAGCGTCGAGACGGCGCGGTGCAGCTCGTACTTGCCGCCGGCGTCCAGGACACCGAGGTTGGGTCCGAGAGATTCCAGAAGCCCGCGGGCGTCCAGCCACTCGAAGACCGCCACGTCGCTGAAACCCTCGACCACGATCACGCGGTCGGCGAAGAAGGCCGCCGCGCGGCGCGGGTCCAGGTCGTACAGGACGCGGTTCTCCTCGTCCCCCGGCGGCGCCTGCGCAGGATCTCTGAAGCACGCGTGGGCCGCGCGCGTGTAGAGCGAACGCGTGCGAACATCTTCAAGCGTCGCAGTGACCTGGAGAGGGGAAGGCGAGGTGACGCGGACGGCGGCACCCGGCCTGTGCACACGGGCGAGCGCCTCGGGCGGAGTGCGCGACGCCGAGAGCATCTTCGGATCGTGCGTGGTGATGGTGACCGCCGTGTTGCCGGTCCCGGCGATGCGCCGCAAGTCGTGCGCCAGCCGGACGATCTGCGCGGGATGCAGGAACGCCTCCGGCTCCTCGAACAGGATCCACCGAAACTCCTCCGGCTCCCCGTCCGCACGGAGCTGGGCGGCGGCCTGGATGAGCCCCGCGATCAGCGCGCGCTGGACGCCCGAACCCTCGGCCTCCATCGAATGCAGGCTGCCCCCTTTCGACAGGGAAAGATCGATCAGGTTGCCGAGGATGAACTCGTCGGTCAGCTCGCCCACCCGCACCCGCGCCGACAGGCCCCAGGGGCGGAGTGCGTCACCGAGGCGCTCCTCCAGGCGGCGCACCGGGCCCGATTCCATGGCCTGCCGCAGACCCTGGAGACCGTGGTTGATCGTGCCCAGGAAACCGTCGACGCGAGGGTCGGTGAACGCGAGCAGCATCACGTCGCGGAGCGGGGAGGGAGCGCTCATCGCCGTCTGGTCCTCGACGCTGGTCACCGCGGGCACGTAGACGCAATGCCCGAGCCGGGACGGCGGCTCGCGCCA
This sequence comes from Actinomadura rugatobispora, assembly GCF_042656285.1. Lineage (GTDB taxonomy): Bacteria > Actinomycetota > Actinomycetes > Streptosporangiales > Streptosporangiaceae > Spirillospora > Spirillospora rugatobispora. Next base: position 23,967 of record NZ_JBHSON010000027.1, on the reverse strand, counting down.
CCCCGTCGCCACCACCGCCTCATCTTCGTTGGCCGGAATGAAGTAGTAGTCGCCCTGCCGCCGGTCGCCGTCACCGGTCAGATAGCGGCGCACGGTCAGCACGTCACCGTCCAGCGGGCGGATCTCGTCGTCGGCCAGCTCACCGGGCTCCAGATCCAGCTCCTTGAGATCGAGCTCGTTCAGCACATAGCTGATCTCGACCCAGGACGGATCGTGAGCCTCCTCGGACGTCAGATCCCAGGGCCTGTCCCGCGCCGGATCCCAAGTGAGAGACCCGTAGAAGAGGCGCACGGCATCGAGCAGCGTCGACTTGCCCGCGTTGTTCGGGCCGATCAGGGCGCTGAACGGCCGCAGATGCAGCTCGGTCGCGCGAGCGCCACGGACATTGCGCACCGACACCCGGAGGGGACGCATGAAGGGCTCCTCTTGTCGACGGCTCAGCGCGGAATGGGGAGGAAGGGGCTGGGACGTCCCGTATGAGATACGTAGAGGGCGTCGCGGGCCCGAGTGCAGGCGACGAACAGCAGGCATCGTTCGCGCTGGAGGGCGTGCTGGTGCGCGGTCAGATCGTCCATCTCTGGAGGGACGACGGAGTCCAAGGGGATCAGGCCCTCGTCGGCGCCGACGGCGGCTACGCACTGGAACTCCAGCCCCTTCATGGCGTGCATGGTGCCGACCTTCACCCCATCGCTCTTGGCGCTGGGCGCGTAGGCGGGAAGGCCCGCCGCCTTGAGCTTGCGCTTGACCTGCTCGGCCAGATCGCGCCTGCGTGAGGCGACCCCGATCGCCCGTCGCTCGACACCGCTCGCCGCCCAGTCGCGGACCTGCTCCACCAGGGCGTCCAGTTCCGCTTCGCGGTCCGGGAACCGCCGGACGACGGGACGGCGGCCGTGCATCGGCGACCCGTAGCCGGCGAGCGCGTCGTCGATGTCGTCCATACCGGTCACGGGCAGGTCGTCGTGAAGGATCTGGACCGCCCAGGACAGGATCTCGTGGGTCGTCCGGTAGCTCACCGTCAGCCGGCGGCTGCGGCCCCGCACCTCGATGCCGAGCTGCTTCAGGGAGACCCGGTTCTCGTAGATCCGCTGATGCGGGTCGCCCGCGATGAACAGATCATCCGGCCCTTCGGCGACCGCGGCCCGAAGCAACCGCCACTGAGCGGGGTGCAGGTCCTGGCCCTCGTCGACGATGATGTGCCGGAACAGGCGCTGCCCGGTCGAGTCCAATATCCGTGCGGCCTCGTCGGCCATCTGGAGGAACGACCACACGCCGTCCTGACGCATCCGGTCCGTCAGCGTCTGGATCGCCCGCCATACCTCGGGCTTCCTCGCCGTCGCGAGCGGCCTGCCCCGGCCTCGGCGATCGCACTTCACGTACTCCTGCTCGGTGGTGATGCGCTGCGCTAGGATCACCTGCTCCCATTCGCTGAGCAGGAACGCCCCGGTGTGGTCGAAAGCGAGCGCCTTGGCCTCGTTCTCCCAGCGCTCACGCATCTCACCGTCCAGCAGCGGCTTGGGGGATCGCCCGCCCTGGGCCTCCTTGATGACGCCGAAACAGATGCTGTCGGTGGTCGCGATCTTGATCCGTCCGCTCGTCGCGAGATCGTCCACGAGCAGCGCCACCTGGTCGCGCAGCGCGTCGGCGAGATGGCGGGTGTAGGTCGTCAGCAGGATCGGGGTGTCATCCTCCCCGCCGTCCTCACCGGGCAGGCGATCGGCCAGGAACGCCGCTCGATGCACGGCCGTCACCGTCTTCCCGGTCCCGGCACCGCCCGTGATCATGACGGGGCCGCGGTAGGTCTCCCGGTAGGCGATCTTGCGCTGCTGCGGGTGCAGGAAGACCCGCCACACGTCGAACGGGTGCGCCAGGATGCGCGTGAGCTCGTCCGGCCCTTCGACGAACACCACCTGCTCGGGCGTGCGCGCCATCGCCGTCGTGAGGTCGTCCGGGTCCACCCGCTGCGGCGCGGTCGCCTCCACCAGGTTCTTGCTGACCTCCGCCCACGCCTCCTCGACGGTCATGCCCGATGCCAGCGCCACCAGCGCGTCGTACTGGACCGCGGGAAGCAGCCGCTGCAAAGCCTCCAGATGCTCCTCACGGGTGAGAAGGCGGATCACGGGAAGGACATCCTCATCCACACCGAGCCGCTTAAGATCCGCGTCCTTGATCTGGTCGAAGAGACGCTCGCCCACTCCGCTACTGGCCGCGGCCTTCTCCAGAGCCGGAGTCACCGTCTCCAACTGCAGCTCGTCGCGGCTTTCCAGCACACCGAGCCGCTGGTTGACCGTGAACCTCCGGCTGGCGCAGTAGGCGTACGCCTCGTCATGCGGTAGGACACGCAGCAGGCAGTACGAATCACCCGATTCGGGCGCGAGCACGACCCCACGCCAGAACTTGTCGATCCGGATCGTCCTGATGCGCGGGTCACGCGCGTTGCGCACCCGCTCCAGGTGAAGACCCGCGTGCGTGTGGCTCTGGAACCGGCCGATCGCCTGCTGAACCGCCTTCTGGACCGGCTTCTCCAGCTTGGCGTACTCGGTGAGGAACTCCTTGGCGATGGCCAGCTGCGCCACGTGCGGATCCCTTCTGGGGACGGCGTATGAGCGAGATAGACCCCGGGAGGGAGGTCAGTCCGATTCTCGGACCTGGTCGACGAACCAGTCCAGGGTCGCGACCACCACGTCCCAGACGGAGTCGTCGGTGAGCAGGGAGATCGGGAAGTTGGGATAGAGGGAGAGCTTCGCAGCCGGGAGTTCGACCCCCGGCGCCGTGTTCAGGCGCCGGCGAAGCTCGTCGCGTGCCTCGCCGTCATCGAACGGCACCCGTCGTGCGAGGGGCTCGAAGGGGATCTCGACGTAGGCCGGATAGATGGCCAGCATCCAATAGTCCTGACCGCCATGCCGCATCAGGAGTCTGCAACGGGCTGTGGCGGCCCTGCCGAAACTCGGGCCTTCACCCAGCCGCCGCCAATGGTCGAGCAGCCCGGAGACCGCCCGGGCCACGTCGGGACCCTGACGTTCACCGATCTGACGATGGAACCTGAGCTCATGCTCGGCGAGCTCGGACGGATCGACGTCCTCGGCATCGGCGGTCCGCATGTCCTCCGCACCGGGGAGCCCGAGCAATTGGGCCAGTTCCGTCGCCGTGACGCGCTGGTTGGGATCGGCGCGTCCCGACTCGTCGAAGTGGATTCCCTCCTGGCGCAGGACCTCGTTGATGTCACGGTCGTCGTTCTCGTCCACCCAGCGGAAGTTCTTCGACGGCCGTCCCTCCGTGGTGATGACACGATGCGCGTTCAACACCCGCCTACCGGCCAGATGCACCCCGACGGGCAACGGTGCGGAACCGATCAGCTCCGCGAGCTCGGCGTACGTCGTCCACGAACCCGTGGGCAGGTTGGCGAGCGCCTTGTGCAACAGCGTCCAGTCGCGGCCGGGCGCGTCACCGTCCTCCCGTTCGGCGGGGCTGGGCCAGATATTGATCGCCCGTGAGGCGAGGTCATCGGCCCGGCCGAGGATCTCGGCCTTGTTCCACCGTGGCCGGCCAACGATCGCCTGGGTCATCGCGATCCCTGTTTGCCGCAGGCGCTCCCGCTTCCGCTTGTAGGGCATGTCCCCGAGTTCGGAGTTGTACGCGGTCAGGGTGAGATTGCCGAGCGTGTGCACCAGTTCGCGGTGCACCATGGCCGCCTCGTCGCCGTTCTCCGAGAGCTCCGCGCGCCACTCGTCGGTGAGGTGCTGGGGGAGCACGTGCTCGATGGTGATCTTCTTGTCCTCCAGCAGGACCGGCTCGCCGCCCTCGAAGGTCTCCTCGAGACGCCGGAGCACGAGCTTCTTCTGCCCTGCCCGTCCCTGCCAGTAGAACTGGCGCGTACGGATCGCCGTCCGCAGCTCATCGTCGCTCAACCAGTACAGGCGTGCCGGCGACAGCGCCGACCGGACCGTCTCGGCGAGCGGCTCGTCGGCCGACAACTGGACGGTCAGGCGCTGGAAGATCCGGTTGAGGTTGCGGGTGGGAACACCGCCGATCAACCGCCGTACCAGGAAGCTCTCGATATAGGCGAGCGCATCGGCGACCTCGTCGTCGTGGGCGTGCCCCTCCTCGCGCAACTCCAGCATCCGCATGATCGGCGGATAGGTGGTCTGAGCCTGCCATTCGTTGAGGAACGTCAACCTGGCCCTGATCCGGACGTCCTCCTCCTGCTCCGGAGACAGGATCAGTTTCAGATGCTCGGCACGGCGGGCGAGTTCAGCCGCATACCGTTCGACCTTTGCCTCGTGTCCGGCGGTCTCGTCCAGCAGCTCCTGGTGGCCGCGGTAGACGTCGGAGTACTTGGCGTCCTCGCCGCGCTTGAGGACCAGGACGAGGTACATCAGCAGCTCGAGCGCCTGCGTGCCGTGCTCCTTGCGGAGACGCTCCTGCAGCGGCAACCAGTACAACCGGTAGACGTGTTCACCGCGGGTGGGAAGGCACATGAAGACGTAGTTGCGGATGAGATCGACAGGACTGAGACGCGTTCCGGTGTTGTTGAGCGACTCGAAGATGCGGAAGGCGTTGTCGTCCTTCTCGACCACGATGTGCACGAGACTGAGCCGGCTCAGGATCACTTTCTCGATGCGTTCGATGTCGTGCGGGTCGGCCGGATCGTCGGCATCGACGAGCGCGGCGCGGAAGAACTCGTAAGCGGCCCCGATGTTGCCGCTGACCCTTTCGTCGAGCTGGCCGTCGATGCACGCCATCAGCGCGGCCCGATCCGCCTGGGTGGGCAGCAGCCGGTAGCGCAGATCCCCCTGCCTGAACTTGTTGATCAAATGCTGCTCGTTGATGCGTTCGACGCACGAGGGATCCTCGGCGGCGAGATGGTCGCGCAGTGCGCAGAGCGCCAGCAGGAGCGTGGTCAGGCGCTGCTGCCCGTCCACGACGATCCACTGCGAGGTCAGGGCGTCCAGGTGCGGACTCGGAGCCAGCACGACCGAACCGAGGAAGTGCGTGGTCGCCTGGCCCCGGGCGAGCGCATCAGACTGATCGAGGATGTCCGACCACAGCGTGCCGAGCTGAGAAGGCCCCCAGGCGTACGTGCGCTGATAGAGCGGGATCACGAACTGCTTCTCGCCCTGGATCAGCTCGCGAAGTGTCGTCTCTCCGGCCTTCACGCCATCCCCCGTCCTTGTGCGCCGCCCTGGCACAGTGCCGACTCACCCCGATGTTGACAGGAGTTAGGGACATGTGTGCTGCTTTCAGCATGGCGTGATCTGGTCGTTAAGGGCCGTCCATCGTTGCCCTCCGGGAGCAGCCGGGGTAAGTCGTCCCTCGGCGTTTAACGGCGGAGGGCGCGGCGGGCCAGGGGGATGGCGGCCAGGACGGCGGCGGCGGTTCCGGCGGCGAGGAGGGGTCTCTGCCAGCGGCGGTGGGGTTCGGGTTGTGATTCGGGTTCGGGGCGGGTTCTGGGGAAGGGGCGGGGGCTTGGGTGTATTCCTCGTCGAGGATCTGGTGGAAGCGGAGGGCGCGTTTCGTGTCGGAGGTGCGGATGCGGACCTCGCGGGCGGCCTCCCAGAAGGCGCGGCCGGGTCGGCCGCTGAACATCTCCCGGGAGATCGCTCGCAGTCGGGCCTCGCCCAGGGCCTTGGTCTCGAACGACATCTGCCACTCGGACAGGATCATGTTGATGTACATGAGCTGGCGGCGGGCCTTGCGGTCCTCGTCTTCGGGAACCGGGCCCCATGCCTCGTCCAGGTCGGGATCGTCCATGGCCATTTTGAGCAGGTCAGCGATCGCGGAACGGCGCGCCTCTTCGCGGGCGATCCGCGTTTCACGTGCCTGGAGGATGAGTGTGGCCGCGATGCCGAGGAGCGCGAGAGCGGCCAGGAGAGCGGACGCGGCGCCAGAAGTCTGCCCGATGAAGCTCAGACGCTCCCATCGGGATGTGGAACCCCCGAAACCACGCAAAGCCCACGGCGAGGAGCCAATCAGACCTATCGCCACAAGTATGGCGAGTATCAGCGTGAGCGTTCTGAAGGCGCCGCGGTTTCGGGGATTGAAGGGCATCTAAGAACGATAGATCAGGCCGCCGGGCTCGGGAGCGGAGCGATCTCACGTTCGAAGAATGTGAGCAGCGACTCGCCCGACTCGTACAGCCGGGCTATCTCCGTCGCCGCGGCCTGGATCACGTCCGGTGCCTCGATGCGGCGCGCGCCGCAGGGCGTCCAGTCGTCGCGGTAGCGGACCTCGTACAGGACGCGGCGGCCCAGAACCACGATCTCGGGAAGTCGGCTGCGTGATTCCAGCGTTCTCACGCACGACGCTTGGAGGACGCGGAGGCCGAATCCTTCCTCGGCGAGCATCCGCAGCGCGTTCAGCTCCCATTGGAGATAGGGGGTCACGGGTTGCTCGACGACCCGGACGCGCTGGATGCGTAGCCCTTGCTTGGCGTTGTCCCGCGCCTCCGCTCGCACCGCGTCGCGGTCGGCCTCCAGCAGGCGCAGGGCCCGGTCCCAGTCGCCGGACATGAACGCCTCCCAGCTGGTGTCGCCGGGTTCGCGGAAGGTCTGGGCGCGTTCGAGCTTCCAGATCACGCCTTGGAGGTCCTCGACCTGGCGGGCGTAGTCCTTGTGGTACGCGGCGTGGTCGAGGACCTCGCCGGGGACCTGCCGGATCCGCTCAAGCATCGGGGATGTCCGGTTTCGCGGCGGAAAGCATGCGGCCGGAGATGATCACGAGTCGTTCGTCGGAGCCGATGCGCACGCCGGGTGGAAGGCGGTCCGCGTAGGCGGTGGTGGCGTCCCGGCCGATCACGGCGATATCGCCGTTGTCGAGCTGCCAGATCTCGGGACAGTCCTGGGTGGTGCGGCTGTCCCCGAGTTCCGCGGCCGTCCTGCCCAGCCTGCGATGGAACTGTGCGTCGTGATCGGCTTCCCATGGTCTCGGCATGAGGCCACTCGCTTCCGTCATCGGCGATGTTGCTAATTTTCCCATCGGCGTTGGCGGTCGACAAGAGTCGTCATGGTAAAGGGCAGGGATGAAAGCGGGGCGCTGTGGTGTCGCTTTCTCAAGGCCCAGTTGACGGCGTGCGGACATGCCGCGGGAGTGGCTGGAGGACCCGTTTACGGAGACCTGCTTGCGCGTATTGCGGGTGACCGAAAATGCGATGGAGGGCGCAGTGATCCCTTGGTGACCGGGAGTGGAAAAGGCGAGGCATCTTTGCTGGTCAATGGGGCGAGATGCCCGCTATTTCCCATGAAAGGTCGTGAAGGCGGTTACCGATTCTCGGGACGCTTCAGGGGTGGGGCTTTGCGGGCCGAGCCTCGGTAGGACTCGGGGGTGTAGCGGAGGGCGCTGTGTTCGAGCGTGTCGGCGGCGGCCTCCAGGAGGTCGACGCCGAGGAGATCGGCGAGCCGGGTGAGGTAGATGAAGACGTCGCCCAACTCCGCGCGGATGCGGGCGTCGGCCTCGGGGTCACCGGTGACCTGGCGGGACTCGTCGGGGGTGAGCCACTGGAACTCGGCTACGAGTTCGCCGACCTCGCCGGCCAGGGCCATCGCGAGGTTCTTGGGGGTGTGGAACTGTTCCCAGTCACGTTCGGCCGCGAACTCCCGGAGTCGCGCGGCCAGTTCGCCGATCTCCTGCATGCCGCCAGGTTAGGAGGTGGAGGCCAGGAAGGCGGTGATCTCCTGGCGGGTGGGGGCCGTGGTGGGGCCCCGGTGGAGGACGGAGAGGGCGGCCGCGGCGTTGGCTCGGCGGGCGGCTGTTTCGAGGTCGATGCCGCGGAGGAGTTCGGCGGCCAGGACTCCGCAGTGGGTGTCTCCGGCGCCGTTGGTGTCGATCGGGGTGACGGGGTGCCCGGTGATGTGGGTGATTTGGTCTTCGTGGGCGATGGTGCAGCCTGAGGGGCCGGTTCGGACGATGACGGTGGCGTGGGCTGGAAGGCGTTCGAGGAGGGCGGTTGCTGCGGTGCCGAGGGTGGGTTGGTTGGTGAGGGCTTGGGCTTCGGAGATGTTGCAGCTGAGGATGTCCACGTGCTTGAGGAAGTCGTCCAAGGGGAGGTCGGCGGCCAGCGGGCCTGGGTCCAGGAGGACCTTCCCTGGGAGAGTGGCCAGCCAGGTTTGCAGGGTTGTTTCGTTGGCGGGGTTCAGGAGGGTGTAGCCCGTGACGTAGATGAGGTCGGCTTCGGTGACCTGGATGGTGTTGAGGTCGTCCAGGGAGAGTCGGCCCTCTGCGCCGGTGCCGGTGATGAAGGTGCGTTCGCCGTTCTCTTCGATGAGGGCCACGCACGTGCCTGTGGCTGACTCGTCGCCAGGGGGATGCGCTATGGCGATGCCTTCTGCGTGGAGGGCTGCTCGGACGCGGTCGCCGAAGGGGCCTGTGCCGTGGGTGCCTGCATAGAGGACGTCCGCGCCTGAACGGGCGGCTGCCGCCATCACGTTGAGGCCGCCTCCCGGGAGGAGGTCGGTGGTGGTGGCCAGTACGTCGTGCCCGGAGGTGGGGAGGGCCGGGACGCGCATGACGAGGTCGAGGATGACCTGGCCGGTGTGGATGAGTCGCACACGTCGAACTTACTCAGAAGGCGCTGGTGATGGCGCCGCTGCTGCCCCAGTCGCGGTACGTGGCCGAGTAGAGGGAGTGGAAGGTCTCCTCGGGGGTGATCCGCGTCCAGATGTCGATGTCCAGGCGGAGGGGGAGGTGGTCGCGGGTGACCACGAGGGTGTAGGTGATCGTGCTGGCCCCTCCGCCGAGGTTCTTGTAGAACGTGGAGACGGGGTTGTCCGCAGCGAGGTCGTGTTTCTCAGCAGCGCCAGGATGTTGTACGGCGAGGTCACCCAGCGGGCTTGCATGGCCATCCAGATGTGCGGGTCGGTGCGGCCTGCGTTCGGGCCCGCGGGATAAGGCGTCTTGGCCTGGTTGCGGAAGTAGCCGTTGTTGCCGACCAGGATGACGCGTTGGTTGTACGACTCGCTCATGTCCCCCGAGGGGTTGCGTACGGTCACGTCGTAGTTGGTGCCCGCCCCAGGATTGAAGTGCAGCCGTCCGGTGGCTTCGAAGGCGTCGGTGCTCTGGGTCATTCCTCCTTCCGCTGTGAACGACGCCGCCTCTAGGAGGTGGAGCAGGATCGCCCTGCTGGCGGGACGGCGCGTCGGGTCCTTGTGCAGGCACTGGGCGAGCAGGGTTCGGAGTGGGCCGGGGCCGTTGGCCGCGTAGGCGAGGGTGGCGCCCCAGGCGAAGACGTCGGCGGCCGGCGTGACCGGCTTCCCGACAAGTTGCTCCGGCGCCATGTACGAGGGTGTGCCGATGACCGAGCTGGTCGCGGTGAGGGTCGCGTCGAGCGTTCTGGCTACGCCGAAGTCGATGACGCGGGGGCCGTCGGGGCCGAGCAGGACGTTGCCCGGCTTGAAGTCGCGGTGCACCACGCCGGCCATGTGGATGGCGGCCAGCGCGGTGGCGGTGCCGACGACGAGCCGGTAGAGCTCGGGGCCGGCGAGGGCGCCGCCCTCCTCGACGCGTTCACGCAGGGACGGGCCGTCGATGAACTCCGTGACGACGAACGGCGTCCCGGCCTCCTTGCCCACGTCCAGGATCCGGGCCGTGCAGAAGGGCGCGACCTTGCGGGCGGTGGTCGTCTCTTTGAGGAAGGTCGCGTGGGAGCCCGCGCGCTCGTGGAGGAGCTTGATCGCGACGTGTTCACCGGCTGCGGCGGCGAGGTGGACGACGCCCTGGCCGCCTTCGCCCAGGCGGCCGAGCAGCCGGTGGCCGCCGACGCGCTCGGGGTCGCGGGAGGTGAGGGGACGAATCCTCGCGGGGCTCACTGGCATGCTCCATGGGCGTTGCTGAGAAGTCCTGAGGGCGGGCGCGAATGATCGCGGAGCTGCGGGGTTTCGCTCGTGCCGCCGAGACTTGGACGGCCGAAAAGGAACGGTCGTTTACCGGCGGTTGAACATCCGGCCGTTGTCTCGGCCGTGCGGATCACGGTGATCTGGGGGTTGCCCCAATAAAAGGGATTTCAATGGCGAAGTCTGACGAAAACGGGTGATCACGTCGTGGCTTCGCGGAAAGGCGCTCGGGGTATAAGTGGTCCGAGACATCTCGCTCGCCCCCACCCCTTCCAGTAACGGAGTCAGGAATGCATGCCTCCCGCCTCGGCGTGATCACTCTGGGTTCACTGATGTTCACCGCCTGTTCCTTCGTGGCCGCCGGGTCGGCGTCCGCGGCGGCCACGCACTATGTGGCGCTCGGCGACTCCTACTCGTCCGGGACGGGGGCGGGGAGTTACGACCCCGGGGCGGGCGCCTGCAACCGCAGTGCCAACGCCTATCCGCGGCTGTGGGCGGCGGCCAAGTCGCCCGACTCGTTCACGTTCGCGGCATGCTCGGGCGCCACGACCGCGAGCGTGGCCAGCGGGCAGCTGGGTTCGCTGACGTCCACGACGACGCTGGTCACGATCACGGTGGGCGGTAATGACGCCGGGTTCGCGAAGGTGATGGAGACGTGCGTGCTCCAGTCCACGGCCAACTGCGAGACCGCGGTGAAGAACGCCGAGACGTACATGCAGAACACGCTCCCCGGACGGCTCGACTCGGTGTACGGATCGATCCGGTCCAGGGCTTCTTCGGCTCGCGTGGTCGTGCTCGGGTACCCGCGTCTTTACATCCCGAACAGCGCGGGCTGCGTCGGCCTCAACCAGACCAAGCGGACCGTGCTCAACCGCGCCGCCGACACGCTGAACACCTCGATCGAGAAGGCGGTCGCGCGGGCCGGGTTCGTGTTCTCCGACGTGCGGGACGAGTTCTCCGGGCACGAGCTGTGCTCGGGCGACGGCTGGCTCAACTCGGTGACCTATCCGATCGGCGACTCCTACCACCCGACCGCCCGCGGGCACGCGAACGGCTACCTGCCCGCGGTGAACTCGGCGGCGCGGCGCGCGCTGGCCCTGCAGCGCTAGTCGTTTTCGATCAGGGCGATGGCGGCGTTGGGGCAGGCGGCGACGGCGGTTCGTGCGGACGCCGTCTGGTCGGCGGTGGGGAAGGGCTGGAGGACGAGCACCAGCCCTTCCTCCTCGTCCTGGTCGAAGAGGTCGGGGGCGTTGAACGCGCACTGGCCCGCCCCGCGGCAGGCGGCGTGGTCGGCCACGAGCCGCGCGTTCACCAGGCGACCGGGAGCCGCTGGACGCCGTAGATGATCGACTCGCGGAACCGGAGTTCGGCGGGATCGCAGGCCAGGGACAAGTTCGGGAACCGGTCCAGCAGCCTGGTGAACGCGATCTCCATCTCCACGCGCGCGAGGGTCTGCCCGATGCACTGGTGCATGCCGAAACCGAACGCGACGTGGTGCTGCGCGGAGCGCGTCAGGTTCAGGGCGTCGGGGTCGGAGTAGCGGTCCGGGTCGCGGTTCGCGGCAGGCAGGGCGATGATGACGCCCTCCCCGGCCGGGATCGCGACCCCGCCGAGCCGGACGGGTTCGGTCGTGACCCTGGCCGTGCCGCGCTGGACGACCGTCAGGTAGCGCAGCAGTTCCTCGACGGCCTGGGGGATCAGGCCGGGGTCGTCGCGCAGGAGGGCGAGCTGGTCGGGACGGTTCAGCAGCGCCAGGGTCCCGAGGCCGATCATGCTCGCGGTGGTCTCGTGTCCGGCGACGAGCAGCAGCCGGGCGATCGAGACCAGCTCGTCGTGCCCGAGCGCGCCGTCGGCGACCCGTGCCACCGTGCGTCCCAGCAGGTCGTCGGTCGGTTCGTGCTCCTTGTCGGAGACCAGCCGGTCGAGGTAGCCGGCCAGCTCGCCGAAGGCCGCGCCCGTCTCCTCGTCGCTGAGGGTGAGGGACAGGGACGCGACACTGCGGGACTGGAAGAACTCGCGGTCGGCGTACGGCACGCCGAGCAGCCCGCAGATCACCAGGGAGGGCAGCGGGAGCGCGAAGTGCTCCACCAGGTCGGCCGGCGGGGAGGCGGCCGCCATCGTGTCGAGGAGGGCGTCGACGGTCTCGGTGATGCCGGGGCGGAGCCGGTTGGTGCGCCGGACGGTGAACTCGGCGGCCAGCGCGCGCCGCAGCCGCCCGTGGTCGGGATCGTCCATGCGCAGGAACGACAGCGCCCCCGGGACCGGGGGCAGCGGGAACATCCTGGGGAAGGCGGGGTGCTGGTCGTCGGCGCTGAGGCCCGGATGGGCGAGGGCCTCCCGGACGTCGGCGTGGCGCGACACCAGCCAGTGCTCGGTGCCGTCCGGCAGCGACACCCGGCAGGGCGGCCCCTCCCGGAACGCGGCGAACTCGGGGGCCGGGTCGAACGCGTTGGCCCGGTGGAAGGGGAAGGGGGCCGGCGGGGCTGAGGGGCCATTCATGAACGGTCCTCCGAAGGCCATCGTGCCGATCCGTTTCCGGAGTCCGAAAATGGCGTGATGGTACCGCCGGATCGGCGTGATCCGCTGGGGTCGGATTCGACGCTAACTTTCGCCGGTCGGACGTCAAGCGGTGGTGTGCAGTCGGTTTCGGCCCTTGCTGACGAGCGAGAACGGGTGGGAAGAACCGAGCCGGATGGTGATGTGGGGTCGCCTTGTCCGCCGAGTTGCGATGGCCGTCCCTTAAGGGAGGTGTGTAATCGGACCGGGTCCGTCGCCGTAATGAGGGAATGACTTTATGGTGCGCTGGTGGCGGTGACGGTCCTGGGCGCGGCGGTCGCGCTTTGGTAACCGACACTGTCTCCCAGGTAAGGTGCCAGGCGCCGATTTCGGGGTGAACCGGACTCTGTCGGACGGCTCCTCTAACGTGATCAGGCATGAGCGATCGACTGCCGGACGAGAGCGTCCTGGTGTTCCCCGACGTCCTGCGTGAGGCGCTGCACCCGCGCCGCGGAGGGCTGCCTCCTGTGCCTGAGGCTGTGGTGGACGCGTCCGAGCTTGGCCGGGTGCGGGAGCGGCTGGAGGCGGTGCGCCCGGCCATCGAGCGCATCCTCGGCGAGGAGCACCGCAACGCCGACCGGCCCGTCGAGGCGGCGCGGGCGTACCTGCGAGGCGAGCTGGACCCGCGGGGAGCGGCGGTGGTCGCGCGACTCGAAACCCTGTTGACCTACGCGGGTCGCCAGCCGTCGCAGGCTCCGTGGATCGACGCCTGGGTCGTCGAGCACGGGCTCGCCTTCGCCGCCTGCGCCTGCGTGGAGGTCGACGGGGTCGACCTCGATCGGCGGATCGGGACCGAGTCGTACATGCTCGACGGCGACATCTGGCAAGGCGGCAGGTGGGAGCCCAACTTCGTCCACTGGGCGCTCGGCGGAGCCGGGAAGAGGATCCGGTCCCTGCTGGCCGTGGCCGGCGACGCCGAGTACGCCGAAGCGGTGGAACGGCTTGCGGGCCACCGGCGGCACCCGCTGCAGAGGGCCCTGGTGTCCTACCTGGTTCCGACGCGGCAGGACTGGGTCGAGGAGTGCCTGGCGGACCCGGAGCAGTCCTCGCGCGCCAAATGGCTGCTCTGGTGCGCGCTCGGCTCGATGGAGCAGGGGGCACGACTCGGGGCGATCTGGGAGTACGAGTACTACGAGCAGAACCACGGCTTTCTCACGGGCCTGCTCGCCACGGCGGTCGAGGGCGTCGGCACGGCCATCGCGCCCGCGCTCGCGGACTCCCTCGACGACGAGACCGACGTGAAACTCCGCAAGATGTTCCTCGACGCGCTCGCCGTGCTGCCCACCGATGAGGCGTTCGGCTTGGTGGCCGAACGGCTCCACCAGAAGGACGTCCGGCCCGCCGTGGTGACGATGATGGGGCGTTTCCCGAGGCGGGCGCTGCGCGTCCTGGGGCCGGTCGCGGCGGGGGACTCGGAGTCGGCGCGGGTGGCGGTGTCCCTGCTGGACGAGCACCTGCGGGCCTGGCCCGAGCTGGCCGCCGGCGAGCTGCCCGAGCAGGTCCGGTCGGCCGTGGGAAAGGCGCGGGAGGGGAGGGTGGAGGAGGCCGCCGCCGGCGACCTGCCCAAGGCGCTGACCTCGGGACAGGCCCCGGAACCGCCTGCCTGGGCGGCGCCCGGGATGCTGCCGCAACTGCTGCTGCGCGGGCGCGGCAAGTCCCTACCGGCGGACGCCGCCGCCCGCCTGATCGCCGCGCTGTCCAAGACGGGCCCGCGTCGTGCGCCCGCGGCGAACGTCAGGGACGCCCTGGAGGCGTGCGACCCGGTGTCGCTGGCCGCGTTCGGCTGGGCCCTGTTCGACCTCTGGCGGACCTCCGGCGAGGTCGGTGACAACGGCTGGCCGCTGTCCCAGCTCCGCTGGACCGGCGACGACGCGACGGCCCGCAGGATCGGCACGATGGTCCGGTCCGCGGCCTGGCGAGACGGCGTCAAGCTCCCGCAGAACGCGCTGACCGTCCTCGCCGCCATGGGGACCGATGTCGCGATGATGCAGCTCAACTCCGTCGCCGAGAACGTCAAGCCCAAGGCCATCAAGCGGAGGGCCCGCAAGCTGCTCGACCAGGTGGCGGAGGAGCGCGGGCTCACCCGCGACCAGCTCGCCGACCGGCTGGTGCCCGACTTCGGTCTGGACGCCGACGGCAGCATGACGCTCGACTACGGGCCGCGCCGTTTCACGGTGGGCTTCGACGAGCAGCTCAGGCCGCAGGTGTTCGACGAGAAGGGCGTGGCGCGCAAGACCCTGCCCAAGCCGGGCGTCAAGGACGATCCCGCGCTGGCGCCCGCCGCCCACCAGAGGTTCGGCGGGCTGAAGAAGGACGTCCGCACGCTCGCCACCGCGCAGATCCGCCGCATGGAGCGGGCGATGGCCGACCGGCGCCGCTGGGAGCCCCGCGACTTCCAGGAGCTCCTGGCCGGCCACCCCCTCATGTGGCATGTCGTGCGGCGGCTGGTCTGGCTGCACGAGGACGGCGGGAAGGTCACCGCGTTCCGCGTCGCCGAGGACCGCACCTTCGCCGACGCGGACGACGACGTCCTGACGCTGCCGGAGTCGGGCCTCGTCGGCGTCGCGCATCCGGTGGACCTGGGGGACGAGCTGGACGACTGGGGCCGCACGTTCGCCGACTACGAGATCGTGCAGCCGTTCCCGCAGCTCGGCCGCGGCACCTACGCGTTCACCGCACCGGAGCGGGAGGCCGAGCTGCTGGAGCGGTTCGAGGGTCTCGACGCCGGGGTGGGCGCGGTGCTGGGCCTGGAACGCCGGGGGTGGGTGCGCGGCGGCTCGGCGGACGGGGGCATGCAGCCGTGGTTCCACTGGGAGGTCCCCGACGCCGGCCGGACGGTCACCATCGAGGTCAGCCCCGGAATCCCGGCGTGGAATCCGGGCGAGGCCGGCCTGCAGACGGTCCGGTCCGTCCGGATCGCCCGCGCCGACGGCCTGGACGACCTGGTGTGCTTCGGCGACCTCGACCCGGTGAGCGCCTCGGAACTGCTCCTCACTCTGCACACCCTGACCGAGACCACCGCCTGAACGCCGAGGCAGTTCAGGCGGCGGCGGGTTCGCGGGCGGGGGAGCGGAAGACCTGCGCGGTGTGCCAGTCGATGTGGAGCGCGTTCGGGGTCGGCAGGCCCGACTGCGGTTCGCTGACGGGACGTCCCGACAGTTCGTGCACGAGCTTCAGGGTGGCGGCCGTGCGGCCGATGAACTTCCGGGAGACGGCGACCGTGCGGTCCTGCGTCATGCCCAGCACGCCGCGGTCCAGGAGCCGGTGGTGCAGGGTGCACAGGCACAGGCCGTTGTCGACCTGGTCGGGGCCGCCGTAGGACCTCCATTGGAGATGGGCCGCGTCCAGGCCCACGGCCGTACCGTTGAGCCATCCTTCGTAGCCGCAGAAGGCGCAGCAGTACTCGTACGCCTCCAAGACCCGCATGCGGAAGCGCGGGTCGCGCGGTGGAAGGAGCCGCTCGGTGGGGGCGGGCAGGTCGATGCCCTCCAGGTCCAGGCCGGCCTCCTGGCAGATGTCGTCGTGGAGGGACGGCTCGAAGTTGGCCTCCAGCAGGGCGCGGGCCAGTTGCCCCACAAGGGACGGGTCGGCGGTGAGCGCGTGCGCCAGGTCGGGGTGGAGGCGGCCCTGCACGCCGGGCCGGCGCAGCTTGCTGAGGCCGGAGCCGGGGCTGCCCGTGCCGTCGGGCGTTTCCACCACCCAGATCTTGTCGTCGTTGGTGAGGTGGTGGAACGGGTAGCCGGGGCTCGTGGAGCGCGGCGGCCCGAACTCCGTGAGGAGTCTGCCCAGCGGTTCCTCGGCGGCGGAGAACGGGATGGGGCGGTCGCCGTCCCGCTGGAAGCGCGCGAGTGCGAGGAGCAGGAGCAGGGGCTTGTGCGGGGCGCGCACACCGTGCTGGGTGTGCTGACGGATCCGCAGTATTCGCTCCACCCAGTCCACGGGAAAGAGGATAGGGGCGTCAGTGGTACTTGCCGGGCCCCGTCTCCCCTTCGCCGTCGAAGTCGAGGGTGTGCTCCATGTCGAGGTACTCGTCCTCCGGCCACAGGGCGTCGGCGAGGAAGGCGAGGTACTCCTCGTCCCAGGGGTCGAGTTCGGCGGTCAGCGACTCCGGGTAGGGGCCGGGGCCGGTGTCGGCCTGGACGCACGGCGGCGCAGAGACCGGCTCGGCGTGGACGGCGTCCGGCGCGTCCGCGAGGTCGGCGTCGGCGTGCGCCGGCCGTGCTCGGCGGGTTCCCCGGGAACGCGGGAGCAGGCGTGGCAGGCTCAGGGCGAGCAGCGCCGCCACGGAGGCGAGGACGAGGGCCGCGATCACACAGCTGTCCTTTCCGTAAGAGCCTTTCGTAAGGAGCAAAGTAGTTGAAAGCTACTAGCCGGATGTTTCGGAAGGGCAACGACATGCCGCACGCGGGGGAGAGCGATGCCGCGAAGTTTTCCGCTCCTTGGCCGGAGGTCCGGGAGCTGGGGCGGCTGGTTTGGGACCACCTGGTGTTCGTCATGCCGATGGCGCCGAGCCAGGTCATCCTGGCCATGGGCTGCCACGACCCGCGGGTCGCGGTGCAGGCCGCGCGGCTGTGGCACGAGGGGTGGGCGCCTTTGGTCGTGGTCTCCGGCGGCAGGGGCAAGGTCACCGAGGGCTGGGCGGAGACGGAGGCGCGGGTGTTCGCGCGGGTGGTGCGCGAGCACGGCGTGCCCGGCGACGCGGTGCTGCTGGAGGAGACGGCGGCCAACACCGGGGAGAACATCACCGCCACGCGGGCCCTGCTCGCCGCGCGCGGTGTGCCGGTCGAGCGCGGGATCCTCGTGGCCAAGCCCTACATGACCAGGCGCTCCCTGGCCACGGCGGCGCGGCAGTGGCCGGGCGTCGACTGGCGGACCTCCGCGCCGGAGGTGTCGTACGAGACGTACCTGGAGGGGGACGCGCGGCGGTTCCTGGAGCTCATGGTCGGGGATCTGCAGCGCATGGCCGTGTACGCCGAGCGCGGCTTCCAGGTGCCGATGCCCGTCCCGGAGGCGGCCTGGGCGGCGCACGAGGAGCTGGCGCGGCTCGGCTACGACCGCTACGTGATCACCTGACGCCCGGCCTTGTTCCGGGCCCGCTGGGCAGAGGCGGGGGGCCGACACTGCTCCATATTCTATGGGCAAATCTAGTCACTTGCAGTCGTATATCATGATCGGGTGAAGCTTTCGGAGTGGGCACGTCAGCAGGGCGTGAGCTATCAGACCGCCTGGCGGTGGGTGAAGAACGGCAAGATGCCCGTCCCCGTTCGCCAGGCCCCGTCCGGTACATGGATCGTGGAGGAGTCCCGCAAGCAGGTTTCCGGCCATGTGGTCGCGTACTGCCGAGTCTCCTCGGCCGATCAGAAGCCGGACCTTGACCGGCAGGTTGCCCGGGTGGTGACCGAAGCCGGTAAGCGCGGGCTGCCCGTGGGCGAGGTTGTCACCGAGATCGGATCTGGTCTGAATGGCAAGCGCCGCAAGCTGCATCGTGTGCTCGCCGACCCCAAGACGTCCGTGATCGTGGTCGAGCATCGTGACCGGCTGGCCCGGTTCGGCGTCGAGCACCTGCAAGCCGCCCTGTCTGCGACGGGACGTGAGCTAGTGATCCTCGATCCCGAAGAGACCACCGACGACCTGGTCAAAGACATGACGGACGTTCTCACCTCCATGTGCGCCCGCCTGTACGGGCAACGGGCCGCGAAGAACCGCGCCGCCCGCGCCATCGCCGCAGCAACCTCGAAGGAAGACCAGTAATGCCCAAGAAGAAGCGCCAGCCGCCCCAGCCGGGCACGGACCGATACCTGTGCCCGGCGGACGCCTCCAACATCCTCGGGGTTAAGCGCCACGTCATCGCCGAAGCGCTGCGCCAGGCCGGACGAGAGAAGCCGCTCACTCACACCGAGGCGCGATCCTGGCGTGATCATCCGGAGACCGCACCCGGGGAGGGCATAGCCGTACTGGCCGCCGCCGCCTCCGCGAAGGCCGAGCAGGAACACCGCGAGCGCCAGCGTGACATTGAGTACGAGCACCGCATGCTCAACCTGACCGAAAAGGTCACCAAGCTCCTCCTCAAGAGGGCGAAGCACTTCCGAAATCCGGATGCCGAGCTGATCGCGCAGGACATGGCGTTGCGTGCCTCGAAGGAGATGTGCCGCGCCCACAGCGACACCTGCGGCGACCTCGGTGACCCTGTACTCCTCAGCGATCTTGATATTGCCGCCCTGCGCTGGGCTGGCATCAACCCATACGACCACTCGACGTGGATCGTGCACCGGGGGGACTGCCCCGCGTGAAGAAGTTCTGTCCGCAGCCCGGTTTCGTGGTCCAGGCGTACAAGTTCGCCCTGGACCCGAACGCGACCCAGGAGGCCGCGCTGCGATCGCACTGCGGTGCCGCCAGGGCCGCCTACAACTGGGCTGTCGGGTGGGTGTCGGCCTCGTGGTGGCAGCGCAAGGCCGAAGCCACCTACGGGATCGCCGAGGAGGAGCTGACGCCGTGGCGACCGTGGTCGCTGCCCGCGCTGCGCAAGGAGTTCAACCAGGTCAAGAAGACCGACCACCGCTATGCCGGCTGGTGGGAGGAGAACTCCAAGGAGGCATACAACACCGGCCTGGCGAACGCCGCTGCCGCGTTCGACAACTACGCGAGGTCAAAGAACGGCAAACGCCGCGGTGCCCGTATGGGCATGCCCCGCTACAAGCGCAAGCACAAAGCGCGCCTCGCGTGCCGGTTCACCACCGGCAGCATCCGCGTTGCCGACGACCGGCATGTGACGCTGCCCGTGCTGGGCACGATCCGCACCCACGAACCGACCACCAAGCTCCTCGCCCGTATCAGCGACAGCACCGCCCGCATCCTGTCGGCGACCGTCCGGCACGAGCGAGGCCGCTGGTTCGTCTCCTTCCAGGTCGAGACCAAGCGGGAGATCACCAAGGTTGCCCGGCCCAGCGTGGCCGTGGGTATCGACCTCGGGGTGAAGGTACTCGCGGTCATGGCCGACAGCGCCGGAGAGATCCGCTACGCCGACAACCCCAAGCACTATGAGGGCGAGCAGAAGCGCTTGCGGCGTCTCTCGCGGCGCGTCTCCCGCCGCCAGGGCCCGGCCGTCTACGACCCGGCCACCGGCAAGACGACCCGACAGGAGCCGTCGAACCGCTGGCGCAAGGCCAACGCCGAACGCAACAAGGTCCACCACCGGGTGGCGAACCTCCGCGAAGACGCCCTGCACAAGCTCACCACCAGCGTGCGCGCCGAGTACGGCACCGTCGTGGTCGAAGACCTCAACGTCGCCGGAATGCTCCGCAACCGGCGCCTTGCCCGCAAGATCGCCCAGGCCGGCTTTGGAGAGATCCGCCGCCAGTTCACCTACAAAGGCCAGCGCAACGCCTGCCCGACCATGGTCGTCTCGCGTTGGTACCCATCCTCGAAGACCTGCTCCTCATGCAAGACGGTGAAAGCCAAGCTGCCCCTGCATGTCCGAGTGTTCTCCTGCGACGCCTGCGGCCTCGTCATCGACCGGGACGAGAACGCGGCCCGCAACCTTGCCGATCTCGCGTCGGCCAGCATGACCGGTACCGGAGTGGCCGGAGACCGGGGCACCCCCAGCGTGCCGAAACCGCGTGGAGCCGACCAGAAGACCCGCGCCACCCGCCAGGCCCGCAAAGGCCCGGCGGGGCGGGCAGGTGGCGCAAAACCGACCATGCGTCGGAAGGAACCGCGAGACCTTCATCAGGACACCACGACCCAACTCGGGCTGTGGTGACACCGTTAAGGACCTTCCGTGCAGAAACGCACGGATTGCTGAGATCCGACTATGACCTCAGCAACGGCATGGTGCACAATCGGGCCATGGGCACGACGCAAGCGACCACTTACTGTCGTATCTGTGAACCGCTGTGCGGGCTGGAGGCCACCGTCGAGGACGGTGCGCTGCTCCAGATCCGGTCCGACCGCGAGCACCCGCTGTCCAAGGGCTTCGCCTGCCCCAAGGGCATCGCCATGACCGAGGTCCAGAACGACCCCGACCGCGTCGTCCACCCGCTGCGGCGCCGTCCCGACGGCGAGTTCGAACGGGTGACCTGGGACGAGGCCCTCACCGACATCGCGGCGAGGCTGCGCCGCATCCGGTCCGACCACGGCGGCGAGGCCATCGGCTGGTACTTCGGCAATCCCGCGACCTTCTCCTACAGCCACCCGCTGTGGCTGAACTCCTTCATGGCCGCGCTGAAGTCGCCGCACCTCTACTCGGCCGGGTCGCAGGACGTCAACAACCGGTTCGCGGCGAGCGCGCTGCTGTACGGCTCGCCCGCGCTGGTCCCCATCCCCGACCTCAAGCGCACCGACCTGCTGCTGATGCTCGGCGCCAACCCGCTCGTCTCGCACGGCAGCATCATCACCGCGCCGCGCATCAAGGAGGAGCTGGCGGCGATCACGCGGCGCGGCGGCCGGGTCGTGGTCGCCGACCCGCGGCGCACCGAGACCGCCCGCGCCCACGAGCACCTGCCGGTGGCGCCCGACGGCGACGCCTGGCTGCTGCTCTCCCTGCTGAACGTGATCTTCGCGGAGGGGCTGGAGGACCGGCGGGACGACGGCGTCCGGGCGCGGGGGACGGAGACGCTGCGCCGCCTCGCCGCCGCCTTCCCACCCGAGGACACCGCGGCGCGCAGCGGCGTCCCGGCCGAGACGGCGCGGGCCCTCGCGCGCGACCTGGCCGCCGCGGAACACGCCGTCGTCTACGGCCGCACCGGCACCTGCCTGGGCCGGTACGGCACGCTCACCGCGTTCCTCATCGACGCGGTGACGTTCGTGACGGGCAACCTCGACCGCCCAGGCGGCGGCATCTTCGGCGCCGCGCCGCTGCGCGTGGACGAGATCCTCCGCCTGTCCGGGCTGGCCACCTACGGCCGGACCAGGTCGCGGGTCGGCGGCTACCCCGACGTGCTGGGCACCTTCCCCGCCGGGGTGATGGCCGAGGAGATCACCACCCCCGGGCCGGGACGGCTGCGGGCGCTGCTGGTCTCCGCCGGGAACCCGCTGCGGACCGTGCCGGGGACCGCCGCGCTGGAGTCCGCGCTGGAGGAACTCGACCTGCTGGTCTGCATCGACCTGTACGTCACCGACACCGGGCGCAAGGCCGACTACGTACTGCCGGCGACCACGTTCCTGGAGCGCGAGGACCTCCCGCTGCCGTTCCTGCAGAACCACCTCACCCCGTACGTGACCTGGACCGAGCCGGTCGTGGCGCCGCGCGGCGAGGCCCGCCAGGAGTGGGAGATCATCGACGAGCTGGCCCGCCGGATGGGGCTGGCGCTGGGCGCGGTCGGCGCGCAGCGGCTCGCGTACCGGATGGGCGTGCGCCCCTCGCCCCGCCTGATGGTCGACCTGCTGCTGCGCACCGGGCCGCGCGGCGACTGGTTCGGGCTGCGCAGGGGCGGGCTCAGCCTCCGGAAGCTGCGCGCCAACCCGCACGGGATCGTCCTGGCCGAGCACCAGCGGACGGGCACGCTGCGCCGCAGGATCCTGCACAAGGACAAGCTGGTGCACCTGGACCCGCCCGAGATCGTCGCCGAGATCGAACGGCTGGCCGCGGCCCCGGAACCGCCGCCGGAGTACCCGCTGCGCCTCATCGGCCTGCGCGAGCTGCGTTCGCACAACTCCTGGATGCACAACGCCCCCGCCCTGATGCGGGGCAAGCGCGCGCACGCGGCACGCGTCCACCCCAAGGACGCCGCCGAGTACGGCCTCCAGGACGGGCAGCCGTGCCGGATCGCCTCCGAGCACGGGACGGTCGAAGTCCCGGTCGTCGTCACCGACGAGATGTCGCCCGGAACGGTCGCCGTACCGCACGGCTGGGGACACGAGGGCGGCGGTTGGAAGCGGGCCAACGCGGCCGGTGGCGTGAACGTCAACGTGCTGGCCTCACCCAGGGCCGACGACCTCGAACCACTCGCGGGGATGGCGCACCTCAACGGCGTCCCCGTCGCCATAGGCCCCGCCACCTGAACCAGGGCGGGCACGGGAGCGTCCAAGGCCCATGCCCGAGCGCCGCTGGTTCCTGAGGCCCGCCTACGTGCCGGTGATGATGCTGGTGCTGTCGCTGCTGGCGGCGGTCGTCGTGGTGGAGTGGCGTGGCGAAGGGGCTTACGGGGAACCGAAGCCACGCGACACCGCTCTCCTGGAAGCGCGCGCTCGCGAGGTCATCTCCGCCTGGCAGGCGCGGCATCCCGTTGCGAAGCGCACCTTCGTGCCCGTACGCCCCAGGACGGTGCCGCCTGTCGTCGGGACGTCGGTGCTGTACGGGCGCGATCCCTCCGTGCAGCGGCAGGAGGAGATAGGGCGCGCCGTGAGGTCGGGGCACCTGCGCGTGGCGCCGCGCGCTGTCACGGACGTCCTACCGGAACGGCAGCCGGTCCTGTGGGAGGACGGATTCAGCCTGGACGTGCCTGTCGTCTCGGCGGCCGATGCGATCTCCACGGCACGGTCCTCTTTCTGTGAGTCGCAGGACTGCGGGGTTCCCGCGCTGGAGGTGACCGGGGCGCGGTTGCGGTCGGCGCCCATGGAGACGGCGCATGGAAGGGCCTCGGTGCCCGTGTGGATGCTCGACCTGGAAGGCACCCCGGTACGGCTGGCGCTCAAGGCCACCGATCCGCGACTGGAGCCCGAGGCCCTCAAGCCTCGTTTCCAGCCCGGCGGCGGTGTTTACGCCCCTGTTTCCAGGGTGGAGGCGCCGACGCAGGGGTCCTCTATGACCGTCCAGTACATCGGGGCGCCTCCCGGGGAGGGGCCGTGCTCGGCCGAATACCGGGCACGCGTGGTGGAGGGCGAGACCGCGGTGGTGGCGATCGTCCAGGCGCGTCCCCGGCGCGAGCCCGTCGAGGGCGTCGCCTGCGCGCCCGCCGGAACGCTCCGGCGGGAAGTGATCTCCCTGTCCCGCCCTCTGGGCGAGCGGGTCGTGCTCGATCTCGCCCAGGGACTGCCGGTACCCGTCATCGGATGAACCGGAGGGTGACCGGATAAAGTCTCACACGCATGTGAGTGTTCAACCGCGACGGACAGGGGCGGGACGATGCGCATCGGGGAACTGGCCCGGCGTACCGGCGTGAACCACCGGCTGCTCCGCTACTACGAGGAGCAGGGCCTGATCGAGGCGGAGCGCTCGCCGAACGGGTACCGCGAGTACGGCGACGAGGTCGTGCTCCAGGTCAGGCAGATCAGGGCGCTGCTCGGCGCGGGCCTGAACACCGGGGCGATCAGGAGCATCCTGCCGTGCGCGCAGGGGACCAGGCCGACGTTCGATCCGTGCCCGGAACTGATGGCCACGCTGCACCGCGAACTCGCCTCGATCGACGAGCACATGGACAACCTGGAGCGGGCGCGCAGAGCCCTGAGCGGATACCTCGCCGACGCCTCAGGACGCGTCGAGGCGCGCGAGACCGAGCCGGAGACGGAGCGGGATACGGCTGACCGGGGCCGCGTCTAGACGGTTGATTCCAAGGGGTTTGGGTGCGGTCAGTGATCAAAAGCGGTGAGTGATCGTTTGACCTGTTGGCCGGTGTGGTCGTTGTGCCAGATCGCTGCGGTCAGTGCCAGCACC
>NZ_JBHSON010000026.1:0-112914 GCF_042656285.1 Actinomadura rugatobispora | reverse complement strand
GGCTCGACCAGAGGCGACGGGGAGGCCCCAGACCATCACTCCGGTGGAAAGGGGGCCCCGCACGCTGACATCGAACCCGGCGTCCCAGATCGCGCTACCGAAAGTACAGAGACGAACACAAAATGTCAAGTCGGATCACTTGATCAACCGCATGTTCACTTAACCGACCTCAGGCGAACAGTTCGCACCCCGCCGAACCGGCGGCCGTCGTCGTCCATGTCATCGACCAGCCCTGGGGCATCGACATCAGCGACATCACCGTCCGGGCCGGCGGCGAGGACTACATCTACTGACCACCGGGGCCTTCTCGGTGAGGCCTCAGCCCACGTGGGCGGGGAGGGACTGGATGCCGTTGATGAAGTTGCTCTTCATCCGTACGGGGGTCCCGAACTCGATGTCGGGAAGGCGGCGCAGCAGCTCACCGATGATCGACCTGAGCTGGACCTTGGCGACTCCGCTGCCGAGGCAGAAGTGGGCGCCGCCGCCTCCGAAGGCGACGTGCCGCGTCCGGGGACGGGACAGGTCGAACGCGTGCGGGTCCTCGAAGACCGTCTCGTCGCGGTTGCCCGAGCAGTAGAACAGGACGACCTTGTCGCCGGCGGAGATCCGGGCACCGGAGAGTTCCACGTCGCGGGAGGCCGTCCGGGAGAAGGTCATCACCGGTGTGGCGTGCCGGACGAACTCCTCGACCGCGCCCATGATGCGGCCGTCGAAGTCGGCCATCAGCCAGTCGCGCTGCTCGGGGTGCGCGGCGAGACCGAGCATGGTGTGCGTCGTCGTCTGCTTGGTGGTGTCGTTGCCGGCGGTGGCCATGAGGAGCATGAACGCGCCGATGTCGTCGTCGCTCAGCCCCTCGCCGTCGATCCGGGCCTGGACGAGGTTGGTGAGCAGGTCGTCGGAAGGATGCTCGCGCCGGTGCGCCGCCAGATCCTTGGCGAGCGAGAAGAGGTAGATCGCCTCCTCCATCTTGAGCTTCATCGCCTCCTCCGCCGGCAGCCTGGAGACCTCTCCGGCCCCGAAGAGGTTGTCCGCCGCGCGCGCCACCCTCCCGCGCTCGGACTTCGGCACGCCGACCATGTCGGAGACCGTCTCCATCGGCAGCCGCCTGGAGCACGCCTCGACGAAGTCGATGTCGCCCGCGCCGACGAGGTCGTCCACGATCAGCCGGGCGTTCTCGGTGATCCGGTCGTCGATCTTGCGGATCTGCTTGGGCGTGAACGCGGCGCTCACCAGGCCGCGGTGGCGGGTGTGCTCGGGCGGGTCCATGGCGAGGAAGTACGAACCGCCGGTGCTCCGCGCTCCCAGCGGGTCGAGCGTGAACCCGTGGCGGGACTGGAACGTCTCGCTGTCCCTGCTGACCGTGGTGATGTCCTCGACCCGCGTCACCGCCCAGAAGCCCTGCTCCTCGTGCGGCGCCGGATAGGAGACCGGCGGATGCCAGCTGACCGGGGCCTCGGCGCGCAGGCGCGCGAACGCCTCGTCCCGCTCCTGGAACGACCTGCTCCAGAACTCGTCGGAGGAGATGTCGACGCCGGTGGTGAAGGGGTGGGACGTACTGAACAGGCCCATGGTGACGCTCTTCTCGCCTCGGGGGTGGGGGGTCGGCTCTACGCGGCCGGGGGGACAGTCAGGACCTGGGTCTCGGTGAAGCCGTACAGGCCCCAGATCCCGTTCTCGACGCCGACCCCGCTCCATTTCGCGCCGCCGAACGGCAGGTCGGGGCGGACGCCCGCGCCGTGGGCGTTGATCGAGACCTGGCCGCAGTCCAGGTCGGCGGCGACGGCACGGGCCCGGTCGACGTCGGCGGACCAGACCGAGGCGGTCAGGCCGTAGGGGGTGCCGTTGGCGCGCTCGATCGCCTCGTCCACGTCGCCGTAGGCGATGACGGGCAGGGCCGGCCCGAACTGCTCCTCGTCGACGATCGCGACCCCGTCGGACACGTCGGCCAGGACCGTCGGTCGGTAGAAGTAGCCGGGACGGTCCAGGGGCGCGCCTCCCGCCGCCGCCCTGGCCCCCTTGCCGAGGGCGTCCTCGACCAGCCCCGCGACCCGGTCGTACTGCGGCCGGTTGTTGATCGGCCCGATGCGCGCGCCCTCGACGGTCCCCGCGTCGACCTTGACGGCGCGGGCCTTCTCCGCGAGCGCCTCGACGACGTCGGCGTAGATGCTCCGGGGCGCGTAGACGCGCTTGACCGCGAGACAGATCTGCCCGCAGTTGGCGAACGCTCCCCAGAAGAGGCTGTCGGCGATCCGCCCGGGGTCGGCGTCGTCGAGGAGGATCGCCGGGTCGTTGCCGCCCAGCTCCAGCGTCAGCCGCTTGAGGTCGTCGGCCGCCGTCCGCGCGATCACCTTGCCGGTCGGGGTCGAACCGGTGAAGCTGATCTTGCGGGGCACGGGGTGCGAGGTCATCCGCGCGCCCAGCGGATCGCGGCCCGACACCACGT
Organism: Actinomadura rugatobispora; assembly: GCF_042656285.1. GTDB lineage: Bacteria > Actinomycetota > Actinomycetes > Streptosporangiales > Streptosporangiaceae > Spirillospora > Spirillospora rugatobispora. The sequence continues at coordinate 110,471 of NZ_JBHSON010000026.1, read as the reverse complement.
TCAGCACGCCGGGCGGGAGGGCGCGGGCCAGCGCCTCGCCCAGGGCCAGCGTCGCCAGAGGGGTGTAGGGCGACGGCTTGAGCACCATCGTGTTCCCGGCCCGCAGCGCCGGGGCGATCTTCCAGGACGCCAGCGCCACCGGGAAGTTCCACGGGGTGATGGCCGCGACGACGCCGAGGGGACGGCGGACGACCTCGGCGTAGCCGTTCGCGTCGTCCTGCACGACCTCGCGGGGCACGTCGAGATCGGCGTAGTAGCCCAGCCAGTAGACGGCGCCCATCACCTCCATGCGCGCGTCGTCCAGCGGCTTGCCCTGCTCCGCGGTGAGCAGGGCCGCGATCCGCTCGGTGTCGGCCTGGACCGAAGCGGCGGCCTCGCGCAACGCCGCCCGGCGGCGCTCGTCGTCGCGCCGCCACTCGCGGAACGCGGCCTGGGCGGTGCTCATCGCCAGGTCCAGCTGCTCCTCGGTGCAGTCCGGCGCCTGCGCGAACACCTCGGCCGTCGCCGGATCGATCACACCGAACGTGCTCTTCGCCTCCGCCGGCACGCCGCCGATCGTCATGCCCGGGTCTGCCATACGTCCTCCTCGGGGCCGCCCACGGCCGGGGACACACAAAATATGAGACTCTTAATTCAAGTGCAATACCTCGCCAGATCCGTTTGGTGGCGATCGGAAACAAGACTCGGATTTCGCCTACCTCACGGCAGGAGGCGAAGAACGGCTACAGTGATCCCACCCGCCTGATCCGGTGCGGACCGTGGAGTGAGCGAGGTCGGCGAGCGAGAACCGAAGGCGGACGATGGCGGACGAGGGACAGCGGCGCCCCGGCAAGCCCGGCGGCCGAATGCCCGCGTTCAAGCAGGCGAGGTACCAGCAGATCCTCGACGCCGCCCTGGAGGTCCTGCACGACGCGGAGTACGAGCAGATCAAGGTCGACGACGTCGCACGGCGCGCCGGTCTGGCCAAGGCCACGCTCTACCGCTACTTCACGTCCAAGGACCAGCTGTACGCCGTCGTCCTGCGCCGGTGGGACGAGCATGAGCACCAGCGCCCCCTGCCCCCGTCAGAACCCGGTGCGGCCCGCGTCCGCGGCCGGGCCGAGGCCACGATCGCCGCGTACGAACGGCACCCGCAGTTCTTCAGACTCGACGTCCAGCTCTTCTCCAGCGAGGACGCGGAGGTCAGGGCCCAGCTGTCGGCCCTGGCGGCGCGCACCCACCAGCTGTACGCCGCGGACTTCGCCGCCCACGGGGTCGCCTCTCCGCACGACGCCGCGGCCATGCTCCAGGCGATCGCGCGTTCGGCACTCACGAACGCCGTCTTCCACGGCGCGCCGTTCTCGACGGTCCATAACCGAGTCGCACGCTTCATAGACCTGTACGAGCCATCGGGGGAAGGCCGCCCCGTCCCTGAAACCGCCCCCCTCGCCGAACCGGCCGCGATCGCCGGTGAACCGCTGTCCGGATCCAAACGCCAACGGCACGACCGGATCCTGCGCACCGCCCGGGAGGCACTCGAAGAGCAGCCGTACGAGCACGTCCACATCTCCGAGATCGCACAGCGGGCCGGCATCGCGCTCGGCACGCTCTACCGGTACTTCGCCTCCAAGGAGTACCTCTACGCGATCGTCATCCACGAATGGTTCTTGACCAGCCGCTTCCTGCTGCCCTTCGACGACCTCTCCCCCGCGGAACGGATACGATCACGCATCCGCGCCGCCGTGGACGCCTTCGAGGCACGCCCGCGCTTCTTTCGCCTCAACTCCCTGCTGTACTCCGCCCTGGACCCCGCGGTCCAGGGCGTCATGAGGGCGATCTTCTCCCATGCCAGACGCCTCTTCGCGAACGACTTCCGCGCCCTCGGCGTCGCAGACCCGGACGACACCGCCGCCATGCTCTGGGCCATCCTCCATTCCCTGACGAACGCGGCCCTGTCCTATGACACCAGCTTCCCCGAGGTCCACCGCATCGCCGACGAGTTCGTCGCCCTCGCCGTCCAGAGCACCCGCGCTCCGCTCGCCGCGGACACATAGGTCACGACCGGCCAGTATTCGCCCGTGCGCGAACGCGTCCGGCGTCGGGGGCGCCGCCTCAGCGCGGGAAGGTGAGTTCCCGCGCGTTGTCATGCATGATGCGCCGTTGTTCCGCAGGGGTGAAATCGGCGACGTTGACGAGGAAGTCTTTCGGTGCGGCATAGCCTTCGCCGTGGGGCCAGTCGGAACCGAAGAGAATGCGCTCGACGGGGATGTGGCGGGCGAGATCGCGGACGTCCTCCTCGACGAACGGCGCGACCCAGCAATGTTCGATGAACTGGTCGCGGGGGCTGGTCCTGAAGCCTTCGCCGTGGCCCAGGTAGTCGAGGGCATGCAGCAGCGACGGCACCCAGGCGCAGCCGTTCTCGATGAAGGCGATCTTCAGCTTCGGGAATCGCTCGAAGAGCCGGTGGGCGACGAGGACGTAGGCGAAGTCGTGGACGGTCCTGTGCTTGGTGAGCCCGGAGAACGTCGATGACTGGCCCAGGTGCTGGGTGTCGCCTGGCGCGATGCCGCCCATGTGCGCTTCGCCCCAGACCTCGCCCATCAACGCGTGCACCGGCGTGTACGTTTCGTCCGCGCCGTCGTGGGTGGCGACCACCACGCCTGCCTCCGCGGCCAGATGCCAGAAGCGGTCGAACATGGGGTCGGCCGGTGACCGGTTGCCGTCACGGGTGACGGCGGCACCGTGCCGTATGTTCACCACCCGGGCACCGCGGTCAAGGCACCACTCAAGCTCGCGCAGTGTCGCTTCCGGGTCGCACATGGTGATGAACGGCACACCGAAGATACGGTTCTTGTAGGCGAACCCCCACTGCTCCTCGAGCCACCGGTTGAAGGCCCGGTAGCACTCGATCGCCGCCTCGATATCGGTGTGCAGCAGCGGCTCGATCACCACGCCCTGAGAGGGGAACATCCAGGCGTGTTCGAGGCCCTGAGCATCCATCACCTTCAGCCGGGCGTCGCGCTCGTACCAGTCGGGATGGTCCGATGCCTTCTCGGTGAATCCGGACAGGAAGACCTCCCGGCTGGTACCGCCTTGGAAGTACTCCAGGAACGCGCCGGGCAACGGACGCGGATGCACGTCGGCCGGGCCGGGAAGCGACGTGGTCTGCACGCCGTCCACCAGGTAGCGGACGACCCCGTCGATCTCGGCGAGCTGGACGCCGCGGTCAGCGAACTTCGGGTCGCGGTGGCGCGTGAACGCGTCGCTCGTCTCCCAGTAGTGGTTGTCCGCGTCGAACAGCTTGGAGACCATTGCGCTTGACTCGGTCATGTCGGCTCCCAATCGTCGTCACGCAGTGCCGTGGCGGAGCAGTTCGCCGGGGGTTTCGTCGGTGCAGACGCCGTCGACGAAGGTCGTCCTGCCGTTCACGATGATCCGGTCGTAGCCGACGGCCTTCTGCACCAGCCGCCACTCACCGGCCGGATAGTCGAACAGCCGCTCCTGCGGCAAGGCATCGACCGTGTCGGGGTCGTAGACGATGACGTCGGCCGGCTTTCCCTCGGCGATCGAACCCCGGTCGCGCAGCCCGACGGCCATGGCCGGATAGGCGGACAGGCGCCAGTGCGCCTCTTCGAGTGACATGATCTCGTGCTCGCGCACCCAGTGGCCCAGCAGTTCGGTGGCGAAACGGCCCGTGGTCACGAACTTGGTGTGCGCGCCGCCGTCGCTGATGCCGGGCAGCGCCACGGAGCAGGAGGTCACCTCCCGGACCGCCTGCGTGTCCATGTCGATCATCGTCGTGCCGAACCCCACGTTGAGATCGCCCGCGACGGCGATGTCGAGCATGGCGTCGACCAAGGACTTGCCCTCCCGAGCCGCGATCTCACCGATCGTGAACCCCTCGTAGCGCTCCTTGAGCGCCGGCGCGTCCTTGGCGTCGCTCGTGATCCAGTTCACGGTGATCTCGGCGAGCGGGTAGCGGGCGGCGCCGAAGCCGCCTTCGAGTTCATCGACCGCCGCGCGCAGGGCCGGGCGGCGTCCGGGGTCGGAGAACTTGGCGATCTTCTCTTCGAGCGTGCCGAGGCAGGCGTCCTTCCAGGCGGGGAAGATGTCCATGAGGTTGTAGTTGTCCAGGACGATCTCGGACTGGAAGCGCACGATCTGGGCCGAGGCGAAGACCCGCAGGCCGTCCTTCCGGTTCAGCTCTTCGAGGCGGTCGATGGTCGCGAGGTGGGGGAACTGCGACTCGCCGTGCTGGCTCACCGAGCCGGTGGGCGCCAGCGCGTTCCAGATGATCGGACGGCCGCTCTCCCGGGCGATCAGCGCCGCCGTCTCGAGCTGTCCGGTGATCTGGGTGGTGCCCCGGCCGATCGTGCGCAGCGCCCTGGAGAACGCCGTGACCTCGCGTTCGGTCATCATGTCGGTGACCATCGGTGTGCCGTCGTGGTCGAGCTGGACGTTGTACAGGTCACCCGAGATCTGGGAGCTCCAGCCGGCGCCGCCGGCCTCCATCCCCTCGACGAGAAGCCGGCACATGACCTCCAGTTCCTCGTCCGACGCCCGGTGCGCCTTGGCCTTGTCCACACCGACGACATAGGCGTACAGCGGTGCCAGGGGCACCAGCGACATCACGTTCACGCCCTTGGGCGTGCGGTCGACGCTGTCGAGGAACTCGGGGTAGGAGACCCAGTCCCAAGGCATTCCGGCTCGCATCGTCTTGACCGGCACCGCCTCGTTGCGGGACAGGCTGAGCATCGCGCGGTCCTGGTCCTCCGGCCGACAGGGCGCGAAACCGAAACCGCAGTTGCCGATCAGAACCGTGGTGACGCCGTGCCAGCCCGACATCGTGCACCACGGATCCCAGAAGATCTGGCTGTCGTAGTGGGTATGGATGTCGACCACGCCGGGAGCGACGATCTTGCCGGAGGCGTCGACCACCTCCGCTCCCTCGGAGGCGTCGACGAGGCCGATCTGGGCGATCTTGCCGTCCTTGATCGCCACGTCGGCCCTGTAGCGGGGGGTGCGCAGACCGTCGATGACGGTGCCGCCCTTGATCACGATGTCGTACGCGGCCATCTTGTCGCCTCCAGTGATCCTGACCGTCTCCTTGGAATCGCGCGTGACTCGCAGCGCAAGCTAACATACTTGTTGAGCGTTGAACAAGTAACTTGGAGCCGAGCACCGTGGACAGCGAACCCAGTACTCTGCCGTCATGAACCCGGCCGCACCCCAACGTCGGACTCAGGTCGAGCGAAGGAACGACTCCGAGGAGGCCCTGCTCGAGGCGGCCGCCGATCTGGTGGCCGAGCGCGGCATCGAACGCGCCTCGCTGGCCGGCATCAGCGACCGCGCCGGGGCGAGCCGCGGCCTCGCGAGCCACCACTTCGGGTCGAAGGACGCGCTCATGGCCCGGCTCGCACAGCGGGCGCAGAACACGATCAACGACGCGATGACCGCGGCCGTCACACGAAGTGGGCGTCTCGTCGGGGACATCCCAGGTCTCGAACTCCTGCGAAGCACGGTCGACACCTACCTGGAGCGGTTCGAGAACCCCACCAGCGAGGACCGCGCTCTGATCGTCATGTGGGGCGCCACCTTTCCGGCGGAGGCGTCACCGAAGGGCATGCTCGACGCCGACCAGCGCAGCCACGACGGCTGGACCGCAATGATCGAACAGGGCCAGCGCGACGGCTCCGTCCGGACGGACATCGACCCCTCGATCGGGGCGATACTGCTGCAGGCACTCATTCGGGGCTTGGCGGCAAGCCTCCTCGACTCCCCTCCGGCCGGCAAGGGCCAGGTGCGCGAGGCGTGCCAGGCCTGGATCACCTCAGCCTTCACCGCACCCCATGAAGGCACGACCGCTCCGCCCGGCAGCTCCCCCGGCAGCCCCTGACAAAGCCGCGCTGGTCGGGGCCCACCAACGCTGTAAGTCCGAGGTGCTGGACGCTTCCCGTCAACTCAGCCTTCGGAAGGGTGATCGATACGGGGCGGGAGGGGGCGGCCCTTGTCCGAGTCCGCTCCGAAAAGAGGCGTCGTTCCGGACACGCTGAGATAACCGTCCACACTCTGCCGGACCGAGATTCCGAACCCATCGGTGGTTCGGGTATAGCCCGCGCGCGGGCTGGTATCCCTATCGGTTCGCGTCGGCCAGCCCTTTTCTCGCCAGGCATCCAGCACCAGCTCGAAATACCGGTCGGAGTTCTGGGGGGTGGCGCCGATCACCCAGTACGCGATGTCGAAGAATGCCAGGTGATCAGGATCATCGGCATCGACAGCGGAGGTGATGCCACCATGGAGGCCGGCCTTCGGAAGATCGGGATGTCGTCGCGCCAGCGCCGAGCCGGCCGGGAGGGCCCGGAGTGTCCGGACGAAGTGCCGCAGCAACTGTGCGCGGGCCGCGGCCTCGGTGGTCGTCGGCGCCATATCGTCCTCGTCCCATCGAAAGTTCGGCTGCACCACGGTGCCTGGTCCCCGCCGCGTGCCTGGAGGCCCGTGAGATCTGCACCCTTCCATGGTGCTGCCGCGGTACTCAACCCGGGCCCCGGGGCGGGCGACGACTACCGGCCCCTTCGTGGGCAGCCCCAGAGATCTCCGAAGGCGAGGTCCGCGAACCGGGCCTAGATGGCGAGGACGCGGCTCACCTCGATGCTCACCTGCCCCGCCTCGCTTCCCACCCGTAGTTCCCCTAGGAAGAAGCCGGTCGCGAGCCAGGTGGGGCCGCCTTCGGGCACCTCGAAGACGGGACGGGTGGGCATCGACACGCCGCCGGCCGGGGTGTCGAAGTATCCGAGTCCCTCGTTGATCACGGAGATCACCGCGCCGTCCGCGGAACGGATCTCGTAGCGGGCCCAGACATGCACCGCGCCGTCGGGGCGCACGACGTTCCAGTCGGCGCCGCCGGGCAGCACGGTGCCGGTGAGCGCGGGGCCGTCGACGCTACCGCCGAGGATGGGTATCACCCTGCGGTAGCCGGCGTGGGTCCTGCCGACCTCGCGCGGCTCGCCGACCTCGACGGTGAGGGTGAACGCGGGTTCCAGCGTCAGTGCCATGGGGGCGGTCCTGTTCAGTTGCCGGCGACGGGCAGCACAAGCCGGGACGGTTCGCCGTCGCCGTGGCGGATGGTGTGCGTCGCGGGTTTGAGCGTGGAGCCGGTGCCGGGGTTCTCGCCGGTGCCCAGGTTGCGGGCGAACTGCGGGTGTGACCCGCCGGCGACCAGCAGCCGCAGCCGGTGGCCCGCGCGGAAGCGGTGCGCGGTGTGGCGCAGGGCCAAGCGCACCGGTCCGGGCTCGCGGTCCGGGGCCAGCCGCTGATAGGCCTCGGTGACGTTGCGCGAGCGGCCCTTGGCGTCCACCTCACTGAGCCGGACGAACAGGTCGGCGTGCGGGTTGTCGGTGGAATGCGCCAGCTCGACCTCCGGGCCGCCGAGCACCTCCAGGTCGTGCTCCAACGGGTCGCTGGTGAAGGCGAGCACGTCGGGGCGGGCGGCGAGCCTGCCGTCATCGACCATGCCGCCGCCGGCGAGGATCGGCCCGCCGAAGGTGGGCGTCGGATCCGCGGGGTCGAAGGTGAACGTCGAGGCGGCGTCCCCGGCGGGGGCGGAGGCGAGCAGGTCGCCCCCGTGGTGCAGGTGCAGGGTCTGGGCGGTGCCGGGCGGCGGCCAGGCGGGCAGGTCACGCCACTGGCCGGCACCAGTGACGTGGATCCGCACGGGCGCGGGCCGGCGGCGCCCGCCGCGGCCGGCGATGTGCTCGTCGAGCCAGTCCAGGGTCTGCGCGGTGGTGGTCCGCGCGCCCTTGGACATGACCTGGATGTGCGTCCACGGGCCGATGGTGAGTGCGACGTCGACGCCGCGTTCGTGCAGCCGGGTGTACTGCTCCACGGTCTGGTCCAGGAACAGGTCCTGCCAGCCGCTGATCAGCAGCACCGGCACGCTCGTACGCTCCAAGGCCGCGGCGTGCTGCATCGGCTTCCAGTAGGGGTCGGTGAGGTCGGGGCGGGTGACCCGGTGGCGGTACCACGGTGCCCCGCCGGCGAAGTGCGCCTCGGCCGCGTCGGCCAGCGGGAGGGCGTCCAGGACGGGCCGCAGCCTGCCGCGGCTCCGCGCCCGGTGCACCGCGGCGCGCAGCCCGCGCGCCTCCTCCTGGTGGGCGATCCCGTCGCTCCACTCCAGCAGGTCCAGGTTGAACGCCCCGGTTCCCCAGGCATGCCGGCTGAAGTCATGCGGCCCGACCGAGATCACCGCGGCGGCCAGCTCCGGCGGCGGGTCGGCCAGCAGCGCCCACTGGGTGTGCCCCAGGTATGAGCCGCCGAGGGTGCCGAAGGTACCGCTGAACCAGGGTTGCTCGCGCATCCAGGCGACCACGTCCTGACCGTCGGCGGCCTCGTCGCGCATCGGGTCGAACTCGCCGCCGGAGCCGAACGTGCCCCGGCTGCTGACGAACAGCACGCGGTACCCGCGTGCGGCGAAGATCCGGGCCATGAGCAGCGAGAACGGCAGGGACCTCCCGTAGGGGCCGCGGACCAGGAGGGTCCCCAGCGGCTCGGTGGACGGCCTGTACAGATCCGCGGCGAGCTCGACGCCGTCGCGCATCGGCACCCGCACCGGAGAGATCGTGTAGTCCGGGCGGGCCCGGGTGACCCCGAGCAGCCGCAGGACGAGCCGTTCCGCCCGGCGTCCGGCGACCCGGGCGCCCGACCCGACGATCTGTGCCATACGGCCTCCTCGACGAGCAACGCGTCGACCGATGCTAACACTATCCGGAGGCACTCATTCCGCTTTGTCGGAGCGAGATAGAGTTCCGGCATGCCGACCTCCTCCCCGCGTGCCCCGCGCCGCGACGCGCTGCGCAACCGGGAGCGGGTGCTGACCGCCGCCGAGCGGGTGTTCGCCGAGCGCGGCCTCAGCGCCACCCTCGAGGAGGTGGCGGCCAGCGCCGGGGTCGGCGTCGGCACCGTCTACCGGGGATTCCACTCCAAGACCGCGCTCCTGGAAGCGGTCTTCGAACGGCGCCTCGATGCCGGCACCGAGCTTCTGGACGAGTGCCGGCGGCGCCCCTCGGCCTGGGACGGGCTCCGCGAGTTCCTGCGCCGCAGCCTGCTGCAACAGGCCGACGACCGCGGCCTGCACGAATTCCTCTACACCGTCGACACCGACCGCACCCGCTTCGACCGGCTGCGCGCCCGCATCGAGCCGCCGCTCACCGATCTCATCGAGCGCGCCAAGGCCGAAGGCGCCCTCCGCGCGGACTTCCGGGCCACCGACGTACCGCTGCTGATCCTCATGTTCAGCCGGCTCGCACACACCGACAGGACGCTCGGCCCGCCGATGGCCCGCCGCTACCTGGAACTGCTCCTCAACGGCCTGGCTCCGGGCGCCGACCGCGGCCCCATCGAACCGGCGCTCAGCGACGACGCGCTCGGCGACTGGCTCACCGGCATCGGCAGAGCGAGGCCGTAGACCATACCGACCGTCCGAGGACGCCCCTGGGCACCGGGGCGTCCTCGGACCCGGGCTGATGAGCGCGGTACCTGAGGCCGTTCCGACAGGTCCAGGCCGGTGTGGCCTCGTCAGGCCTCGCTGATCTCCTCCGCCAGCCGGGGCGGCAGCACGCCGGCGTCGCCGCCCAGGTCGCCGGGGAAGATGATCGAGGTCCGGGCGAGGTTGCCGCCGTCGGTCGCGGGCAGGCACACCCCGGAGATGTACGCCGACTCGTCCGAGACCAGGAACAGCGCGGCGTTGGCGTTGTCGCGCAGCGTCGGCGGACGGTCGAGCTTCAGCGGGATCGAGGTCGCGGCGGCGTCCCACGGCTGCATCTGCTCGTAGCTCTTCCCGAGCACCTCGGCATCGGGCGGCATCGCGAAGTTGGCGCTCATTCCGTGCGCCGGGCACAGCGCGTTGACCCGGATGCCGTCACCGCCGAGTGACAGTGACATGCCCTTCACCAGCCCGTTGACGCCGTGCTTGGCCGCGGCGTAGCCGGGGAAGCCCGGGTAGGCCACGTAGCCGGCCATGGAGGAGACGGCGAGGATGGTGCCGCGCCGCTGCCGTTTCATCACCGGGACCGCGGCGCGGGCGGCGAGGAAGACGCCGGTCAGGTTGGTCGCCAGCATCGAGGTGAAGCCCTCGACGGAGATCTCCTCGAACGCCAGCGTGCCGAACCCTTCCTCGGGCACCCCGGCCGAGCACATCAGCACGTCGAGCCGCCCGTAGGTGTCCACGGCCAGTGCGACCGCGTCGACGCTGTCCTGCGGCTCGCGCACGTCCGCCTTGGCCCCCACGGCCTGACCGCCGGCGGCGGTCACCTCGTCGACGACGCGGTCGACGCGTTCGGGGATCAGGTCGGTGACCACCACCGCCGCGCCCTCGGCGGCGAACAGCAGCGCGCTCTCCCGCCCCAGGCCCGATCCGGCTCCGTTGATCAGGACGACCTTGCCGTCCAGCCGTCCGCTCATACTGCTTCTCCTCGTCATTCCGCCCGGCTCAGCGGACCGGGAAGGTGATCGGCAGGCGGATCGCGCCGCGCACGCCGTGGTTGGTGTAGACGACCCGGTCGCCCGGGGTGATCTCGTAGTCGGGGACGCGCCGGTGGAACTCCTCGATCGCCAGCCGCAGTTCGAGGCGGGCCAGGTTCGAGCCGAGGCACCGGTGCGGGCCGGCCGCGAAGCCGACGTGCGCGTTGCGCGGGCGGGCGAAGTCGACGGTGAGCGGGTCGGGGAACGCGGCCGGGTCGGCGTTCGCCGCGGCCCAGACCACCTCGACCTTCGACCCGGCGGGGAAGCTGCGGCCGCCGACCTCGATGTCCTCGGTCACCCACCGGTGGGCCAGGGGCACCGGCGACTCGAAGCGCATCAGCTCCTCCACCACCCGGGGCAGCAGCCCGGGGTCGGCGACCACCCGCCGGCGTTCGGCCGGATGCTCGGCGAACCAGGCCAGCAGGCAGGACAGCGCGGAGGTGACGGTGTCCAGTCCCGCGATCACCAGCAGGTAGCAGACGTCGATGATCTCCTGGTCGGTGAGCCGCCGGCCGTCGTGCTCGGTGGTCAGGAAGCCGCCGATCAGGTCGTCGCGGGGCGGTTGCGCGCGGCGTTCGGCCAGCACGGCCTCCAGGTAGGCGTACATCCGGTCGCCGGCGGCGCGCATGCCGGCCTGCTGCTCCTCCTCGGTCGCCCCTTGCGGCCGGACGACGGCCTCCTTGAACCGCAGGAAGACGGGAAGGTCCGCCGTGGGCAGTCCGAGCAGGTCGATGAACAGGTGGGTGGGCAGCGGCCCGCACAGGGCGGGCATCAGGTCGGCGGAGCCCTCGTCCGCGAAGGCGTCGATCAGCTCGTTGGTGCGGGCCCGGATCACCGGTTCCAGCCGCGCGACGCGCTTGGGCGTGAACAGCGGGTCCAGCAGCCTGCGGTACTTGCGGTGGACGTCGCCGTCCAGGTCCAGGGGGATCAGCGGGCGCTTGCCGCCGAGGTTGAAGTGCACGCCGTCGGTGGCGCGGACCGCCGGATGGCGCAGGAAGTCGGCGACCTCCTGCCGGGCGGCCACGACGAGCGTGCCGTCGCGGCGCACCGGGCAGCCGCTCCCCGCCAGCTCGGTGAAGGCCGCCTGCGGACGCCGCTCGTCCCAGGAGTCGAGTTCGTGCGCGGCGCAGAAGATGGGGAAGGCCGGCTCGTCCTTCATGCTCGTGTCTCCTCGGTCCGGGGCTCGATCGCGATGGCCTGCTCCGGGCATCCGCCCGTCGCCTCCCGCGCCGCCGTGCCCAGGTCCCGGGGCACCGGATCGGCCAGGACGCCGGCGCGTCCCTCGTCGTCCAGATCGAACAGGTCCGGCGCGTTCATCACGCAGAGCGCGTGCCCCTGGCATCGGGTGCGATCCACCGTGACCCGCATACGCCTCAGCTCCTTCCGGGCGCCGGCAGGGATGGCATCCCTGCCGACAAATCAATTGAAATAGCTGAATGATTGCGTGATAGGTCACACTGCCAGGCTCAGCGAGGGGCGTCAAGATATCGCTGCTATCTTCCGGGACCTCGGATCCGGGTCGCGGGTCAGGCTTCCGGGATCGAGGCCCCGCGCAGGATGAAGCCGGACATCTCCTCGACGATCCGTGCGCGTCCCGGCCGGTCCTCGGCCGGGAACAGCGCCTGGTCGAGAACGGACACGCCGAAGATCAGCGCGAAGGCGAACCGCACCGCGTAGGCGGGCTCCATGGTCGTGCCGCCCTTGGCCCCGCTCTCGAGCGCGACCTCGCTCTGCAGGCGGTCGAAGACCTCGCGCAGGAACGACGCCGTCGCGGCGGCCAGTTCCGGCGCGTCCTCGGCGGCCGCCCCCGACATCGCTCCCAGCAGCGCGCGGTTCTCCAGGAGGAGCCGGTACAGGCCGTCGACGAAGACCTCGGTGTCGTGGGCGGAACTGTCCGCGCCGTGCCCCTGCTCGGCCCAGCGGCGGACGTAGCCGGCGACGAAGTCGTGGAACGGCTGGTAGGCCGCCTCCACGAACAGGGCGGCCTTGGAACCGAAATGCCGGAAGACCTGCGCCTGGGTGACGCCCGCCCGCTGCGCGATCTGCCGGGTGGAGACCCGGGCGTACCCGTGCTCGGCGAACAGGTCCCGCGCGGCCCGCAGCACCAGGGCCCGGACCGTCGACGGGCTGCGCCGCGATCTCGGCGGAGGAGAGTCCATCACGGGCCATCATCGCCCATCGGCGTCGCCGGCCCGTCAGGGACCCCGGCCGGCCCCGCGCGATCGTCACCCGCCGGCGGACACCGGAACCGTCGGCCGTTCACCCCGCCCTGTACCGCACAAAGAGGCGTTTTCCCAGCTCATCACCCTGGTGGTGCGAGCTGATCCGCTCGGCGCTGGGGCCCGGCGTCGACGCGGAGGCGGCGCTGTGGACCCTCGTCTGGACGGTCCACGGCTACCTGCGGGCCGGATATCTGGACCGATCGGGCCGACGCCGCCCACCGAGCGCCCCCGAGCTTCCGCTCACACCCCGGCCTCTCGCGCCTCGGCGGCCTGGGACGCGAGGGCCTCGGCGTGCTTCTCGCGGGCCGCCGCGACGCGGGCGGGCAGCCACTGGGTGGGCCAGTCGCCCGGCGCCGGCTCCCGCTCGCGCAGGATCAGCCGCGCGGCGGTCGACAGGTGCACCTCGGTCGGACCGTCCCAGATGCCGTAGCCCGGGGTCAGCTGCCACAGCGTCGAGAACGGCATCTCGTCGGACACTCCCAGGGCTCCGTGCAGATGCATCGCGCGGTGCACGACATCGTGCGCGACCCTCGCCGAGAGGACCTTCGCCACGGCGATGTCACGCCGGACCTCGGGGGTGTAGCCCTGCCCCTGGTCGATCCGCCACGCGGTGCGCAGCACGAACAGCCGGAACTGCTCGATCTGGGCGTAGCTGTCGGTGATCGCCTGCTGGACGAGCTGCTGGTCGGCCAGCGAGCGGCCCCGGGTGGTCCGGCTCAGGACCCGCTCGCAGGCCATGTCGAAGGCGTACCGGGCCTGCCCGACGGCGCGCATGGCATGGTGGACGCGCCCGCCGGACAGGCGGGTCTGGGCGATCTCGAAACCCTGGCCGGGCTCGCCGAGCAGGGCGTCGGCGGTCACCCGCACGCCGTTGTAGCGCAGCAGCGCGTGGTCGATCGCCTCGGCGGGCTCGCCCATGTACCGGGTCGGGCGGACGGTCTCGATGCCGGGGGTCTCGCGGGGGACCAGGAACATCGACATCCGGCGGTGCGGGGCGGCGTCGGGGTCGGTCACCGCCATGACGATGAGGAACGCCGCCTGCTCGGAGTTGGAGGTGAAGAACTTCTCCCCGTCGATGACCCAGCCGTCGCCGTCGCGGACCGCGCGGCACCGGAACCCGGTGGGGTCCGAGCCGCCGTGCGGCTCGGTCATCGAGAACGCCGAGAACAACTCCCCGGCCAGCAGCGGCCGCAGGTACCGCTCCTTCTGCGCGGCCGTCCCGTAGTGCGCCAGGACCTCGGCGTTGCCGGTGTCGGGGCCCTGGACGCCGAAGATCGTGGGCCCCCACTGGTAGGGCGCCAGGATCTCGTTCATCAGGCTGAGCTTGACCTGGCCGAACCCCTGGCCGCCCAGTTCGGGGCCGAGGTGGCAGGCCCACAGCCCGCGCCGGCGGACCTCGTCCTTGAGCGGGTCGATCACCTTCTTCAACCAGGGCGGCGGAACCCGGTGGTGGTGGTGCGGCCAGAGCACCTCCAGCGGTGCGACCTCCTCCTGGACGAACTCGCGCATCCACTCCAGACGGGAAGCGAACTCAGGCTCGGTGTAGAACTCCCACATGACCGTTCCTCCTCAGAAAGTCCGCCGGTAGAGCCCGCGGCCCGGTCCGCCCATCACAGCCCCCGCTCGCCACGGGCGAACCGCGCCGCGGCGACCATCAGCCGCGGGACCATCACGGCCATGCTGTTCTTCTCCTCCGGCACGCCCCGCCGCGCCTCCCGCGCGTAGGTGCCCTCCAGGATCACGCCGAGTTTGAACAGGGCCAGGCACGCGTAGTACGGCAGAGCGGAGAGGTCGCGCCCCGACCGCCGCGCGTAGCGCGCGACGAGTTCGGCACGGGTGGGGTCGCCGTCCGGCCGGCCGGGCAGCGCGGTCAGGACCAGCTCCTCGCCCGGGTCGGTCCAGCGCGCCACCAGGTGGCCGATGTCCAGCAGCGGGTCGCCGATCGTGCCGGTGTCCCAGTCGATGACCGCGGCGAGCCGCGGCGGAGGGGCCGGGGCGACCATGACGTTGAACGGGCTGTAGTCGCCGTGGATGAGGGCGGGAGCACTGCCGGCCGGGCGGTTGCGCTCCAGCCAGCCGGTGACGAAGTCCAGCTCCGGCAGGTCCCGCGTCCGGTACCGGTCGAGCTGGGCCAGCCATCGCGGCACCTGCCGTTCCAGGAAGCCCTCCGGCTTGCCCAGCCCCTCCAGTCCCCGCGCGCGCCAGTCGACCTCGGCCAGGTCGACGAGCGCGTCCACGTAGGCCTCCGCCAGCCCTCGCCGGAGGGCCGGGTCCGATCCGAACGGTTCCGGCATCTCGAAACCGGGCGTGAAGCCGGTGATCTTGTCCATCACCAGGAACGGCGCGCCGATCACCTCGGGGTCCTCGCAGAGCAGGCGCGGCGCCGGATGCGGGACGGGCGTGCCCTCCAGCGCGGTGAGGATCCGCCACTCGCGGACCATGTTCGAGGCGCTCGCGTCGTTCAGCACCGCGGGCGGTCTGCGCAGGACGTAGGAGTCCTCCCCCAGGCGCAGCTCGAACAGGGCGTTCCCGATGCCGGTGGCCGTCCCTATCCGGGTCACGGTCAGCGGCGCACCCGGTTCGCCCAGGCGCCCGCCGAGCCAGCCCGCGAGAGCGGTGGCATCGAGTTGCAGCGGCGTGCTCGCCGCGGCGGCGGCCGATCCGGTCATGAGCGCCCTCCAGGGCCGGCTTGTCGGTGACAGTGGCTGACAATAGAGTCGGCCACTGACATCGTCAAGGGATCGACGCACGGAACGTGCCATGCTGATCCACCACGACCACGCATGCCAGGAGGCGTCATGCTCCCCGATCGCCCCGCCGGCGGCGGGCTGGACACCGATCCGGCTCCGGATGCCGGCGGCCCCGCCGAGGACTTCCGCACCCGGCGCAGGCGCCTCGTCCAGGACGAGGTGGCCCGGATCGCCATCCGGCTGTTCCTGGAGCGCGGCTACGACGCGGTGTCCGTGGACGAGATCGCCGAAGCGGCCGGGATGTCGCAGCGCACCTTCTTCCGCTACTTCCCGACCAAGGACGAGGTGCTGGGGCGCTACCGCGGCTCGCTGCGCCAGGGCCTCGTCCAGGCGCTCAAGGCGCGGCCCGAGGGCGAGGGACCCGTCACCGCGCTCCGCGCGGCCTACGAGCAGACGTCCCGCGTCGAGCCCGGTGACCGGCCCAGGGTGCACGCGGTGGCCCGCGTGCTGGTGGCCGCGCCCGACCTCTGGGCCAGGGATCTGGGAGAGACGGTCCTCGACGAGTCGGTCCCGGCGGAACTGGGCCGCCGCGTCGGCGCGGCCGGCGGTGACATCCGCCCGGCGGTGGTCGCCGCGGCCGTCTCCAGCGCCGCGATCGTCGGCTGGAACCAGTGGGTGCGTTCCGACGGGAGCGGCGACCCCGCCGCGATGGTGGTCGCCGCCATCGACCTGCTCGGCCTGTCGGACTGAGCGATCAACGGAGGACGCTCAGACCTTGGTGGCCCCCATGTCCAGGGTCAGCTGGGTTCCGGTGACCGACCGGGACAGGTCGGACGCCAGCCAGAGCACCCCGTCGGAGATGTCGCGGGGCTCGGCGATGGGGAGGTCGGGCAGCAGGCTGGCGAACGACGCCCCGTAGGAGGGATGCCGGGAGAGCACCTCGTGCACGTTCGCGTCCTCTCCCATCGGGGTCAGCACGCCCCAGGGGTGCACCGAGTTGACCCGGATCCCGTACTCGCCGAGTTCGGCGGCCGCGGACTTGGTCAGTCCCACGACGCCGTGCTTGGCGGCGCTGTAATGCCCCTGGCCCGGCAGGGACTTGATGCCCGCGACCGAGCTGACGGTGATGATCGACCCTCCGTTGCCCGCCTCGATCATGTGCGGCACGGCCGCCTTCAGCGTCCGCCACACCCCGGTCAGATTGACGTCGATCATCGTCCGCCACTGCTCGTCCGAGATCTCCCAGAACCGGCCCCAGTTGCAGATGCCCGCGTTGGCCACGACCACGTCGAGCCGGCCGTCCAGCCGCGCGACGGCCTCCTTCAGCACGGCCCCGAGCGCCGCGGAGTCGCGGACGTCGGCCTCGTGCGCCACGATCGGGGCGCCCTCCGCTTCGACGAGCCGGACGGTCTCCTCCAGATCGGCCGGGCCGGACGCGGGGTAGCCGTTGTCGGCCGAAACGGGCGCGCAGACGTCCACCGCGATGATCGCGGCGCCCTCCCGCGCCAGCCGGACGGCATGGCTGCGCCCCTGTCCGCGCGCCGCACCGGTGATGAACGCGACCTTGCCCTGCAGCAGCATGGCATCCGCTCCGATCTCGTGTCGATCCAACCGTTGATAGAGTAAACTAATTTAATCATTTTCTTACGGTGATAGCTGTAGCAGTCGGGGACGTACATCCACGGCAGAAGGAGACGCCCGGTGGGCACAGGGCAGGCGGCGACGCTCAGGATCGAATGCGACGACAAGGTCACGCTGGTCGCGGACGCGCATGGAGACCCGGCCGATCCGCCGGTCGTGCTGCTGCACGGCGGCGGTCAGACCCGGCACTCCTGGCGCGCCACCGCCCGGGACCTGGCCGGGTCCGGCTGGTACACGCTCGCCGTGGACCTGCGCGGCCACGGCGAGAGCGGCTGGTCGCCGGACGGGCGGTACGGGCTCGACAGGTTCGCGACCGACGTCGTGCGGATCGCCGAGTTCCTCGGGCGCCCTCCCGTCCTGGTCGGAGCGTCCCTGGGTGGCAACTCCTCCCTGGCGGCCCTCGGGCACCACCCCGAGCTGGCGCTCGGCCTGATCCTGGTGGACGTGTCGCCGTTCCTGCAGCCCAAGGGCACCGGCCGCATCGGCGCGTTCATGCGCAGCGGGTCCGAAGGCTTCGCCTCCCTGGAGGAGGCCGCCGACGCCGTGTCGGCCTACCTGTCGCACCGGCCGCGTCCCCGCAACGTCGAGGGGCTGCGCAAGAACCTCCGCGAGGAGAACGGCCGATTCTTCTGGCACTGGGATCCGGCGTTCCTCAGGAGCAGCGAAGACGAGGCCGTCCAGCGCGACAGGCTCATCGACCCCGCGCGGCTCGGCGCCGCGGCGATGTCGCTGCGGGTGCCGACGCTGCTGGTGCGGGGCGGCGAGTCCGACGTGCTCAGCGTCGCCGACTCCCGGCGCTTCCTCGAGCTGGTGCCGCACGCGGAGTTCAGCAACGTCCAGGGCGCCCACCACATGGTCGCCGGAGACGACAACGCCGTCTTCGACCGCGTCCTCGGAGAGTTCCTCGAACGCCGCGTCCGGTCCCGCCTGAACCTCTTCGCGCAGGCGGCCCTGGACCGCGGGGAGTGACCGATCGCCCCGCGGCCGTCCAGAGACACGACGGACCCCGGCCACGGGAGCGGCCGGGGTCCGGTGGCGCATCGGGCTCAGCCCAGGATCGTGCGGCCGCCGTCGAGCATCAGCGTCGCGCCCGTCAGGTAGGACAGGTCATCGCTGACCAGGGCCGCGACGGCGCGTCCGATGTCCGGCTCCGGATCCCCCATGCGCCCCAGCGGGATCTGCCGGATGACCTTCTCGAAGCGTTCCGGATCGGCGTCGCGGTACTCGGCGGCGGCCGGGCTCAGGGCGGCGGGGCAGACGGTGTTGACCCGGATGCCGTACCGCCCCCACTCGCGGGCCGCCGTCCGGGTGAGACCCCGGATCGCCTCCTTGGCCATCGCGTACGAGCCGAACGCGGGATCGCCCAGCACCGCGGTGGAGGAGCCGAAGTTGACGATGCTGCCGCCCTCCTCGCGGAGATGGGGCAGTGCCGCCCGCATGGCGTGGAAGGTCGCCAGCGGACCGGTGCGGTAGGCGAGGTCGATGTCCTCGTCGGTGGTGTCCTCCAGCAGCCGCTGGACCGAGGACTGGGCGTTGTTGACCAGGACGTCGAGCCTCCCGAAGGCCGCGAGGCACTCGGCGACCATCCGTTCGACGTCCTCGCGCCGCCCCACGTCCCCGCTCACGGCATGGGCCCTGGCCCCCCGCTCCGCGATCTCGGCCACGACCGCGCGGAGCTTGCTCTCCGTGCGGCCGGTGACGACCACCGCGGCGCCCTCCTCGGCCAGGGCCAGCGCGACACCGCGTCCCACGCCCTGCCCCGCCCCGGTGACGAGCGCGACCTTCCCTTCCAGCCGCGTGCCGCCGCTCATCCGGCCTTCTCCCCGTCGGCCGGGCGCGCTTCCTCGCCGAGGCCGGCGAACCGAGGCGGCCGCCGTTCGATGAAGCTGCGCACCCCCTCGCGGTAGTCGGGCGCCTTCCTGGCCTCCAACAGCAGTGCCAGGGCCTCCCGGTGGCCTTCGGAGAACCCGCGGTCCTGGTCGTCCCGCAACTGCCGCTTGATCAGCGACATGGCGTACGGGCTGCTCTGGCGGGCGAGCTCGCCCGCGTACTCCAGCGCCGCCGGCAGCAGGTCCGCCGGCTCCAGGAGGCGGTTGACCAGTCCCATCGCCAGGGCCTCGGTGCCGGTCACCGGGCGGGACGACAGCAGCAGGTCGCTCGCGTGCCCGTATCCCACGACGCGCGGCAGGACCCACGCGACGCCGTCCTCGGCGACCAGCCCCCGGCGGCTGAAGGCCGCGGCGAACTTGGCGCGCGGCACGGCGAAGCGCACATCGCACATCAGCGCCTGGTTGAACCCGATGCCCGCGCAGCCGCCGTTCACCGCGGCGATCACGGGCTTGGAGCAGCCGAGCGGGCGCGTGCGCGGCGGAAGCCGGTGGGTCGGGTACGGCTTCGCCCCGGACGAGGCGGCGTCCAGCACGCTCATGTCCATGCCCGGGCAGAAGCTGCGGCCGGCGCCGGTGAGCACGACCGCGCGCACGTCCGGGTCGGACTCGGCGCGGTCGAACAGCTCGTTGTAGAGCAGCTCCATCTCGAGCGTCCACGCGTTGTGCCGGTCGGGCCGGTTGAGGGTCAGCACGAGCACGCCGTCATCGGTCAGCTCGCTGAGAATGACCGGCTCCTCGCCGGCGTCTCGGGCCTCCGCCTCGGAACGGATGTCGGTCATCGTCGTCTCCCCGCTTCGCGTCGCCACGTGGTCAGGCCGGGCCGTCGAGCCTGGCCGCCGCCGTGCCCGCGACCACCTCGACGCCGTCCTGGTTGACGGTGCGCAGCGACACCTCGGCCACGGGGCCGTGGTCGCCGGCGGTGATGTCCTCGACGGTCGCGGTGACGGTGAGCGTGTCCCCGGGCCACACCTGGGCCTTGAAGCGGACGCCGAACCGCAGCAGGTTCTCCCTGCCGAACCATTCGGTGAGCACGCGTCCCGTCATGCCCATCGTCAGCATCCCGTGCGCGAACACGCCGGGGTAGCCGGCGCTCCCGACCGCGAACTCCTGGTCGGTGTGCAGGGGGTTGAAGTCCCCGGACGCCCCGGCGTACTGCACGATCTGCGTGCGCTTCAGATCCTCGGCGACGACGCGCTCACGGGTCTCGCCGACCTTGATCTCATCCCTGGAGACGGCCATCAGTTCCCTCCCTTTCCGCCGCCGGCGGAGGGGCCGGACACCGGCCCCTCGGGCACCACGCCCACCGAGCGGGCCGTGACCACGAGGTCGCCGCCGGCGTCCCGGTACTCGGTGATCGTCTCGGTGAAGCGCAGGAGGCCGGCCCGGCCCTTCTTCTCCCAGGCGCGTCCCGGCCGGGTCTCGGCCGTCAGCACGTCGCCCGCGCGCACCGGCCGGTGGTACTCGAAGTGCTGCTCGGCGTGCAGGCCGCCGCCGCCCTCCCGGGCCGTCCCCGGGCCCGCGCCGGACCCGAACCACTCCTCGCCGGGCTTGGGCCGCAGGGGGTGGTCGTCGTCGAAGTGCGCCGAGGCCATGACGAAGGTGGGCGGCGCGACCGCGTGCGCCTCCGGGTCGGCCAGCTCGGCCTCGTAGGCCGGATCGTGGTCGCCGACGGCGCGGGCGAACGTGAGCATGTGCCCGGGTTCGACCGGGAGCCTGATCACCGACATGTGTCTGGTCCTTTCACGACGGCCCTTCAGCCGCTACCGGAAGCGTCTATGAATCATTTAGCTATATACACTAATCTATCGTCACCCTGTGCGGCCAGTGGCCGCGGAGGCCGGTTTCCCCTGCGTCCCGGAGGCAGCAGATGCGTCGAACGATCTTCACCGCGGAACACGACCTGTTCCGCGAGACCGCCCGCGCCTACTTCGAGCGCGAGTGCGCTCCCCGCACCGAGGAGTGGGAGCGCGCGGGCCAGGTCACCAGGGAGGCGTGGACGGCCGCCGGCAAGGCCGGGCTGATCGGCTGGGAGTTCCCCGAGGAGTACGGCGGCCAGGGCGTCCGCGACTTCCGCTACAACGCGATCATGGCCGAGGAGATGGCCGCGACCGGTTCGGTGGGCATCGGGCTGGGACTCCAGAACGACGTCATCCCCCCGTACCTGATGAACCTCACCACCGACGGGCAGAAGGCCCGCTGGCTGCCCGGCGTCGTCAGCGGCGAGACCATCTGCGCGCTCGCGCTGTCCGAGCCGGGCGCCGGGTCGGACCTGAAGGGCATCCGCACCACCGCGCGCCGCGACGGCGGCGACTGGGTGATCGACGGCTCCAAGACCTTCATCACCAACGGGATCCTCGCGGACCTGGTGGTGGTCGCCTGCAAGACCGACCCCGAGGCCGGGCACAAGGGCATCAGCCTGATCGTCGTGGAGCGCGGCGCCGAGGGGTTCGAGCGCGGCCGCAAGCTCGACAAGGTCGGCATGAAGGCGCAGGACACCTCCGAGCTGTTCTTCCGGGGGGTGCGGGTCCCGGCCGAGAACCTGATCGGGCAGGAGGGCCGCGGCTTCTACCACATGATGGGCAACCTGCCCACCGAGCGGCTGGCCATCGCCGTCTCCTCGCTCGCCGCGGCCGAGCGCGCCTTCAAGATCGCTCTGGCGTACGCGGGCGAGCGCACCGCCTTCGGGCAGACGATCGGCGGCTTCCAGGCCACCAGGTTCGCGCTCGCCGACGCGCGCGCCAAGCTCGACGCGGCCCGGGTCTACGTCGACGGCTGCACCATGGCCCTGGTGGAGGGGCACCTGACCGCCGAGGACGCGGCGGCCGCCAAGTACTGGACGTCGGAGACCGCGTGGGGGGTCATCGACCGCTGCATGCAGCTCTTCGGCGGCTACGGCTACGTCAACGAGTACGAGATCGCCCGCATCTGGCGCGACAACCGCGTCCAGCGCGTGTTCGGCGGCACGTCGGAGATCATGCAGGAGATCGTCGGCCGCTCGCTGGGTCTGTGACCGCTCCAGGAGGGCACTGCCATGCCGAAGAGCGAAGACCCGGCGCCCTTGACGATCGCGCACCGTCCGGCGGACGAGGAGGAGCCCCTCTGGGAGACGACGGTCGGCGCCCTGCTCCGCGACATGGCCGCCCTGCACGCGGGCCGAGCCGCCCTGATGTGGCCGGAGGGGGAGGAGCTCCGCGAGATGACCTGGCGGGAGCTGCTGGAGTCGGCCGAACGCGCGGCCGGGCTCATCCTCGGACGCGTCTCCCCCGGCGATCCCGTCGCCGTCTGGTCGGCGAACTCGGCCGACTGGGTGGTGCTGGAGTACGGGGCGGCGCTGGCCGGCACGCCGCTGGTGCCGGTCAACACCGCGCTCACCGATGCCGAGGCCGCCCACCAGCTCCGCGACTCCGGCGCCCGGCTGCTCCTGGCGGCCGAGACCTTCCGCGGGAGGGCGCTGCGAGAACGCGCCACGGCGCTGGCCGCGGAGCTCCCGGCACCGTGCCCGGTCCTCGGCATGGACGCCCGGCGTTCCGCTCCGCGGCCGGAGCCGGGCGCCCTGCCCTCGCCCGCGCCCGGCTCGCCGTTCCTCATCCAGTACACCTCCGGCACCACCGGAACCCCCAAGGGGGCGGTGCTCAGCCATCTGGCGTGCGTGAACAGCGGCCGTTTCGGCATGGCCGCGCTGCACGAGCCCGGCTCCCACGAGATCTACTGCAGCCCGCTTCCGCTCAACCACGTCGGCGCCTCGGTCTGCGCCGTGCTCACCGCCGCCTCGGTCGGCGGCACCTACGTCCTGGCCCCCTCGTTCGACGCCGCGACCGTCCTGCGGCTGGTCGAGCGGTCGCGGGCCACGATCCTCGGGCTCGTCCCCACGATGATGACCGACATCCTGGCCTGCCCCGACCTCCGCACGCGCGATCTGAGCAGCCTGCGCGTGGTCTGCGGCGGGGGCTCGACCGTGCCGCCCGAACTCATCCGGCGCCTTGAGGACGGACTGGGCGCACGGCTGGCCATCGCCTACGGGCAGTCCGAGAGCCCCTACGCGACGTCCACCGGCCTGTCCGACGACGATGTGACCAAGGCCGAGACGCTGGGACGGCCCTGCGCCCACCGCGAGGCCCGCATCGCCCGCCTCGGCTCCGGCGAGACGGCGGAGCTCGGCGAGCACGGCGAGCTGCTGATCCGCTCGCCGCTGAACATGACGGGCTACCACGCCCGTCCCGAGGAGACCGCGCGGACCCTCGGCGCCGACGGCTGGCTGCGCACCGGCGACATCTGCAGCATGGACGCCGGCGGTGTGCTGCGCGTCCACGGCCGCAGCAGGGAAGTGATCATCCGGGGCGGGGAGAACATCTATCCGCGCGAGGTGGAGGAGGCACTGCTGGCGCATGACGCCGTCGCGGACGCGGCGGTCGTCGGCCTGCCCGACGAGCGGCTCGGCGAGAAGGTGGCGGCCTTCGTCCGGCTCGTTCCGGGGGCCGCCGCCGGGCCCGGCGAGCTGGAGTTCTTCGCCCGGTCCCGGCTCGCGGCGTTCAAGGTCCCGCGGGTGTGGGACTTCGTCGAGGGCTTCCCGCTGACCGCCTCGGGCAAGATCCGCAAGCATGTGCTGCGGGAGGGGCTGCTGAACCGCTCAGAGGAGGTCCGCGGCCAGGTCGGCGACCTCGGTCAGCAGAGCGGTCCCCCAGGGTGAGAGGTCGTATCCGGCCAGCGGGTAGCCGTTGCACAGCCAGGCGAACGACAGGCCCGTCTCCGGGTCCAAGAAGGCCAGCTGGTAGGCGGCCCCGCTGTTGCCGTAGAGGGCGGGCGAGCCGGTCGAGGGCAGGTTGCCGCCGGCGTCGGGGCCGGCGACCGTCACGAACAGGCCCATCCCGACGCGCTTGCTGCCGCCGCCGTAGAGCTCGTCGCCCGCGGGACGCTCGGCGAAGCGCATCCGCCTGCCCTCCTCGACCGCCTCGCGCCGCCACAGCCCGGAGTGCTCCAGGGCCTGGTAGAACAGCGCGACGTCCGCGGCCGTGCCGACGAGGGAGTGGCTGGGTTCGCCCGCGGCGAGGACGTCGGGGTCGGACAGGTACCAGGCGCCCCAGGGGTCGGGCTCCTGGTCCTCGCCGGTGCGGTCGGTGGCGATCATCGGGGCGACGGTGTCCTTCTGGCGCTCGACCGGCACGCCCAGCTCCAGGCTGCGCAGCCCGAGCGGCCCCGCGACCCGCTCGTGCAGGTAGTCCGCGAACCGCCGGCCCGTGCGCCGTTCGACGATCTCGGCGATCAGCCACGCGGCCGAGGTCAGATGGAACTGGAACCGGGTGCCGGGCGGGTAGTCCAGCCGCCAGCGGCCGAAGGCGGCGAGCCGCCGGTCGCGGTCGCGCATCCTGGGGTGGCCGAGCGGCGCGAACGGGAAGCCGGCGGTGTGGGTGAGGACGTGCTCGACCGTCACCGCCTCCTTCCCGTTCGGCGCGAACTCGGGGATGATCTCGGCGACGCGCTCGTCGAGGCGCAGCAGCCCCTCCCCCAGCAGCTTCCACACCACGCCCGCCACCACGGACCGGCCCACGGACTGCAGGATGTACCGGGTGCCGGGATCGGCGTCGCCCCAGGTCTCGAACGCCACCAGGCGGCCCCCGCGGGCGACGGCCAGCTGGGCCGACGGCAGCGGCCCGTGCTCGACCTCCGGCCTGACCCGGTTCAGCAGCGCCTCCAGCTTGCCGGGATCGACCCCGGCGGCCGAAGGGTCCACGATCGTACGGTCGATCGGATCGCTCATGGTGCGCCCCTCCCGGGTGGCTGCTTCGGCCGGTCGGCCCGTGGTGTCGGCCCGTGGTGTCAATACGCGTGCTCAGTACGTGCGCAGGCCCATGCTGCGGGCGATCCCGTTGCGCTGGATCTGGCTGGTCCCGCCCGAGATCGTGGCGACGATCGACTCCCGGTAGCGGAAGCTCATGACGCTCTCGGTGGAGAACCCGTGCCCGGCGCACACCTGCATGCCCAGCCGCGCCGCGTTGACGTAGGTCTCCGAGCCCTTCAGCTTGGCCATGGACCCCTCCCGGGTGCACGGCCTGCCCTGCGCCAGGAGCCAGGCGGCCCGGTAGGCGAGCAGGCGCGCGGAGTCGATCTCGGTCTGCAGGTCGGCCATGGCGTGGGCCAGGGACTGGAAGGTCCCGATCGGCCGGCCGAACGCGTGCCGCTCGCGGGAGTACTCCAGCATCTCGTCCAGCGTGGCCTGGGCCGCGCCCAGGTAGCCGCCGGAGATGATGACCTTCTCCAGTTCGATGTTGGAGAGCATCACCTTCCAGCCCTCGTCCTGCGGTCCGACCAGGTTCTCCTTCGGCACGACGGCGTCGTTGAAGAAGACCTCGTTGGTGCCCAGGATGTGCCGGGCGAGCGTGGGCGTGCGCCTGACCTCGACGCCGTCGGACGCGGGGTCGACCAGGAGCAGGCTGATCCCGCCGTGCTTGGGCTCGCGCGGGCCGGTGCGCACGTAGGTCGCGATCGTGGTGTCGGGCAGCCCGCCGCCGGTGCACCAGGCCTTCTGGCCGTTGACCAGGTAGTGGTCTCCCCGGTCGTCGGCCTGCGTGCGGAGCGCCGCCGCGTCCGAGCCGGTGTCGGGCTCGCTGAGCCCGACGGCGAGCCGGTGCCGCCCGGTCATGACCTGTTCGCGGATGAAGGCCCGCTGCGCCTCGTTGCCCCACCGGAACACGGTGAGCCCGGGGATCAGCACGCCGATGTAGCACATCGCGACGTCGAAGCTCGCCCGGCCCAGCTCCTCGGCGATGAGGATCAGCTCCAGCGGTCCGCCGCCGTCGCCGCCCTCCTCCTCGGCGAAGGGGAGCGCGAACCAGCCGAGATCCGCCATGCCCTCGAACAGCTCGGGCGGGACGGTGGACCGCTCGTCCCACTCCTTGGCCCGCTCGGCCGGGCAGACGTCGTCGACGAACCGGCGCGCGGTCGCGCGCAGCATCTCCTGTTCGTCGGTCAGGGCGAAGTCCACGATGCACCCACCTCAATCACACTAAGAGTTTATTTAGTTAGATTATTCTATGAGATTGAGGCGGCCTGCAAGCCGAGGGGCGGCCGGCGGCGGGACGTGCCTCAGCCCGCGGCGCGCTCGCCCAGCCCGTCGGCGTTGGGCGCGGCCTCGGCCACCAGTCCCGGGACGACGCCGGTGAGGGCCGCGGGCTCCCACCGGTCCGCGGAATCGGCCGACGGGCCGGCGACCCAGCCCTCCAGCACCGTGATCCGGTTCCCCATCGCGCCGAAGACGCGGCCCGTCACGTCCCTGGAGGCGGCCGAGCCCAGCCACACCACCAGCGGCGAGATCGCCTCCGGGCTCAGGTCGCCCTTCGCCGCCGCGTCCCGCATGAACGCGATGTCCTCGGTCAGCCTGGTCAGCGCCGTGGGCGCCACGGCGTTGACCGTGACGCCGTAACGGGCCAGCTCCGCGGCCGCGATGATCGTCAGACTCGCGATCCCCGCCTTCGCGGCGCCGTAGTTCCCCTGGCCCACGCTCCCGAACAGCCCCGACGGCGAGGTCGTGTTGATGACCCGGGCGTCCACCGCCCGGCCGCCCTTGGCCTGCTCGCGCCAGTACGCGGCCGCGTGGTGCAGCGGCGCGAAGGTGCCCTTGAGATGCACCGCGAGCACGCTGTCCCAGTCACGCTCGGTCATCGACACGACCATCCGGTCGCGCAGGATGCCGGCGTTGTTGACCAGCACGTCCAGGCCGCCGAACGCCTCCACGGCCTGGCCGACCAGCCGCCGCGCGCCCTCCCAGGACGAGATGTCGTCGGTGTTGGCCACGGCCTCGCCGCCGGCGGCGACGATCTCGTCCACCACCTGCTGCGCCGGGCCGCCGGAGGCGCCGCCGCCGTCACGCCCGCCACCGAGGTCGTTGACCACGACCCTGGCCCCCTGGGCGGCGAACGCCAGCGCGTGCGCCTTCCCGAGCCCGTTCCCGGCGCCCGTGATGACGACGACGCGCCCCTCGCACAGTTTCTCGGACATGCACTGGCTCCTCAGATAGTGAATGCACGGCTCACGGCCGTCCCGTGAGCCCCTCGACCGCCGGATCGCCGTCCCAGAAGGGCGCCCAGGACGCGAACCCGGCGGGCAGCGGAGGCTCGGAGGCCCCCTCCCAGCCGGTGAAGCCCACCGCCTGGGGGCGCTCGGTCACGTCGGCGGCGTACCAGTGCTTCTCGCTGCGGCGGGAGAAGTACCACTCGCCGTCGAGGCGGACGTAGTCGTCCAGGTAGCAGATCGCCATCACGATCCACCGGTCGCCCACCTCGTGCTCGGCCCGGCAGTAGACGGCGCCCGTCGCGTGGTCGCGATCGGTGAACTCGATGCGGTGCCCGCAGATCTGGTGCACCGACCGGTAGAAGCCGCGCACGAGGGGCTCGATGTACGCGCGCAGGACCTCACGGCCGCGCCCGTGACGGCCCATGTCCACGTCCGGGCGGAAGCAGGCGACCCACGCGTCCAGGTCCCTGGAGTCGACCGCGAGCGCGTAGCGGATGGGCAGTTGCCCGATGGCCAGACGGGACTCGATCCGGTCGATCCGTTCCAGGAGATCGGGACTGTCAGGCGATGGGGGCGTGGTCATCGAACCGACCTCCGTTCACACCGGCCTCGGATCTCTCGGGAGGCCGAGCACCTGCTCACCGATGATGTTGCGCTGCACCTCGCTCGATCCGCCGTAGATGGTCTCGGCGAGCGAGATGAGGAACGAGCGCTGCCGGGTGTCCAGGCCGTAGCCGTCCCCGACGATCTGCCCGGCCGGTCCCGCGATCTCCGTCGCCAGGTGCCCCATCCGCTGGTGGTTGGTCGAGGCGTAGAGCTTGGCCGTCGTCGCCTGCGGCCCGGGGGTGCGGCCCTGGAGCAGCTCGGCCACCGTGCGCAGGTTGGTGGTACGCATGATCCGCACCGACATCCAGGCGTCCAGGATCGACCGGCGGTGCATCGGGTCGTCCAGCGCGCCGCGGTCGCGGGCCAGTTCCAGCAGCGCGTCCATCTCCCGCTCGAAGGTGAGCTGCAGGGGCAGCAGTGTGGTGCCGCGCTCGATGCCGAGCGTCCCCATCGCGGTCCGCCAGCCCTGGCCCACCTCGCCGACGACCATGTCCGCCGGCGTCCGGGCGTCGGTGAAGAACACCTCGGCGAACTCGTCCTGACCGGCCAGGGAGCGGATGGGACGGATCTCGACACCGGGCTGGTCGGCCGGGATCAGCAGCATGCTGAGGCCCTTGCTCCGCTTGGAATCGGGGTCGGTCCGGCACAGCGCGTACAACCAGTCGGCGTGCATGCCGAAGGTGGTCCACACCTTCTGGCCGTTGACGACCCACTCGTTTCCATCGAGCTCCGCACGGGTGCGCACGGACGCCAGGTCGGACCCGGCACCGGGCTCGCTGAACCCCTGGCCCCACAGTTCCTCGACGGCCAGGATGCGCGGGAGGAAGCGTTGCTTCTGCTCCTCGCCGCCCATCGCGATCAGCATCGGGCCCAGCAGGTCGAGGCCGTTGCCGGTGGCCCGGTAGGGGGCCCCGGACCGCGCGTACTCGTACTCGAAGACGATCTCCTCCAGCAGGCCCAGGCCACGGCCGCCGTACTCCCGGGGCCAGCCGACGCCCAGCCAGCCCCCGGCCGACAGCTCCCGGTCCCAGGCGAGGCGGACCTCCCACGCCTCACCGTCGGTCGGGCCTCCGACCCCGCGGTGCGCGGCGAACTCGCCGACCAGGTGCTCGGCCAGCCAGGTGCGCACCTCCTCGCGGAACTCCTCGGCCTCCGCGCCGAACTGCAACTCCATCATCGCTACCTCCTCGCGAACCGCGCGGTCACAGGCCCAGCGCGGCGGCCAGGAGCTCGCGGTGGTGGGCGGGCGATCCCAGCAGCGCCTCAGCGCTCTTCGCCCGCTTGAAGTACAGATGCGCCGGATGCTCCCAGGTGAAGCCGATGGCGCCGTGCACCTGGACGCTGCCGGCCGCCACCCGGCTGAAGACCTCCGAGCAGTAGACCTGGGCCAGGGCCGCGGCGACGCGGATCTCCCGCTCGTCGCCCGACTCCAGGGCCCACAGCCCGCCGTAGGCGGCCGAACGGGCCGACTCCAGCTCGGTGAGGAGGTCGGCGCACAGGTGCTTGACCCCCTGGAACGAGCCGATCGGACGGCCGTACTGCACCCGGACCTTCGCGTACTCGACGGCCGTCGCGAGCGTGGCCGCCGCGCCGCCGACCTGCTCGGCGGCGAGCAGGATCCCCGCGGTGGCCAGGGTGCGCTCGACGACCGGCCACGCCGTCCCGGCCCGCCCGACCAGCCGCGCGGGCGTGCTGACGAACTCCAGCCGCGCCTGCTCGCGGGTCTGGTCCAGGGTCGGCAGCCGTGTCCTGGTGAGGCCGGGGGCGGTGGCCTCGACCGCGAACAGGCTGACGCCGTCCTCGCCGCGCGCCACGACCAGCAGCAGGTCGGCGAGGTGCCCGTCCGGGACGTAGGTCTTGACGCCCGACAGCGCCCAGCCGCCGCCGACGTGCGAGGCGGCGAGCCTGACCTCGTCCTCGGTCCAGCGCCCGCCCTCCTCGGTCAGTGCGAGCGTCGCCACGGTCGTCCCGGCGCAGATGCCCGGGAGCAGGTCCTTGGCGGCGAGTTCGTCATCGGTGCGCAGGAGCGCCTCGGCGGCGAGGGCGACCGAGGCGAAGTACGGGGCGCACAGCAGCGCCCGTCCCATCTCCTCGAAGACGATCCCGAGCTCGGCGTACCCGAAGCCCGCGCCCCCGTACTCCTCGGGGACGGCGAGCCCCTGGAGCCCGAGCTCACCGGCCATGCGCCGCCATACCGGCGGGTCGTAGCCCTCGCCGCCCTCGGAGATCCGCCGCACGTCGGTCTCGGCCGAATGCGCGGCGAGGAACGAGCGCACGATCGTGCGCAGCTCCTCCTGCTCCTCGCTGAAGCTGAAGTCCATGGTCATCTTCCTCGTCTCGGCCGCGGGTTCACCGGCCCTGGAACTCGGGCTCGCGGCGCTCGCGGAACGCCTTCAATCCCTCTTCGCGGTCGAGGGTGGTGAACAGCGCCGTCACGGTCTCCCGCTCGTAGGCGATCGCGGTGTCCAGGTCCATCCCGAGCCCGCGATCCACCAGGTGCTTGCCCGCCTCCAGTGCCCGCGGCGCACCGGCCGCCAGCCGCTCGGCGAGTTCCAGCGCCGCGTCGAGCGCTCCCCCGGGCGGGGCCAGCTCGTTGACCAGCCCCACCGCGTGCGCGCGCTCGGCCGTGACGGGCTCGCCCGTGAGGATCATCTGCTTGGCGATCGCGGGCGGGGCGAGCCTGGGCAGGCGCTGGGTCCCCGCCGCGCCGGGCAGGACGCCCAGTTTCATCTCCGGCACGCCCAGCCGCGCGCCGGCCTCGGCGACCCGCAGGTCGCAGGCCAGGGTGAGTTCGAGGCCGCCGCCGAAGGCGAACCCGTGGACGGCGGCGACCGACGGCTTCGGGTACGCCTCCAGCAGGCCGAAGACGTCGGTGGTCCGGTGGACGAAGGCCCGGAAGTCGTAGGGGCCCGCGCAGGCCCCGATCTCGTCCAGATCCGCTCCGGCCGAGAAGGCGCGCCCCGCACCGGTGATGACGAGCGCGCGGACCTCGCGTTCGCCGCGCAGCCGGTGCAGCTCCGACTCCAGCCGGTCCAGGGTGGGCGTCCCGATGGCGTTGAGCTTGCCGGGGCGGTTCAGCGTGAGGACGGCGACACGGCCCCGCACCTCGGTCGTCAATACCTGGGTCATCTCGGCGTTCCTCACAGCATCGTCAGGCCGCCGCTGACCGACAGCGTCTGGCCGGTCATGTACGCGGCGGCGTCCGTCGCGAGGAACGCCACGACCCCCGCGACCTCGGCGGGCTCGGCGGGGCGCCGGAGCGGGATCGCGCGGATCGTCGCGTCGTACATCTTCTGGCTGTAGTCGGCCACCTGGCCGAGCAGCGCGGTGTCGGTCGGGCCCGGGCACACGGTGTTGACCGTGATGCCGTGCCGGGCGACCTCGCGGGCCAGCGCCTTGCCGAAGGCGATCACACCGCCCTTGGTGGCCGAATAGACCACCTCGCCGGAGGAGCCGACCCGGCCGGCGTCGGAGGCGATGTGGACGATCTTCCCGGTGCCGCGGGCGATCATGTCGTCGAGCACGGCGCGGGTCACGGTGATGGTGCCGCGGAGGTTGACCGCGATGATCCGGTCCCACTCCTCCTCGGTGCCGTCCACGAAGCTCTTGATCACGTCCACGGCCGCGTTGTTGACCAGGACGTCGACCGGTCCGAGCGCGTCCTTGACGGTGCTCACCGCGGCGCGGACCGCGGCCCCGTCGGAGATGTCGGCGGCGACGCCCACGGTGCGGACGCCATGCCGCGCGGCCACCGCGGCGGCGCCCTTCTCGGCGGCCCCGGCGTCCACGTCGCACACCGCGACGGCGGCGCCCCGGGCGGCGAGCGCGTCGGCGATCGAGGCGCCGATGCCGCGCCCGGCACCGGTCACCATCGCGACCCTGCCCTGCAGTTCCACATCTCCTCCTGGCTGGACGTGCTCGGAACCGACCCGCCCACAATACAGTTAAATAATTTAATTATCTACTCGATGCTTCGGGATGCTCCTCCGGGACGAAGCACGGCAGCGTGATGGTGCCGTCCAGCTCGCGGAAGGACACCCGCACCCGCGCCCCGATCGCCACCGAGTGCGGCTCCACGTCCACGACGTGGGAGAGCAGCGTCCCCCCGTCGTCGAGGTCGATCACCGCGAGGGCGAAGGGCACCTCGAAGCCGGGACCGGGAGCCCGGTGCACGACGGTCACGGAGTAGACGGCCCCGCGCCCGCTCGACGGCTCGTAGCTCCAGTCCGCCGACAGGCAGCCGGGGCAGACGGGCTCGGGGACGAAGAAGCGCGTCCCGCAGTCCGCGCAGCGCGGAATCAGCAGCTCTCCCCGGCGGGTCCCCTCCCAGAAGGGACGGGTCAGCTCCGTCGGCACGGGCACCGGCCGACTCATCGGCCCTCCCCCAGGACGGCCATCTCGTAGTGCTGCGCGCCCGAGCCCGCGTTGCCCACGACGGCGAGCCGCGCGCCCTCGATCTGGTGCACCGCCGTACCGCGCAGTTGCCGTACGGCCTCCACGACCTTGAGCGTCATCTGCTGGGTTCCGTTCCAGGAGTAGGAGAGGCAGCCGCCGTCCGGGTTCACCGGGTGCTTGCCGTCCAGCGCGATGGCCCCGCTCTCGGCGAGCGGCCCGCCCTCTCCCTCCGCGCAGACCCCCAGCGCCTCCAGCTGACGGATGATCTCGAAGGAGTTGGGGTCGTAGAGGGAGAAGACGTCGATGTCATGCGCGCCGACGCCGGCCATCCCGTAGGCGCGGGACGAGGCGTCCCGGCCGATCTGGCCGACCTCCCGGTAGAGGGCCGGGTTGGCGTAGGCGGCCTGGTGGTACTCCATCCCCCCGCCCAGCACCGCGACCGGGGAGTGCGGAAGGTCCCGGGCGCGGTCGGCCGTGGTCACCACGAACGCGGCGCCGCCCTCCCCGACGATGCAGCAGTCGAGCAGGTGGAACGGGGTGGCGACCATGCGGGAGGCGAGCACGTCCTCGGCCGTGTAGGGCCCCTTGCCGTACATCATCGCCTCGGGATTGGACGAGCCGTTGTTGCGGATCGTGGCCGCCACCTCGGCGAGCTGGCGGGAGGTGGTGCCGTACTCGTGCATGTGCCGCGCGGCGACCAGGGCGAACTGCGCGACCACGTAGGAGCCCCAGACGTCGGTGAACTCCAGGGGCTCGTCACCGGCGCCCACGGGCGCGTTGTCCGGCCCACGGGACACCAGGCGGCAGCCGCCCACCACGACCGTGTCGGCATACCCCGCCGTGACCGCCGCGGCCGCCTTCAGCAGCCCGCGCGCACCGGCGTTGTCCAGCATGGAGTCACTGGTCCAGCGCAGGTCCCGGCCGAACAGGCGGGCCCAGGAGCTGCCCTCGCCCGCGACGCCGCCGGGTCCGGGCCAGTCGAGCTGGGCGCCGTCGATGTCGGCCGGGGTCAGCCCGGCGTCGGAGATCGCCCCGCGGACCGCGTCCAGGGCCAGGTCCATCGCGGTCCGGTGCGGCAGCGACAGCCCCTGCTCGGTGGCGTGGATCCCGACGATCACGGCCTTCCGGTCAGCCATGCCGCCTCCTCGGCGTCGCGTCCATGGCGGTCAACGGCCCGCCCCCAGGGTGTCGGCGCCGGGGTATCCGCCGCCGCCGAAGCGCTCGTCCAGCGCGTCGTAGTCCTTGCCCCCCGCGGCCGTGCGGGGCAGCGCGCCGAGGAACTCGACGGTCTTGGGCTTCTTGTACGAGGCGATGCGCTCGCGGCAGTGCTCGATCAGCTCCTCCGCACCGGCCCCGGCACCGTCGTGGAGGACCACGACCGCCTTGACGTCCTGCGCCCAGCGCTCGTTCGGAACGCCGATCACCGCCGCCTCGCGCACCGCCGGATGCGACTCCAGGCAGTTCTCGACCTCGGCGGGGAAGATGTTCTCGGCCGCGGACTTGAGCATCCGGGTCGTGGTGCCCAGGAAGCTGATCGTCCCGTCGGCCTCCCTGCGGCCGAGGTCGGTGGTGTGCCACCAGCCGTGCCGGAACCGCTCGGCGTTGATCTCGGGACGGTTCCAGTACCCCAGGTGCACCAGATCCCCGCGCACGCAGATCTCCCCGGCCTCCCCGACCGGGCGCTCCCGGCCCTCGCCGTCCAGGATCCGGACCATCGCGAACGGGCCCGGCCGGCCCGCGTTCCCGATCCCCGCCCCGCCGGACGCCGACGTGACGGCGAGACCGGTCACCTCGGTCTGCCCGTAGACGCGTCCCTCGCCGCCGCCGTTGCGGGTGAAGCGGCTGGTGTCGGTCGTCGCCATGCCCTGCCACAGCTGCGGGGCGATGCTCGCCCGCAGGAACGAGAGGTCGTGCCCCGCCTCCTTGTTGAGCTCCACGAGGCTGGCGATGGTCGGCGGCATGAGGTAGGCGTGCGTGCACCGCTCGCGGACCAGCAGCGGCAGCAGCAGCTCGGGGTCGACGCGGCGCACCACGACGTTCTTGCCGCCGTGCACGAACACCGGCATGCCCCAGATCTGGTAGTTGCCGATGTGGAACATCGGCCCGGCGTTGAGGAAGGCCGCCTCCTGGCCGATGTCGCCCATCCACGCGGCGTTGGCGCCCATCGCCAGCAGGTTGCGGTGCGACAGCATCGACCCGCACTGGCGGCCGCTGATCGCCGCCGTGTAGATGACCATGAGCGCGGTGTCGGGGTCGACGTCCCGGCCGGGGTCCCCGGCGGCGCCGGAGGCGAGGAACGACTCGTAGGAGTCCGCGCCGTCGCCGTCGTGGCGCAGCCAGAGCGTCGTGCGCTCCGCCGCCTCCCCGCCTGTCACCGCGCCCCGCGCTTTGGCGACGGTCTCGCCGATCTCCTCCTGCTGCCAGACGATCACCTTGGGATCGAAGTCCTCGATCGCGAAGACCATCTCCGGCACCGCCCAGCGCCAGTAGCCCGGGCAGACCATGGCGCCGATCTTGGCCGCGGCGCCCAGCAGCTCGTAGACCCTGAACGAGTTCTGGCCGAGCCACAGGATCCGGTCCCCGGCCCCCACGCCCGCGGCGGTGAGCGCGGAGGCCAGCCGGTCGGTCCTGGTGTCGAGCTCCGACCAGGTGAGGCGCAGGTCGCCGTCGACGAGCGCGTCGGCGTCGGCGAAGGAACGGCGATGCTCGCGGATCACATCACCGAAGGTCATGCGACGGATCGTGGTCACAGGCACTCCTGTACGCAGGGCGGGTTCTGAATGGTCATATCCGATTTAATAGTATAACTATTTAGCTGAAGTGATCCGCTACCGGTCCTCGTCCAGCGGGCGGAAGTCCTCCTCGTCCCACCACGGATAGATCGGCGGCATGTCGGAGCTCACCCTCCCCGGGAAGTCCGGCGGACGTTTGGCCAGGAAGGACTCGATGCCCTCGGTCGGATCCGGGCCGCCGCCGAGCTGGCTCATGATCCGCGAGTCGAGCCGGTGCGCCTTCATCGGATGCGGCTCGCCGAGCATCCGCCACATCATCTGCCGGGCCAGCGCGACCGACACCGGGGCGGTGTTGGCGGCGATCTCACCGGCGATCACGCGGGCCGCGGGCAGCAGGTCGTCCGGCTCGTGCACGGACAGCACCAGACCGGCGGCGTGCGCCTCCCCGGCACCGAAGAGCCGCCCGGTGGCGACCCACTCCATCGCCCGCTGCATCCCCACAGCCCTGGGCAGGAACCAGCTGGACGCCGACTCCGGGACGATCCCCCGGCGGGCGAAGACGAAGCCGAACCGCGCCTCGGTCGAGGCGAGCCGGATGTCCATCGGCAGGGTCATGCTCGCCCCCACCCCCACCGCGGGCCCGTTGATCGCCGCGATCACCGGCTTGGTGCAGGCGTACAGGCGCAGGGCGACCAGGCCGCCGACGTCCCGGTGGGCGGCGCCCGCCTCCCGGTGGTCGAAGGAGCCGCCGCCCGCGCTCACGTCGGCGCCCGCGCAGAAGGCCCGCCCCGCGCCGGTGACGATCACGGCCCGCACCTCGTCCTCGCGGTCGGCCCTGTCGAGCACGGCGAGGAGGTCGGCCGTCATCCGCGGCGTGCAGGCGTTCAGCCGGTCGGGGCGGTGGAGCGTGACCGTGAGGACACGGTCGGTCAGGTCCGCCAGCAGCGTCTCGTACTCTCGCCCGGGCCGTTCGCTCACGCCCACCCTCCACCGCACCACTGGAAGCACTTCCGTATATTTAGTTAGACCATTCAACTATGATGACCTTTAGTTGGGCAACCCTCGTGGAGGTGCGATGTACGACCTGTCCCCCGAGCTCGTGGTGACCGCGCACGGGCCGGTCCGGCTGCTGGAGCTGAACCGGCCCGACGAGCTGAACTCGACGAGCGAGGGCCTGCACACCGCGCTGGCGGAGGTGTGGGACCGCGTCGCCGCCGACGCCGAGGCCCGCGCCGTCGTGCTCACCGGGCGCGGGCGCGCCTTCAGCGCCGGCGGCAACTTCGAGGTGATGACCCGGGTCCAGCGCGACGAGGCGTTCCGGGACCAGAACGTCAACGAGGCCCGCCGGATCGTCGCCGGCAT
This sequence comes from Actinomadura rugatobispora, assembly GCF_042656285.1. GTDB lineage: Bacteria > Actinomycetota > Actinomycetes > Streptosporangiales > Streptosporangiaceae > Spirillospora > Spirillospora rugatobispora. Next base: position 74,433 of record NZ_JBHSON010000026.1, on the reverse strand, counting down.
GGTGCGCTGCCCGCTGCCGGTCGTCGCGGCCGTCAACGGCCCGGCCGTCGGGCTGGGCTGCAGCCTCGCCCTGCTCAGCGACCTGGTGGTCATCGCGGAGGACGCCCACCTGGCCGACCCGCACGTCCAGGTGGGACTGGTCGCCGGCGACGGCGGCGCGCTGGTGCTGCCGCTGATCGTCGGGCTGGCCCGCGCGAAGGAGCTGCTCTTCCTGGGCCGCAAGGTTCGCGCCGAGGACGCCGTCCGCCTGGGCCTGGCCAACTCGGCCGCCCCCAGGGACGAGGTGCTGGAGGAGGCGATGAAGCTCGCGCGGCGCCTGGCGGAGCTGCCCGCCCAGGCGCTGCGCGGCACCAAGCGCGCCGTGAACCTCCACCTCGAACAGGCGATGTCGAGCGTGCAGGAGGCCGCGCTGCTCGCCGAACGGGAGACCATGCACTCCGCCGAGCACGTGGCGATCGTCCAGAAGCTCCTGTCCAAGGACTGATCACCGCTCCTCCCCGAGCCCTGCCCGCAACCGCCGTCACTTCACGGCACCGACCGCATCAGGAGTGGAAGATGGACTTCGCCTTCGACGAGGCCCAGGAGGAGCTGCGCCGGACGGTGCGCGCGTTCCTGGAGGCCACGGCGCCGGAAGCCGAGATGCGCCGCGCCATGGAGACCGAGGCCGGCCACGACCCGGCGCTGTGGCGCCGGATGGGAGCCGAGCTCGGCCTGCAGGGGCTCGCCGTGCCGGAGCGGCACGGCGGCGCGGGCGCCGGGCCCGTCGAGGTCGGGCTGGTGATGGAGGAGATGGGGCGCGCCCTGCTGTGCGCGCCGTACCTGGCCTCCGCGGTACAGGCCACGACGGCGCTGCTGCACAGCGACGACGAGGGGGCCCGGTCGGACCTCCTCCCCGCCCTGGCCGCCGGCGAGCGGATCGCGACGCTGGCCCTGACCGAGGACTCGGCGCGGTGGGACCGCCAGGGCGTCACGCTGACGGCCCGCGCCGACCAGGAGGGCGGCTGGCTGCTCGACGGCCACAAGACCTTCGTCCTCGACGGCGCTCAGGCCGACCTCGTCCTGACCGTGGCCCGGACCGCCGACGACATCGGCGTCTTCCGGGTGGACGGCGACGCCGACGGGCTCACGCGCACCGTCCTGCCCACCCTCGACCCCACGCGGCGCCAAGCCCGCCTCGAATACCGGGGCGTCCGGGCGCGGCGGTTGCGCACGCGGGGCGACGCGTGGGAACTGGTCGAGCTGGTTCTGCACCACAGCGCGGCGGCACTGGCGGCCGAGCAGGTGGGGGTGGCCTCCCGGGCGCTGGAGATGGCGGTGGAGTACGCGAAGGTCCGGCACCAGTTCGGCCGCGCGATCGGTTCGTTCCAGGCCGTCAAGCACCTCCTGGCCGACGTGCTGATGGAGGTCGAGTCCGCCAGGGCCGCGGCCTACGCCGCGCTGCTGTCGGCGCAGAACGGCGACGCGAACCTGCCCGCGGCGGCGAGCCTGGCCAAGGCGTTCTGCTCGGACGCGTGCGTCAAGGCCGCCCAGGACTGCATCCAGGTCCACGGCGGCATCGGGTTCACCTGGGAGCATCCCGCGCACCTGTACTTCAAGCGCGCGAAGACCTCGCAGCTCCTGCTGGGCGACTCCGCCCACCACAGGGAGCTCCTGGCGACGGCGATCGGCGTGTGACCGGGGCACCGTCGGCTCGCTTATAGAGTTAACTTATTGATCTAATATGCCTTCACCGTGCCGCCGGGGCCGCCGGAGGAGATCGGGAAGCGCGGGCAGCGACCGGGCACCGCCAGGAGGAGCCATGTATCCAGGAACGTTCGCCAGATCGTCCCCCGCCCTGCCGGCCGTCGTGATGGGCGGCTCCGGCGAGGTCGTCACCTACCGCGACCTCGACGCCCGGTCGAACCGCGTCGCCCACCTGCTGCGCCGCCAGGGTCTGCGGCCGGGGGACGCGCTCGCGGTGCTGAGCGGCAACCGGCCCGAGGTCTTCGATCTCGCCTGGGCCGCCCAGCGCGCGGGACTCCAGCTGACGATGGTCAACCACCACCTCACCCCCGAGGAGTCGGCCTACATCGCCGGCGACAGCGGCGCCAAGGTCGTGGTGATGACGCGGGAGCTCGCCGGCACGGCCTCGGCGCTGACCCCCGAGGCGCTCCCGGGCATCGAGCGCCGGCTGATGATCGGCGGCACGGTCCCGGGCTGGGAGGCGTACGAGGAGGCCGTCCGGGACCTGCCGGACACCCCGATCCCGGACGAGTGCGAGGGCGACATCATGCTCTACTCGTCCGGGACGACCGGCCGGCCCAAGGGCATCCGCCGTGAGGTGAGCGCGGCCCCCATGGGCACCTACCCGGACGTCCCCGGACACTGGCTCCGCGAGACCCTGGGCATGCTGCCCGGCGACGTCTACCTGTGCCCCGCCCCGCTCTACCACGCCGCTCCCCTGGCCTGGTCGATGGCCTGCCACCGCACCGGGTCGACCGTCGTCGTCATGGAGCGCTTCGACGCCGAGGAGGCGCTCCGGCTGATCGAGCGGCACAGGGTGACGCACGGCCAGTGGGTGCCGACCATGTTCGTCCGCATGCTGAAGCTGCCCGAGAGGATCCGCCGCCGGTACGACCTGTCGAGCCTGCGCTGGGCGGTGCACGCCGGCGCCCCCTGCCCGGTGCCGGTCAAGCGCCGGATGATCGAGTGGTGGGGGCCGGTCCTGTACGAGTTCTACTCGGCCACCGAGGGCATCGGCGCCACCGCGATCACCTCCGAGGAGTGGCTGCGCAGGCCGGGCTCGGTCGGGCGGCCGCTCATGGGGCGCCCGCACATCCTCGACGAGCGGGGCCGTGAACTGCCGCCCGGCGAGGTGGGCGTGATCTGGTTCGAGGGCGGCACGCCCTTCGAGTACCGCGGCGATCCGGGCAAGACGGCCGCGGCGACGGACCGGCGCGGCTGGCGGACGGTCGGCGACATGGGCCGGCTGGACGACGACGGCCACCTCTACCTGACCGACCGCGCCATCAACATGATCATCTCCGGCGGGGTCAACATCTACCCGCAGGAGGTGGAGGACGTCCTGGTCGAGCACCCCGACGTCGCCGACGCCGCGGTCCTCGGCGTGCCCGACGCGGAGATGGGCGAGCAGGTCAAGGCGGTCGTCCAGCTGGAGGAGGGCGGCCCGGCGGACGGCGGCACGGCCGCCCGGCTGTTCGAGCACTGCCGGGCGCACCTGGCGGGCTACAAGTGCCCGCGCTCGATCGAGTTCACCGGCGAGCCGCTGCGCACCCCGGCCGGAAAAATCCGCAAGGAGCCCCTGAAGCGGCGCTTCGGCGCGGGGCCGGGCCCCTTCACCCGGTCCGGGAACGGGCCCACCCCGGACTCGAAACCAGCATCCTAGTACAATCATTTAGCTACTAAGCCGCAAGGAGAGGGCCCCGTGGACATCAGCTACCCGCCCGAGGCCGAGGCGTTCCGCGCGGAGGTCAAGGACTTCCTCGCCGAGCACCTTCCGGCCGACTGGCCCGGAATCGGAGCCCTGGACGAGGAGCCCGCCTGGGAGTTCGCCCGGAAATGGCGCGCGCTGCTCGCCGAGCGGGGCTACCTGGCGGTCGCCTGGCCGGAGGAGTACGGGGGCCGCGGCCTGTCGAAACTGCACCAGGTGGTGCTCATGGAGGAACTGGCCCGCGCGGGCGTCCCCTTCGGCCTGCCGCAGGACACCTTCGGCGTCAAGATGCTGGCGAACACGCTGCTGCGCTGGGGCACCGAGGAGCAGAAGAAGCACTTCCTGCCCCGGATCCTGAGCGGCGAGGACACCTGGTGCCAGGGCTACTCCGAGCCGGACGCCGGCTCCGACCTGGCCTCGCTGACCACCCGCGCGGTGCTCACCCCGGCCCGCCGCCCCTCCCTGGACGGCGGCGAGTGGGTGATCGACGGGCAGAAGGTGTGGACCTCCGGGGCCCACCAGGCCGACTGGATCTTCGTCCTGGCGCGCACCGACCAGCGGGCGCCCAGGCACCGCGGCATCTCGTTCCTCCTGGTGCCGCTGGACCAGCCGGGGGTGGAGGTGCGGCCCTTCCGGATGGCCGGCGGGCAGATGCACTTCAACGAGGTGTTCTTCACCGGCGCCCGCACCCGGGCCGACCTCGTCGTCGGAGGCGTCGACAACGGCTGGACGGTGGCGCAGAGCCTGCTGGGCGTCGAGCGCGGCGAGGAGGCCGCCACCAACCCCATCCTGTTCAAGGCCGAGCTCGAGCGCCTGATCGAGCTGGCCCGGCTGTACGGCAAGGACCGCGACCCCGTGATCCGCCAGCGCATCGCCTGGTGCTGGTCGAAGGTGGAGATCATGCGCCATCTGGGCCACCGGATCCTGACCGGCTGGCTCAAGGGCGCCGAGCCCGGTCCCGAGTCGTCCATCGCCAAGCTGTACTGGAGCGAGTACCACCTCCAGGTCACCGACCTGGCCATGGACATCATGGGCATGCACGCCCAGGTGCCCACCGGCCGGCCGCCGCTGCGGACCTACCGCACCGACGACCCCGGCGCGGCGAACTCCTCCGGCTCCTGGTCGGCCACGTACCTGATCGCCCGCTCGGGGACGATCTACGCCGGAACCTCCCAGGTGCAGCGCAACATCCTCGCCGAGAAGGTCCTCGGCCTGCCGCGCGAACCGCGTCCGGCACCGAAGTGAGCACGGGTCCTCCCACCACAGGCCGTCAGCCCATCCGCTCCGTCCGAACAGGAGATCCCATGACCGACCCTTACGACGGGTTCAGCTCGCTGAAGTTCGACCGTCCCGCCCCGGGCGTGCTGCGCCTCGTCCTCGACGCCCCCAATCTCAACGCCGTCGATCCGCGGATGCACCGCGAGCTGGCCGACGTGTGGCCGGTGATCGACCGGGACGAGGAGACGCGCGCCGTTCTCGTCCGGGGCGCCGGCAAGGCGTTCTCCGCCGGCGGCACCTTCGACTCCATCGAGGCGATGACCGAGGACTACGCGGTGCGCGTCCGCGTGATGCGTGAAGCCCGGGACATGGTCTACGGGGTGCTGGACTGCGCCAAGCCGGTGGTGTCGGCCATCCACGGGCCCGCGGTCGGAGCCGGGCTGGTGATCGGCATGATGGCCGACATCTCCATCGCCGGCCGTACAGCGAAGATCGTCGACGGGCACACCCGGCTCGGCGTCGCCGCGGGCGATCACGCCGCCATCTGCTGGCCGCTGCTGTGCGGCATGGCCAAGGCCAAGTACTACCTGCTGACCTGCGAGACGCTCACCGGCGAGGAGGCCGAGCGGATCGGGCTGGTCTCCAGGTGCGTCGACGACCCCGAGGTGCAGGACGAGGCGCTGCGGGTGGCCACGAAGCTCGCCGCGGGCTCGGTCAGCGCCATCAGCTGGACCAAACGCTCCCTCAACCACTGGTACCGCTCCGCCGCCCCCATCTTCGAGGCCTCCCTCGGCCTGGAGTTCCTCGGGTTCGGCGGGCATGAGGTCCGCGAGGGCCTGGCCTCGCACCGGGAGAAGCGCCGCCCCGACTTCGAGGCGGTCGCCCGGAAGAACCCGCTGGACCTCTGAGGGCACGGCGGCGCATGTGCGGTGGGTGCCGGTCGCGGCGGGTGTCAGTCGAGGAGTTCGAGGAGGGTCTTGGGGCCGGCGGCGTTGACCACGTCATCGGCGGCGGTGATGTGGCGGTGCCACAGCTTGGCCGCCTCCTCGGCCTTGCCCGCCTCGATCAGGTTCACCAGCCGCACATGCGCCCGGTGCCCCTTGCGCGCCTGCGCCGTGTGCTCGGGGTTGGTGCCCTCCACGGCGACGTGCGCGGCGTTCGCACGGTCGACGATGTACCGCAGCATGCCGGCGAGCAGGATCAGGGTCTGGTTCCCGGTCAGCTCCACCAGCAGCCCGTGGAACCGGTCCTGGGCGGCCACCAGGGCGTCGGGGTCCTCCAGTGCGGCCTTCTCGGCCTCCAGCGCCTCCCGCAGCTGGGCCACGGCACCCGCCGGCGGCTTCTGCGCCAGCACCCGCACGCACGCGGGCTCGATGATCGCGCTCGCCCCGAACACGTCGCCCACCGACGTCTGCCGGTACTCCAGGATCAGCCCCGCGTACCGCGCGGCCACCTCGGGGTCGGGGGCGCTCACCCGCGCCCCGCCGTGCACCCCGCGGCGCACCGTGATCAACGATTCCGACTCCAGCACCCGGAACGCCTCGCGCAACGTGGGCCGGGACACCCCGAACTGCTCCATCAGGGCCGACTCCGACGGCAGCGCGTCCCCGATCGCCAGCTCGCCCCGGATGATCTGGCGGCGCAGCGAGCCCGCGACCAGCTCGGCCGTCTTGGGCACCCGGACCCGGCGCCCGACCCGCGCGCGCGCCGGCACCGTTGTCGCAGGGAGTTCCGCCGACGGAACAGATCGCGCCACCTCAGCCACTTCCGACACCCCTCCGCACACCCTGCAACAACAGTCAGATGATTTTGACTAGCACAACAAGCCTAGCAGGGCACCCATGACACGGCCGTTCCGGTCAACAGCGCGCCTCCGTGACGCACACCACTCCGGCGCGCCCCCGGCCCGCCCGGCCGGCACAGGCACTAAAAAGGCTAACTAATTTACATATCTATCTCTTTTTCGCTACCCTGCGGACAGGATGACATCGCCGGGCCCGGCCCGGAGTGAAGGAGTCGTCGATGACGAAGACCAAGGCCAGGCCGGTCGCCGAGGAGCTTTTCACCTGGCCCTCCGACGAGCCGAGGCTCATCGGCTCGCAGTGCGCCGGGTGCGGGCTGGTGGCCTTTCCGGCGGCCGGCCACTGCGCGCGCTGCGGAAGCGGCGAGGCCGCGCGCCGGACGCTGTCGAACCGGGGAACCCTCTGGACGTTCACGACCCAGGGGTTCCGCCCGCCGTCCCCGCCCTACGACGGCAACGACACCGCCGAGACCTTCCAGCCGTACACGGTCGGCTACATAGAGCTCCCGGACGGCGTGCTGGTGGAGGCCCGGCTGACCGAACCCGACCCGCGGGCCCTGACCATCGGGCAGCCGATGCGCATGGTGGTGGTCCCCTACAGCGTCGCCGACGACGGCACGCAGATCCTGACGTTCGCGTTCGCGCCCGCCGGCGCCACCGCCGAGGAGGCATGATGGAAGCGGTCATCATCGGTGTGGGCCTGCACCCCTTCGGGCGGTTCCCGGGCAAGTCGGCGATGGACATGGGCGCCGAGGCCGTCCGGCTCACGCTCGCTGACGCGGGCGTGACCTGGCCCCAGATCCAGGGCGGTTTCATCGGCAGCCTCGAGGTGGCCAACCCCGACGCGATCGTGGGCCGCCTGGGCCCGACCGGCCTCCCCCTCCGCGGGGTGTTCAACGGCTGCGCGACCGCCGGCATCGCCGTCTCGATGGCCGCCAAGGCCATCGAGACGGGCGAGCACGACCTGACCATCGCCATCGGCATGGACAAGCATCCCCGCGGGGCGTTCGCGGCGCACCCCTCGGTGGCGGGTCTCCCCGACTGGTACGGGCAGACCGGCATGTTCCTCACGACCCACTTCTTCGGCATGAAGATCAACCGCTACATGCACGACCACGGCATCACCGAGCGGACCCTGGCCAGGGTCGCGGCCAAGAACTTCCGCAACGCCTCCGGCAACGAGAAGGCGTGGCGGCGCACCCCGCTGTCCGAGGAGGAGATCCTCGCCTCTCCGGTCCTCAACCACCCGTTGCGGCAGTACATGTACTGCGGCCCGGACGAGGGCGCGGCGGCCGTGGTGCTGTGCCGCGCCGACCAGGCGCACAAGTACACCTCCACTCCCGTGCGCGTCCGGGCCAGCGTCATGCGCAGCCGCAGGCTGGGGGCCTTCGAGGTGCAGAGCCCCTCGATGCCCGCCGGCGAGCCCGCGCCGAGCCCCAGCGTGGACGCGTCCCGGGCGGCCTACGAGGCCGCGGGCATCGGCCCCGAGGACGTCCAGATCGCCCAGCTCCAGGACACCGACGCCGGCTCCGAGATCATCCACATGGCCGAGACCGGGCTCTGCAAGGACGGCGAGCAGGAGCGTCTCATCGCCGAGGGCGCGACCGAACCCGGCGGCCGGCTCCCGGTCAACACCGACGGCGGCCTGATCGGCAACGGCGAGCCCATCGGCGCGTCCGGGCTCCGCCAGATCCACGAGATCGTCCACCAGCTGCGGGGCACCGCGGGAGCGCGGCAGGTCCCCGGCGCGCCCCGCGTCGGCTACACCCACCTCTACGGGGCGCCGGGAGTCTCCGCCGTCACCATCCTGTCCACCTGATCACCCGAGGGGCGGCGCCGGGCGACCCCGCGTCGCCCGGCCCGCCCCCGACCACCTGACCGCGCGGTCGAACGAAACGTCCAAGGAGCACATCGATGGCCCACGACACCGGCGGCGGCGCCGGCGACCTGCCGGCGTTCACCGCCGAGGTCCGCGCCTTCCTCGACGCCCGCGCCCCGGGCGCGGCCGGGCGCGAGGGAGAAGGCACGGCGTTCGCCTGGGGTACGGGCGACGACCGCATGGCCTACTTCAGCTCGGATCCGCCCGACGTGGAGAAGCGCAAGATCCAGGAAGCGCGGGACTGGCAGCGCACCCGCTACGAGAACGGCTTCGGCTGGATCACCGGTCCCGAGGAGTACGGGGGCCGGGGGCTGACCCCGGTGCACGAGATGGTCTACAACGCCGTCGAATCCGAGTACGGCGTGCCGGACACCGGCGTCCTCAGCGTCATCGGGCTGGGGATGATCGGGCCGACGATCCTGGCCCACGCCCAGCCGCACGTCAAGGACCGCTGGCTGCCCGAGATGTACCGGGGCGACGCCATCGCCTGCCAGCTGTTCAGCGAGCCCGAGGCGGGCTCCGACCTGGCGAGCGTGCAGACCCGCGCCGTCCGGGACGGCGACGCGTGGATCCTCGGCGGCCAGAAGGTGTGGACCTCGGTGGCGCACCACAGCCGGATCGGGCTGGCGCTGGCCCGCACGAATCCCGACGCCCCCAAGCACAGGGGCATCACCGCGTTCCTGGTCGACATGACGCTTCCGGGCGTCGAGGTGCGCCCGCTGCGCCAGATGACCGGCGGGTCCGACTTCAACGAGGTGTTCCTCAACGAGGTGCGGGTGCCGGACGATCACCGGCTGGGCGAGGTCGACGGCGGGTGGACGGTGGCGCTCACCACGCTCATGAACGAGCGCGCCACCGTCGGCGGCGACGACGGCGGGCCCGCCGCGGCGGCGCTGTCGCCGGAGCGGCTGGCCGCGGTGATGCGCGCGACCTGGACGCTGGACGACCACGGCGTCCGGGCCCGGGTGGCCGAGCTGCTGGCGGACGTGATGGCCACCGAGCACCTCAACGCGCGGGCGAGGCGGGCGATGCGCGCCGGCGTGGCCCCCGGCCCGGAGATGTCGGTGTCCAAGCTGATGTACGCCCAGAACCTCACCCGGGCCGCGCATCTGGTCACCGACGTGTTCGGTCCCCGCGCCATCGCCGACTCGGGCGAGTGGGGCACCTACGCGTGGTCGGAGCTGCTGCTGGCCACGCCCGCCCTGCGCATCCTCGGAGGAACCGAAGAGATCATGAAGAACATCCTCGCCGAGCGGGTGCTCGGCCTTCCCAAGGAGCCGGGCATCGACACCAGGTCCCCGTTCCGCGAGCTGCGCCGGTCCGGAGCGGAGAAGGGCACGTCATGACGGACGTCGTGGAGCTCTCCGAGACGGAGCTGGACGAGCTGCGGTCCGCGGTCCGGTCCTTCCTCGAGGCCAAGTCGCCGGAGGAGGCCGTCCGCAAGACGATGGAGAGCGAACCCCGGTACGACCCCCAGGTGTGGGCGCAGATGGCCGAGCAGCTCCGCCTGCCCGGGCTCGCCATCCCCGAGGAGTACGGGGGCGACGGGTTCGGCCAGGTCGCCCTGGGCGCGGTGCTGGAGGAGATGGGCCGGGCCCTGGTCTGCTCGCCGTTCTTCGCGACCGTGGTGCTGGCCGCGCGGGCGCTGCTGGCCTCGGGAGACTCCGACGCGTGCGCCCGCCACCTCCCCGGGATCGCCGCGGGGACGACGACGGCCGCGCTGGCGGTCGCCGAGCGCACCGGTGCCTGGGACCCGGTGCAGATCACCACCAGGGCCGTCCGCCGGAGCGAGGCCCCCTCCGGTGGCTGGGAACTGACCGGCACGAAGTCGTTCGTGATCGACGGCGCGTCGGCCGACCTGCTGCTGGTGATCGCGCGCACCACGGCCGGGCCGTCCCTCTTCACGGTCGACCGCGGGGCCCCCGGCTTGACGGCGGAGCCGATGGAGACGCTGGACGCGACCAGGGCCATGGCCAGGCTCCGGCTCGACGGCACCCCCGCCACGCCGGTGGGCACCGACGGCGCGGGAGGCCGGCTGATGGCCCGCGTCCTCGACTTCGCGGCCCTGGGACTCGCCGCCGAGCAGACCGGCGGCGCCGCGCGGTGCCTGGAGAGCAGCACCGCCTACGCCGGCACCCGTGTCCAGTTCGGCCGCCTCATCGGCAGCTTCCAGGCGGTCAAGCACAAGTGCGCCGACATGCTGGTCCAGCTCGAACTGGCCCGGGCCGCCGCACGGGAGGCCGCGCGGCTCGCCGACCTGGGGGACGAGGGGTTCGCCGTGGCGGCCGCCGCCGCCCATCTGACCTGCTCCCGCGCGTACATGTTCGCCGCGACGGAGAACATCCAGGTCCACGGTGGCATCGGCTTCACCTGGGAGCACCCCGCCCACCTGTACTTCCGCCGGGCCAAGTCCTCACAGCTGCTGTTCGGAGGGCCGTCCGCGTCCCACGAACGCCTCCTGGAGAGGCTCGGGATCTGACCCGGCGAGCTCCCCATGGCGTGTCCCAGAGCGTCGACCGGAAACGACGCGGCCCCGGACGGCGTCTCCGCGCCGTGTCCGGGGCCGTGCCCGTTCATGTCCTGCTCAGCCGAAGATCACGCGGGGGTCGTCGCTTCCGCACGCGCAGCGATCCGTGAGCACACGGCCCACCACGTCGAGAGCGATCTCCTGCCGCCCGGTCGCGCGCCGCTCGGAGGCGGCGGCCACGGCGAGGGCGCCGTCCCGTTCCACCACCTCCCATGCCGCGCCGTTGACGTGGGCGCCCGAACGCTCCGCGCACTCGACGGCCAGCGCCGGCCCCAGCGGAGCCATGATCCCGGCCGGCACGCCGGCCTCGCGCAGCCGCTCGGCCGCTCCGGGGCGGGCCAGGACGACGGGGGTGCCGCGGAAGAGGTCACCGATCATGGCCTGACCGCTCAGCGCCTCGAGGGTGTCGGCGGAGAGCCCCAGCACCGCCCGCAGCTCCAGCTCGCGCTGGAAGACCCGGGTACGGGTGTGGTCCCAGCCCATGGCCTCCGCCGTCCCGTAGGTCACTCCGAGATCGCGCAGCGCCTCGATGACCGGCTGGAACCAGACCCCCTCGTGCCCCGAGAAGGTGATGAGGGCGTGGTGGCCGCGTTCGAGGCCCAGGGCCCGCAGCCGCTCCTGCGTCCAGGCCGCGTCGCGGGCGAGATCGTCCCACGTGACCTCGTACTCGGTGATCCCGTCCGGCCGGCTGACGGGGACGATGTAGGCGGTGGCCGGGTGGTCGAGCAGGCAGGCGCGGGCGAGGGTGTCCTTGCGCACCATCACTTCTTCACCACCCTCGGGAACTTGGCCACGCTCCGCACGGTCGACATCAGGTCCTCCTCGGTATGCAGTTCCAGCCGCGCCTCGACACCGGTCCGCTCGCCGATGCCCGCGCGCAGGCGTTCGGCGAGGTCGCCGGTGTCCGCGGTGACCGAGGGGTCGTAGCCCACCCGGACGTGCAGCCGATCCACTTCGCGCGAGGGCCGGACGATCTGGAACACCCCGGCCGCGGTCTCCGGCTCGGCCTCCACGGCCTGCCACACGTCGCGCAGCACCACCGGCCTCCCCTGGACGAGGGTCTCGTCACCGCGCCGGCCGGCCACCCACATGCGCGCGTGCGTGCGCCCGCACGCGCAGCCGTCCCGGCTGAGGCGCACCAGGTCCTCGCTGCGGTATCTGATGAGCGGTGCGGCCCGGTTGTCCAGGTCGGTGGCGACCAGCTCGCCCATCGCCCCGTCCGCCACCGGCTCGGTGGTCGCGGGGTCGAGGCACTCGGCGAAGACCGTGTCCTCCCACAGGTGGAAGCCGTCGTGCTCACGGCACTCCCAGGCGGTGCCGGTGTCGGCCGCGCTCGTGTACTCGTACAGCTCGATGCCCCACTCGTCCTGGACCTTCCGCCGCATCCGGGGGCTGATCGGCTGCCCGGCGCACGCGGCGCCCTTCAGCGACGAGAAGATGTCCTTCAGGTCGTACTTGTCCGCCAGATGCTCCAGCTCGACCAGCTGGGGGTACATGAGCTGGATGTAGGCGGGCCGGTAGCGCCGCACCGCCTCCAGGACCTCCGGCATGCGCCCGAACCAGGTGTCCACGGAGACCACCACCGCGCCGAGGGCGTGGTAGCCGTAGTCCATGAGGTTCCGGAAGGTCCCCGGAGGGCTCAGCACCCGGTCGCCCGGCCGCAGTCCCAGCTCCCACAGGTCGCGCAGCTGGGCGGTGACCAGGGGCGGGGCGCCGTCCCAGATCTCCGCGAAGAACTCCGGATCACCGGTGGTGCCCGAGCTGGAGGTGATCGAGGTCAGCTCCGCGGGGGGCACGCACATCAGCCCGCCGTAGGCGTCTCCGGTGCGCGCCCGGTACTCGCGCACCATGTCCTTGTCGAAGGTCGGGACGCGCTCCTGGAAGTCCTCCAGGGACTTGACGTCCCGCGGGTGCACGCCCTGGGAGTCCCACAGCTCCCGGTAGAAGGACGAGTTCTCGTAGGCGACGGGAAGCAGCTCGAGGATGCGCCGTTCCTGCACCTCCCGGAGCGCCTCCCGGGGCATCGTCTCCACCTCGGGCTCGAGATATCTGTCATCCGGCATATGCCCTCCTCGTTCTGGGCTCGGGGAAGCTGGCTCCGAGTGGGCCCCGGGCGCCCGCGGGGCGGCACCGGTCACGGCCTGAGGAGCGTCGCGCGGCGCGGGGCGTCGCTGATGTGATCTACGACACCGGAATCATCGCCCGAATCGTCGAATCAGTCAACTGATTCAGCGAAATGTTTTCAGCTGCCCGCATCCCGGCCCACCTCGACGTTCCCCGGCCGCCATGTCGCGGCGAGCAGCACCAGCGCGCCGAGCACCCCGGCGCCCACCGCGATCGCCGCCCCCGGCCCGCCGTCCAGGGCGTCGTCGACACCGATCAGCCGGTCGGCCGAGAACCGCCCCGGACCGAGCAGGGCGAGTGCGGCACTGGCCGCGGCCAGGACGAGCACGTACTCGTACCCGTCCTTGAACACGAAGAAGCCGTTCCCGCGGTGCGCCGTGACCCCCGCGACCACCATCGTCCCGATCACGAAGGCGCAGGCCAGCGGGGTGAGGAGCCCGGCCACCAGGGCGGCGCCCGCCGCGATCTCGCCGGCACCGCTCAGCAGCGCGTGCAGCCGCGGAGGGCGCATCCCCAGCGATCCGAACCAGCGGGCCGTGCCGGCGAGCCCGCCCCCTCCCCACAGATGGTTGCATCCGTGGGCCACCATGGTCACGCCCACGACCACCCGCACCAGCAGGGCCGCCACATCCACCGACGCCATCCGCCGTCACCTCCGCCTTCGAGCTCTCCACTTGGGCCCTGAACGCTAGCAAGTTTTATTTATATAGCTATATTGGAGGAACCTGTCCCTGCTAGCGAGAGGACGGCCGATGAGCGGCGCACTCCCCTACCAGATGATCGACTTCGACACCCACTCGTACGAGACCACGGACTGCTTCACCCGCTTCATGCCGAAGGACAGGCTCGACACCGCCGTGCAGCTGGTGAAGACCGCCTCCGGGGACCAGGTCCTGCTCGCCAACCACCGGGTCATCAACGCGCTGGAGCACAAGAACCTGGACAAGGCCTACATCCCCGGCTCCCTGGCCGAGATGCTCCGGCAGCGCTCCCAGGGGGACGAGGCCGACGCCGAGCGGTTCTTCGAGGACTTCAGGGACGAGTACCTCGACCGGGACGCCCGCCTCGCCACGATGGACGAGCAGGAGATCGAGCGGGCCCTGATGTACCCCGGCGGCTGGGGCCTGCTCGCCGAGGCCTACCTCGACGGCGTCGAGCCCCTGTACGACAACCTGCGCTCGTTCAACCGGTGGATGAACGAGGACTGGGGCTTCGCCTACAAGGACCGCATCTACGCGCCGGCCATGCTCTCGCTGCGCGACCTCGACCACGCCGTGGCCGAGCTGGAGGCCGTGCTCGACGCCGGGGCCAGGTTCATCATGATCCCGGCCGGCCCCGCCTACGGCCGCTCCCCCGGCGACCCCTACTTCGACCCGTTCTGGGCGCGCGTGAACGAGGCGAAGGCCAACATCGCCTTCCACATCTCCGAGTTCCACTACCAGGCCAACGTCGCCTCGCACTGGGGCTGGGGCCTGGTCCCGCCCTTCCAGTTCTCCGCCTGGCAGTGGCAGAACACCTACGGCGAGCGGCCCATCACCGACACCCTCTCCGCCCTGATCTTCGACAACCTCTTCGGCCGCCACCCCAACATCAACGTCGTCGTCAGCGAGTTCGGCGCCGAGTGGGTGCCGCACTTCCTCAAGCACATGGACAAGAGCCGCGGCATGGGCCGCAACGGCGTCTGGCTGGGCGGCCAGCTCGCCGAACGGCCGAGCCGCGTCTTCCACCGGCACGTCAAGGTCGTCCCCTACCCCGAGGACGACGTCATCGCTCTCGCCGACCGGCTCGGCACGGTGGACTCGCTGGTCATGGGCTCGGACTGGCCCCACGCCGAGGGGCTGGCGAACCCGCGGGACTACTTCGCGAAGGTCACCGACCTCGGCGAGGAGAACCGCAGGAAGTTCCTGCGCGACAACGCGCTGCCCCTGCTCACCTCCTGAGCGGCCGAGCGACGGGGGCGGGGCCTCCCGCCGCGACGAGAAGCCGTTCCACCCGCGAGAACATCGGCACCGGGTGGAACGGCGATCCCGGATCACATCAGGGGAAGCATGCCCAGCACCGTCGCGGCCGTGGAGCCCGCGTCGACCGGCAGCGTCGCGGCCGTGATCCAGCCGCTCTCGTCGCCGGCCAGGAAGAGCGCCGCCCAGGCGATGTCCCACGCGCAGCCCTCGACCTGCAGCAGGTTCGCCTTGCGCCGCGTCTCGCGCGCCTCGTCCCCGCCGCGGTCGCCGATCGGGGTGTGCAGGTGACCGGGCACCAGGCAGTTCACCCGTATCCCGAAGCGGCCCCACGCATAGGCGAGGTCCGCGGTCAGCGCGATCACTCCCGCCTTCGAGGCGCCGTAGGCGCCGCTGCCGAAGGCGCGGACGGCGGCGGCCGAGGAGACGTTGACGATGGAGCCGCCGCCGGACGCCCGCAGGTGCGGTAGCGCGGCGCGGCACGTGAGCATCGTGCCGCGCAGGTTGACCTCGACGACGCGGTCCCACTCGCGCGTGTCCGGGGCGTCCACGGCGCCGCCGGTGATGCCGGTGTTGTTGACCAGCACGTCCAGCCGTCCGGCCTCGGCCACGAGGGACCGCGCGGCCCGCTCGACCTCCTCTTCACTGGTCACGTCCGCGACGAGCGGTAGCGCGCGCCCGCCCTGCCGGCCGATGAGGGCGCAGGTCCATTCGGCGCGCTCGGCGGAGACGTCCATCACGCCCACGGTGGCCCCCTGGGCGGCGAAGAGGAGCGCGGTGGCGGCCCCCGTGCCGAGGAAGTCGGGATCCGGCCCGCCACCCCCGCCCGCCACCAGCGCGGTACGCCCGCGCAGCCGGTCCCCGCGCAGCGGCAGCGCCGCGGCCCTGCTGCGCCTCCGGTCCGCATCCGAATCGTTCACGACGGCCTCCCAGGGTCCGCAACGCGTGGAATGAACGCATACAGCTTAAATATATAACGAATCTCTTTACTTGCTCTTGTTGTACTGTTACCTTCCTCACACGCGTCTGGTTCACCACCGAACGCGCCTTGGAGCGATCTTCGGGGCCGCCGTCCCTTCCTTCCGCGCTCGGCCCCACCTATGAGGAGACGTCTGATGACCAGACCATTTCGCCTGCTCGGAACCGCCTGCCTCGGCGCCGCGGCGCTCGTCCTCGCCGGCTGCGGCGACGGCGGCGACGGCGCGGCGAGCGAGACCGTCAACCCGGCCCTCACCAAGCCGGAGATCAAGATCGGGCTGATCGTGTCGCGGACCGGGGCCAGCTCCTCCTCGAGCAAGAGCGGCGCCGACGCGGCCCTGGCCTGGCAGCGCTGGATCAACGCCGGCGACGGCATCGCCGGGCACCCGGTCAAGGTGATCGTCAAGGACGAGAAGAGCGACGGCGCCAGCGCGACCGCCGCCGCCAAGGACCTCCTGGCCGACCCGCAGGTGCTGTCGATCACCACCGAGGCCGCCAACACCGAGCACCAGGTGGCGGCCGCGCTCGGCGGCAAGGACGTCCCCGTCATCGGCGCGACCGGCTACCAGACCAAGATCTGGACCGGGTACCCGAACTACTTCCCCACCACGCCGCAGGCGTTCCCCGGCACCGTGCTCGTCCAGTTCGCCGCGGCCAAGGCGGTCGGCGCCACCAAGTGGGCCTCCGTCTACTGCGCCGAGGTCGCCGCCTGCAAGGAGGCCACCACGCTGCACGGACCGGCCGCCAAGCAGTTCGGCCTGCAGCTCTCCGGGTCGGTGGCGGTGTCGACGACGGCCCCCAACTACACGGCCGAGTGCCTGCGGCTCAAGAACCAGGGCACCGACTTCATCCAGATCGCGGTCGCCCCCGCGGCGGGCCGCAAGCTCATCTCCGACTGCCTCGCCCAGGGCTACAAGGGGTACTTCGGGGCCTCGGCCGGCACGGTCAACGCCGAGCTCACCAAGGCGCCGAACGTCAAGCTCGCCGGCGGGATCCAGGGCTTCCCCTGGTGGGCCGAGGACCAGCCGGTCAAGCAGTTCCGCGACCTCATGAAGAAGCACGCCCCCGACGCCGACTTCGAGACCCCCGCCGCCACCAGTGTCTGGGCGGCTCTCGAGGTGACCCGCAAGGCCGCCGCGGGCATCGGCGACCAGCCGACCCGCAAGGACATCATCGCCGGGCTGCACAAGCTCAAGGACGAGGACCTCGGCGGCCTGCTGCCGCAGAGGCTGACCTACGCCGAGGGCGAGAACGGGCCCGCCATCAACTGCCTGTGGATGTACAAGATGGAGAACGGCGAGTTCACCAGCACCTCGCTCTCGGGCACGTCCGGCAACAGCGTCACCGGCGGCACGCTCAAGACCGACTGCATGAGCGCCCCGGCGACCGGCTGAGGCCGAGATGCAGGAACTGATTCCCTTCCTCGTCAGCGGCCTGGCGATCGGCGCCGTCTACGGCCTGATCGGCACCGGGCTGGTCGTGACCTACAAGACGTCCGGGATCTTCAACTTCGGCCATGGCGCGCTGGCCACCGTCGCGGCCTACCTCTTCTACTGGCTGCACATCGACCAGGGCCTCGGCTGGCAGGTGTCGGCGGCCGTGACCGTGCTGCTGGCCGGTCCCCTGATGGGGCTGGTCATGGAGCTGATCGCGCGGCGGCTGGCCCCGCAGCGGGTGCCCATGAAGATCGTCGGCACCGCGGGGCTGATCCTCCTGGTCCAGGGCCTTGGAACGATCAAGTACGGCCCGGACCCCATCAGCGTGGAGAGCTTCCTGCCGAAGGCCGAGGAGTCCTTCGCCCTCGGGTCGGTCAACGTGCACTACAAGTACGTGTTCACCGCGGCGATCGCGGTGGCCGCCGTCGGCGCGCTGTGGGCCCTGTTCCGGTTCACCCGGACCGGGCTGGCGATGCGCGCCGTGGTGGACGACCCCGACCTCCTGGACGTCAAGGGCATCGACCCGGTGCGGGTCCGGCGGATCGCCTGGCTCATCGGCTCGACCTTCGCCGCGCTGTCGGGCGTGCTGCTGCTGCCCCTGGTGGGGCTGGAGCCGATCGCCCTGACGTTCCTGGTGGTCACCGCGTTCGGCGCCGCCGCCATCGGCGCGTTCACCAACATCCCGCTGACGCTGCTGGGCGGGCTCGCGCTCGGCGTGGCCAGTGACATCACCAAGAACTACCTGCTCGACGTGACCTGGCTGTCGGGCGTCCCCTCCAGCCTGCCCTTCCTCATCCTGGTCGCGGTGCTGCTGCTCACCCCCAAGCGCAGGCTCAGGCCGCCGTCCATCGTCGAGCACCGCCCGCCGCCGCAGTGGCAGGCGCCCGGCCGGGTGCGGCTGGCCACGGCGGTCGTGGTGGTGGCCCTGCTGGCGACGGTCCCCCTCTTCGCCGGCACGAAGCTGACCTTCTACATCGTCGGGCTCACCCAGGTCGTGATGTTCCTGTCGCTCGGCCTGCTGGTGCGCACCTCGGGCCAGGTCTCGCTGTGCCACGCGGCCTTCGGCGCGATCGGCGCGGTCGCCTTCTCCCAGTTGGCCGTGGACCACGGCCTGCCATGGCTGGTGGCACTGCTGCTGGGCGCGCTGATCGTGGTCCCGGTCGGGGCGCTCGTCGCGCTGCCCGCGATCCGGCTGTCGGGCCTGTTCCTGGCGCTGGCGACGCTGGGGTTCGGGATCATGGTGGAGCGGCTGTTCTACCCGCTGAACTGGATGTTCACCCCGCTGAGCAACGGCCGGGAGATGCCCCGGCCGTCGTTCGCCGAGGACGACCGGGCGTTCTACTACTTCGTCCTCGCGCTGGTGGTGGTGATCGCCGCCGCCGCCGTCGCCGTGGAGCGCGCTCGGCTGGGCCGCATGCTGCGCGGCATGGCCGAGGCACCGGTGGCGGTGTCCACGGCGGGCCTGAGCACCAACGTCACCAAGCTGCTCGTCTTCTGCCTCTCCGCCTTCGTCGCGGGGATCTCCGGCATCCTCTACGGGGCGACGCTGCACTCGGCGGGGACGACCGACGTGCACTACACCTCGTTCCACTCGATCATCCTGCTGGCGATGCTGGCGCTGGCGCCGTTCGGCGGGCCGTGGTACGCGATCTTCGTCGGGATGACCGCGATCCTCCCCGGCTACTTCCCCGGCGCGGACACCGGCTACTGGCTCAACGCCGCGTTCGGGCTGTTCGCCGTCCAGGTCGCGATGGCGGGCGGCACACCGCCCGCCCCCGAGCGGCTTCGCGACGCCCTGGAACGCCTGGGCGGGAGACGTCGCACCGCCGCCGAGGCCCCCGGCGACGGCGCCCCCGTCCGGGAGACCGCGCCGGCCGCCGCCCGGCCGGGCGAGGGGTTCCGGGTCCGCGGGCTGACGGTGCGCTTCGGCGGCGTCACCGCGGTCGACGGGGTCGGCCTGCACGCGCCCACCGGGCGGATCACCGGCCTGATCGGCCCGAACGGCGCGGGCAAGACCACCCTGTTCAACGCCGGCACCGGCCTCATCAGACCGGACTCGGGGAAGATCACCATGCACGGCCGGGACGTCACCCGGATGCCGCCGGCCGCCCGCGGGCGCGCCGGGATCGGCCGCACCTTCCAGATCATGAACCTGTGCGACTCGCTCACCGTCGCCGACAACGTCGCGCTCGGCCACGAGAGCGCCCTGGCCGGCGCCCGCCCGTGGTCGCAGCTGGCGGCGCCGCGCGCCCAGCGGCGGCGGACCCGCGCCGCCGCCGGCGAGGCGATGCGGCTGTGCGGCATCGCCCGCCTGGCCGACCGCCAGGCCGGGGAGCTGTCCACCGGCGAGCGCCGCCTCGTCGAACTCGCGCGCTGCCTGGCGGGCCGGTTCGACGTGCTGCTGCTGGACGAGCCGTCCTCCGGCCTCGACCAGGAGGAGACGGCCCGTTTCGCCGAGGTGCTCCAGAAGGTCGTCCGCGAACGCGGTGTCGGGATCCTCCTGGTCGAACATGACATGTCCCTCGTGATGCGCGTGTGCTCCCACATCCATGTCCTGGACTTCGGACAGATGCTGTTCGAAGGCGACCCGGACGCGGTCCGGTCCTCGGAGCTGGTGCGCTCGGCGTACCTGGGCGAGGGCGAGATCGGGAGCGTCGACAACGTTCAGGAGGCCCAGCGATGAGCGGCACCGCGACCGGCGGCACGACCGGCGACGCCACGGGCGGCGCGACCGCGCCCGCGGCGCTCTCGCTGCACGACGTGCGCGCGGGCTACGAGGAGACCATGGTGCTGCACGGAGTCTCGCTGACCGTGCCGAAAGGGGCGGTGGTCGCCCTGCTCGGAGCCAACGGCGCCGGCAAGTCGACCCTGCTGCGGACCGCCGCCGGGCTGAACCGCGTCCAGGCGGGCGGGATCGAGCTGCTCGGCGAGGACATCAGCAGGCTGCCCGCCCACCGGCGCACCGAACGGGGGCTGTGCTTCGTCCCCGAAGGGCGCGGCATCTTCCGCAGCCTCACGGTGCGGGAGAACCTCGCGCTCCAGGCCGCGCCCCGCGACAGGGCCACCGCGATCGAGCGGGCGGTCGAGGCGTTCCCCGCGCTGTCGGGCCGCCTCGACCAGACCGCGGGAACCCTCAGCGGAGGCCAGCAGCAGATGCTGGCCATGTCCCAGGCGCTCCTGCGCGACCCCGCGGTGGTGCTGGTGGACGAGGCGTCGCTCGGCCTGGCCCCCGTGATCGTCGACGAGGTGTTCGCGTTCCTGGAGGGCCTCGCGGCACGGGGGGTGGCCCTGCTGATCGTGGACCAGTTCGCCCAGCGGGTGCTGCACATCGCGACACACGCCTACGTGCTGCGGCGCGGCCGGATCGGCTACGACGGCGAGCCCGGCGAGCTCCTCCAGGGCGACATCTTCGCCAGCTACATCGGCGCCTAGAACCACGGCGGGGCCGTGCCCGGGACACCCGGGCACGGCCCCGCCTCATGCCCTCGAAGGACCTCGGCGACCGCGTCCTAGGGGACGGTGTCGCGCAGGACGCGGCGGAGGACCTTGCCGTTGGCGTTGCGCGGCAGGTCGGTGACGACGTGCCAGTACGCGGGCACCTTGAACCCGGACAGTTCGGCGCGGACGAAGGTCCTCAGCCGCTCGGGGTCCGGCGGCGCGCCCGGATCGGCCGGCACGACGAAGGCGGCGACCGTCTGGCCGAGCCGCGGGTCCGGCACGCCGACGACCGCGACGTCGGCGACCTCCGGGTGCGCCGCGAGTACGGTCTCCACCTCCAGCGGATGCACGTTCTCACCGCCTCGGATGATCATGTCGCTGCGCCGGCCGGAGAGGTACAGGTAGCCGTCCGGGGCGACCCGGCCCAGGTCCCCGCTGTGCAGCCAGCCCTCGCCGTCCAGCACGAACAGGTGGTCGCCCCGCGCGTGCACCTCGCCGATGCCGTCGGCCCCGGGCCTGTCGATGCGCAGTTCGACGCCGGGAGCGGCCCGGCCGACCGACAGCAGCAGTTCCTCGCGCCCCGCCACCGCCGCACGATGGTCGTCGGGCGTCAGCACCGACATCGGCGAGCCCTCGGTCTGCCCGAACATGTTGAGCATGCGGACCCCGGGCACCGCGGCGTACGTCGCCCTCAGCGTGTCCGGGCGGATGGGGGCGCCGCCGTACTGCAGGACCCGCCAGCGCGCGGGGCCGAGCTCCCCGGCGGCCAGGAGCATCTCCAGCATGGAGGGCACCATGCTGGTGTGCGTGGCGCCTCTCTCGCACAGGAGGCGCCAGCCCTCGACGGTGAACCGCGGAATCCCGGTCATGCGGGCCCCCGCGCCCAGCGCGACCACGACGTTCCCCAGTCCGGAGAGATGGTGGAAGGGCGCGCTCCCCCCGTAGAGGCTGTCGGGGCCCAGTTCGCACAGCGCCCCGTTCACCCTCGCGCGGGCCGCCAGGCGCCATTGGGGCATGGGCACGGCCTTGGGCGCGCCCGTGGTGCCGGAGGTGTGCAGGACGATCGCGATGTCCTCCGGCCGGGCGGCCAGCGGGCGCTCCCCCGGTTCGAACGGCGGCAGCGGCACGAGGCGGCGCCCGGTCCGTTCCGCCACCTCGCGTCCCAGCTCCGCGTACTCCGGCTGGGCGAGCACCACCGGTGCGTCGAGGCCCGCGACCACGGTCGCGACCTCGCTCGCCGTCATCCGCGTCCCCAGGGGGGCGATCGGGTGGCCGGCGCCCGCGCCCGCGATGACCAGGGCGAGGGCCTCGGGCGAGGACGCGACGAGCGCGGGCACCGGGGCGCCCTCCGGCAGGTCGAGCGAGTCCAGCCAGCCGGCCGCCCCGGCGGCGCGGTCCAGAAGCTCGCGGCCGCTCCAGGTCGCGTCGCCGTACACGGCGGCGGGCCGGCCGTGGTCGTAGGCCGCGGCCACCATCTCCGACCAGGTGACCTCGCGCGGTCTGGCCGCGGCCGCCGCGCGCTCAGCATCGATCAACGCTTCCTCCATGTCGCCGTCGCGGGGGACGGATCAGTGGGCACGGCGGTGGAGCCCCTCCTGGAGCACCGTCGCGACGAGGCGTCCGGCCCGGTCGCTGATGCGGGCGTGGGCGAGGGAACGGCCGCCGCTGCTGCTCAGCGGGTCGCACTCCATCAGCAGCCACTCCTCCACCCGCGCCGGCCTGTGAAACCAGACCGTGTGGTCGAGGCTGATGCCGATGACGTCGTGGGGCAGCGACGAACCGGGCGGGCGGGCGTCCATGACGACCCCGAGATCGGAGATGTAGGCCAGCGCGGCGATCTGCCACAGCGGGTCGTCCGGGACGGCGGCGCGGTGGCGCAGCCAGAGGGGATGCAGCGGGACGAACCCGTCCGCCCGGGGAGCGGCGAAATGCCGGATCTCGAAGGGGTGCCCCACATCGCTCAAACGCTGTGTCGGCAGAGTCCGGACCACCGCGCCGGGATCGGCGGCCGGCACCTCCGCGTGCCAGTCGTCCCCCGCCTCGGGGGTGTGCAGGGAGGCGGTCATGACGAAGAGGGTCCGTCCTCCCTGGGCCACCTCCACCTCACGGACGGCGAAGGCGCGACCGTCGCGTACGCGGCGCACACTGATGTCCAGAAAGGGGTGATCAGTCCCCCGCCTCAGAAAGTGGGCGTGCAGCGAGTGCGGGATCTGCCCGGGAGCGGCGGTGCGCCCGGCGGCGAGCACGGCCACGGCGGCGACGAGACCGCCGAAGACCGTCCTGCGGCTGGTCAGGGTCGCCGGCGCCCGGAAGGCGTCCGGCCCGGTGGGCTCCACGCTCAGCAGCGACCGCAGATCCCGCCATGCCCCTTCCCGCCCGGGTATGGCCACGGCGCTCCCGGGCGGGCCGGAAGGACTGTTCACAGTGGTCACCTTCGTCCTCTCGGCGTTCAACCGGGCAGGAAGGGGTCTCGGGTGGCCTCCTCCGGATCGAAGTCCGGGGGCAGTCCTTCGAACTTCGGGGGACGCTTCTGGGTGAAGCTCTCCACGCCCTCCCGGAAGTCCGGGGAGCCCGCGAAGTACTCCATCGCCGAGTAGCTGCGCCCCAGCGCACCGGTGAAGTCGCGGTCGAGGTCGCCGTACACCTGGTGCCGGACGACGGCCATCGCGCGCGGAGAGCAGTTGCGGGCGATGTCGCGGGCGTAGGCGCGGGCGGCGTCCAGGAGCTCGCCGGGCTCCACGACCCGGCTGACCAGTCCCAGGGCCTTGGCCTCGTCGGCGTCGAACGTTCGTCCCGACAGCAGCAGGTCGAGCGCGTTCTCCAACCCGACGAGCCTGGGCAGCACGTAGGGCAGGTTGTACTCGCCCGCCAGCCCGCGCCGCGTGAAGGCGGTGGTGAACCGGGCTCCGCGGGCCGCGAACCGCACGTCGCAGATCAGCGCCTGGATCAGGCCGATGCCCGCGCATCCGCCGTTGATGGCGGCGATCATGGGTTTGGGCAGCAGCCGCCGGCTGTACATGGGACTGCGGCCCTCCAGGTGCAGGCCCTCGCCCGGTCGGGAGTTCTGCTCCAGCCGCTGCATGTCCATGCCGGGGCAGAACGCCCTGCCCGCACCCGTGACGATCACGACGCGCACCCGCGGGTCCGCCGCCGCCCGGTCCAGCAACTCGAAGAACCGCGCCTCCATGGGCACATTCCAGGCGTTCTTGCGCTCCGGCCTGTTGAAGGTGAGGGTGGCCACCCCCTCCTCGTCCACGTCGTACAGGACCAGGTCCGTGTCGGGCCGGTCGACGGCTTGCTCGGACATCACACGCTCCTCATGTCGTTCAACTCGGGATCCGCCGGCCCAGGCCGGGCCGCTCGCCGGACACGCTCAGCACGACCTGGCCGCGGGCGCACACGACCCCGTCGGCGCGGCGGACCTCGACCTCGCTGAAGTGGATGCGCCCTCCGCGCCGCACGCAGCGGGCGTGGGCGACCACCTCGGGTCCGGGCGCCGGGGCGAGGTACTGGATCGACAGTGAGACGGTGCTGAGCCGGCTGCCCCTGGCGAAGTCGTGCCCGGCCATGACGGCGCCGCCCCCGGCGGTGTCGATCAAGGCGGAGAGCAGGCCGCCGTGGAAGACGCCGTCGTGCGCGCTCAGGCGCTCGGCGAAGGGGAGCGCCATCTCGACCCCGTCGGGGTCCCATCGCCGCACGCTCATGCCGCAGTCCCGGTTGAACTCGACTCCGCGTTCCCAGTGCTCGCGGAACCACGCGCGCATGTCCTGCTGCTCCCGCTCGCCGAGCGGGTCGGGCCTGGTGACGGTCATCCGTCGTCCTTCCATGTTCGTGGCGGGGAGGTCACGCGCCGGGCTCGGCACCGACCAGGGAGACGAAGGAGACGCATTCGCCCGGGGCGCCGCCCAGGTTGTGGGTGAGGGCGAGCCGGCGCCCTTCGGCGAGGGACGCGATCCGGCGGTCGGCCGGGGCCTCGCCGCGCAGCTGCAGCCACGCCTCGAACATCATCCGCAGCCCGGACGCGCCGATCGGGTGCCCGAACGCCTTGAGCCCCCCGTCGGGATTGACCGGGAGGTCGCCGTCGAGGTCGAAGGCGCCGGACAGCACGTCCTTCCAGCCCTGGCCGCGCTCGGAGAACCCGAGGTCCTCCATCAGCACCAGCTCGGTGGGCGTGAAACAGTCGTGCACCTCGGCCATCGCGATCTGCGCCCGCGGGTCGGTCACGCCCGCCTGCCGGTACGCGTCCCGCGCCGAGGCCACCACCTCGGGGAACGTGGTGAAGTCGTAGCCGGGGTCGCTGCTGCCGGTGGCCGCCCCCGCCACGAAGGACAGGGCCTTCACGTAGATCGGCCTGTCGGTGTAGCGGTGGGCGTCCTCGGCGCGCACCACGATCGCCGCCGCCGACCCGTCCGAGACTCCGGAGCAGTCGAACACTCCCAGCATGCCCGCCAAGGCAGGGGCCGACTTGATGCGCTCGATCGGCACTTCCTTGCGGAACTGGGCCCTTTCGTTGCGCGCGCCGTTCACATGGTTCTTCCACGCGATCCGCGCCAGCACGTCCTTCAGTTCGGCGATGTCGACGCCGTACCGCTGCGCGTACGCGGGCGCCAGGAGGCTGAAGGAGGCCGGGGCCGTCATGTCGTTCATGCCGACGGTGCCGTCGTCGGGCACGGGAGCCCCGCTCAGGCCGGAGAAGCCGGAGTCCTTGAGCTTCTCCACGCCCACCGCCATCGCCATGTCATAGGCGCCCGACGCCACCGCGTAGCACGCCTGGCGCAGCGCCTCCGAGCCCGTGGCGCAGAAGTTCTCGACGCGGGTCACCGGCTTGTCGCCGATGCGCAGAGCCCGGCTGAGCGTCAGTCCCGAGGAGCCCGACCCCTGCGTGCCGAGCCAGAACGCGTCGACCTCGGCCAGGGTGACGCCCGCCGATTCCGCCGCCGCGGTGGTGGACTCCACCAGCATGGTGTCCACCGACCTGTCCCAGTGCTCACCGAAGGCGGTGCAGCCCATGCCGACGATCGCGACGCGATCCCGGATGCCGTTCGATCCCACCGGTGTCCTCCTCAGCCTCGTGCGGCGCCGCGGCGCACGGGCCGGGCCTTCCAGAAGTAGTTGTGCACGCCCCGCGCCGTCCGGGTGCGCCGGAACGACATCTCCACCCGGTCCCCGATCCGGAGCGAGCCGGGATCGGCGTCGGCCAGCTCGCACCGCATCCGGCCGCCGCCGTCGAAGTCCACGACGGCCATGACCGTCGGAGGGCTGAGCGAGTACGCCAGATGGTCGATGGTGAAGGTCGCGACCGTCCCGGCCGTGTCGGCCATGGGCTCGGGATCCATCGGCCCCACATGCCGGCATTCGCGGCAGACGTCGGCGGGCGGGAGGTGGCGCGTGCCGCAGACCTGGCACCGGCCCGCCACGAAGGCGTACTTCCACTCGGCCGAGCGCAGCATGGGCGGCGCGTAGGGCGGTTCGGGGTCGGGCCGGCGGGGCGGTTCCCGGTCGAGGAGGCCCCGCCAGGTCAGGAACGTCGTGTAGGTGAGCGAGTCGTCCCCGGCGGCGATCTGCTCGGCGACCGCGGGCTCCGTCCTGCGTCCGGCCAGTGCCCCGGTGGCGCGCAGCACGAGCACCGAGACGCCGTCGGCCAGCAGCATGACGGCGATGGTCTCGCCGGGCGCGGCCCGGTCGAGCACGTCGCACAGCACGACGCCGAACTGGGCCGTTCCCGGGTTGCCGATGGCCTCGGCCAGATCGTCCGCCCAGGCCCGGCGCGGCACGCCCGTCCGGGCGGCGGCGCCGCGGACCGCCCGGCCGTGGGTGCCCGCGACGATCAGGTGGTCGACGCCCTCAGGGGTCAGGCCCGCCTGCTTGAGCGCGTCGGCGAACGCCGCCCCGGCGAGCGGGGCGTAGGCCTGCTCGCCGAAGCGCTCCTCCCATGTCCGCGACGACGCCTCCCCCTGGATCCGCCAGCGGTCCAGGAACTCCGAGGTGGACCAGGCGCGGGCCAGCACGTCCGCGATCACCGGGGCGGTCGAGGCGGTGTCCCCCGAGCCGGCGAACAGGAACGCCGCCGCGGCGTCGCCGCCCTCGCGTTCGTCCGCTCCGCCGGGGAGCCCGCCGCGCAGATCCGACAGGACGGCCAGGGTCGGCACCGGGGAGTCCTGGGCCGCCGTGAGCGCGGCGAAGCCGGAGCGGACGGCCCCGCACATGTCCGCCGCGGGAGCCGTCCTGTCGAGCCGCAGCGCGGCGTGCACGGCGGTCGCGTTCGTCTTGTCGGTGTAGGCCGGGGCCGAGGAGGCGAAGAGCAACTGGCGTGGGGCGTGGGCCCCGGGGAGGCCGCGCAGCGCGGCGCGCGCCGCCTCCACCCCCATCGACGTGCTGTCCTCGTCGTGCGCGGCGACCGACCGCGAGCCGGGTGCGGCCGCCGCTCCCAGCACCGCGGCGATCTCGCCCCGCCGCAGCCTGCGGTGCGGGACGTAGGCGCCGTAGGCGACCAGTCCACCCATCGGACCTCCCTCATGATATAGCTATATAATTAGACTACTTTAGCAAACGATGGGGCGGTCGCCACACCCCGGGGCGGCACCCGGCTCGCTTGCCAGATATAGATAGATATATAGAATAGTTGGACTATACCGGCGCAGGTTCAGGAGGACGGATGACCAAGATCTGGGCCAACTCGGCCGACTCCCACGTGCTCGAGCCCGACGACCTCTGGCTCCAGGCACTGCCCAAGAGGCTGGCCGAGCGCGCCCCGCGCAGCGAGCGCGGCGACCGGTTCGAGGTGCTCTACATCGACGGCGACCAGGTCAACCGCCAGCTCAACGACCTGATGGACGCCATCCGGCCGCCGGGCGCGCGCGACCTGGACGTCCGCCTCAAAGATCTCGACCAGGAGGGCGTCTGGGGCCAGGTGGCCTTCCCCTCGATGGGCTTCTGGTCGGCCCTGATCCGCGACCGGGAACTGGCCCGCGAGGTCGTCCGCGCCTGGAACGACTGGGCGCACGCGGAGATCATGCGGCGCACCGAGCGGATCTTCACGCCCGCCTGCGTGTCCATGGCCGACATGGACGACGCCGTCGCCGAACTCGAACGCGCCGCCGAGCTGGGCTTCCAGGCGGTGTCCCTGCCCACCCAGACCGCCCCCGGCGAGGAGTACGGCCTCGACCGCTGGGAGCCGCTCTGGACGGTCGCCGAACGGGCCGGCATGGCCGTGGCCTTCCACATCGGCACCGGCGGCGACACGGTCGTCTACCGCGGGCCCGGCGGCGCCGTGGTCAACTTCATGGAGACCACCTATCCCGGCATGCGCGTGGTGTCGCACATGGTCGCCGGCGGCGCGCTGGACCGCCACCCCGATCTGAAGATCTTCATCGCCGAGGGCGGGGCCTCCTGGCTGCCGGCCATCGCCGACCGGATGGACGAGGCCTACCGCCAGCACGGCATGTTCGTCCGGCCCAAGCTCAGCCGGCTGCCCAGCGAGATCATGAAGCGGCAGGTGTACGCCTCGTTCCAGCACGACGCCAGCGCCGTGGACACCGTCCGCCACTCCGACTTCCAGAACGTCATGTGGGGTGACGACTACCCCCACCTGGAGGGCACGTACGGGCACACGCAGGAGACGCTCCGCGGCCTGTTCGACGGCGTGCCGGACCAGGTCCGCGAACGCATCACCCGCGGCGCCTTCAACGAGCTCTTCAGCGTCCCGGACCAGACGCCCCGGCAGGCGGCGGTCTGAGAGCCGCTCTCCGAACGCCCAGGGCGGCGGAGCCGGTACCGGCGCGCTCCGCCGCCCTGTCGCCTTCCCGCCGCTCAGCCCGCGCTGCGGCCGCCGTCGATCACGTAGCACTGGCCGGTGATGTAGGACGCCTCGTCGGAGGCCAGGAAGAGCGCGAGGTTCGCCACTTCCTCGGCGGTGCCGAGCCGCCCCATCGGGATCCTGTCCGACAGCATCCGCAGCGTCTCCGGGGGGCTGCCGTCCAGGATCGCGGTCTCCGTCGTGCCGGGGCACACCGCGTTCACCCGGATCCCGTCCCTGACGTACTCCAGGGCCGCCGCCCTGGTCATCATCACCTGCGCCCCCTTGGAGGTGATGTAGGGCGACGAGCCCGGTGTCGCCCGGAACCCTCCGATCGAGGCCGTGTTGACCACGGAGGCCCCACTGGGCGCTTCCAGCAGGAGTGGCAGGGCGTGCTTGAGGACCATGTAGGAACCGCGCACGTTCACGGCCATCACCCGGTCGAAGGCGTCCATGCCGGTCTCGTGGATGCGGGCGCCCCCGCCCGCGATGCCGGCGTTGTTGGCCAAGATCTCCAATCGGCCATGGCGCTCCCGGCAGTGCGCCATCAGCGCCCGGACCGCCGCCTCGTCACTGACATCGCACGTGAAGGGCTCCACCTCGCCCCGGGCCTCGGCCGCCACCTTCTCCTGCGCTCCCGAGATGTCCGCGGCCACCACGCGCGCGCCTTCGGCCGCGAACCGCAGGGTGATCGCCCTGCCGATGCCCGAACCCGCGCCGGTCACCACCGCGATCTTGCCCTGGAGCCGTCCTGCTTCTGCCATGGTCTTCCCTTCGTTCCTAGGCCGGTACGCCGCCGTCGACGACGAGGACGGACCCGGTGGTGTAGCTGGAGGCCGCCGAGGCGAAGTACAGCGCCGTGCCGACGATCTCGCGGGGCTCCCCGCCCCGGCCGAGCGCGAAGGTCCGGGCCGCGTGCCGGTCGAACGCCTCGCGGTCCCAGTGCGCGGCCACGTCCGTGAAGAACCCGCCCGGCATGATCCCGTTCACCCGTACGGCGGGGCCGAGGGCGTGGGCGAACGAGGCGGTCATGCTGTTCAGCCCCGCCTTGGCCGCGGCGTAGGGGATCACGTCCTTGCCGGTCCGGACGGCGCCGATGCTGCTGATGTTGATGATCGAGCCGCCCGCGCCGGCCGCCATCCGCGTGCCGACCTGGGCCATCAGGCGGAAGGGCCCCTTGAGGTTCACTCCGAGGACCTTGTCGTACAGCTCCTCGGTGACGTCCAGGACGCTGTCGTACAGCGGCGACATCCCGGCGTTGTTGACCAGGACGTCGACACGCCCGAAGCGGTCGTAGACCGCGTCGACCATGCGGTCGATCTCCTCCCATCTGCCGACGTGGCACGCGATCGGGAGGGCCTCCCGGCCGGTGGTCCCGCGGACGGTCTCGGCGAGTTCCTCGCAGGCGGCGAGCTTGCGGCTGGCGATCACCACATCGGCGCCGGCCGCGGCGAAGGCCAGGACCATCTCGCGGCCGAGGCCGCGGCTGCCGCCGGTGACCAGCGCGATCTTGCCGGTCAGATCGAACAGGCGCGTGCGGTCGTAGGGGTCGGTCACGGGGCACTCTCCAATTCGGGACGCCGGCGCGGCACGCGGCCGCGCGGTGCCCTCGGGGCCGGTGTTGAGCGTCGGCCGAGATGTAGCATAATCATAGAATATAGATAACTGATTCACGAGCCTGTGCGAGGTTCGATCATCCGCGAAGCCCCGTCTACCCGAGGATCGTGCATGCGCACTGACGACGACCGGCCCAGGACGCCCGACCGGCGCTGGGCGGGCTCCGATTTCCAGGATCCGCCGCGGACCGGGGGCGGCGTCGCGCTGTGCGGCGCGTGCCACGCCGCCGGGCGGTGCCGGCTCGGCGTCCAGCGCGAGCGCCTCGACGACACGGGGAACGCCTGGTTCCACGTGACCTGCCCCCGGGACCAGGAGGGCGGTCCCAACGTCGCGCACGGCGGCTGGACGGCGGCGGTCATGGACGAATGCCTGGGTCACGTACCGTTGCTGAACCGGACGCTCTCGGTCACCGCCGAACTGTCGGTGAGCTTCGTCAAGCCCGTCCCCGTCGATAGGCCCGTCCAGGTCAGGGCCTGGGTGGACCGGCGGGAGGGGTCGCGCTGGTACATCGCGGGCGAGATGTCACTGCTGCCGGGCGGCGCGGTCCTGGCGCGCGCCTCCGGCATCTGGGTGGCCCGGGACCCTGGGCACTTCGACCGCCACGAGAAGTGGCTGGCCCAGCAGGACTCAGCGGGCAGTCCCTGACGCTCGACGAGGCCCGGGGCGGGCTCGCGGCCTAGACCGAGTGGAGGGGTCGGCGTCCGGACTTGGTGGACGTCCTGACCGGGGGCAGGGGCCCGCCGAAGGCCTCCTGGTGGGGCCAGTCACGCGGGATCGCGGGCTGCGGCGGGTGCTGCCGGCCGTCGACCGCCATCGCGTAGTGCCGCGTGTAGCGCAGCTTCCACGCGGCGTTGTCCATCAGGGACCAGTACTCGTATCCGCTGATCTTGACGCCCTCCGCCATCACCTGGGCGAGCCAGCGCAGCTGGGCGGTGAGTCCGGCCCGGCGGCGCGCCCGCTCCTCGTCGGTGTCGGTGCCGGTGGCGGGTTCCAGGTCGCACATGCCGTTGTCGATGATGCGCAGCGGCGGCAGGGCGTCACCGTAGATGTCGTCCAGAGCGGCGACGGCGTCGGCCAGCGCCTCGGGAACGACCGGCCAGCCGTAGCGGGTCGTCTGGACGGCCTCCATCGGCGCGAGCACGAAGCCGAGACGGGCGAGCACGCGGTTGGCGTCGTTGAGCGCGCTGAAGCACTCCCGCACCGGCAGCAGCCTGGCCAGGTTCTCCGGTGCCGCCACCCGTGTGGGCACGTGCCAGACGACCCCGAGCACGTCGGCGGGCTCGGCGATCGCCTCCATGTCCCCGGGCCGGACGCACCCGGCGTCCTCCACGGGCGAGCGGTCGTTCCCGGCGACCATGTGCCGGCCGAGCAGCATCGGATCGAGCAGGAGGCGGTGCGCCCAGCTCTCGAGCCGGTCCAGCGCGACGCGGTCCCTGATGTCGTCGGAGGCGGCGTAGCCGCCTATCAGCGTCAGGGAGCCGCCCACCTCGGCGCCGCCCGTGTTCTGCCGCAGCGCCCGGACGGCGAGTCCGGCGCCGAGCAGCACGTGGTGCAGGGCCACCAGGCCCCGCATTCCCACGCCGCGGCCGGTCGGGAGCATTCCGGCGACGTAGTCGGCCACCGAGTGGACCAGCACGTCGCTGACGGTGGTCCAGCGGGCCACCCGGTCGCCGAACCGCTCCCCCATCCCCGCCGCGAAGTCGGCGAAGCGCGCCGCGGTGTCACGGTCGAGCCAGCCTCCGGACAGGTCCGCCCAGCGCGGCATGTCGATGTGCAGGAGTGTGATGCCCGGCTTGATCCCGCGGTCCAGCAACTGGTCGAGCCTGCGATCACAGCGGTCCAGGGCCGCCCTGTCCCAGCTTCCCGGGCCGGCCGGCTGGAGGTACGGCCAGCCGGCGACCATCTGGCAGGAGGTCGGCGCGCCGCCCACGACCGCCTCCAGGTCCGCCGACCAGCGCCGCGAGGGCCCGGCCGGGGCGATGCCGAAGGAGCCGCGGGACGGCGCGGCGAGCCCCTCGGACGTCGAGATGCCCCAGTCGACGCCGTCGAAGGCCTTCCGAAGGCTTGAATCGATCATCACGCACCATCCGCGAGCCGAGTTGACGCGATGGTCGGCCCGAAGACGGCCGGAATACGGCTCGACGCTAACACCAGAATCGGATGGTGACAATGTTGCATGCACATTACATGTCAAGCCACATCGCTGCGATCTCGGTTACACCCGTCCCCCGGGTCCGAGACCGTGGCCCGGACCCGGGGCAGGCTCAGGAGCGGCCGACGCCGACCCCCTTGACGTGGATGAACTCGTCCAGGCCGGCCTTGCCGCCCTCACGGCCGAAGCCGCTGATCCCGACACCGCCGAAGGGCGTGCCGGCGCAGGTGATGGGGTTGGGGCCGGGGTTGACGAAGACGGTGCCGGCCTTCAGGCGCGGGACGAGGCGGTTGATCCGGTCGACGTTCGGGGACTGGATGTAGGCCGACAGCCCGTACTCGCTGTCATTGGCCAGGGCGACCCCCTCGTCCTCGGTGTCGAACGGCGTGATGGCCAGAACCGGGCCGAACACCTCCTTCTGGGCCAGATCGCTTCTGTTGTCGACGTCCGCGAAGACCGTCGGAGCGACGAAGTAGCCGTCGGCCTCGATGCGCTCGCCGCCGTGGACGAGGCGTCCGGCCTTGTCGGCGACCGCCTTCTCGATCATGTCCTGGACACGGTCCCGGGCGGTCGCGTCGATCAGCGGCCCGATGTAGGTGGCCGGGTCCAGCGGGTCGCCGACCGGCAGCGCCTTGACGGTGCCGACCACCCGCTCGATGACCTCGTCGTAGATGGGGCGCTGCACCAGCAGCCGGGTCGGCAGCGCGCAGCCCTGGCCGGAGTTGCTCATCGCGAACGCGGCGCAGTAGGGGCCGACGGCGTCGAGGTCGGCGTCCGCGAACAGCAGGTTGGCCGACTTCCCGCCCAGCTCGAACAGCACCGGCTTGAGGGAGGCCGCCGCGGCGGCCATGATGTGGCGCGCGGTGACCGGGCCGCCGGTGAAGGAGATCTTGTCGATCCCGGGATGGGTCACCAGCGCCTGCCCCGCCTCGCCGAGGCCGGTGACGACGTTGATCACCCCGTCGGGGATGCCCGCCTGACGCGCCAGCTCGGTGAACAGCAGCGCGGAGAAGGGCGTGCTCTCCGCCGGCTTGATCACCACGGTGTTGCCCGCGGCCAGCGACGGCGGCACCTTCATCGCCAGCGACAGCGCCGGCGAGTTCCAGGTGATGATGTGGCCGATCACCCCGTACGGCTCGGCGACCGTGTACTCGACGAACTCGTTCGGGCTGTAGGCGGCGGAGACACCGCCCTCGATCTTGTCCGCCCAGCCCGCGTAGTACTCGGTCCACTCGGCGACGTGCGGGCCGACGTTCTCGGCCCATCCGCCGATGCAGACCCCGTTCTCCAGCGGGCAGATCGCGGCGAACTCCTCGATGTGCTCGCGGATCAGGCCGGCGAAGCGGGTCAGCAGGCGGCGCCGCTCCGCGGGGCGCATCGGCCCCCACACCTCCTCGAACGCGCGGCGGGCGGCCGCCACCGCCCGGTCGACCTCCCCGGCCCCGGCGAGCGGCACGGCGGCCTGAACTTCGCCGGTGGCGGGATTGACGTGCTCGTGGACGCCCCCGCTCGCGTCGAGGACGTCCTCACCCCCGATGATCAGCCGCGGTCGCGGCAGATCGGAGGCCGCCTTGCGCCGGTGCAGCTCGACGTCCACGTTCACCATGTGGGTACTCCTCGGATCGGGTTCTCATCGGATGCGGCGCGGCTATCCCTGCCGCATGTCCGCGACGTAGGGCTGGTGGGCGAGCAGGCCGCCGTCGACGCCGAGGGTCTGCCCGGTGATGAAGGCCGCCTCGTCCGAGGCGAGGAAGACCACCGCCGCGGCGACGTCCTCGGGCGACCCGAGCCTGGGCGTCAGGTGGTGGCGCAGCATCGTCTCCTGCATCGCGCCGTGGGCGGAGTGCCTGCTCGCACCGGTCACGATGAACCCGGGCGTGATCGCGTTGCACCGGACGCCCTGCTTGCCGTACTGGGTGGCGACGTACCAGGTGAGGTTGATCAGGGCGGCCTTGGACGCGCCGTAGGCGGGATTGCGCAGATCCCCCGCCAGACCGGACCCGGACGAGGTGTTGATCACCGCGCCGCCGCCACGGGCGATCATGTGCGGCAGGGCGGCCTGGATCGCGACCATCGCGCCGCGCACGTTGATGCGCATGGTGTCGTCCCACACCGCCGGGTCGGCCTCCGCGACGGCCAGGTCCCGCCTGGCCGCCAGGTGCGTGGCGGCGGCGTTGTTGTGCAGGACGTCGACGCCGCCGTACGCGCCGACCGTGCTCTCGATCATGGCGCGCACCGAGTCCGTGTCGCCCAGGTCCACTCCCACCGCGGTCGCGGTCCCGCCGGACGAAGTGATCTCCTCGGCGACCGCGGCGGCGCCGTCCTTGTTCAGATCGGCCACGACCGTGCTCGCCCCTTCGGCGGCGACCCGCCGGGCGGTCGCGGCGCCGATGCCGGACGCGGCTCCGGTGATGACCGCGATCTTGCCCTGAAGCCTGCTCACGCGGCACCCTCCTGAAGCAGCGGACGCAGCCGCTCGCAGATCACGCCGATATGCCGGGCCACCGCCTCCTCGGGCAACCCGGCGACCGAGGCGCCGAACCACACCGTCTCCACCGGCGCCTCGCCCGCGTACTTCCGCACGTGGGCGGCCATGTTCTCGGGAGTGTCGACCGGGAACGACGTCAGCGGGCCCCGGGGCGGGCGCGACCGCAGCACGTCGGGGTCCACCGGTCGCGGGACGAGCCGCCCGGTCCCCTCCACCATGTAGCGGCGGTAGCTGTCGAAGTGGTACGCGACGTGCGGTGCCAGCAGGGCCCAGTCCCGTTCGGGATCCTCGCTGACGAACCCCTCGATGCCCCCCGCCATGCGCGCGGCGCCGGGATCGTGCCCGCCCTCGGCGAGGCCCGCCCGGTACTCCGGCCACGACTCGGCATTGGCCGTGAGCAGACCCTCGCCCATCCGGCCCGCCCGCCGAGCGCCTTTCGGCCCCAGGTAGCCGAGCCAGATCGGCAGGCGTTCCTGGACGGGGGCCGGGGTGAGTCCGCCGTCGCCCCAGAGCCGCCGGAGTTCGCCGACCTGCGCGTCCAGGGTCCGGTAGCGCTCGCCGATGTCGGCTCCGAACAGGTCGAACTCGGGCACCCGGTAGCCGGCGCCGAGCCCGAGGTCGACCCTTCCCCCGCTGACGAGGTCCACGACCGCCGCCTCCTCGGCCAGCTGCGGGGTCTTGCGGAGCGGGGCGATCAGGATCCCGGTGCCCAGCCGCACCCGGCGGGTCCGGGCGGCCGCGGCGGCGGCGAACGTCAGCGGCTGGGGCAGGTAGCCGTCCTCGAACAGGTGGTGCTCGGTGAACCAGATCGAGTCCGCGCCGAGGTGCTCGGCCTCCTGGCACATCTCGAGCACGAAGGCGTACAGGCGCGCCGGATCCCGCCGCCAGCGCGGCGGGTTGCGCAGATCGAACCAGACACCGACCTTCATCCCTCACCCCTCAGTTCGCTTAAACATCTACCCTATTCAGCCGATCCCGCCAAGGATAGGGTCCAACCCGAGATACAGTAAGATAATTAAAGTATTTGCCGACGTCGGCTCGGCCATCGCATGAGGAGGCAAGTCGTGGGGCTTCTGGACGGGAAGGTAGCCATCGTCACCGGAGGCGGCCGCGGCCTGGGCCGGGCGCACTGCCTGGCCCTGGCCGAGGCGGGCGCCACCGTGGTCGTGAACGATCTCGGCGCCGGCCTGCACGGCGAGCAGGCCGCGGAGTCCCCGGCCGACGAGGTGGTCGCCGAGATCACCAAGCTCGGCGGGCGGGCCGTCGCCAACGGGAGCTCGGTCGCGGACTGGCAGGCGACGCAGGCCCTGGTCGCCGACACGGTCGCCGGGTTCGGCCGGCTCGACATCGTGGTGAACAACGCGGGCATCCTGCGCGACCGGATGATCTTCTCGATGACCGAGGCCGACTTCGACGCCGTGATCGCGGTGCACCTCAAGGGGACCTTCGGGCTCACCCGGCACGCCTGCGCCTACTGGCGCGAGTCGTACAAGCGCGGCGAGCCGGTCGCCGGCCGCGTCATCAACACCACCTCGGGCACCGGCCTGTTCGGCCAGGTGGGGCAGTCCAACTACGGCGCGGCCAAGGCCGGCATCGCCAACCTGACCACGATCGCGGCCATGGAGATGCGCCGCTACGGCGTCACCGTCAACGCCATCTCCCCCATCGCGGCCACCCGCATGACGGCCGAGATGCTGAAGGGCGGCGCGCCCGGCGAGAACGGCTTCGACCCCTTGGACCCCGCCAACGCCTCGGGCGTGGTCGTCTACCTCGCCTCCGACGCGGCCGGCTGGCTCACCGGCCAGGTCCTGAGGGTCGACGGCGACAAGGTCAACCGGATGCAGTCCTGGACCATCTCCGCCACGCACCACGCCCGCTCGGGCGCGTCGGTCACCGCCGACGAGCTGGTCGAGTCCCTGCCGCAACTGTACGGCGCCGCGCCCGCGGGCCGTCCCATCGGCCTACTCCCCGACAAGTCCTGACCGCGACCGGCTGAGGACCCCGCTGCCGCAGGTCGTCATGCGTTGAACGACCTTCCCACACCCACGAACACCTGGGCCCCGGAGCTGCGTCGCACGCTCCGGGGCCAAGTGAGCCGAAGCGCTCACGGGCGAGCGCCAGCACGCCCACAGACCTCGGCGCCCTACGCCGGAAGGCGTCAGGCGGGCGGTGTCAACGAGGTGCGATGACCGGCAGCCAGTCGGCGAAGCGCCGCCACAGCCGCTCGCGGGTGTCGGCGAAGTTGTGCATGTGCGCCATCCCACAGGTCGTCGGGGACGTCTTCCACATGGAAGACGCCTCGGAAGTTGTCCCGCGGCGCCCCGTGGTACATGGGCAGCTCGGGGAGGCCGGACGTCCTGGCGTTGTCCTCCATGATCAGCCGCCTGCGCTCCTCCTGAGGGATCGCACCGAACCGTCGGTGTTCCGGAATGTTGGCGATGACGATGGGTGACGCGCCGCATCAGGCAACGGCGGCAGGGCCTCGGCGAACGCGCCCCTCTCAAGGCCGTCGCGCACGAACCGGCTGACGGCGTGAGCCGCGCCGGGCAAGCCACTCCGCCTTGCTGTAGCCCTCCCGGCCCGGAGGCTGGAGATCCCAGTAACGGCGGTGGTAGGTCCCGCCCGGGATCGCCAGCACCACCAGCGGACGGTCCGGTACGGCCCCAGGATCGGCGACGACCGTCGCGGTGACCTCGACAGGGCCCGTGGCTGGGCCGTCCCCGGGCATCGCGGCCGTCACGTCGACGGCGAAGTCATGACGGACGGTGGTCATGGCGCTCCCAGCGATCGTGAGACTTGAGCGAATTCGAGATCGACGACCTCGCCCCCAGCGCGGAGGCGGCCGACCTGGGCCAGCAGTCGGGGGCCGCGGGTTCCGATCACCGCCGCCGCGGTGTCGAGGAACTTCTGTTTCACGCGCTCGTACGGCAGTGGGTTCTGCGGGCTGCCCGAACGGTCCGGCACCTCGGCGGTCATCCGCTTCCCCGAGCGGGTCACCGCCGTCACGCGGGCCCCGCGACGACTGGGGAACCGCTCCTCGAAGACCGGGTCGGCTTCCAGCCGCACCGCCTCCGCGAGTGCCCGGAGGTCTGCGGCCTTCCTGTCCGACTCGATGGCCGCGGCGGTCACGGCTCCGTCGAGCAGGGCGAGCGACGCGAGGTGGGGAATGCTGAACCTGCGCTCGGCGGCCGTGCGCGGACGGGCGATGCCGGCGACCGCCAGTGCGGTGGAGTAGGTGGCGACGTCGAGACGGTCGACATCGTCCGCGGTCAGCCCCTTCGCACGCAGTTCCAGGACGGCGTCGATGACCGCGAAGGTGTGCCCGCAGCATGGATAGGGCTTGACGGTGACGGCATTGATGGCCGGCGGCGAGCCGAGCGGGGCGCGGCACGTCTCCCAACGGGACGGCGCTCCCGAGGCCGCTCCGAGTCCCGCCTCCCCCTCCAGGGCGTCGGCGGCCCCGGTCACGCCTCCGGCGGCCAGGGCCACCGCGACCACGCCCGCGTGCGCGGCGTTCCCCGCGTGCAGGGGTTTGCCCATCGCGTCGCTGCGGAAGGTCTGCTGGAGCCCGGAGGCCATCGTCGCGGCCAGGGCGAGGGCGTGGGCGAAAACGTCCTCGTCCGCGCCGAGCACCTCCGCCGCCGCGGCCGCGGCACCGACGCTGCCGGCGGTGCCGGTCGTGTGCCAGTGCTTGTAGTGCGCGGGCCCCAGGTCGGTGGCCACGCGGCAGCCGACCTCGTATCCGGTGACCACCGCGCGCAGCAGCGTCTCTCCCGAGGCGCGCACCTGGTCCGCCACTGCCAACGCGGCGGCGATGATCGGTGCCCCGGGGTGGAAGAGCCCCGGCGCGTAGATGTCGTCGAGTTCCAGGGTGTGCGCGGCGGTGCCGTTCACCAGCGCGGCCAGCGGGGGCGGCGCCGTCCCGCCGCCCGCCAGGCGGCTGGCCCCCGAGAGCGGACCGAGTCCAGTGAGGAGGGCTCGGGCGGGCACGCCGGTGCTGCCGCCGAGCGTGACGCCGAGCCAGTCCACCAGGGCCAGCTCCGCCGCGTCGGCCGCCGCGGACGGCATCGGCGCGGCGCGCAGCTCCATCGCGCGTTCGGTGAGTGCGCCGATGACCGTCCCGTTCGTTGTCCCGGCCATCTCCTCAGACCTCTCTCTCGCGGCGTACGAGCGCGTCCACCGCGACGACGCCCTGGCCCTCGGGGAGCACGAGCAGCGGGTTCACTTCGGCTTCGAGGATCGCCGCGCCGTCGGCGTCGGCGAGCCGGGACACCGCGGCGACGGCGCGGGCCAGGGCGTCCAGATCGCCCACGGGTGCGCCTCGATAGCCGGCGAGCGCCCGGAAGGCGATGACCTCGCCGATCATCTCGCGGGCCGTGCCCGGATCGACCGGGGCGGGCCTGACGCTGCGGTCCTGGTAGAGCTCCGCCAGCACCCCTCCCGCGGCCAGGACCACGACCGGGCCGGCGTCGGGGTCGTGCCGGAAGCCGACCAGCGCCTCGCCGAGCCCCCGCGCCATCGTCTGCACCAGGAAGCGTTCGGGCTTCACGGCGGGGAGCCGC
Source organism: Actinomadura rugatobispora (assembly GCF_042656285.1). Taxonomy (GTDB): domain Bacteria; phylum Actinomycetota; class Actinomycetes; order Streptosporangiales; family Streptosporangiaceae; genus Spirillospora; species Spirillospora rugatobispora. The sequence goes on along the minus strand of NZ_JBHSON010000026.1, from coordinate 35,030 downwards.
TCCGTGACCGACCGCGCGATGCGGTCCGCGGCCGCCCGCAGGCCGTCGCCGTCGGTGACGCCGAGAACGACGCCGCCCGCATCGGACTTGTGCGGCACCTCCGCTGAAAGGATCTTGACTGCCACCGGGCCCGGCACCGGAAGGCCGGGAGGAAGCTCACCGGCCGTCACCACGGCGTGCGGGGCACAGGAGAGACCGGCTCCGCCCAGCACCTCGTACGACTCGGCCTCGTCCAGGATCTCCGAGTCCGCGGACGGCGGCCTGGGACCCGGCCGGTCTCCCGCGGCGGGCTTCCGGCGGCCGAAGACCGCGAACAGGGCGTCGGCGCAGGCCTCCGCCGTCCGGAAGGCCGCCACCCCGCTGCTCCTCAGCAGGCGCAACGCCTCGGGCGCCGCGGGCATCACGAACGCCGCGAGAGGCTTGCCGTTCGCCGCGCAGTCGACGATCGGCTTGACCGCCAGTTCGGGGTGGAACCGTGCGGAACTGCCGGGCACGGCCACGACGGCGTCGAACTCCGGTGCCGCCAGGACCACGTCGAGCGCGCTCTTCATCACGTCGTAGCGGGTGCCGGCGAGCGTGAGGTCGATCAGGGCGCCATGGCCCGCGGCGATCCCGGCCTCGGCGAGCCGCCCGATGGTCTCCGGCGACGGCCCCGGCAGGTCGGCCCCGGCGGCGGCAAGGCAGTCGACGGCCATCGCACCCCCGCCGCCGGTGGTGGACAGCACGCACACCCGGGGCCGCGCGGCCCCGGCAGGCCGGAGCGGCAGGCCGCGTGCCAGGTTCTGCCCTTCGAGCAGTGCCTCGAAGGTGCGCACCCTGGCGATCCCCAGATCCTTGAGCAGCGCGTCGGCGACGGCGTCGTCCCCGGCCAGGGCACCGGTGTGCGAGACGGCCAGGCGGGCGCCCGCGTCGGTCCGGCCGAGCTTGTAGGCCAGGACCGGCTTGCCCCGTTCCGCGGCGGCCCGCGCGAAGGCGCGCAGGTCGTCGGCGCCCGTGATGTTCTCCAGGAAGAGGGCGTAACTCTCGATCCGCGGGTCGTCGACCGAGGCGAGGCAGATCTCGCCGAGCGTCAGGTCGAGTTCGTTCCCGGTAGAGACCATGCCGCGGAAGCCCACGCCCATCTCCATGCCGCGCGAGAGCAGGGCGCCCATGGCGCTGCCGGATTGCGAGGCGACGAACACGCCGCCGTCACCGGGTTCCGCCTCGGCGAAGGCGGCGTTCGCGGTGAGGGCGAGGCCGTCCCCGGGAGCGGTGACGCCCAGGCTGCTGGGTCCGAGCAGCCGGAGACCGGACGCTCTGACGATCTCCAGCAGTTCGGCGCGCCGGGCGGCGCCGCGCCCGCCGTCGTCCAGGAAGTCGTCGGCCATGACCGTGGCCACCGTCACGCCGAGATCGGCGCACTCGCGCACCGCCTCGACCGCGAGGTCGGGCCCGGTGAGGATGAAAACGTGGTCGGGCACCACCGGAAGCGCGCCGAGCGAGGGCCAGGCCCGTTCGCCGAGCACGGTCTCGCGCGCGGGATTGACCGGGAACAGCTCGCCCTTCCACCCGTGCCTGCGCAGGTATTCCAGCGGCCGGGCCGTGGTCTTGCCGGGAGTGTCCGACGCGCCCACGATCGCCACGGAGGAAGGGCTGAGCAGTGCGTCGTACAGTCGCGTCATGAGGCGGCGCCCCGCTGGCTGAAGCGGCGGCCGAAAACGTGCTCGGCGATGCGGTTCTTGAGGACCTCGGTCGAGCCCCCGGCGATCATCCATCCCCGCGTGCGGCGGAAGCAGTACTCGACCAGGGACTCGGTGCTGAACCCGGTGGCGCCCATGGCCTGCATCGCGACGTCGGCGGCGCCGTATCCGGCCTGGTTGGCCGCGAACTTGGCGACGGCCGTGTCGAACGCCGAGGGGATGCCGTCCCGGTCACCCGCCACGGCCGCCCTGTGCAGGAGCATCTGGGCCGACTCCAGCTTCACCGCTGCCTCGGCGAACATCCACTGCAGCCCCTGGAACTCCGCCAGTGGGCGGCCGAACTGGTGGCGCGTGGTGAGATGCCCGGTGGCCTGGTCGAACGCGTAGCGTCCCAGGGCGATGGAGCGGGACGCGTTCCCGAGCCGCTCGACGTTGAAGCCGCTGATCTGCCTCTTGAAACCGCCCTCGCCCAGCAGCACCTGATCGGCCGGCACGTAGCAGTCGTCGAAGTAGAGCTGGCACCAGCGCTCGCCGTTCATGAACGTCGAGGGCTCTCCGATGGTGAGCCCCTCGCTGTCGCGGTCCACGAGCACCGAGCCGATGCCGCCCACGCCGGGGCCGAACCGCACGTACACCAGGAAGACGGTCGCCTCGGCGCTGTGCGTCGAAAAGATCTTGGTGCCGTTCACCAGGTAGCCGTCGCCCTTCGGCACCGCGCTCGTGGTCAGGTCGGTGACGGCCGACCCGGCCTCCGGCTCGGTCATGCCGAGCCCTATGAGGGTCTCCCCCGCCAGGAGCCCGGGCAGGTAGCGCTCACACTGGGCGGGCGTGGCGTACTCGGCGAAGGTCCGGATCGGGCCGAAGTTGCCCGCCTGGACGACGTCGGCGCTGCGCGGGCATCCCTTGGCCACGGCCTGGATGGCAGTCACCGCCGCGAGCAGGCCGGCGCCCTGGCCGCCCTTGTCCTCGGGGATGGTCAGGCCGAGCAGGCCCTGGGCGGCCATCGCCCGCGCCACGTCCCACGGGTAGTCGGCGGAGTGCGCCCGCTCACGGGCCTGGGGGGCGAGCCGTTCCAGCGAGAACGCCTCCACCGAGCGGCGGAACTCGTCCACCTCGGGCGGCAGGGAGAAATCCATGGAGAACCAGCTTTCGTCAGGGAGCGGGAGCCCGCCGGGGAGCGCGGTGCAAGGCCACCGTCCCGTCGGGCAGATCGTCATGGGAATCGGCGTAGCGGTCGAACACCGCGGGATCGTGGCCTGGGACGATGTGGTCCTGGCTCGCCGCGAGGCGTCCGATCCGGTCGTACCCGTCGAGCATCTGCCCCAGGTCGAGGATCGCGGGGAACGGGTTCCGCTCGTGGAAGTTGGCGTAGTAGTGCAGCGCGTCCGAGGCGAGGACGACCCACCCCCGGGCGGTGTGCACGCGGACGACCTGGAGGCCCTTGGTGTGGCCGCCGATGAGGCAGAGCTCCAGGCCCGGGGCCAGTTCGAGATCGCCCTCGACCACCCGCACCCCGCCGTCGTGCACGCGGCGGACGACCTCCACGACGTCATCGGCCTCGAAGAAGTGGTTGAGGGCCGGATGCGTCATGGCCTTGCCGGTGGTGTACTCCAGCTCGCCCGCCTGGACCGAGACCTGGGCCTGCGGGAAGTCCCCGAGGTTGCCCGCGTGGTCGAAGTGCAGGTGCGTGAGGACGACCTCGCTGACCCGGCCGGGCTCGATCCCGAGCCGCCGGACCGCCTCGGCAGGGCGGAGGTCGAGCCGCCGGCCGCGCTTCTCTCCGGCGCGTTCGCTGAAGCCGGTGTCGACGACGACGACCCGGTCCCCCGCGCGCGCGACCCACATCGTGAAGTCCAGGCGCATCGCGCCGGAGCGGGCGCAGGGCATCAGGAAGTTGTCGCGTGCGGGACGGTCCACCGAACCGAGGCGCAGCGCCCACACGTCCCAGTCCGGAAGGTCCGGGCCCGGTCGTCCGGGGCGCTCAGCCACGGCCGTCCACCAGCTTGATCATCGAGGGGTAGTAGTTCTCTCCGTAGCCGGCGTCGCGGGTGCGTTCGAGCAGGGCCATGGTCTGGCCCGCCGCGGGCAGCTCGATCCCCTGGTCGTGCGCCAGTTGCAGGGCCAGGGCCAGGTCCTTGATCGCGTAGTTCGTCGGGAAGGCGCGCTCGGGGAACTCGTCGGGGATCATCGTCGCGGTCGCCGTCCGGCGCAGCGCGAAGCTGTCGGCCGACCCCAGGGCCAGGGTCCGGAACAGCAGGGCGCCGTCCACCCCGGCGGCCCGGCCGATGGTGAGCGCCTCGGCGAGCGCGTTCATGTTGAGGAACAGCACCATGTTGTTGAGGATCTTCATCACCTGGCCGTTGCCGGTGCCGCCCGCGTGCACGATGTCGCTGCCCATGCAGGACAGGAACGGCTCCAGTTCGGCGAACCGCGCCTCGGTGGCGCCCACGGTGATGAGGAGCGTGCCGTCCTCGGCCGCCTGGCGGAGCCGCGCGACCGGCGCGTCCACGAGAGCGACGCCCGACTTCTCCAGGCGCGCCGCCAGCTCCCGGGTGCGCTGCACATCGCTGGTGCTCATGTCGACGACGATCCGGGGACGTCCCGCCGCGGCCGACAGCTCCTCGCAGACGGACTCGACCTCGGCGATGCTCGGCAGCGACAGGAAGACGATGTCGGCGTCCCGGGCCAGTTCGCCGATGCCCGCGCAGCGCCGCGCGCCCAGGGCCACCGCCGCGTCGACGGCGTCCTCGACCGGATCGAAGACGACCACGGTCGCCCCCGAGCGGCGGACGAGGTTCGCGCACATCCGCGAGCCCATCACGCCGAGGCCGATGAATCCGAGAACCGGTGTGCCTGCCATGTCCGATCCTTCCCTAGTGACGCTCATGAGGTGGCGACGATGACGCTCTTGAGCTGGGTGTAGTGGGTGATCGCCTCGGTGCCCTTCTCCCGCCCCAGGCCGCTGCTCTTGTAGCCGCCGAAGGGCACCTCGACGCCCGCGCCGGAGTAGCGGTTCACCTGCACCTGGCCCGCCTGGAGCTCGGCCGCGATCCGGTGCGCCGTCCCGACGTGCGCGGTGAACACGCCGGCGGAGAGCCCGTACTCGGTGTCGTTGGCGATCTCGACCGCCTCCTCCAGGGAGTCGAAGGCGATGACCGACTGGACCGGTCCGAAGATCTCCTCCCTGGCGACGGCCATGTCGTTGGTGACCCCGCTGAGCAGGGTCGGCGAGACGAAGTAGCCGCGCTCGGCGCCCTCGGCCGCGCCGCCGCCGACCACCGCCTCGGCGCCGTCGCGCACGGCGCGGTCGATGTGGTCGAGCACGCGGGAGCGCTGTTGCGCCGAGATCAGCGGTCCGAGGTCGGGATCGTCCAGGCCGTGGCCGACCGACAGGCCCGCGACGTGCCCGGCGAGCCGCTCGACGAAGTCCCCGTGCACCCGGCGGTCCACCAGCAGCCGGGTCGTCGCGAAGCACGACTGGCCGGAGTTGCGGATCACCGCCAGCGCGCCGGCCTTCGCGGCCGCGCCGAGGTCCGCGTCGGCGCACACGATGGTGGGCGACTTCCCGCCCAGTTCGAGGTTGACGTCGATGATCCGCTCGGCCGCCACCGCCCCGACGCGGCGCCCGGCGGCGACGGAACCGGTGAAGGTGATGTGCCGCACGAGGGGATGCCGGGTGAGGGCCGCCCCGGTCGTGTCCCCGGCGCCGAGCACGACGTTGCAGACGCCCGGGGGCAGCCCCGCCTCCACCATCAGGCGCGCGGCCAGCACCGACGTCAGGGGCGTCAGCTCGGAGGGCTTGACGACGACGGTGTTGCCCGCCGCCAGGCACGGGGCGACTCCGCGCATCATCTGGGTCAGCGGGGCGTTCCAGGGGGTGATGTGGGCCACGACGCCGTACGGCTCGCGCACGGTGTAGGTGAACGTCCCCCTGGGCTGCGGGATCGTCTCCCCGTGGATCTTGTCGGCCAGGCCGGCGTAGTACTCGAAGTAGCGTGCGCTTCCGGCGATGTCGGTGCGGGCCTGGGACAGCGGCTTGCCCGAGTCCAGCGACTCCAGCCGGGCGAGCCGGTCGGCGTTCTCGCGCAGGGCCCGCGCCACCCGGTTGAGGAGGCGGCCCCGTTCGACGGGGTCGAGCCGCGCCCAGCCCCGCCACGCGGCCTGGGCGTTCTCGACGGCCCCGGCGACGCCGTCGGCCGTCGTCTCCTCGAATCTCGCGACCGTGCTCTCGGTGGCCGGATCCTCGACGTCGAGCATCGGGCCGGAACCGCGGGGGGCGTGCTCCCCGGCGGTCACGGCCGTCAGCACCTCGGGTAGGCGCGCATCCTCCAGGAGAGGGTGCGTGCGGGCGACCTCTGTCATGATCGGCTCTCTTCCGTCGTACGCGCTGCGCCGGGCGGCGCCGCCGGGCTCGGCCGCCACCCCAGGTCAATAGTTATATAGTTTAACTTAATCTCTCCCAAGGGACGCACACGCCGGGGCACCCCGGCGTCGAAGCCCATCGGGGAGTGGCATAATTATCTGACATATTTACTGATATCGCCATGGGCGCCGGCCACCGGGTGCACGTGTTCCCGGGCACGGCGCCGGAACGGAGCGAGGTCACGAGCGCGGCAGCGAGCGGCGGGGGCGCGCGTCCACCGCTGACAACGATCACCGGCCTGGCGTCCGGCCAGTTCGTCGCCACCCTGTCCACCACCGTCATCGCGACGGCGCTGCCGACCGTCGCCGGCGACCTCGGCGGCGGCCAGTCCCATGTCTCCTGGATCGCCTCGACGACATTGCTGGCCGCCACGATCGCCGGCCCCATCATGGGCAAGCTGGCCGACGTCCTGGGCCGCCGCCGGGTCTTCCTCGCGACCGCGCTGCTCTACGTCACCGGCGCCGCGATCGCCGGAAGCGCCACGACGACGGTCCAGCTCATCGCCGGACTGGCGGTCCAGGGCATCGGGATCGGCGGCCTGCTGGTGATGACCCAGGTCCTGCTCGGCGACCTGACCACGCCGCGCGAACGGGGAAGGTACATCGGCTACGTCGTCATGGGCTACGGCACGGCGGCCGTGTCCGGACCGCTCATCGGCGGCCACCTGGTCGGGCTGGGCCCGTCCGGATGGCGCCTGTGCTTCCTCGGCGCCGTCCCGCTGGCCGTCCTGGTCTGCGCACTCGTCCTGCGGGGACTTCCGCCGGAGGGGCGCGGCACCGGGCGCTCGGTGGACTTCGCCGGGATGGTCTGCCTGGTCGGCACGACGGTCTGCATGCTGCTGATCGTCACCTTCTGCGGCCGGACGATCCCCTGGTCATCGCCGGGGACGGCCGCGCTGGCGGCGGCGGCCGTCCTCTTCGCCGCCCTCCTGGTACGGGCCGAAAGGACCGCGGCCGACCCGGTCCTCCCCCCGCGGCTGCTCCGCAGCCGCCCGTTCCTGATCTGCGCGGCGGCGAGCATGGTCACCAGCGGGGTGATGTACGTGGCCCTCTTCCTGCTGCCGCAGTACATGCAGATCGCGCAGGGCGTCACGCCCGCCCGCTCCGGAACGCTGATGCTGCCGCTGCTGCTCAGCCAGATCGTGACCACGCCGCTGGTCGGCGCCCCCCTGTCCCGCTTCGGCGTCTGGAAGCCGTTCGCGCTGGCCGGCACGTCGCTGATCCTCGCCGGCGCGCTGCTGCTCGCGTCGATCCGCGGCGCCGGCGCCACGGCCGCCCTCCCCGCCGCGATGATCCTCATCGGCCTCGGGCTGGGGTCGACCGTGCAGATCCTCATGATGGTCGCCCAGACGCACGCCGCGGCCTCCGATCTCGGGATCACCACCTCGCTGATCACCTTCGCCCGCTCGTTCGGGGCGGCCACCGGCGTCGCCCTGGTCGGCGCCATCGTGACGGCGCGCGTCACCGACCTGCTGCCGGGGCGGCTGGCGGAGGCGGGGATCGGGGCTCCGGACCGGGCGGGAGCCGGAGACCTGATCGGCGCGCCCGAGACCGTCTCGGCACTGCCCGAGCCCTTCCGGCAGGCCATCGCCGAGGTGTACGCCGCCGCCTTCCACGACGCCTTCTCCTGGTCTCTCGTGGTCGTCCTGTGCGGCCCCGCGCTGATCGCGATGCTGCGCGGGCCGCGCCTGCTCGGCGGGACGGGCTCAGCCGAGGCCGCACCGGGAGACCGGTGAACCGCCGGGCAAGCAGGTCATCGCCGAACTCACAGGAGGAGCACGTGGACGAGACAACCGCCGACCGCCCTGGCACGGCGTCCGAAGGACCACTGGCAGGAGTCCGTGTCGTGGAGATGGCCGGCCTGGGCGCGGCCCCGTACACGGCGATGCTCCTGTCCGACCTCGGCGCCGAGGTCATCAGGGTGGACCGCCCCGGCACCCGCTCCGTCAAGCCCGAGAAGTACGCCCTCAGCCGCGGCCGCCGCTCGATCACGATCGACCTCAAGCAGACCGAGGGCCTGGACGCCCTCATGCGCCTGGTCGAGCGGGCCAACGTGCTCATCGAGGGCTTCCGGCCCGGGGTGGCCGAGCGGCTGGGCTTCGGACCGGATGTGTGCCTGAAGCACAACCCCATGCTGGTGTACGGGCGGATGACCGGCTGGGGCCAGAACGGGCCGATGGCGCAGATGGCGGGGCACGACCTCAACTACCAGGCGCTGACCGGCGCCCTGACCCTCCTCCAGCGCCCGGGATCGCCTCCGGCGACCCCGCCCGGTTTCATCGCCGACTTCGGCGGGGGCGGCCTGATGCTGGCCTTCGGCCTCGTGTGCGGCCTGCTGAACAGCCGCGCGACCGGCCGGGGTCAGGTGATCGACGCGGCCATGGTCGACGGCGTGGCGTCGCTGACCACCCTGGTCCACTCGATGCTGGCACAGGGCCGGTGGGCGGACAGGCCGGGCACCAACTTCTGCGACGGCGGAGCGCCCTACTACGACACCTACGAGACCAGCGACGGCCGCTACATGGCGGTGGCCCCGCTCGAACCCCGGTTCTACGCGATCATGGTGGCGCGGCTGGGACTGCGCGCCGACGACCTGCCCGACCGCGACGACCCCGCCAACTGGCCGCGCCTCAAGACCCTGTTCGCCGACATCTTCCGCGGCCGCACCCGTGCCGAATGGACCGAGGTCTTCGACGGCACCGACGCCTGCGTCACTCCGGTGCTCGGCATCACCGAGGCGCCCGGCCACCCGCACAACGCCGCCCGCGGCACCTATCCCCGCGCGTTCGATGTGACGCAGCCGGCCCCGGCTCCCCGCTTCAGCCGCACACCGGGCCGGATCAGCGGTCCGCCCCCGCTCCCGGGCGCGGATTCGCGCTCCGTCCTGCTCGCTTGGGGGTTCCCCGCCGAGGAGGTGGACCGGCTCCTCTCCGCCGGCATCGTCCAGCAGAAATGACCACTACGAGCGCGGCCCCCGGCCGGCCGCGGCACTGATCGTCGCCGCCGTACGCCAGACGTTCGAGGAGACGGGCATCCTGTTCGCCGGCCGCGTCGAGGACGATGCCGCCGGCGATGTCCCGAAGCCGACGCTACCGGACCTCCCCGGACGGCGAAGCGTGAGCCGACGGCGACGACGACGGCGACCGGCGGCAGGGGGGCGCGATCGGGCATCGTGCCGCGATCGGACGGGCCGGTTCAGCCCCGCTGGTCGGCCGTCGCTCCCTCGCTCGCCGCGAAGCCGACGTCGAGGACGAACCGCAGCACGGCCCTGACATGCCGGCGCGCCTCGCGTTCGGCTTCGTCGGGCTCCGAACGGCAGACGGCGTCCGCGATCGCGTTGTGGTCGTGCAGCACCCCCGGCCCCATGCCTCCCGGCTCGGCGGCGGCGGCACGGACCACGACCATGATCTGATCATGGACGTCGCGCAGGCTCGCCGACAGGCGGGCGTTGCCGACGCTCTCGTTGACGAGCCGGTGGAACTCGGCGTCGAGCTCCAGGTGCCGTTGGAGATCGCTCTCGTGGACGGCGCGTTCATGGTGCGCCATGACCTCGCGGAGGCGCCGGCGGTCGTCGGGCGCCATGCGCTCGGCGGCCAGCCGCGCGGCCATCCCCTCGAGCGCCTCGCGGAGCTCGAAGAGATCGCCGAGATCCGCGCGCCCGCCGCGGAGCACCACGGCTCCGAGCCTGGGACGCAGTTCGGCCAGACCGGAACGCTCGAGGGCGTAGATCGCGTCACGCACGGGGCTGCGGCTGACCCCCAGCCGCCTCGCCAGTTCGGGCACGCTCAGCCGGGCGCCGGCCTCGAGCTCTCCGGACAGGATCGCCCGTCGCAGACGCCCCTCGACCACGCTCGTGAGCGAGTCGGAATCGGCGATCGGCGAGAGGCTCGAAAGCTCGGAATCGCCCAGGTCGGCAGCCCTCATCCTGGCGATTCTACCGACGAGGGAGTGACGACCGGACGCGTTGTCGTGAGCGTCGCCCCCCAGCTGTGGATCACCGTGGCGTGCAGCGCCCCCTCGCCGCCGGCGACCGCGATCAGCACCTGATCCGGGTCCTGGACAAGGTGGACGCGGCCGTTCCTGACCCGCCCGCGCTGCTCGATGGGCTCGTGATAGCGCCTCGGCCAGTCCGAGAGCGGAAGGCTGGCGAGCTCCCAGAGCCGGCGCTGAAGATCGGCGATGTCGGGATGGTCGCGCCCGATCACCTCCGCCCACGTCGGGTTGATGAGCACGAGCACCTCGGAGAACGCGGTGCCGGAGAGGAAGCCGTTCGCTCCCGGAACCGCCATCGACCGCCCGATGATGGACACGAGTTCCTCGCCGGTCTGGGCGAGCACATCGCACACGTTGAGCGTGCCCATGGCGCCGTAGGCCGTCACCGCGCTCCCCGTGTGTCCGCGACGTTCGGCCAGCGGTGCCCACGGCGAACGCTCCTCCCATTCCCCGAAGACGATGCCGGCGACCCGTCCCGGCTGGCCGAAGGTGCTCTGTGAGGTGACCCCGACCTTCTGCCCGCCGACGTTGCGCATGACCAGGCGCAGGGCTCGGCCGATCGCGGGTGCGGAGCCCGCGACGCCGCCGAGGCAGCCGGCGCCGTGGGGCAGGTCGAGCTGGGCGCGGACCGGGCCGTTGACCAGGAGCAGCGGCACCACCGACCCGGTGGTGGCGTTGAGCGAGTGCAGCTCGAAGTCGGGGGCGTCCATGGCCCGCATCGCCGCCACGAGAAGCGGCATCGAGTCCGCCGGCGCGCCCGCCATGATGGCGTTGATCGCCAGCTTCTCCATCGTGCAGGGTGCTCCCAGCGGGGGGACGCCGTCGACGACCACCTGGTCGGGGTCGGCGTGCGCGGTCCGCAGGAATCGCGCGACACGATCGGGCGTCGGCGGCACCAGCGGCAGGCCGTCGCCCCAGCCCGCGACGGTCGCGTAGTCCTGGAAGGCGACCGGGTCCGCGCTCACCTCGCGCATCGCGCTCTGGAACCCCGAGGGCGGCGCAGCGGGCCGTGCCTCCGCGCTCATGCCCGGGCCCCCAGGAGATCGAGCAGGGCCGGGAAGGTCCGCACGGCGATGTCGCGGACCTCGTCGTCGGGCCGTGTCTGCAAGGGGAACGGCAGGACCTGCAGCCGCAGCCCCGGCTCCCCGTAGCTCCTGGCCAGCGTGGCGCCGAGGGCGGCGAAGTGCTCGGTGACCACGGCCGCGGTCGGGACACCCGCGTGGGAGGCGCGCACCGCGTCCTTGACGGTCCACGACGTGCACGATCCGCAGTTGCCGAGCCCCACCACGGCCGCGTCGGCTCCGGTGAGGATGTCGTCCCACTCGCGATCGGCCGTGTCGCCGTCGCCGCCCGCCAGGCCCTGCGTTCGGCGGAAGACCCGCACGTTCGCGCCCGCAGCCTCGAACATGCTCTTCCACTGCTCGGAGGCGACGTCCCAGGACGTCCAGAGGACGTCGACCCGGAGGCACACCGTCTTGCCCTCCAGCGGGCCCACGTCGGGCAGCGCGGTCGGCGCGGCGCCTCCGACGGTCGCCGTGGGGTCGAGCACGATGACCCGCTCATGCTCCGGTCCGCTCCCGGTCCGCGGGTCGCGCACCACCAGCCGGTGGGATGCCACCCCCAGGTCGAGCAGGCGCATCGCGAGCACGTCCCGCAGTCGCGCCGGGGGCAGCACGCAGTCGCCGCATCCGGCGTCGTCGAGTTCGAGTGCGATCTCGACGACGCCGACGGCGTCGTCGATCCGCACCAGCCGGAGGTCGGCTCCGTCGCCCTGGATCAGGGGTCGCAGTCGCTGGACGGCGTCCTCGACCGAGACCGTGGCTGAGGTGCTCATCGGTGTCCCTTCCGTGGTTCCGCGGGGTTCGATGACGAGGGGCGTCGCCGGCCTAGACGACGCCGCTTTCGCGCAGCCGCTGAATCGCTGCTTCGTCGAGATGGAGGAGGTCGCGCAGTACGGCGACCGTGTGCTCGCCCAAGCCGGGGCACTCGTCCGACGTGCCGTTCCCACTCGCGGCGTCCGCGTCGGGCTCCGCGACGAACCTCGGCGCCGCGGCCGGGACCCACCGCTCGCCGGCCTCGGCGGCGGCCACCTGCCGGAGGGCGCGGCGCGCCCGGACGTGGTCGTCTTCATGGAGCGTGCGCGCGTCGTGCACGGGCACCACCGGGAGACGGCGCTCGCCGAGTCGCGCGATGACCGACGTCCGGTCGTGCCGGCCGACCCAGGCCGCCACCGCGGCGTCGTAGGCGTCGCCGTCGCCGAGCCTGGCGCCGGTGTACCCGACCGAGTCGAGCAGCTGATCGAGGTGGCGCGGGGTGCTGCAACTGATCGCCACCCAGGTGCCGTCACGGCAGCGGAAGGTGTTGCGCACCGCGGGGGCGGCCAGGCGTCCGTCCAGGCGGCCGGGCACTGGAGCGCCCTCCGTCCACTCGGCCAGGGCGGGCGCCGGCAGATGGAGCAGGGAGTCGACGGGGTTGACGTCGACCAGCCGGCCGCGACCCGTGCGGGCGCGCTCGTAGCACGCGGCCAGCACTCCGAACGCGCCCACGTAGCCCGTGACGGCGTCGCCGACCGGCGCGGAGGCGAGCATCGGCTTTCCGTCGGGGTGCCCCGTGAGGTGCGTGAGACCGGAGAACGCCTCGCCCAGCGTGCCCGAACCCGGAGCGTTGGCGCGCGGGCCGTCGAGTCCGAAGCTGGTGACGCAGACCTGGATCAGCCCGGGATTGAGGGCCGACAGCGTCTCCCAGTCGAGCCCCCGCCGCCGCAGCGCGTCCGGCAGCAGGTTGACGATGACGACGTCCACGTGCTCGGCCAGCCGCCGGAGGATCGCGAGCCCCCGCTCCTGGCGCAGGTCCAGCGTCATCGAGCGCTTCCCGCGCCCCAGCAGGGCCCACAGCGCGCTGCCGCCGGTCCGGTAGGGGTCACCGCCGGGCGGTTCGATCTTGATCACGTCGGCGCCGTGGTCGGCGAGGACGGTCGAGATGAAGGGACCCGCGTAGAGGGTCGCCGCGTCGATGACGCGCAGGCCCGCCAGCACTCCCCCGGTTTCGGCCTCGATCTCCGTCACGCCGCCCCTTCCATTCAAGCTGCATTCTTCATGTTACATGTAATGTGCAGACCCTCAACCGCTCCGCCACCGCCACGGATCTACACAGCTGGACGGGTCTTCACTTCGGCCGCCGCGAGCACGCTCCGGGTCGCCGCGGCGACCTCGGCGATCAGTGCTTCGAGCGGCCGGGCGTGCGTCGGCAGCGCCAGCTCCGGGCCCACGGCGGCGCGCACGCCGCGCTCCCGCAGGATCCTCAGCAGCCGGGCAAGGCCCATCTGCCCCGCGCCCGGCGGCAGCCGTCCGCTCCTCGCCTCCTCCTCCAGATCGGGTCCGGGCGGTTCGAGCGGACCGTCCGCCAGCTGCACCGTGAAGATGCGCGCGGCCGGCACGGTGTCCGGCAGGCCGTCGTGAGCGCCACTGCGGACGTGGTGCCAGACGTCGAACACCATTCCCCCGTTCGGCCGGCCCGCCGCGTCGATGAGCGACCAGGCGGTCGCCACGTCCGGCACCGGGGTGAAGGGGATGAACTCCAGCGCGACTCGCAGACCGTGCTCCGCGGCGTCGTCGCAGAGCGCCGCGAACGCCGCGGCATCGCGATCCAGCACGAGCCCGCCGGATCCGTGGTGCACCGCCACGACGGTGCCGGCGCCGAGGGCGGCGCAGACCTCGAAGATCTCGCGACGGTCCGCCGCCGGCCCCGGCAGCGCGAGTGCCGCACCGTCGGGCCCCGGTATCCAGTCGCGACAGGAGTCGCAGTCGGCCACTCCCAGCCCGTGGTCATCGAGCATCGATCTCATCGCGGCCAAGGTGAGCCCGTCCCGGCGCAGGGCGTGCCGCCAGACGTTCGGCCACAGTGAGATCGCGTCGAACCCGGCCGCCGCCACGGCGGGCAGCAGCGCACGGAACGGGACGCGCGCCGCGCAGCCGTTCATGAAGGTCAGATGCTCGACGAGACCGCCGGTCACGTCGGACCCCGATCCACCGGCTCCGTGGCGGGCTCGGTCAGAGGCACGGGCGGCGTCGTCGGGAGTGAGCGCCGTCCCGTGAAACCGGCTAGTTCGGAGCGCCCGCTCATGCCGTCCCCGCCGGCCTCCCGGCGCCGTCGATCAAGTCGAGGATCCGGTCGGGCGAGAGCGCCTGCCGGTTCACCTTCACGCCGAGCGGGGCGAGCGCGTCGCGGACGGCGTTGACCAGCGCGGCCGGGGACGCGATGGCCCCGCCCTCGCCCAGGCCCTTGTACCCGCCCGGAGTGCCGGACGGGGTGACGACATGCCCGTATTCGAGGTCGGGCACCTCCGCGGCGGTGGGCAGCAGGTAGTCCATGAACGTCGTGGTGGTGGGGTTGCCCTCGGCGTCGTAGATCATGTGCTCGTAGAAGACGCCGCCGATCCCCTGGACGACACCGCCCGCGATCTGCCCCTCCACCACCATGGGATTGATCATGTTCCCGCAGTCCTCCGACACCACGTAGCGGAGGATCTCCACCGTGCCGGTCTCGCGGTCGATCTCCACGGTCACCGCGTGGCAGGCGTTGGAGAACATGAAGGCCGGCGACTTGTACCGCTTGGAGACCTCCAGGCCCGGCTCGCCGCCGGACGGCAGCGCGTCGCTGTCGATGTAGGCGACCGCGGCGATCTCCGCGAGCGTCACGGCGGGCCCTCCTGGGACACCCCGCACCCGGGCGACGGCGTCGACCATCTCGACGTCGTCCGGGCTCGCCTCCAGCAGATGCGCGGCGATCCCCAGAACGCGCTCGCGCATGGCCGCGGCTGCGGCGTGCGCCGCGCCCCCGGCGATCGCGCCGGTCCGGCTGCCGCCGGTGCCCGGCCCGTAGGGCGTCGCGGCCGAGTCGCCCTGGACGACGCGCACGTCGTCGATCGGCACGCCCAGTTCGTCGGCGACGATCTGCGCCATGGTCGTCTCGACGCTCTGCCCGTGGCTTCCGGTGCCCATGTAGACGTTGACCTTGCCGCTGGGCTCGATCCGGATCGTCGCGGCCTCGGTGCCGAGGTGGCCGAACCCGAACTGCGGCTCGACGTACAGCGACAGCCCGATGCCGAGCAGGCGGCCCTGCCCACGGGCCTCCTCCTGCTCCCGGCGGAACCGTTCATAGCCGATCAGCTCCGCCGCCTGCTCCAGGGTCTCGGCCGGGCTGACGGTCTCGTACACGAGGGTGGACGGTGTGGTGAACGGCAGTTCGTCCCGGGAGATGACGTTGCGCCGGCGGATCTCCAGCGGATCGATGCCGAGATCACGCGCGATCACGTCCATCATCTGCTCGCGCCCGGTCGTCTCCATCATCCAGGGGCCGCGGTAGGCGCAGTGCCCGCAGGTGTTGGTGTACACGGCGCGTCCGGTGTAGCGCACCGATCCGGGTCCCGCCCACCGGTACGGGCCGGGGAACATCACGGCACCGGTCCCGGCGGTCATGCCGTTGCCGGGGACGGGGTAGGCGCCCACGTCCTCCAGGTGGTCGGCCTCGGCGGCCAGCAGCACTCCGCGCTCGTCGGTGGCCACCCTGAGCTCGATCCGCTCTTCGCGCGCGTGCCCGCCGCCGATCAGGTTCTCGGCCCGGTCCTCGATCCACTTGAGCGGACGGCCGCCGATCAGCCGGGAGGCGATGACGACGGCGTGCTCCTCGCGCATCGGGAACATCTTCTGGCCGAACGAGCCGCCCACGTCGCCCATGGTCACGTGGATGGCGTCCTCGGGGATGCCCAGCATCCGGGAGTAGAACAGGCGCGGCTCGTGCACTCCCTGGCCCGAGATGGCCAGTTCGAGCTGCCGGGTCCAGGGGTCCCATTGCGAGACGATGCCGCGGGTCTCCATGGGCACGCACAGGTACCGGTGCTGGTCGAAGGTCTCGGTGAACACGTGCGGGGCGGAGCCGAACCGCTCGTCCAGTCCCGGGATCTCCGGGGTCGGCACCTCCTCGGCCACATTGCTCGCCAGTTCCGGGTGCACCCGGGGAGCGTCTTCGGCGAGCGCGGCGGCGAAGCCGAGCACGGGGTCCTCCGCGTCGATGTCGACCTCGACGAGTTCGGCGGCGTCCTCCGCCTGGTAGCGCGACTCGGCGACGACGAGCACGATGGGCTCGCCGACGTACCGGACATCGGAGTCGGCCAGGACCCGCCCTGGCGTGCCGACCGACTCAGGGCCGGTCATCGTCTGCCAGAACTGGTGCGAGGGCGAGTTCACCTCGGCCGCGGTGAGGACCGCGACCACACCGGGCGCCTCCCGGGCCGCGGTGGTGTCGACCGCCGTGATGGCGCCGCGGGCGACGGTGCTGCGTACGAAGGCGGCGTGCACGGTGCCCGGCCGGTTCAGGTCGTCGATGTACCGGCCCCGGCCGGTGATCAGGCGGATGTCCTCACGGCGGTGCATGCGCCGGCCGATCCAGCGCGCGGCGGTGGCGCCGAAGGGCGCGGTCTGCGTCGCGGGAGAACCGGCCGGGGCGGTCCTCAACGGGTCCGTGCTCACTGGTGCCCCGCCTCCTCGGCCGCGGTCTTCACCGCGCGGATGATGCCCTGGTAGCCGGTGCACCGGCACAGGTTGCCCGACAGCCCCTCCCGGATCTCCTCCTCGTCCGGGTCGGGGTCGTCCCGGAGCAGGGCGGTCGCCGACATGATGAAACCGGGGGTGCAGAAGCCGCACTGCAGCCCGTGGTGTTCGCGGAAGGCCCGTTGCACCGGCGTGAGGGAGTCGGCGTCGGCCGCGAGCCCCTCGATGGTCGTGACCTCGGACCCCTCGGTCTGGACGGTGAAGATCAGGCAGGCCCGCACGGCCTCGCCGTCGAGCAGGACGGTGCAGGCTCCGCAGACGCCGTGCTCGCAGCCGAGATGGGTCCCGGTCAAGCCGAGATCCTCGCGCAGGGTGTCGGCGAGCGTCTTGCGCGGCTCGACCCGCACGCGCCGCGCGACGCCGTTCACCGACATCGCGACCTCGGTCTCGGTGCCGGACTCCTGTGCCGTCGTGATCTCAGCCACGGTTCGCCTCCTCGAGCGCTGTGGACAGGGCGCGGGCGACGAGCGTGGCGCCGACCTTCGCGCGGTAGCGCGCGCCGGCGTGCACGTCCGCGGGCGGGTCCGCGTCGGCCACCGCCTGCGCGCCGACGTCGGCGAGGTCGAGCCCCGCCGCCTCGGTGCCGATGAGGGTGCGTTCGACGGCCTCGGCGCGCACCGGGACGCTGCCCATTCCGATCAGGCCGATCGCGACCCTGGTGATACGGCCGGAGCGCACCCGGACCCCGCACACGGCCCCGGCCAGGGCGAAGTCGCCGTGCCTGCGCGCCACCTCCGCGACCGCGAACCCGCTACCCGGCTCCCACACCGGGAACCGCACGGCGACGAGCAGTTCGTCCGGCTCCAGCGCCGTGGTGAACAGGGTCTGGAAGAAGTCGGCGGCGGCGACACGGCGGGCGCCGCCGGGCCCGGCCACCTCGAACTCGGCGTCCAGGGCGCGGGCCACCGCGGGCAGTTCGGCGGCGGCGTCCGCGTGCGCGAGCGAGCCGCCGAGCGTTCCGCGATTGCGGATCTGGAAGTGCCCGATGAAAGGCGCCACCCTGGCCAGCAGCGGCACCGCCGAGGCGATCTCAGGATCACGCTGCAGGGTGGCGTGGCGCGTGGCCGCGCCGACCACGAGGGAGCCGTTCTCCCGGCTCACGCCGGTCAGCCCGGCGACACGGTTGACGTCCACCAGGTGCTCGGGCCGGGCGAGCCGCAGCGCCATCATGGGCACCAGGCTCTGGCCACCCGCCAGGATCTTGGCGTCGTCGCCGAGCTCGGCCAGCATGCCGACCGTCTCGGCCACCGTCGATGGGACGTGGTACTCGAACGCAGCGGGCTTCATCGCCGCGGACTCCTTCGTTCGGTTACGCGGTCCGTTCGGGCCGCCTGTTACGGCGGTGCGCCATCCAGGCAAGGACAAGGAGCATGGCGGCGAGGGGCGGCAAGGCCCGCCTCACGATCGGCCAGGCCGCCGCCTTCATCAGGTTCACCTCCGCTGGGCCCGTCGTCGCCGCGGGTGCGTGCGCCGCGGGTCCGGCGTCGACCGGGCCGGCCTCGCCGGGGGCCGGCGTGCTCTGCGGGGAGGCGGACACCTCGGCGGCCAGCGCGTCGGCGAACTGGCCGATCAAGGAGCCGGCGACCTCCTCCAGGATGCCGCGGCCGAACTGCGCCGGACGTCCGGTGATGGCCAGATCGGTCCGCACGCGGACCAGCGTCTCGGCACCACGCTCCTCAAGGGCCGCGGTGATGGTGGCCTTGGCGGTTCCCGCGCCCTTCGCCTCCCTCCCCGAGGCCGCGATGACCGCGCGGTGCGCTCGCTCGTCCTTCTCGGTGAAGGACGCCTTCCCCCGGTAGGTCAGGGACATGGGGCCGAGCCGGACCTTGACCTTGCCGGCGAAGCCGTCCCCGTCGACCGACTCGAGGACGGCGCCCGGCATGCAGGGCGCGATCCGTTCGACATCGAGCAGCACCTTCCACGCCTCGTCGACGCCCACCGGCACGGTGAACCGGTTCTCCAACTCCATGACGACTCCTCCCGGCTCCGCTCTAACTCGCCTCGAAGTCACGCCCGCGGATGAGCCGCACGGGCGTGAAGACCGCGACCTCCTCGCCACGCTGGTTGATCACACCGCAGCGGGTGCTCACCACCCCGCGCCCGGGCTTGCTGGACGGGCGCGACCCGGTCGTCTCCACGACCACGTGCAGGGTGTCCCCCACATAGGTGGGCCGCTCGACCGTGAACTCCATGTGCATGAACGCCAGCCCGGTGCCGTGCAGGACGTTGGTCTGCAGGATGAGGCCCTCGGCGAACACGTAGACCAGCGCACCGGGGATGAGCCTCCCGGTGTAGCCGCCCTCGGAGGCGTGCCGGGCGTCGTAGAAGAGCGGCTCGTTGAAGCCGCCGAGGTGGACGAAGCTCATCAGGTCGGTCTCGGTCACGGTCCTCGAAGCCGTGCGGAAGGCCGCGCCCTCCTCCATGTCCTCCCATGTCATGCCCCGCACGAGCGGCTCGGCCGCACTCGCCGTCCCGGTCATCTCGCATCCCTCCACGACCCGACAATAATGTAATAATCTATCTGATTCACCCGCCCTGACCACAGGGCGCCATCAAAAAAGTTTAATCTATTGAACTATATTCAGTGAACCCGAACGAGGAGATGAGCGGTGAGCGACGGCGCGCTTCACGGGGTCCGCGTCCTGGACCTCAGCCGGATCCTGGCGGCCCCCCTGGCGAGTCAGATGCTGGGCGACCTCGGCGCGGAGGTCGTCAAGGTCGAGCGCCCGGCGACCGGGGACGACGCCCGGCAGTACGGCCCGCCCTTCCTGGACGGCGACACCGCGGGCATGTCGGCCTTCTACCTCAGCTGCAATCGGAACAAGCGGTCGATCACCCTCGACTTCACCACCGACCGGGGCAGGGAGGTGCTCCTCGGCCTGATCGGCCGCTCCGACATCCTCCTGGAGAACTTCCGCCCCGGCGTCCTCGCCAAGTACGGGCTCGGGTACGAGGACCTGCGCGAGCGCTTCCCCCGGCTGATCTACTGCTCGGTCACGGGGTTCGGCCAGAGCGGTCCGTACGAGCGCAGGGCCGGGTACGACGGGATCTTCCAGGCGCTCAGCGGCATGATGAGCGTCTCCGGGCACCCGGACGGGACCCCCGGCGCCGGCCCGATGAAGTCCGGGCTCTCCCTGATCGACATCCTGACCGGCCTGTACACCGGCACCGCCCTCCTGGCGGCGCTCCGGCACCGGGACCTGCACGGCGCGGGGCAGCACCTCGACGTCTCCCTGCTGGACTGCGGGATCGCGTCGATGTCGCACTACGTCCAGAACTACCTGGTCTCCGGTGACGTGCCCGAACGGCGGGGCAACGGGGGATTCGGCGGGATCCCCTCCCAGGCGTTCGAGTGCGCGGACGGCCGCCGGTTCTTCATCGTCGCGACCACCAACCCGCAGTTCGGGCGGGCGTGCCGCGCGATCGGCCACCCCGGGCTGATCGAGGATCCCCGGTTCTCCAGCATCTCCGCGCGGATCGAGCACCGGCTGGAACTGCTGGAGGTACTGGAGGCGATCTTCGTCCAGCGCGAGGCGCGACACTGGATCGAGGTGCTCGACGCGGCCGACGTGCCGGTGAGCCCGGTCAACGACATCCGCTCGGCCCTCGGCGACGAGCACGTCCGGCACCGCGCGCTGCCGATCGAGATGGCGCACGAGACGGCGGGGCCGATCCCCGGCCTGCGCTACCCGATCAGGATGTCCGGCACTCCCGTCGAGGACTACGCGGCACCGCCGGTGCTGGGGGAGCACACCCGCGACGTCCTGAGCGGCCTGCTGGACCTGGACGAGGACACGATCGCCGATCTCGCGGCGAAGCGGGTGATCTGAGGCGGTGTCCGGGGGCGTCACCGTCCCCGGACACCGCCTCGCCGGCGGTCCCGGTTCAGAGCCGTTCGATGATCGTCCCCGTGCCCATGCCGCCGCCCTGGCACATCGTGACCAGGCCGTAGCGGCCCCGCGTCCGCTCCAGCTCGTTGAGGGCCTTGGTCAGCAGCACGCCGCCCGTCGCTCCGAGCGGGTGCCCGAGCGCGATCGCGCCGCCGTTGACGTTGACCCTGGCGAAGTCGGCCTTGAGCTCGTGCCCCCAGGCGAGCACGACCGAGGAGAACGCCTCGTTGATCTCCACGACGTCGATGTCGTCCAGGGTGAGGCCGTTGCGCTCCAGGATCGCCCGCGTCGCCGGGATCGGGCCGGTCAGCAGCATCACCGGATCACTGCCGACCATCAGGGAGTCGACGATCCGGGCGCGGGGCGTCAGCCCCAGCCGCCCGGCCCGCTCCTCGGTCATGAGGAGCAGGGCCGAGGCGCCGTTCGAGATCTGCGAGGACGTCCCGGCCGTGTGCAGCGCCCCGGGCCGGTCCTTCTGGTTCACCCGCAGGCCGGCCAGCCCCTCCGGCGTCGTCGGGCGGGGCCCCTCGTCGGTGTCGACGATCCCGGTACCGACGATCGTCCCGTCCTCGCCGGCGACGGGCGCCTCCACGGGCACGATCTGGCTCGCGAAGCGGCCCTCGGCGATGGCCGCGGCGGCCCGCGCCTGCGAGAGGACGGCGAACTCCTCCAGCTGGGGGCGGGTGAGGCCCCATGCCTCGGCGATGCGGTCGGCCGCCTCGAACTGCGACGTTATCTCGTAGAGCCGCTCGTAGCGGGGCGTCCTGGCCGGTCCCAGCTCGGGCAGGGTGCTCGACCCCATGGGGACCTGGCTCATCGACTCCACGCCGCCCGCGACGGCCGCCTCGGCGACCCCGCCCGCGACCATGCCGTACGCCAGGGTGAACGCCTGCTGGGACGAGCCGCACTGGGCGTGGATCGTCGACGCGGCGGTCCTCTGGTCGAGCCCCGCCGTGAGCCAGGCGGTGCGGGTGATGTTGCCGGACTGCTGGCCGACCTGGCTCACGCACCCGCCGGTCACCTGCTCGACGACGCCCGAGTCGATGCCCGCGCGGGCGACCAGGCCGCCGAGGACGTCGGCGAACAGGTCGGGGGCCAGATGGTGGGAGAGACCGCCCCGCCGCTTGCCGACGGCCGAGCGCACGGCCTCCACGATGACGACGTTCGACATGTGCCTCCTCCGATCGGAACGATGAATTATTTAACTATATCAGCGGAATCATTTAAGCTGCCTCCATGCAGGCAGACGGAAAGCTGACCACTGGGTCACTTCAGCAGATGGCGGCCACGGCGCGCGAGCACGAGGAGCGGGGCTACGCGGGCCTGTGGTCGTCGGAGTCCAAGCACGACCCCTTCCTCCCGCACGTCGCCGCGGCGCAGTCCACCCGGCGGCTGGAGCTGGGAACGGCCATCGCCGTCGCGTTCGCGCGATCACCGATGACCCTGGCCCACACCGCGTGGGACTTGCAGCGCTACACCGAGGGCCGCTTCATCCTGGGCCTCGGCAGCCAGGTCAAGCCGCACATCGAGCGGCGCTTCTCGATGCCCTGGAGCAGGCCCGCCGCACGCATGCGGGAAATGGTGAGCGCGATCCGCGCCATCTGGGACAGCTGGCAGAACGGCTCGAAGCTGAGCTTCGAGGGCGACTTCTACCGCCACACTCTGATGACGCCCTTCTTCTCCCCCGGCCCCCTCCCCACCCCGGCCCCCAAGATCGTCATCGCCGCCGTGGGCGAGGCCATGTGCGAGGTGGCCGGCGAGGTCTGCGACGGGATCCTCCTGCACGGCTTCACCACCGAGCGCTACATCCGCGAGGTCACCCTGCCGACCGTGCGCCGGGGTCGAGAGAAGGCCGGCCGGTCCGGGGACGGATTCGAGGTGGTCGGTCTGCCGCTGACCGCGACCGGGACGACCGAGGAGTCGCTGGCCGCCGCCGTCCGCGCCGTCCGGGAACAGATCGCCTTCTACGCCAGCACCCCGGCCTACCGCGGCGTCCTCGACCTGCACGGCTGGGGCGCGCTGGGCGACGAGCTGCACGCCCTGTCGCGCGGCGACGACCCGGAGAAGTGGACCACGATGGGCGACGCGATCGACGACGAGGTGCTCAACGCCTTCGCCGTCGTCGGTCCCCCCGAGCGGATCGCCTCCGTCCTCACCGAGCGCTTCGGCGACCTGGTGACCCGTTTCCAGTTCTACGCCCCCTACGAGCACGAGATCGACCTGTGGACGCCCGTCATGGCCGATCTCAAGGCGGACTCCCGGTAGGCGGCCGCCGGCAGTGCGGGTCAGGGACTCCCCTGCCCGGTCCCTGACCCGCGCTGGACGAGGTCGCGAGCGCGCTCACGCAGCTCGTTCTTCAGGACCTTCATGCCGGCGTTGCGCGGCAGCGCCTCGACGACCGCCACATGGCGCGGTGCCTTGAACCCCGCGATGAGCCCTGCCGCCCAGGTCCTGAACTCCTCCGCGTCCAGGGCGGCGCTCGGCCGGGGCACCACGAAGGCGGCCGTGACCTCGCCCATCCGCTCGTCGGGGACGCCGACCACGGCGATGGACTCCACGTCCGGGTGCTCCCCGAGGATGCGCTCGACCTCGGCCGGGTACACGTTGAACCCGCCGACGATGACGACGTCCTTGATGCGGTCGACGATCCGGATGAACCCGCGGTCGTCCATCACCGCGACGTCTCCCGTACGGAGCCAGCCGTCCTCGGTGATCGCCTCCGCCGTGGCGGCGGGCTCGTCCCAGTACCCCGACATCACGGTGTAGCCCCGGCACCACAGCTCGCCGGCGGTGCCGCGCGGCACGTCGCGCCCCTCGGGATCGACGATGCGCACCTCCACCTCCCACGCCGCCCGGCCGACCGTGGTGGTGATGTCGGCGAAGTCGTCCTGCCGGGGCCGGGTCGCGGTGACCAGGGAGGTCGCCTCGGTCAGCCCGTAGCCGCTGTGCAGGATCTCCGGACGGAGCACCTCGCGGATCCGGCGGTTGAGCTCCGGCGGGACCTGGGCCGCCGACGCCATCACCACCCGCAGGGCGGACAGGTCGGCCTCCGGAAGGCGCGGCGAGGCGAGAAGGTCCTGGAAGAGGGTCGGCGGGCCGCACAGGATCGACACGCGCTCCCGTTCCATGGTCTCCAGCACCGTGCCGGCGGAGAACACCGTCTGGGGCAGGATGGTCGCCCCGTGGACGATGCACGCCATCCATCCGGCCTTGTACCCGAAGGTGTGGAAGAACGGCGGGATGATCAGGTACCGGTCGCCGGCGCGGAAGTCCATGACCCGCGCCAGCCAGCCGTGCGCGCGCAGCGACTGGCCGTGGGTCAGCACCACGCCCTTCGGTCGCCCGGTCGTTCCGGAGGTGAACATGATGTCCGAGACGGTCTCGCCGGCGACGGCGTCGACCGCGGCGCGGGCCCGGTCCTCGCCGACCGGGGCCCCAGCCGCCATGAACTCCTCCCAGGACAGGTCACCGGTCGCCGCCTCGCCGGAGAGCACGACGACCCGGCCGGGGGCCAGCGCCGCGAGGTCGGGGGCCGCCCGCCGGGCCATGCCCGGGTAGTCGCTGCCGAGGAAGCCGGTGACGGTGAACAGGGCCGTCGCGCCGCTCTTGCGCAGGATGTAGGCGGCCTCCTCGCCCTTGAAGCGGGTGTTGAGCGGGACGAGGATCCCGCCGGCGCCCTGGACGGCCAGCGCGGCCAGGATCCACCGGGCGGAGTTCGGCGCCCAGACCGCGACCCGGTCCCCCGGCCGGACGCCGAGCGCCATCGCCGCCCGGACGGCGTCGATCATGACCTCTTCCAGCCGGGCGAAGGTCAGCCGCAGGTCCCCCTCGATGATCGCCTCGCGGCCGGGGTGGCGCGCGGCCGCGACCCGCACGGCGTCGGGGATGCTGAGGAAACGCTCGTCGTCACGGATCCGGAACTCCGGCGGGATGTACTCCCACCGGTCCTCCCGGCTGGGCAGGGCCTCGGCCGCCATGCCTTCCACCTTCCCGCTGGACTTGAATAATTCAACCTATTAAGTTGATTCTATGACCGCATCTCTCACCGACGGGGGGCCGGTGGCGGGCGGCGGGGAGCTGCTCGTCACCGGCCACGGCCCCGTCCGCGTCCTCACGCTCAACCGGCCGCGGTCGATGAACGCGATCACCACCGGGCTGGCCCGCCGTTTCAAGCGGGCGCTGGCGGCCGCGGACGCCGACCCGGCCGTGCGGGCGATCGTCATCACCGGATCCGGCGAGCGCGCCTTCTGCGCGGGAGGCGATCTGCACGAGCTGGCCGGGCGCGCGGACCCCTCCGTCCCGGGGCCGCGCGTCGTCTCGGAGCTGGTCCGGGACCGGATCGCGACGCCGGTGATCGCGGCGGTCAACGGCCTGGCCTACGGCGGCGGGCTGGAGCTGGCGCTGGCGTGCGATCTGGTGGTGTCCGGCGAGCACGCGCGCTTCGCGCTGCCCGAGGTCAAGCGGGGCGTTCTCGCCAGCGGCGGCGGGCTGGTACGGCTGCCCGGGATCGTCGGCACCCGGCGCGCCCTCCAGCTCCTGCTGACGGGCGAGCCGATCGACGCGGCGACCGCACTGGAGTGGGGCCTGGTCAACCAGGTGGTGCGTCCCGCGGAAACGCTCACGACCGCCGTGGAGCTCGGCTCGTCCATCGCCGCCAACGCCCCGCTCGCGGTGCGCGCCAGCAAGGCCGTGGCGCACGTGTCCGCACGCCTTCCCGAGCCGGAGGCCTGGGCACTGAACGACACCTCGCACGACGAGATCGCCAAGAGTCACGACGCGCTCGAAGGACCGCGCGCGTTCAGCGAGAAGCGGCCCCCGAGGTGGAGCGGGCGATGACCGGCGTGCATCTGATCGGCCTCCTCGACGGATGCCCGCGGGGCGGATTCCACCGCGCCCGCGGGCACCCATAGACGCTGCCCGTCCGGCCGGGCCCGCGCCGGGTCAGGGACCGGCGGGCTCGAACGCCGTCGAGACGGCCACGTCCTCCCAGGCGTCCAGTTCACCGCCGACACCGGCCAGCTTGCCCCGGACCGCCTTCACGGCATCGGCTCCCAACGGCAGCCGGCCGGGCGGTTCGGCCGCCTCGACGGCCCTGATGATCGCCGCCGCGGCGCGCCGGGGGTCGCCCTGCTGCGCTCCGTCCAGCCGCTCCAGCCCTCCCTGTATGGCCGTGACCACCTCGTACTCGGGAAGGCGCCGCCCGGCCTGCCGCAGCCCCGGCCCCGCCCATCGGGTGCGGAACGCGCCCGGCTCGACGATGGTGACGCCGATGCCGAACGGCGCGAGCTCCAGCCGCAGCGCCTCCGACAGCCCCTCGAGCGCGAACTTGGAGGCGTTGTAGATCCCCAGCCCCGGCTGGCCGGTGAACCCCGCGACCGAGCTGATGTTCACGACATGGCCCCGGCGGCGCTCACGGAAGTGCGGGAGGAGCGCCCGGACGAGCCGCAGCGGACCGGTGAAGTTGGTGTCCATCTGGTGCCGGATCTCCTCCTCGCTCACCTCCTCGACCGCGCCCAGCAGGCCGTAGCCCGCGTTGTTGACCAGGACGTCGATGTGGCCGGCCAGGCGCAGTCCCTGGGCGGCGCGCTCCGCCAGCACCTCGGGCGGGTCGGTGGCGTCGAGCAGGATCGCGAACGCGCGCCCCGGGGCGAGCGCCTCGAAGTCGGCCGCCCGCTCCTTGTCGCGCAGGGATCCGACCACGACCCCGCCGCGTTCGAGCACGGCCTCGGCGAGCGCCCTGCCCAGCCCGCTCGACACACCGGTGATCATCCAGTGCGTCGCCGGCGTCCGGTCGCTCATTCGTCGTTCACCCATCGCATGAGGCGCTGCAGCGGGTAGAAGCCGTCGTGCGCGAGCCCCGGCGGCATGCCGCCCGCACCGCCGAGCGGCACCACGCGCTGCACGCCCGCGGACGCCAGGGCGTCGCGCAGCTCCACCTTGCGCGCGGCCGGGTACACGCCGACGGTCTGCGTCGCGACGCCCGCGTGGCGGACGGCGTCGGCCAGCGAGGGCACGGGCACGACGTTCACGATCTTGCCGTCGGGGTGGAACTCCACGGGCTCGGGCGAGCGGATGACCAGCCCGCGGCCGTCGTATCCGCCCCAGACCCGGTAGTCCTCCTCCAGCTCGCGCAGCACCTCGATCTCCTCGCGCAGCTCGCCGCCGACCTTCGGGCCGCCGGCGGAGGAGAACTCGCGCGCCACCCCCAGCCGCTCGCACAGGACCGCCGCGAAGCGGTCGGCGTTCTCCACCGGCCCCTCCACGAACTGGAAGCGGCTGGCCACGCACGCGGCCTGGTTGAAGAAGGTGGCGTCGGCGGCGGCGGCCTCGGCGGCCTCCCCCAGAGCCTCCTCGGAGGCCAGCGCCTCCCGTCCGATGAACGAGATCGACGACTTGGGGTCGAAGGACACCAGCTCGAACCCCGGGCCGACGTACTTCAGGGCGCCCCGGATGGTGGCCTCGCCGCCCCAGGCGACCAGCTTGTCGAAGAACTGCGCGCGGAAGATCGTGCTCTCCACGGTCTCGTCCCCGCCCCGCCAGTACGCCGCCGAGAAGGAGCGCACCACCGGGTGCCCGGGAGCGAGCGCGATCATCGTGCGGAGGATCGCGGTGGCGGTGAACAGGTCGTTGGAGGGCAGCTTCAGCAGGTTCACGCCCTTG
Source organism: Actinomadura rugatobispora (assembly GCF_042656285.1). Taxonomy (GTDB): domain Bacteria; phylum Actinomycetota; class Actinomycetes; order Streptosporangiales; family Streptosporangiaceae; genus Spirillospora; species Spirillospora rugatobispora. Next base: position 7,778 of record NZ_JBHSON010000026.1, on the reverse strand, counting down.
GTCACCGCGCCCCGCACGATGGACATGGCCGCCACACCGGGAGCGTTGCCGGCCAGGATGTGCACCAGGCGCGGCGGGAAGGCGCGGATCGAACCGACGCGCCCGCCCGGCAGCGCCACCTCCCGCCAGCCGTCGAGCACGTCGGAGCCGCCGAGCTCGTTGTCGATCTGCGCCTGGATCTGCGCGCGGTCGAAGCTGCGCCACAGCCGGGCGTACGCCCGCTCCAGGACCTCCCGCGGCAGCGGGTTGACCTCGACCATGTGCTCCAGCGCCTCGGCGAGCAGGCCGTCGGCATCGGCCTTGAGCCGCTCGCCGGTCTCCACCAGCAGATCGACGATCTCGGCGACGGGCACCTCGAAGGCCGGTCCCGGCTCCGTCCTGGACCACACCAGGTGGTCCAGGTCGAGAGCGGGCGTGGCGAACTCCGCCCCCGTGCGGCCGTGGACGATGTCGGTGCCCTGCTGGACGGCGCCCTGGACGACGTGGACCACGGGAACCGGCCCTCGGGTCGTCACCGCGTCACCGCCGGTGCCGGACAGTACCGTGCCGCTCATGCCTGGATCATCCCCCTCACGTAGGAGTCGAGTGTCGCCGCGCAGGTGATCTTGTCGTCGCCGCCGAGGTCGCCGTACCGGGACACGTCGGGCAGCACCGTGGGACCGGTCCTGCCGCACGCGCACGCGGAGAAGTCGACCTTCACCCGGTCGCCGCTGATCAGCCCGCCCCAGCGGCCCTCCAGGGAGAGGTCGAGGAAGGCGAAGCGCCCCTCCACCACTCCCTCGTCCTCGTTGAGCAGCCGTTCGCCCGGCTCGTCGAGGACCAGCGGGAGGACCCACGGTGGTATGTGGTAGTTGCCCTTCTCGCAGGACGGGCAGGAGCCCTGCAACTCGGTCATGCCGTAGCTGCGGACCCTGCGGACGCCGCCGAAGAAGTCGCCGAACTGCTTCATGTAGTCCGCGGGCAGGACCTGGTTCTTGTTGCCGCCTCCGGCGAGCACCAGCGAGTCGGGGTGGAACTCCCCGTCGGGGACGCCGCGCGCCCGGAGGCCCTGGATGAGGGCCCACTGCTGGTTGTTCATCCCGGCGATGAAGAGCGGCTCGCGCCGGTGCTCGGCGATGTCGTCGAGCAGCCCGTCCAGCGCGGCCTGCATCACCCCCTCGCGTTCGCCGGAGGCGTTCTCGAACTCCTTGACCTCCTGCGGGGTGGCGGTGCCGTCGACCATCTTCTTGCGGAGCAGCCCGCTGTGCATCAGCTCGGAGACGCGCAGCGAGTCCTCCGTCAGGAGCCGCAGTTCGCCCTCCTTCACGAACAGGTCGGCGTGCATCCGGAAACCGTCGATGGAGCGCATCGGCCCGCTGGCGGGCGCCAGGATGTAGCCCCGGCGGACGCGCTCGGGCGGCAGCGGGTCAGGCCAGCAGGTGAGGTTGGCCATGATCCGGCCCAGCAGGTCCCGGTCCGCCGCGGTGCTGTTGAGGAACGAGACCTTTCCCGACGTCCCGCTGGTGATGTAGAGCCGGTGGCCGGCCGCGTCCAGCCGCCCGATCCAGTCGTCGATGTCGGTCACGCCGTCGACGTCGACCTCGCCCGTCTCGACCACCGAGACCGTCGAGTACCAGCGCAGGAGGCGGTCCCAGTGTCCCGAGGTGATGTAGGAGAGGGGGTAGGACTTGTAACTGGTGTGGGAGAACAGCAGCGGGACGATGTCGCCCTCCGCGCGGATCTCCTTGACGCCCGTCTCGTCCGCTCGGCGGCGCAGCAATGGGATGCGCTCCCGGTGCTCGCCGAAGCACTCACGGGCGGCCTCCAGTTGGAGGGCGCGCACCTCTTCCGATGGTCTGTCGAACGGGTCACCGGAGCCGACGAAGCTCCTGATGGTCTCCCGAGCGCTGGTCACGGCCTCTCCTCCTCGACCCCATCCGGCCCCCGGACGGACGGAGGTAGCGTCAGATTCACATACCGAATCTGAAAGATTTAACTATATCGAGCGTACGTACGCGCCCCGAACCGTGTCAATGGCCCCTCCCGGCCGTCCGGGAGCGCCACCAGGATGTTCTCGACCACCTCGACCCCGCGCCCGAGATTCCGCGTTGACGCCCGAGGCGGCGGAATTTAAGTTATATGAACTAACTGATTACGACGCGTTGTGCGAGGAGACGGGCCATGGACCGGGTGCTCTGCCGGCTGGAGGGCGGTGTGGCCGATGTGCGCCTCAACCGTCCGGACAAGCTCAACGCGCTCGACGACGCGATGTTCGCCGAGCTCATCGGGGTCGGCGAACGGCTCCGGCACGAGGCGGGCCTGCGCGCGATCGTCCTGTCCGGCGAGGGCCGCGCGTTCTCCGCCGGACTGGACTTCGCCGCCTTCCAGGCCCAGGCGGACGCCCGCCCCTGGCGGCCCGCCGCGGTCGAGGACGCCGGGGATCCGCCGGACGAGTTCGGCGTCCCCGGCCTGGTCCTGGGCCGGGGACAGAAAGCCGTCTGGGTGTGGCAGGTGCACGAGGTCCCGGTCATCGCCGCCGTTCACGGCTTCGCGCTCGGTGGCGGGCTGCAACTGGCCCTCGGCGCCGACATCCGGCTGGTGGCACCGGACGCGCGCATGGGCGTCCTGGAGATGGACTGGGGGCTGACGCCCGACATGTGCGGCACGCAGATCCTGCCGCGCCTGGTCGGGGTGGACGTCGCCAAGGAACTCACCCTCACCGCCAGGAAGGTCACCGGGGAAGAGGCCGTCCGCATCGGGCTGGCGACACGCGTGTGCGCCGACCCGCGGGAGGAGGCGCTGGCGATCGCCGCGCAGATCGCCGGCCGCAACCCGGCGGCGGTGCGCGCCGCCAAGAGCATGCTGAACCGCGCCTGGGACGAGGAGGCCATGAAGGCGGGATTCCGCGCCGAGCGCGCGTTCATGGAGCGCAATGTGGGCAGTCCCCTCCAGCGCGAGGCCGTGCGCGCCAGGCTGGACGGGGCGGCGCGCCGGTGACCGCCTCCCCCAACGGGCACGACGCGGACGCGGCCTGCGAGCCGAGCCGGGTCGCCGTGGTGACCGGCGGCACCCGAGGGCTCGGAGCCGCGATCACGCGCGTCCTGACGGCCGAGGGCGTGCACGTCGCCGCGGTCTTCGCCCGAGACGACGAGGCCGCCCGCCGACTCGCGGACGAGGTGGCGGCGGACGGCGGCTCCCTGTCCCTGCACCGGGGCGACGTGGGAGACCGCGCCTTCTGCCGGCGGCTGGTGCAGGACGTCCTGGCAACGCACGGCCGGCTGGACCACCTGGTGAACAACGCCGGCCTCCTGATCGAGAACAAGGTCCGCGCGATGACCCAGGAGGAGTGGGACGACGCCCTGCGGGCCAACCTCAGCGGCCCGTTCCACCTCGCGCAGGCGGTTCTGGAGCCCATGACCGACCGGCGGTTCGGCCGCATCGTCAACATCGGCAGCGTGACGGCCGCGATGGGCAGCCCCGTCGAGGCGGGCTACGCCGCCGCCAAGGCGGGGCTGCTGGGACTGACCCGTTCGCTGGCGCGGTCGGTGGCGCGCAAGGGCGTGACGGTGAACCTGGTCGTGCCCGGGGTCTTCGAGACCGACATGACCAACGTGATGCCCGCTCCGGCACAGGAGGCGATCCGGGCGATGATCCCGCTGGGCCGCCGCGGCGACCCTGGAGAACTCGCGCACGCGGTGAGGTTCCTGCTGGACGAGCGCGCCGGCTACATCACAGGATCGGTGGTCACCGTGGACGGCGGCCTCAGCATGGGCGCCTAGGGCCTGCTCGAAGTGGCCACAAGTACCGCGGCCAAGGCCCTGACGGGAACCGCGAAACGGCGTCCCCGCCTTGATCAGACCGCGGCGCACCCCCTTTCGACGGTACGGAGGACAGATGGACGATGAGATCACCGTGGGAGTGCGCGTGCCGCACGAGCTCTTCCACGACGCGGCGGCGCTGCGGGATTTCGTGGCGGACGCCGAGGAGGCCGGAATCGACCGGCTGTTCGTCGGCGACCACGTGACCTTCAAGGGAGGCCAGGGCTTCGACGGCCTCCTCCACGCCACGGCGCTGGCGGCGCTGTCGACGCGCGTCACCGTCCAGACGGCGGTCTACCTGCTGCCCCTGCGCCATCCCGTTCCGGTGGCGCGGCAGGTCGCGTCTCTGGCGGGCCTGGCCCCCGGCCGAGTGGTCTTCGGTGTCGGCGTGGGCGGGGAAGACCCCGCCGAGTACCGCGCGTGCGGCGTCGACCCGGCGACGCGCGGGCGGCGGATGGACGAGGCGATCCCACTGGTCCGGGCGCTGCTCGGCGGCGCGGAGGTGAGCGCGTCGGGCGAGTTCTTCACGCTCGACGACGTGTCCGTCCGGCCGGCGCCGGAGGTCGCCGTGCCCATCATGGTCGGAGGCCGGTCCGACGCGGCGCTGCGCCGTACGGCGGAGCACGGCGACGGATGGCTCGGGCTGTGGACCACGCCCGAGCGGTACGCCGCGTCCTGCGCCCGGATCGCCGAGCTCGCCTCGGCACGCGGCCGCCAGGTCAAGCGGTGGGGCCACGGCATGCACGTCTGGTGCGGTTTCGGCGACTCCCCCGGCGAGGCCCGTCCGGGATTGGCCACCATGATGGAGCGCCTCTACCGGACCCCCTTCGAGAAGTTCGAGCGTTACAGCCCGTACGGGACTCCCGAGGACGTGGCGGCGGCGTTGCTGCCGTACGTGCGAGCGGGATGCCGCTCCTTCAACCTGATCACGGGCGACGCCGGCGCCCAGGCCACCATCGAGGGCGCCGTCGCCGTGCGCACCCTCCTGCGGAAAGCACCGTCCGACTCCTGACGAGCGCGACTCCGCGCCGCTCGAAGGTGCCCCTCAGAGGCAAGTCCGCCCTGGGCGGCGCGGATTCCCTGCAGGGATGAAGAGAGCCAAGGGACGCTTCGCACAGATCCTCCCGGCCGTCGCCGCGCCGGAGCACCGGGACGAGTATCCGACCGCGTGAAAGGCGGTTGGTCCAACCTGGCAGCCATAAAGGAGCCCGGATTCGTTCGGGACTCACCATTCCCGGCAAGGAGCACCGCCTCTGAGGCAGGGTTCCCGTTCCGGTTCTCGGGAGGCGCGCCGGGCCCACTCGAGAAGGGACCCGGCTCGCCTCAGCCCAGCAGATCGAGCACCGTGGTCATCGACTGGTTGTTCAACAGGTACTCCCCCGCGGCCTCGAGGTGGGCCCGCCACAGTTCCTCGGCGGCTTCGGACTGCCGGGCGGCCACCAGCTCCACCAGCCGCACGTGGGCCCGGAAGCCCTCCCGGTTCGCCACGATGTTCTCGGGGCTGCCCGCGTCGAGATCCACATGCGACCAGTTCGCCTGGTCGATGATGTGCCGCACCATGCCGTTGAGCACCCGCATGGTCTCGTTCCCCGACATGTCGACCACCAGCGCGTGGAACTGCATGTGCGCGCGGATGAACGCCGGCGGATCATCGATCAGCAGCTCGGCCTCGCGCACCGCGGTGCGCAGCCGGTCGAGGTCGTCATCGGTGGCCCGCTGCGCCAGAAGCCCCGCGCAGGGAGCCTCGATCAGGTTCCGGGCCTGGTAGAGATCCTGGAGCGTGGTGCCGCGGTACTCCAGGACCAGCCCGGCGTACCGGGCCGCGACCTCTCCCTGCGGAACCTGCACCCGCGCGCCGCCCCGGGCACCGCGCCGGATGCTGATCAGCGCCTCGGACTCCAGCACGCGGAAGGCCTCGCGCAACGTCGGCCGCGAGACCGAGAACTCCTCCATCAGCGTGGTCTCGGCGGGCAGGGCCGCCCCGCCGGCCAGCTCACCGCGCACGATCTTGCGGCGCAGTTGCGCGGCCACCAGCTCGGCCATCTTGGGGACGCGGACGCGCCGGCCCAGCGTTCCCGGCCCCGTCGTCGACTCGGTGGACTCGGTCACGCTCCTCCGCCTTCCGCCCCGCACCGGACGGGAGCGGCCGGTGCAGTGTCAGCTCTCATGACGCTAGGGTAGCAGAATTTAATAAGTTATCTCTTTATTCTGTTACGGCTAAATTGGCGAGGGCATGTCGGTCATCCGAGACGGCCGTGCGCCCGAGCACCGGCCCTCTCCAGCATGGAGTCCGGCCGCGGATGCTCGTCGGCGTCGAAGCCACCCGCACACTGCGCCGCCGGCTTGCCGCCCGGGACAGGACGGTTGACCACCGGGGGTCGGCCACGCCCGGCTGCGGTCCGGGCACTTCCACCGGCAGGACCGGCCTGGAACTTGACATATTAACAATATTATCTAACTTATTCGCCATGACGATGCATCGACTGCCGACCCTGGCGGAGGCGTGGTGAGACTTCGCGTAGAGCCGGAGCTGGAGGAGCTGCGCGCCGCCATCGACGGTCAGGCCGCCAAGACGGTCGCCCCGCTGGCCCCGCGGGTCGACCGTGACCAGCGCTTCTCTCCGGAGTTGTGGCGGGCGGTCTGCGAGCTGGGAATGACCCGGCTGCCGTTCGCCGAGCGGTACGGCGGCGATGGCGGCACGGTCCGCGCCTACATGGTGGCGAGCCGCGAGGTGGCACGGCACTGCGCCGTCGCCGCGCTGTACCCCGGCACCACCATCCAGGTGGCGATGACCCTGCTCAAGCACGGCACGCCCACGCAGATCGAGCGCTTCGTCCCGGGACTCGTCTCCGGAGAGTTGATGGCGGCGTGGGCGTTCACCGAGCCGGCGACCGGTTCGGACCCCCGTCAGATCACCACCCAGGCCCGGCGCGACGGCACGGGCTGGACGCTCTCGGGCACCAAGCAGTTCATCTCCTTCTCCGAACAGGCCCAGCTGGCGCTGGTGTTCGCAAGGACCTCCGACAAGGCGCTGGGAGCGTTCCTGGTGGACACCTCTCTCCCGGGCTGGCAGGCCGGCCGGCCGAGCGAGGTGCTGTCGATGGGTGGGACGGAGGCCCGGCCGGTCACCCTGGATAACGTGCGGGTGGACGACGACGGCCTGGTGGGCGGCCTGGACAGCGGGTTCGAGGTCATGCTGGCCGGTGAGGCGTTCGGCAAGGTGCGCGCGTCGATGATCTGCGTGGGGATCGCCACGCGGGCCCTGGAAGAGGCCGCGTCCTACGCTCTGACCCGCGAGTACCGCGGCACGCCGATAGGCAGGCGTTTCCCCACCGTGCAGGCGCTCCTCGGAAAGGCCGCCGCGGATGTCGTCGGCGCCGAGTCCCTGGTCCTGACCTGCGCCGACCTGCTCGACCGGGGGGAAAGAATCGCCGCGGAGGCCGCCGCGGCCCGTCTCGTGTCGGGACGGGCCGCGCGGGAGGCCGCTCAGGCGGCGCTGCATGTGTGCGGCGCGTACGGGCTGACCAAGGACATGGTGGTGGAACGTCTCTACCGCGAGTCGGTGTTCTTCGACGTCGCCCAAGGCGTGGCGGAGATCCAGCAGATCATCATGGCGCGCGAACTGCTCGCCGCCACACCTGGGAGCGGCGCTTCGTCCTGACCCACTCCACCAGGCACGACCGGACAGGCCCTCGTCATGGTCAGCGCGGACAGTGAACCGATCCGCACGGACGCTCCCCGGGCCGACTCGATCGAGCAAGACGCTCTCCCGATTTTTTCACCCGTGTTCCAAGCCCTTGGGCCCAACCACGACCGATGGGCTCAGGGGCCTGTTCGCGTTCGTCCAGGAGGTCATTCGGCGGTGCCTTCGCCCTTGATGGAGCGGATGAGGAGCTGGGAGACGTCCACGACCTCCAGCGATTCCTTGGCCTCGCCGGAGTTCTTCTTCTCGTTGATGGCATCGCCCAGCATCACCAGGCA
>NZ_JBHSON010000025.1:0-115255 GCF_042656285.1 Actinomadura rugatobispora | reverse complement strand
GGCCGGCCCCCACGACGGCCTTCCGCGCTGGTGCAGCGCGCCCACGTCAGAACCTCTCTGGGGGGACGACCCCCCAGACCCCCCGGCAACGGCTTCGCCGACATTCCTCGCTCCGCTGCGGATGTCGGCGGCCGGGAGCGCGTGGTTGTAGAGGCGGAAGTCGGCGGCCTGGCCGTGCATGAACGGGTGGCGGGTGTCCTGGGACCGGCCGACGAAGTTGTTCGACGTGGCGCCCAGGGCCAGCGGGCTCATGATCAGGCCGTTCTTGCGGCCCGCCTCGGCTCCGTCGACGTACAGGACGGCCGAGCCGCCGCCCTCGGCGGTGACGGCGACCGCGACGTGCGTCCAGGCCCCGGTGGGGAGGGCCGCGGGGGCGTCGGCGAAGTCCTCGCCCTCCATCCCGCCGAGCTTCATCGAGAACCGCGCCCGGCCCGATCCGGTGCGCGCGTTCACGTAGAAGAACGTCTGCCGGTTGAAGCCCAGATCGAAGACCCGCACGTTGTTGGTGACCGTCTCCAGCCGGACCCACAGCGCGACCGTGAGCGCGTCCAGCCCGGCGAGCAGGCCGGGCGGCAGGACGGCGTGCCCGCCGGTGCCGTCCAGCGACAACGTCCCGTCGCTCCAGGCCGCCGGGCCGGTGAGGCGCGCCGCGGGCCAGGCGCCGGTGGCGTCGGCCGCGGTCGTCCCGCGCCCCTCGTCCAGGGGATAGTGGGCGACCAGGCCGGGACGGTGGCGCGGCGCCGGGGTCGCCCAGTACACGTTGTAGCGCTGGTGGTGGACCTCGGCGAACGGCATCAGCGTCACGTCGGCCCCGTCCGCCCGCGCCGTGTAGCGCAGCGGCTCGCCGCGGACGGGCGCCAGCGAGCGCGGGTCGATGGCCGGGAAGGTGTTGAGGTCCCGGTCGCCGTACGCGCCCGCCAGGACGACCGGGCCGTGCGTCACGGCCTGGACGTGGGGGTTGTCGGGCGCCTTCCGCCAGACCGGCTCCATCGGCATGGCCAGCTCGATCGTGTCGCCCGGCCGCCAGTGCCGCTCGATCGTGGCGTAGGCGCCGGGCCGGGCGTCGTTGCCCAGGCCGGGCACGGCCCTGCCGTTCACGCGGATCCGGGCGCGGCGGCCGCGCGCGTCCAGCCAGCCCGGGATCCGGATCTTGACGGCGAAGCGGCCGCCGCCCTCGGTGATCGTGAGCCGGGTGGTCTCCGCGTGCGGGTAGCCGGTCTCCTGGCGGACGCGGACGCCCCGCTCCGCCCAGTGCACCTCGGAGGGGACGAACAGGTTGACGTACAGGGCGTTCCGCGAGCGGAAGTAGACGCTGTCGGCGAACTTGGTGTGCGTCTCCAGGCCCGTCCCGTGGTCGCAGGAGAAGTTGTCGTAGTCGCCGCTGTAGCTGCCGGGCGCCGCCCCCAGCCCGCCCTTGGGTTTGCGCTCCGACCCGGGGAACAGTCCTGTGTAGTAGGTGACGAAGCCGTGCGCGGACCGCGGGTCCTGCTCCCCCAGCATCTGGTTGAGCAGCGCCCACTCGTAGTAGTCCATGTACTCGGCCGAGCCCGGGTCGTGGAAGAACAGCAGCCGGGTCAGCTTGAGCATGTTGTAGGTGTTGCAGTTCTCGCAGGTGTCCTCGCTGAGGCGGCTGACCAGTTCGCGGGGCGGGCCGAAGAACTCCTGGTTGCTGTTGCCGCCGATCACGTAGGTGTGGTCGTGGACGACGGTGTCCCAGAAGAACGCCGCGATGTCGCGGTAGCGGCGCTCCCCCGTGGCCTCGTACTCGCGGACCGCCCCGACCACCTTGGGGATCTGGGTGTTGGCGTGCTCGCCGTCGAGGGCGTCGCGGCGCTCCGCCAGCGGCACGTACAGCTCGTCGTGGTCGAAGCGGCGGGCGGTGGCCAGGTGCGCCGGATCCCCGGTGACCATGTGCAGCTCGGCGAGCACGTCGTTCATGCCGCCGAACTCCACCCGCAGCAGCCCCTGCATCCGCTCGCGGGACAGCTTGGAGGTGCGGGCGTCCGCCCAGCCCGCCATGCCCTTCACCACGTCCAGGGCCTGCCGGTTGCCGCTGAGCCGGTACTGGTCCAGCAGCCCGGCCATGATCTTGTGGATGGTGTAGTACGGCGCCCAGGGCTTGGCGCCCGCCTCCAGCTGGTCGAAGGTCTCCTCTCCGAACGCCGACAGGTAGCCGCGGGTGAAGCCCGCGCCGGGCGAGGCGGCCTGGCACTTGGCCAGCTCCGCCACCAGGTGGCGGGCCTTGGCGGAGTACGCGTCGTCCCCCGTGTTGGCGTGCGCCTGGGCCAGCGCCGTCAGCAGGTGGCCGGTGGTGTGGCCGCGCAGCAGGACGTTCGGGGCCTCCCAGCCGCCGCACGGCTCCGCCGAGGAGGGCAGGCCCACGTTCAGGCGGAAGGTGTGCAGCAGCCGGTCGGCGTCGATGAACTTCAGGTAGGCGCAGGTCCGGAGCATGTTGTCGCGGAACGGGCCGTCCAGCAGCGTGACGGCCGACAGCGGGAACGGCGACACCCGTGCGGTGACGGCCCCGGCGGCCGTGTCCGCCGCAGAGGCGGGACGGGCCGCGGGGACGCCGATGCCGACGGCCGTCGCCGTGGCGCCCGCCGTGCCGATGAAGGCACGGCGGGAAACCTGGCCGGCCCCGCTCACCGGGCGCCCAGGCGGTCGCTGCTGATGGAGTGGCCGCCGCGCAGCCCGTTCAGGTAGACGTACTCCCCGTCGGTGTAGGCGTGGTAGTTGCCCCGGGCCTTGCCCTTGGCGCCGTCCCAGACCTTCTTGCCGTCGACGTAGACGTCGATGCGCGAACCGAAGGTGGGCACGCCCGCACGCCCCTCGGCGCCGCGCGGCGCGTTCAGCTTGGCGCTGTACTCGCCCTTGGCCACCTTCCAGGACGCGTCCACCGCGCCGTAGGTGGTGGTGATGCGGCCCTGGGCGAAGGACAGGTCGGCAGTGTGCGGGACGAAGTCGAACGTCCGCCCGCCCGTGCCGGTGACGTTGAGCCCCAGCACGTAGAAGGTGAGCGCGGGGGTCGGGCCCGTCGCCCAGGCGTGGGCCAGGCTCACGTAGGAGCTGCAGAAGACGCAGCCGTCCTCGGGGTTGCGGAACGACTCCCAGAAGGTGCTCTTGGTGCCCTGCGGGTGGTTGAGCATGTAGCCCCACTGGCGCCGGATGATGTCCACGCCCGCCTTGTCGGCGGCCTGCCCGCCCGCGGCGAAGTGGGCGTTGACCTCCATCGAGCCGGAGAAGACCCCGGGGTTGCCCTTGTTCTCGGGGGCGGTCGTGGCGACCGAGTTCCAGTTGCCGGTGAGCTTGGCGCTGACGCGGCGGGCCTTCTCGCGGTCGGCCAGGCCGTACCAGACCGCGAGCGAGTTGCCGTCCTGGGCGTGGATCGGGGAGTCGGGGTAGAACTTGTAGGCCCCGGCGGCCTCGTCCCACAGGTGGGTGTCGACGGCGGTGCGCAGTGCCTTGGCCCGCTCGGCGTACGACGCGGCCAGCTCCTTGTCCCCCTGGACGGCGGCGAGCCGCGACCCGGTGTCCAGGACGCGCCACAGCAACACGTTGGCGATGAGGTTCTCGCCCTTGGCCAGGATCCGCACCGAGTCGGAGGTGCCCGTGATGGACAGCAGCCCCCGGTCGTTCACCTTGCCGGTGGTGTACTCGACGGCGTGCTTGTAGCGGCCCCACACGTCCGCCAGCCACCGCCGGTCACCGGTGTAGTTGTAGTAGTCCCAGCTCGCGGCCAGGGTCCACAGGTGGTAGGTGTCCGAGCCGTACTTCTCCAGCATCGGCCCGGCGTAGGGCAGCTCCCCGGTGTCGCGCTGGTGCTGGTAGACGGTGGTGAGCGCGTTGCGGGCCGAGACGGTGTCGTTGAACGCCGCGTACGCCGCCGGGATCTCGATGCCCAGGTCGCCCGGCCACACGGTGCGGTCGCGCTTGGCGCCGTCCACCAGGATGGTGTCGCCGACGCCGATCGTGCCGCCGTTGTCCCACAGCTGCGCCGGCGCCTCCCAGACCCGGCCGGTCTTGGGCGCGATGGTGTTGAGCTGGACGGTGTAGGCGCCCGCGTACCAGATCCGGTTGAGGAGCTCGTCGCTGGAGTAGAAGTGGTTGGCGTAGCGGGCGGGGTCCTTCATCTTGGGCGCGGGGGTGAAGTGGAGGGAGACCCCGTCCAGCTCCACCCGCCCGGCCGACTCCAGGAAGATCGTCAGGTAGCGGAAGCCGCCGCGCAGGTACTTGGCCGGGGTCGTGTACGTGGTACGGCCGTCGACGTCGGTGGACAGGGCGCCGTCGCGGCTGCGCGGGCCGCCGGTGGAGGCGTCGCTGGTGGGCTGGCCCGCGTACACCGACGACTCCGAGAACGCCAGCCCGACCTTCTGCGGCCCGTCCGACCCGGCGAAGTTCACCGTGGTCAGGCCGCTGACCTCCTTGCCGAAGTCCAGCGTGACGGACGCCCCGGCGCCGCTCAGGGCGGTCCGCCGCCCCTTGAGCACCGCCTGCGGGTCGGTGACCTCGCCCTGCGTGGCGAAGATCGCGACGGGGCGGATCGTCCGGTCGGAGGGCGAGAGGTTGTAGGCGTCCCAGGGCCGGGCGGGGCGCCGGTCGTCGGCGGCGCTCGTGGCCGCCGGGGCGGTGACGACCAGCGGGACGGTGACCGCCGCCAGGCCCAGGGCCAGTGCGGCCCGGCCGCGCACGCGCTTGACTACGGAGCTTCCATCTCTGACTACGCTGTGCTGCATGGGTTCCTCGTGTTCCGGTTCGCTACTGGACGGGGGATGAGGGATTCACCGTGCGGGAGGGCGGTGCCAGCGCCCTCCCGCACGCTTTCTCGGGGGATCGGCGTCAGGAGGCCCCGACGGTCGCCTCGCCGTACGGGACGAGCCGGACCGGCCCGACCAGCCCGTAGTTCTGCCGGGACGCGCCGCCGTAGACGGCCGGGTCGGATACCCGGAGCCGGTTGTTGAGCGTGGTGGCGACCTCCACCTCGATCGTGTTGGCGCCGCGCCGCAGGTACGGGCCGACGTCCACGACCGGGTTGATCAGGTCGACGGCCGGCAGCCGCCGCCCGTTGACCGTCACCCGGCAGGTGTCGAAGACCTCGCCGAGCTCCAGGTACGCGCCGGGCCAGCCGTCCCGGCCGAGGTCGACCGTGGCGGTGTAGCGGCCGACGCCGGAGACGTCGGCCAGCTCGGGGATCTGCGGCCACGGCTTGAGCGCGTCCAGGACGAGGTCGTGCCGGACGGTCGCGGTCTCGGCCGCGGTGCGGCCGGGCCGGAAGTCCTCGACCTGCAGCCGCCACCCGGTGAGGGCGATCGGGGCGGGCAGCTCCGCGATGGTGGCGGGGGCGGTGCGGCCGCCGGGCAGGGTCGTGGTGTACGTCCCCGCCCTGGTGTCGCGGATCGCCAGCCGGTTCCCGGGGACGACGCGGATCTCGGCGGCCTCGGTGGCGGTGGCATAGGGGGCGGCGCGCCCGGGGGCGGGCCGGGCCAGGGCGATGGCGGTGGCCTCGCCCGGCTGCAGCGCCACCCGCAGCGTGACCGTGTCGCCGTCGGCCCGGTAGAGGGCGATCGGCTCGATCTCGCCGGTCCAGAGGTCGAGCCGGTGCGGCACGGCCCTCCGGTCGGTCCGGGTCAGCGTGACCTCGTGGTCGATGGCCGCGATCGGCGGCTTGGGGGTCTCGCTGTGCTTGCCGTTGACCAGGTAGTAGTAGTCGATGTCGTCCTCGGCCCGGTGGGCGTGCAGGAGGGTCGAGGCGGTGGCGTAGGTGACGTCCCGGCGCACGCCCAGGGCCTCCAGGGCGCCGGGGACCTCCGGCTCGGTGGCGACGGCGCGCACCTTCGGCTGGGCGAACAGCTGCTTCAGGACGGCCCGCAGCTCCTCGTTCTCGCCGTCCTTGGCGACGCCGGGGACGGTGGCGGCGCTCCAGTCGCCCACGAAGACGACCGGCAGTCCCTTGCGGGTGAGGTCGAGGATGCGCCGAGCGGCGGAGACGGTGAGGGTGGTCTCCCTTCCGGAGAAGCGGTCGCCCTCGACGAACAGGGCCTTGTAGGCGGGGCCGCGCGGGGCGAGCCGTCCGCCGGAGACGGTCGCGCTGGGCAGGTCCAGGACGGGCTCGCTGGCGAACTGGTGGGTCCAGCCGATCGGGATGCCGCTGGCGGTGAACCAGCCCGCCCCGATGCCGGTCTTGCTGAGGCCCTTCTGCCGGAAGACGGCGATGTCGATCCGGTTCTGCCCGGCCTGGGTCAGCTGGTGGACGCGCCCCAGGTAGGCCGACACGTCCGGGGCGTGTCGCCAGGTGGGCTGGCGCGGGCCCCACGACTCGGCGTACCCGATCCCGCCGTTGTAGGGGGTGAACCCCGCGAACCCCGGCCAGTTGACTCCGGGGGCGGTCGCGTAGGAGAACCCGTGCAGCACGGTCATGTTGAGACCGGCCGCGTAGGCGCCGCCCATGGTGCGCAGCAGCTTGTCCCAGGTGGTGTTGTACGCGCCGCCCTGGTACGCGCCGGCCTCGCACGACAGCACCTTGCGCCCGCCCAGGTCGCGGCCGCCCGCCAGGGTGCGGTAGTCGTCGAGGTTCTTGAACCCGAGCGACTCCCCCTCGGGGATGTCGACGATGGCGGCGGCGTGGATGGTGTCGGTCTGGAGTCCGTAGGGCTGGGCGCGGAACTCCAGGCCGATCGAGTGCGCCCACGTGGTGAGCGGGACGAAGTGGTGCTCGTTGAACAGCTCGGAGACGGTCAGCCAGAAGTCGTGGCGGGCGTGCCGGGTCACGTCCGCCTCGTAGGAGAACACCGGGTCCTCGTCGTTCAGCACGATCACCGGCAGGTACGGCTCCAGCGCGTACCCGCGGCGCTTCTGGAACTCCCCGGCCAGGCCGGGGGTCCAGTTGAGCGCCTCGGTCTCCAGCTCGATGGAGTCCTCGAACAGGGCCCCGCCCGCCTGCCGGATCAGCCGCCGGATCTTCGGGGTGAGCAGCCGCTCCTCCCAGAAGTCGATGACGGCCTGGGTGCCGGCGCGGCTGAAGTGGTCGACGACCGCGCAGTCCGGGGCGCTGTGCGGCCCGGACTCGGGGCGCTGCCCGCTGCCGCGCCGCCAGTACGACAGCAGCAGCCACTCCCCGTCCTCGGGCGCGGTCCAGGCGATCCGGCCGTCCCTGACGCGGGAGGTGAGGTCCTGCCAGGTGCCGCGGGCGAGGCCGACGACCTTCCCGCTGTTGTTGGCGGGGTCCTTGCGCACGGCGTGGACGGCCTCCAGGTGCCGCCGCGTCACCCCGGTGTGCGGGCCGACGGCGGGTTCGGGCACGGGCCCGTCGTGGGTCGCTCCCCCGGCGACGGTGACCGTCCCGTACGCCAGTTCCTGGACGGCGGCCGGGCTGTCGGGCGTGATGTCCGGGACGGCGGCGGGCCAGGCGGGGCCGATGGTGAGGTCCACGGTGATGCCGCGCTTGCGCGCCTGGTCCAGCGCGGCCTCGACGCCCGCGTTCCAGGCGGGGGTGCCCCAGCCGTGGTGCACGGGGTCCAGGACGGACTTGTCGCGGATGCTGTGGTGCACCGCGACGATCTCCGCGCCGCCGAAGCCCGCGTCGGCGATCTGGTCGATCTCCCGCCGGATCTCGGCGGGCGTGACGTGCGCGTCCGGCCACCACCAGCGGAACTTGGGCCGGACCGCCGCGGCGGGGCGCGCGAAGCGGGCCTCGGGCAGCCCCGTCGCGGCGTGGGCGACCGCTCCGCCCCCCAGGGGCAGGGCGGCGGCGACCATCGCGCCCCCGCCGGCCACCGTGCCGATCTGCAGCACGTGGCGGCGGGTGAGCCCGTCCTGCCCGGTGCGGTCGTCGTTCATGGATCCTCCTGATGATGCGGGGTGGGTCGGGGCCCGCCGGAGAGGCGGGCCGGTGGGTGGTGGCGGGGGGCGAATGGCGGGGGGCGGCGGATCGGTCAGCTGGTGAAGGAGACGCGACCGGAGCCGACCTCGTAGACGGCGTGGCCGTCGCGCATCCCGGTGAAGCGGGCCTGGCCCTTCACCCGCACGCGGTCGGCGGAGGCCGCGGGGACGTGCACCTCGGCGCGCATGTTCACGGGCACGTCGACGGTCATGGAGAAGCCGCCGCCACGCCTGCTCCAGTCGACGGACACGTCGCCGCGCTGGAGCGGGATGGTGCCCGAGGCCCGGTCCACGCCGGAGGCCGGCGGGCGGACCCGCACCGTGGCGCCCGCAGGGGCGGTCACGGTCACGCCCAGCAGGGTGCGGTTGATGTCCAGCAGCGCGGTGGCGCCCCAGGGGTGGGAGTGGCTCTGCCCGGTCTCCGGTGCGTCCCAGGACTCCCAGGTGAACGTGCCGCCCCGGGCCAGGATGTTGCCCCAGCCAGGCCCCTGGGTGTCGGTGAGCCGGGTGACGAAGGAGTCGGGCCGCTCGCCCAGCGCCTGCATCAGCCGGTGCACGGTGAACGGGCCCATCCGCATGCCCAGGCCCGCGGTGTAGTCGAGCACCTTGGCGCGGTCGGCGGCGGGCGTGACCCCGTAGGCGAGCGCGTAGGCGTTGGCGATCTGCGAGGCGTGCGCGCTCTGCGAGCCGTCGGCCTTGAGCCCGTCGATGTAGACGCCGTCGGAGGAGCGGCGCAGCTTGGCGTTGACGGCCTCGGTGAGGGCCTGCGCCTCGCGGCGGAACGCGGCCGCCTCGTCCTTCCTGCCGAGCGCCTCGGCCGTACGGGCGGAGGCGTTGAACACGTCCACCCCCAGCACGTTGATCACCGTGCGGGCGGCGGTGTCCATGTCGTGCCCGTAGCGCATGGTCGCGGGCCAGTCGATGATCCCGTACTGGTACTGGCCCGACCCTCCGGTCAGGTTGACGACCAGGCCGCTGCCGGCGTCGATGTGCCGGCGCACGTACCCGGCCACCGCGTTCATCACCGGATACGCCACGGCGAGGGTGTCGGTGTCGCCGGACTGCTCGTAGTAGTCCCAGACCCAGCCGGGGAACATCTCGGTGTAGTCGGGGATGTCGCGCTTGCCGTCGCCGTTGGGGTAGACGGCGTTGAGGCGGCCGTCGGGCCAGTAGCGGGCCTGGGAGGCGATGAACTCCCGGATGGCCTGGCGGCTGAGGCGGCGCTCCCCGTACGCGGCCATCGTGGCCAGGGAGACGTCCGCCGAGTCGCCGAGGAACTGGCCCTTCTCGCGGGTCGGGGTGTCCAGGAACTGGGTCTGCGAGCCGTACAGGGCCGACCGGCGCATCAGGTCGTAGGTGGCGTCGACCCCGCGGTCGGAGGTGCGCAGCCTCGCCGTCCGGGACAGGTCCACGTCGGTGTGCTGGACGACCGCGCTGATGTCGCCGGGTTCGGCGCCGCCGCCGGGCGCGATCTCGAAGTAGCGGAAGCCCTCGTAGGTGAAGGCGCGGAAGGTCTGGTCGCCGTCGCGCTGGGTGTAGCCGTAGCTGAGGTCGGTGCTCTGGTTGTCGCTCTTGGAACGTGACACCGAGCCGTCGGCCGTCAGCACGTACCCGGCGTCCATGTCCACGTGCCGCCCGGCCCGGCCGTCGCGGAACCGCACGACCGGGACGGCCGGGATGACCTTGCCGAAGTCGGCGACCAGCGCGCCCGAGGGCAGCCGGGTCACCTTCCGCGGCCGGACCGTGGTGTAGGAGAGCCCGGCCTCCTGGCCCTGCAGCTTCTTGAACACCGGGGTCGGGTGGGCGCCGGCGACCTGGGCGGGCTGCCAGCCGGAGGCGTCGAAGCCGGGGCGGTCCCAGCCGCGCAGCGCCTCCTCGGCGGGGCCGTCGATCTCCTCGACGTAGTCGCCGCCGTCGCCGTTGCGGCGCGGCGCCTGCTTCCACGGGCCGCGCTGGACCTGCCAGGTGCCGTCGGTGACGACGACCTGGCGGCTGCCGTCGGCGTGCTCGATCACCAGCCGCACCAGCAGGCCGGGCTCGCCCTTGGGACGGCCCTGGCCCGACCCGTACCAGTGGACGAGGGCGCCGAGGGTCGCCTGCCCGGCGCGCAGCTTGCCGGTGACGTCGACCGTCCGGTAGAAGCCGTCGTCGGGGTAGGCGAAGGCCGGTCCCCGGTCGACGACCTCCCCGTTGAGGTGCAGGGCGTACTGGTGGCTCGCGGCGATGTGGACGCGCGCCCTGACCACCTTGGACGCGCCCACGGTGATGTCCTTGCGGGCCAGGGTGTAGTCGTCGGCCTCGGCCGTGGTTCGGCGGATCCAGCTCGCCTGCCAGTCCTGGTCGCGCAGCCCGACCTCGAACGAGGCGGGCCGCGACCAGGCCGAGCGCTTGCCCGTCCGGTCCCAGGTGCGGACGGTCCAGGTGTAGGCGGCGCCGCGGGCGAGGGCGGGGCCCGCGTACGGCACGTACTCCTGCCGCGCCGAGTCCACCTTGCCGCTGTCCCAGACGGTCTCGCCCCTTCCCTTGGACGGGTCGCTCCGCACGACGATCTGGTACGCCGACTGGACCTCGCCGGGGTCGACGTCACGGGGACGCCAGCCGAACATGGGCGTGCCCTCCACGTTCAGGGGCTCGGCCCGGTCGCCCACGGTGAGCTGGGCGGGAGCCTGCGGGGCGTGCCCGGCGGCGCGCACCGCCGCGCTGGAGGTGCCGGGCGCCGCCACGACGGGGACGAGCAGCGCAGCCGCAGTGAGGGAGGCCATCAGGGCATGACGCGGTCGACGGGGGGTCATGGATCTCCTCGTGCCGGGGGGTGTGCGGGAGGTGTGCGGGCGGGCGGGGCGAGAGGGCGGGCGGGCCGCCCTCCCGCCCCGATGCGGGGTCGAGGGTGGAGTGGGGTGGGTCAGCCGGTGCCGGACGGAGCGGTGAAGCGGTACGAGCCGGAGCCGACCTCGAAGACGGCGGCGCCGTCCTGCGTCCGCAGGAAGCGGGCGCCGCGCTGCGACACCTCCGCGGCCGACCGGGCGGGGACCCAGACCTCGGCGGTGGCGTTCACGGGGACGGACACCGACAGGTCGAACCGGCCTCCCTTGACCGACCAGTTCGTCTCGACGGGGCCGTAGACCGAGTCGTAGCGGCCCCCGGCGCGGCGCACGTCGCCGCCGGGTCGCGGGCGGATCACGGTGCGGCGGTAGCCGGGCTCACCGGCGCCGATGCCGGCGATGTTCTCGTACATCCACTCGCCGACGGCGCCGTAGGCGTAGTGGTTGAAGGAGTTCATGCCCTCGTCCTGGAAGGTCCCGTCGGGCTTGATGGAGTCCCAGCGCTCCCACATGGTGGTCGCGCCCTTGTCGATCTGATAGCCCCAGGACGGGAAGGTGCGCTGGTGCAGCAGCCGGTAGGCCACGTCGGTGTGCCCGGTCGCGGTCAGGACGGGCAGCAGTTCGGGCGTCCCGAGGAACCCGGTGGACAGGTGCCAGTCCCGCGCCTTGATCAGTTCGACGAGGCGGTCGGCGGCGGGCTTGCGGGCGGCCTCCGGCAGCATGTCCATGGACAGCGCCAGCGCGTAGGCGGTCTGGGTGTCGCCCTTGACGCGGGCGCCGCCCTCGGTGACGTAGGCCTTGGTGAACGCCTCGCGCACCCGTCCGGCCAGCTCGTCGTACCGCTTGCCGTCGTCCGCCTTGCCGAGGGTGCGGGCGACCTTGGCGACCAGGCCGGCGGCGTGGGCGAAGTAGGCGGTGCCGATGACGTCCTTGGGCGTCTCGTCGTCGACGTTCAGCCAGTCGCCGTACCCGGAGGCGGGGCGGAGCAGGCCGTCGCTGTTGTTCTCCAGGTAGGTGATCCACTTCTGCATCGCGGGGTAGCCGGTCTCCAGGACCCGCCGGTCGCCGTACGCCTGGTACAGGTTCCAGGGGACGGTGACGCCCGCGTCGCCCCATCCGGCCGCGCCGCCGCCGATGAACCCGACCTTGGGCGCGACGTCGGGGAACGCGCCGTCGGCGGACTGGGCGTCGCGCATGTCCTGCATCCACTTGGACAGGAAGCGGGCCGACTCCATGGTGTAGGTGGCGGTGCGGGAGAAGACGTTGATGTCGCCCGACCAGCCCATCCGCTCGTCGCGCGCGGGGGTGTCGGTGGGGATGGTCAGGAAGTTGCCGCGCTGGCCCCAGGTGATGTTGCTGTGCAGCTGGTCGAGCATCGGCACGTTCGTCTTGAACGACATCGTGAACGGCTCGGCGGTGTGCATGACCCGCCCGGTGATCGCGTCCGGGCCGGGGGTGCCCGGGTAGCCGGTCACCTCCACGTAGCGGAAGCCGTGGAAGGTGTACCGGGGTTCGTAGGTCTCGGTGCGGCCGCCGCCTTTGAGGGTGTAGGTGTCGGTGGCCTTGGCGGTGCGCAGGTTGCCGGTGTAGAGGCTCCCGTCCTTGTCGAGGACCTCGCCGTGGCGGAGCGTGACGGTCCTGCCGGCCTCGCCGGAGACGCGCAGCCGGACGGCGCCGACCATGTTCTGGCCGAGGTCGACGATGTGCACGCCCGGCTTCGGGCTGGTGATCTTGACGGGGCGGATCTCCCGCTCGACCCGGGTGGGGGCGTCGGGCTGGGCGACGGGCAGCGCCCTGGCCTCGCCGTTGACGATGACCGGCTTCCAGGCGGCGGCGTCGAATCCGGGACCGCTCCAACCGGGCGTCTCGGCGCGCGCGTCGTACGCCTCGCCCATCAGCAGGTCCGAGGACCGCACCGGGCCGGTGGCGCTGCGCCAGCTCGGGTCGGTGACGATCCGCTCGGACGTGCCGTCGGCGTAGTCGATCTGGAGCTGGGCGCGCAGCCAGGGCCGGGGCCCGTACTGCGCCGGGCCGAAGATGGCGATGTGCCCCGCGTACCAGCCGGGCGCGAGCGTGGCCCCGATCGCGTTGGCGCCGCCGCGCAGCAGCTTGGTGACGTCGTAGGTCTGGTACTGGACGCGGGTGTTGTAGTCGGTCCAGCCCGGGGCGAGCTCGTCGTTCCCTACCCGCCGGCCGTTGATCTCGGCGGTGTAGATCCCGAGCGCGGTGGAGTAGAGACGGGCTCGGGCGACCTTCCTGCCGTCGCCGATCCGGAAGTCCTTGCGGAGCTGGGAGGTGAGCCCGTCCGGGCCCGACGAGACGGTCTTGAACGAGAACCGCCGGTCGCCCTCCACCGCCTTGCCGTCCTTGTACGCCTGCCCGTGCGCGTAGCCGCCGCCGGTGTGGCCCCACCAGCCGATCTGGCCGGACGGCTCGGACTGCTCGATGTAGTACGTCCCGGCGGGCACCGCCTGCGGCAGCACCAGGGCCGCCTCGCCGTTGTCCGGGTGGTTCTCCACGCGGCGCCGCATGACCAGCTCGCCGCCGGGGCCGCCCTTGTAGAGGGAGACGGTCACGTCCGCGTCGGTGGTGTGCCAGGTCGGCATCGCGATCGCAACCTCGCTCACCGGCCGGTCGGCGGTGAACGTCTGCCCCTGGGTGCCCTCCCTGAGCTGGGACGGGTCGTTCTGGCCGGTGAAGGAGGTCGGCAGCGGCAGCGGGGAGTCGTGGCCGATCCACTGGCCGCCTAGGGTCCGGCCGTCCAGCAGGCCGGTCTCCCACCACGTGGGGCGGCTCCAGTCGGAGGGGCGCCCGGCCTCGTCCCACACCCGGACCGTCCAGTGGTAGCGGGTGCGCGGCTTGAGCGCGGGCCCGCCGTAGGGGACGAGCACCGACTGGCCGGAGGCGACCCTGCCGCTCTTCCACACGTCCCCGGCGGCGAGCCTGGACGCGCTGGACGCGACGCGGATCTCGTAGGCCGACTGCGACCGGCCGTTCCCGGACGCGCCGAGCCGCCAGCTCAGCCGGGGGCGCGGGTCGTCGAGGCCGAGCGGGTGCTCGCCGTACTCGGTCGTCGCCGCGAGCACGCGCACGCCGCCTCCGCCAGGCGCGGCGGCGGCGACGCCTCCGGCGGTCACGGTGAGGAGCAGGGCCGCTGGAAGAACGACGGGGAGGGAGGCAGGGAGGGAGAGGACTCTGGACGGTGTTCGCCGACGGGACACCCGCATGGGGCTACCTCCGGGTTTTGCGGGCACGGCGACCGGAGCCCTCGGCCGCGTCGCGACGGAGCGCGCGCGTCCGGGGCCGGTCACCGGCGCCTAGGGTGGGATCCCCCGATCACACTCTGCGGCTGGACAAGGGCACTGGGAACGGGGCGGTCCGGGTGGGTCAGGGGCTGACCTCCACGAGCTCGAGGTCCATCAGGTCGGCCACGGCCTTCAGATCGGCGATCCGGTGGCCGGTGCCGAGGGCCCAGTGGTGGGAGATCCCGGTGGCGCTCCAGGCGTCGATCCACTCCCCCGGATCGCAGCCGAAGTCCACCCGCGAGGTGGTGTTGCCGATCCGCAGCAGCGGCCCCTCGACGGTCTCGCCCTCGGAGGCGACGAACGCGAACCGGCCGTCCCGCCGCTGGATGATCCCGAACGCGGTGACCGGGCCGTGCCGGACGTCGAACTCCACCGACACGCCGTAGCCGCGCTTGCCGTGGTAGACGCCCAGGCCGCGCAGCAGCGGCCTGCGGGCGCTGATGGCCAGGTGCGCGGGGCCGTCGTGGCCCATCTCCACGTGGCCGCGGTGGAAGTCCAGCGCCTGCAGCTCGGTGAACGACCCGCCCGCGCCCAGCCGGTCGGCGACCAGCATGGCCAGCGAGGTGCGCAGCTCGTACTCGCCCGCCGCCGGGACGCCGCCGGCGGTGAGCAGCGAGGCGCCGAGGATCATCCCGGCGCCGAGCCGCTCGTGGATCTCCCCGTCCAGGCCGCGGTGGTAGTAGGCCAGGCTGTCGAGCCCGAAGTCCTCCACCAGGTGGTCCAGCCCCGCCGCGACGCGGGCCGCCCAGGCCAGGTCGTCGCCGTTGACCGATTCGGCCAGCTCGAAGACCTCCCGGGCCTCGTCCTCCTTGGCCTTGGCCTCGGCGTCGGTGACCTTCTCCACCCGCACCCGCAGGTCGTCGAACTCCAGCACCTCGACATGTCCGCCGAAGTTGGCGCTGACCAGCGTCAGGTCGGTGGAGACGTCGAGCATGCCCGGGTAGAGGTGGCCCATCAGTCCGTGCCGGCCCCTGCGCAGCGCGGCCCGCACCCCGGCGGCGCGCACCCAGCGGCCGATCTTCGCCCAGGCGCGCTCGTCCTCCAGGTGACCGGACACCGAGCGGAACGGGATCCCGCAGCGCATGAAGGCGTTGGCCATCTCCGGCAGCGGGCAGGCGCCGCAGTAGGCCAGCCACTGGCCGGTGTCGAAGGTCTCGTGGTCCATCGACTCGGTCGGCTGCAGGTTGATCAGCAGCACCGGGGCGCCGGACCGCTGGGCGACCGGCACCAGCATGGTGGCGGTCATGTAGGTGGTGAGGAAGCCGACGATGATGTCGCAGCCCGCCGCGCGCAGCCGCTCGGCCGCCGCGGCGCCCTCCTCGGCGTCGGAGATGAACCCGACGTCCACCACCTCGGCGCCCAGGCCCCGCATGCGCTCCGACACGCGCTCGGCCGACCGTTCGAGCTGCGGCAGCAGGTCGGGGAACTGCGGCCAGTAGGCGCCCAGCCCACCGGCGACCAGTCCCACCTTCACGGGATTGGCGGACATGTGTGCTCCCTGGGGGTGGAGGGGCGGGGGCGGCGCGGCTCCTGCGTGACCGGGCGCCGCCCCCACCTGTTCTGGGGGGTCAGCGGAGGAACGCGGCGGCGACTCCGGCGTCCACGGGCACGTGCAGCCCGGTGGTGTGGGTCAGGTCCCCGCCGGTGAGGGCGAAGACGGCGGCGGCGACGTGCTCGGGCAGCACCTCGCGCTTGAGCAGGGTGCGCTGGGCGTAGAACTCGCCGAGCTTCTCCTCCTCCACGCCGTAGACGGCGGCGCGCTTGGCGCCCCAGCCCCCGGCGAAGATGCCCGAGCCGCGCACCACCCCGTCGGGGTTGATGCCGTTGACCCGGATGCCGTGGCCGCCCAGCTCGGCCGCCAGCAGCCGCACCTGGTGGGCCTGGTCGGCCTTGGTGGCGCCGTAGGCGACGTTGTTCGGCCCGGCGAACACGGCGTTCTTGGAGGAGATGTAGACGATGTCGCCGCCCATGTCCTGGTCGACCATGACGCGGGCGGTCTCCCGGGAGACCAGGAACGAGCCGCGCGCCATCACGTCGTGCTGCAGGTCCCAGTCGGCGGCCGTGGTCTCCAGCAGCGGCTTGGAGATCGACAGCCCGGCGTTGTTGACCACCAGGTCGACGCCCCCGAAGGCCAGCACGGCGGCGCGCACGGCCGCGGCGATCTGCCCCTCGTCGGTGACGTCGACGGCGACCGCGATCGCGACGTCCGGCTCCCGGAGCGCGCCCGCGCCGATCTCGGCGGCGACCTTCTCCGCCCCGGCCAGGTCGCGGTCGGCGACCACGACGCAGGCGCCCTCGGCGGCCAGCCGGCGGGCGGTGGCCGCGCCGATGCCCGACCCGCCGCCGGTGACCAGCGCGACCCGGGTCGCCAGCGGCTTGGGCTTGGGCATCCGGCGGAGCTTGGCCTCCTCCAGCTCCCAGTACTCGATCCGGAACTTCTCCGACTCGGCGATGGGCGCGTAGGACGACAGCGCCTCGGCGCCGCGCATCACGTTGATCGCGTTGACGTAGAACTCGCCCGCGACCCGCGCGGTCTGCTTGTTGGCGCCGAAGCTGAACATGCCGACGCCGGGGACCAGCACGATCGCCGGGTCCGCGCCGCGCATCGCCGGGGAGCCGGCGGTGGCGTGCCGCGCGTAGTAGGCGGCGTAGTCCTCGCGGTAGCGGGCGTGCAGCTCGCGGAGGCGGGCGGTGACGTCCTCCAGCGGCGCGTCCGGCGGCAGGTCCAGCACCAGCGGCGCGACCTTGGTCCGCAGGAAGTGGTCCGGGCAGGAGGTGCCCAGCGCGGCCAGGCGCGGGTGCTCGGCGCGGGCGACGAAGTCCAGCACCTCGGGGCTGTCGGTGTAGTGCCCCACCTGCGGACGGTCGGTCGAGGCCAGGCCGCGGACCAGCGGGAACAGCGCGGCGGCGCGCTCGCGCCGGGCGTCCTCGGGCAGCGTCTCGTACACCACCTCGCCGAACGGGTCGGCCTTGCCGTGCTCGGCGATGAACGCCTCGGCGGTACGGATGATCTCCAGCGCGTTGGCCTGGCACTCCGCACTGGTCTCGCCCCAGGCGGTGATGCCGTGCCCGCCGAGGATCACGCCGATCGCGCCCGGGTTGTCCCGCTTGATCGCGGAGATGTCCAGGCCGAGCTGGAACCCGGGCCGCCGCCACGGCACCCACGGCACCCGGTCGCCGAAGATCCGCCGGGTCAGCTCCTCGCCGTCGGCGGCGGTCGCGATCGCGATGCCCGAGTCGGGGTGCAGGTGGTCGACGTGCGCGGCGTCGACCAGGCCGTGCATGGCGGTGTCGATGGACGGCGCCGCACCGCCCTTGCCGTGCAGGCAGAAGTCGAACGCGGCGACCATCTCGTCCTCGCGCTCGACGCCCGGGTAGACCTCCACCAGCGCGCGCATGCGGTCCAGCCGCAGCACGGCCAGCCCCGCCTCGGTGAGGGTGCCCAGGTCGCCGCCGGAGCCCTTGACCCACATCAGCTCGATGTCCCGGGCCGTCACGGGGTCGGTGACGGTGCCCTTGGCCGAGGCGTTGCCGCCCGCGTAGTTGGTGTTGCGCGGGTCCGAGCCCAGGGTGCGGGCCCGCTCCAGCAGGTGCTCCACCTCGGGTGGAGTGGCGGTCATGACTGGCTCCTCACTTGCCTCACGTGCGTGCCTTGCTGTGTTGCGTGCGTTGCGTGCGCTGAAAGGGGTCAGGCGCCCCAGCCGGCCGCCTGGCCGCCCTGGCGCGCCTCGACGACCGACTCGTAGTAGCCGGAGGCCCGGTACGCGGCGATCGGGTCCCGGTGCAGGCCCATCTCCTCGCGCAGCTCCGCCAGCAGCGGGCGCACGTCGGTGTTGTAGGCGTCCATGAACACCGCGTTGGCGCCCAGCACGTCACCGGCGGACTGCGCGGCCCGCAGCGCGCCGACGTCCACCAGCAGGGCCTTGGCGGTGGCCTCCTGGACGTTCATCACCGACCGGATCTGCCCCTGGATCTTCGGCTCGATGTTGTGGCACTGGTCGAGCATGAACGCCACCCCGGTCTCGGGCTCGTACCCGCCGCCCCGGACCACCTCGTACATGATCCGGTACAGCTGGAACGGGTCGGCCGCGCCCACCATCAGGTCGTCGTCGGCGTAGAACCGCGAGTTGAAGTCGAACCCGCCGAGCTTCCCCTCGCGCAGCAGGAACGCCACGATGAACTCGATGTTGGTGCCCGGCGCGTGGTGCCCGGTGTCCACGACCACCTGCGCCTTGGGGCCGAGCTTGAGGCAGTGCGCGTACGAGGTGCCCCAGTCCGGCAGGTCGGTCATGTAGAAGGCGGGCTCGAACAGCTTGTACTCCAGCAGGAAGCGCTGGTGGTCGCCGAGCCGCTCGTACACCGCGGCCAGCGCCTCGGCCATGCGGTCCTGGCGGTCGCGGACGTCGTCCTGGCCGGGGTAGTTCGTCCCGTCGGAGAACCACAGCTTCAGGTCGCGGGAGCCGGTGGCGTCCATGATGTCGACGCACTCCAGCAGGTGGTCCAGCGCCTTCCGGCGGATCGCCGGGTCGGGGTTGGTGACGCTGCCCAGCATGTAGTCGTCGTCCTGGAACACGTTGGTGTTGATCGCGCCGACCTGGACACCGCGCTCCTTGGCGTACGCCGCCAGCGCCGCGTAGTCGTCCACCCTGTCCCACGGGATGTGCAGGGCGACGCTGGGGGCCACGCCGGTGAAGCGGTGCACCTGGGCGGCGTCGTCGATCTTCTCCTGCGGGGTCCGCGGCACGCCCCGCTGGGCGAAGACCTTGAACCGGGTGCCGGAGTTGCCGTACGCCCACGAGGGAGTCTCGATGTGCTGGCGGCGAAGGGCGTCCTTCACCGCGCTGGTGTCGGTCACGGGGGTTTCCTCTCCGAATCCTTGGGCCCGCTGGGGGTCAGTCCAGGTGGAAGACCTCGGCGAGCGGCCGCATCCCCTGGTCGGGGCGGCCGTCGAGGTCCTCGAAGAACGGCGCCATCTCGGCCTGCCAGCGGGCGTTGACCTCGGTCCGCTCCATCCCGTCGAGGGCCTTCTCGAAGTCGTCGGTCTCCAGGTAGCCCACCAGCAGGCCGTCCTCGCGCAGGAAGAGCGAGTAGTTGCTCCAGCCGGTGTCGCGCAGCGCCGCCCGCATCTCCGGCCAGACCTCGGCGTGCCGCTCGCGGTACTCCTCCAGCCGGTCCTGCCGCACCTTGAGCAGGAAGCAGACGCGTTTCACGGGCACTCCTCCTGGGGAACCGCCCTGCACCGCCGCGGCCGGTCGCCCGGCCGCGGCGGGACGGGGTCAGAAGTTGTACTGGTCGATGTTCTTGGCCTCGAAGACGGTCGGCGGGCCGAGGATGACCTCGCCGTTGGCGCCGATGGTGCGCTCGCCGAGCTTGCCGGCCGTGAACTTCTCGCCCTGCGCCCCGGTGATCTGCCCGGAGGCCAGCGAGGCGGCGGCGTAGGAGGCCAGGTAGCCCAGGTTCTTGGGGTCCCAGAGGGCGAACTGCTTGACGGTGCCGTCCTTGACGAACTGGCGCATCTGGTTGGGCGTGCCCAGGCCGGTCAGGGCCACCTTGCCCTTGTACTGCGAGCCGCTGATGTAGCGGGCCGCGGCGGCGATGCCGACCGTGGTCGGGGAGATGATGCCCTTGAGGTTCGGGTGCGCCTGCAGCAGGCCCTGGGTCTGCTGGAAGGACTTCTGGTCGTCGTCGTCGCCGTAGACGGTGTCGACCAGCTTCAGCCCGGAGTACTCGGGCTTCTTCAGCTCCTCCTTCATGAAGTTGATCCAGGTGTTCTGGTTGGTGGCGTTGGCGGTCGCCGACAGGATCGCGATGTCGCCCTTGCCGCCGAGCTGGTCGCTGATCAGCTTGACCTGGCTGCGCCCGATCTCCTCGGAGCTGGCCTGGTTGATGAACAGGTTCCGGCAGTCCTTGGCGGTGTCGGAGTCATAGGAGACGATCTTGATGCCCTTGCCCATGGCCTGCTTGAGCGGGCCGCACACGGCGTTCTCGTCGTTGGCGGCGATCAGGATCGCGTCGTGCCGCTGCTGGACGAGGGTGTTGATGTAGGAGACCTGCGAGGACGCGGACGCGTCGGACGGGCCGACCTCCTTGGCCTCGCCGCCGAACTCCTTGGCCGCCGCGATCCCGGCGTTGTCCAGGATCGTCGAGTAGGGGTTGTTGACCTGCTTGGGCAGGAAGGCGATCTTCAGGCCCTTCTTGATGGGCGCGTTCGGGTTCGCGGAGGCGTTCCCGCCCGCGGCCGCGCCCCCCGTCTCGGCGGAGTCCTTGGTGGTGCCGCCGCAGGCCGTCAGGGTCAGCGCCAGGGCGCCGATGGAGGCCATCGCCATCATGCGGCGCGGCGCGCGCAGACGAACGGTCATGGTCGTGTGCCTTTCAGGGGGTGGGTGAGAAGGGTGGGTGGAGAAGGGAGCGAGCGGGGCGGGGGGCGATGTCAGGCCGGGCCGGCCGCCGCCGGGGACGCGGATCGCGCGCCCCCGGCGCCTCGCGACTCGCGGACCACGGCGATCAGCCGGGGCGTGAGCACGGAGACGATGAGCAGCAGCCCGGTGACGACCGACTGGATCTCGGTCGACACGTCGTTGAGCATCAGCAGGTTGCGCAGCAGGCCGATCAGCAGCACCGCGGCGATGACGCCGCCGAGGGTGCCCTTGCCGCCGTCGAAGTCGATGCCGCCCAGCAGCACCGCGGCGATGACGGTCAGCTCCAGCCCGAGGCCGTTGTCGGCGCGGGCGCTGCCGTACCGGAGCGTGTACACGATCCCGGCCAGGCCGGCGATCAGCCCGGACACCACGAACAGCACCAGCTTGATCCGCTTGACCCGGATGCCGGCGAAGTAGGCGGCGTCCTCCTGGGAGCCGATCGCGAACAGCGAGCGGCCGACGCCGGTGGCGTGCAGCGTCACGGCGGTGACGACCGCCAGCAGGGCGAACAGCGCGATCGGGTACGGGATCGGGGTGCCCGGCACGGTCTGAGTCGCCAGGTCGGTGTACTGCTGGGGGAACTCGGCGACCGCCTTGGTGCCCAGGACCACGTAGGCCAGGCCCCGGTAGAGCGTCATCGTGCCGATCGTCACCGCCAGCGAGGGCAGCCCGAGCCGGGTCACCAGCAGGCCGTTGACCAGCCCGCAGACGATCCCGACGACCAGCACCACCGGGATGATCGTCTCGAGCGCCCAGCCGGCGTCCCAGAGCCCGCCGGTCAGCGCGCTGCACAGGCCGAGCACGGAGGCGACCGACAGGTCCACCTGCCCGCACACCACCAGCAGCGTCATCGGCAGCGCGATCAGCGCGATCTCGCTCAGGTCGCCGAGCGCGAACGACAGGTTGTCGGAGTTGGCGAAGTCCGGGGAGAAGCCGGCGCCGCCGCAGAACACCGCGACCAGCAGCACGAGGACGGCGGTCTCCCAGCGGATCAGCCCGCGCGCGTCAAACCGCATCGCGGTCGCTCCCTTCTTCCTTGGCCGTCGCCTTGGCCTTGGCCGTGGCCTTGCCCGGGCCCGGCGGGGCGCCCGGCGGTGCCGTCCCGTTGCCGTTGAGGCGGCGCCGGCCGCGCCGGGACCGGGACCTGACCTTCAGCGCGCGGGTCGTCCGCAGGGCCAGCAGCCGGTCGACGCTGATGGCCAGCAGGAGCAGCAGGCCGGTGATGGCGTCCTGCCAGAACGGGTTGACCTTGAGGACGACCAGCACGCTGCCGATGATCGTGATGAGCAGGGCGCCCAGCACGGCGCCGTACACGGTGCCGACCCCACCGACGATCGCCACGCCGCCGACCACGACCGCGCTGACCACCCGCAGCTCCCAGCCGCCCGCCGCGTCGGCCACGACGGTGCCGAACCGGGCCAGCCACAGCACTCCCGCCAGCCCGGCGAGCGCGCCGCTGACCAGGTAGGCGGTCAGCACCCGGCGCCGGATCGGGACGCCCGCCAGCCGGGCCGCCTCGGGGCTGGAGCCGATCGCGTAGTACTCGCGGCCGGAGGAGTAGGAGCGCAGGTAGAAGCCGATCGCCAGCATCACCGCGACGGTGATGATCGGCAGGTAGGGGATGCCGAGGATCGCGTCGTTGCCCAGCGACAGCACCGAGGACGGCAGGTCGGAGGCGCTGATCTGGTCGCCGGAGGCGATGTAGTAGTCCAGGCCCTGGATCACGTACAGCGTGCCCAGCGTGACGACCAGGGCGGGCACCCGGCAGAAGCTGACCAGCAGCCCGTTCACCAGCCCGCAGGCGGTGCCGATCGCCACGCCCAGCAGGGCCACCAGCAGCACGTTGTGGTCGGTGCCGGAGGCGAAGTCGCCGGTGACGAAGGCGACCAGGCCGACCAGCGAGCCGACCGACAGGTCGATGTTGCGGGTGATGACGACCATGGTCTGCCCGACGGCCAGCAGCGCCAGGATGGAGGCGTTGAGGAAGATGTCCTCGACGCCCTGCGCGGACAGGAACCGCGGGTTGACGATCGTGGTGACGGCCACCAGGACGACCAGCGCGCCGACGATGCTCATCTCGCGGGCGCGCAGCACCACGTCGACCAGCCTGCGGCCGCCGGTTCGGGGCGGTCCGCCGGCGGGCGGCCTGGTGGGGGTCTCGGCGAGTACGGTCATGGGGTCAGGCCGCCTTTCCCGTGTCGCCGTCGCCGTTGCCGTTGCGTCCGGTGGCGGCGGCCATGACGGTCTCCTCGGTGGCGTCGGCGCGGGAGATCTCGGCGGTCAGCCGGCCCTCGTGCATGACCAGCACCCGGTCGGCCATGCCCAGCACCTCCGGCAGGTCGGAGGAGATCATCAGCACCGCCAGGTCCTGCGCGGCCAGCTCCGACAGCAGCCGGTGGACCTCGGCCTTGGTGCCGACGTCGATGCCGCGGGTGGGCTCGTCCACGATCAGCACGGCGGGCTCGGTGGCCAGCCACTTGGCCAGGACGACCTTCTGCTGGTTGCCGCCCGACAGCACGCCGACGGTGTCGGTGAGGCGGGCGTACTTGAGCTGGAGGCGCAGCGCCCAGTCGGCGGCGCGGTCCCGTTCGACCTTGCGGGAGATGAGCGGGCCGCGCCCGGTGGCGCGGCGCAGCGACCGCAGCTGGGTCAGGCCCATGTTCCGCTCGATGGACATGTCCATGACCAGGCCCTGCTGGCGGCGGTCCTCGGGCACCAGGGCCAGCCCGGCCGACATCGCGGCGGTGGGGCTGCCCGCGGGGAGCGCGCTGCCGGCGACCTCGACGGTTCCGGCGTCCCAGCGGTCCACCCCGAAGATCGCGCGGGCGACCTCGCTGCGGCCCGCGCCGACCAGCCCGGCCAGCGCGACGATCTCGCCGCGCCGCACCTCGAAGGAGACGTCGGTGAACGCGCCCTCGCGGGTCAGCCGGGACACCTTCAGCGCGACCTGGCCGGGGGTGACGTCCTGCTTGGGGTAGAGCGTGCCGAGCTCGCGGCCGACCATCCGCTGGACGAGGTCGTCGGGGGTGAGGCCCTCGACCGGCTCGGTGGCGATGTAGGTGCCGTCGCGCAGCGTGGTGACCCGCTGGCACAGCTCGAAGATCTCCTCGAGCCGGTGCGAGATGAACAGGATCGCGCAGCCCTGCTCGCGCAGCGTGCGGGTGACGCCGAACAGGCGGGCGACCTCCTGGCCGGTCAGCGCGGCGGTGGGCTCGTCCATGATCAGCACCCGGGCGTCCCGGGAGATGGCCTTGGCGATCTCCACGACCTGCTGGTCGGCGATGGACAGCCCGCGCGCGGGCTGCTGCGGGTCCATGGCGACGCCGAGCCGGATGAACAGCTCGGCGGTGCGCTCGTGCATGGCGCGGCGGTCGATGCGGCCGAGCCCGGTGCGAGGCTGGCGCCCCATGAAGATGTTCTCCGCGACCGACAGGTCGGGGAACAGGGTGGGCTCCTGGTAGATGACCGCGACGCCCGCCTGCTGCGCGTCGGCGGGGCCGCCGAACTCCGCCGGCGCGCCGTCCACCCGTACCTCGCCCGCGTCGGGGCGGTGCACGCCTGCGAACGTTTTTACGACGGTGGACTTGCCCGCGCCGTTCTCGCCGGCGAGTGCGTGCACCTCACCGGCGTGCAGCTCCAGGGTGACGCCCTGCAGGGCCTTGACGGCGCCGAACGACTTGCTCACGTTGACCAGTGCCAATGTCGGTGGCGCCGACCGAGCGGGTGCGCTCACGGCCACCCTCCTCGCTGGGGTGATCTGTAACCGGATGATGAAAAACGTTTTAACGGGATGTTGCGCGGAACGCTAGATGTGAGCCGGAGCACTCGTCAAGAGGGAACCTCGGCTCGGATCCGCGCCGAACCCTCGAAAACCCCGTGCCCACCGGCTCTGGAGCGATCTTCACGAGTTCCGCGGAACGCCCCTCCCGGGCCCTTCCCCGGCTGACGAGCCGGCGGCGAAGTTCCCACGCCAGGGTTGACACGTTTTAAAGAGATGACCCAAAGTGAGCGCGGCACACCAGCGGACGAGACCGGGGGCACACAGTGGGCACCGTGGGGATCAAGCAGGTCGCCGAACACGCCGGGGTGTCCCCCGGCACGGTCTCCAACGTGCTCAACCGCCCCGAGCGGGTCGCCCCCGGCACCCGCGCCCGGGTCGAGCAGTCCATCCGCGAGCTGGGCTTCGTCCGCAACGGCTCGGCCTCCACGCTGCGCGCCGGGCACAGCAGCACGATCGGGCTGATGGTGCTCGACCTGGCCAATCCCTTCTTCACCGACGTGGCCCGCGGGGTCGAGGACGTCGCCAGCGAGCGCGGCTACGCGGTGCTGCTGTCCTCCTCCGCCGAGTCCGGCGAGCGCGAGCAGCGCAACATCCGGGTGTTCGCCGAGCAGCGGGTCCGCGGCGTCCTGCTCACCCCGGTCGGGGACGACGGGCAGAACGCCGACCGGCTCAGCGACCGCGGCGTCCCGGTCGTCCTGCTCGACCACCCGACCCCGCGCGCCAACCAGTGCTCGGTCGCGGTCGACGACGTGGCCGGCGGCGAGCTGGCGGTCGGGCAGCTGCTGGCCGACGGCGCCCGCACGCTGGCGTTCGTCACCGGCCCGGCCGCGCTGCGGCAGTGCACCGACCGGCGCAAGGGCGCCCTGCGCGCGCTGCGCGCCGCCGGGCTGGGCCGGGAGGCGATGCTGGAGCTGGGCGTCCCGGCCATGAACGCGCGCGCGGGCCAGGAGGCCGCCCGCCGCCTGCTGGACGACGGGCCGCTGCCCGACGCCGTCTTCTGCGCCAACGACCTGCTGGCCCTGGGCGTGCTGCGGGTCCTGCTCCAAGCGGGGGTCAAGGTTCCGACCGACGTGGCGCTGATCGGGTACGACGACATCGAGTTCTCGGCGGCGGCCGCGGTCCCGCTCAGCTCGGTGCGCCAGCCCACCTACCAGCTCGGGCGGATCGCCACCGAGCTGCTGCTGGAGGAGTGCGACGACCCCGACGGGCATGCCCACCAGCAGGTCATGTTCCAGCCGGAGCTGGTCGTCCGCGACTCCAGCCGCCGCGAGGCCCACCCCTTGGAAGGAGGGCGGCCGTGAAGGTCGCGCTGTTCATCACCTGCCTCAACGACACGATGTTCCCCGACACCGGGAAGGCCGTCGTGCGGCTGCTGCGCAGGCTCGGCCACGAGGTGGACTTCCCCGCCGCGCAGACCTGCTGCGGCCAGATGCACCTCAACACCGGCTACCGGAGCCAGGCGGTGCCGATGGCGCGGGGCTTCGCCAAGGCGTTCGCCGGGTACGACGCCGTGGTGAGCCCGTCGGCCTCGTGCGCGGCGATGGTCCGCGACTGGCATCCCCGGCTGATCGACGAGCCCGTGCCCGCGGTGTACGAGCTGTCGGAGTTCCTGGTCGACGTGCTCGGGGTCACCGACGTGGGCGCCTACTTCCCGTACCGGGTCACCTACCACCCGACGTGCCACTCGCTGCGGATGCTGCACGTGGGCGACCGGCCGCTGCGGCTGCTGCGCGAGGTCCGCGGCATCGACCTCGTCGAACTGCCCGAGGCGGCCGAGTGCTGCGGGTTCGGCGGCACGTTCGCGCTGAAGAACTCCGAGGTGTCGGCGGCCATGTGCGCGGACAAGGTCACCAACGTGCGGCGCACGGGGGCCGAGGCGCTGTGCGCGGCCGACAACTCCTGCCTGATGCACATCGGCGGCGCGCTGACCCGGACCCGGTCCGGGGTACGGGCGGTGCACCTGGCCGAGATCCTCGCCGCCACCGAGGAGGATCCCTCATGAGCGGCGGAGCCGTTCGGGGGGTCTGGGGGACCGCCCCCAGGAAGGAAAGCATGAGCCCGAAATCGAAGGCCGAGGGCGCCAGGGCCATGCCGACCTACGTGGGCATGCCGTCCTTCCCCGACGCCGCCCGCCGCGCCGTCGGCGACACCCGGCTGCGGCACAACCTGGCGCACGCCACGTCCACGATCCGGGGGCGGCGCGCGGACGCGGTCGCCGAGCTGGACGACTGGGCGGCGCTGCGCGAGGCCGGCAAGCAGATCAAGGACCACGTGCTGGCCAACCTGGGCCACTACCTGCGCCTGCTGGAGGAGAGGGTCACCGCGGCGGGCGGCACCGTGCACTGGGCGCGCGACGCCGCCGAGGCCAACCGGATCGTCGCCGATCTGGTGAAGGCCACCGGCGAGACCGAGG
Organism: Actinomadura rugatobispora; assembly: GCF_042656285.1. Taxonomy (GTDB): domain Bacteria; phylum Actinomycetota; class Actinomycetes; order Streptosporangiales; family Streptosporangiaceae; genus Spirillospora; species Spirillospora rugatobispora. Next base: position 88,640 of record NZ_JBHSON010000025.1, on the reverse strand, counting down.
TCGTCAAGGTCAAGTCGATGGCCACCCAGGAGATCGGGCTGAACGAGGCGCTGGCCGAGGAGGGCATCGCCGCCTACGAGACCGACCTGGCCGAGCTGATCGTGCAGCTGGGCCACGACCGGCCCTCGCACATCCTGGTCCCGGCGATCCACCGCAACCGGTCCGACATCCGCGACATCTTCCGCCGCGAGATGGCCGACGCGCCCCCGGGCCTGTCCGATTCCCCCGCGGAGCTGGCCGAGGCCGCGCGCAGGCATCTGCGGGCCAAGTTCCTGTCGGCCAAGGTCGCGGTCTCGGGCGTCAACTTCGCCGTCGCCGACACCGGCACGCTGGTGGTGCTGGAGTCGGAGGGCAACGGCCGAATGTGCCTCACCCTCCCCGAGACGCTGATCTCGGTGATGGGCGTGGAGAAGCTGGTGCCGAGCTGGCGGGACCTGGAGGTCTTCCTGCAGCTGCTGCCGCGCTCGTCCACCGCCGAGCGGATGAACCCGTACACCTCGACGTGGACGGGCAGCACCCCCGGCGACGGGCCGCGCGACTTCCACCTGGTGCTGCTGGACAACGGCCGCACCGACACGCTCCGCGACGAGGTGGGGCGGCAGGCGCTGCGCTGCATCCGCTGCTCGGCGTGCCTGAACGTGTGCCCGGTCTACTCGCGGGCGGGCGGCCACGCCTACGGCTCCCCCTACCCGGGGCCGATCGGGGCGATCCTGTCGCCGCAGATCCGCGGGATCGGGTCGGAGGTGGACGCCTCGCTGCCGTACGCGTCGTCGCTGTGCGGGGCGTGCTTCGAGGCGTGCCCGGTCGCGATCGACATCCCCGAGGTGCTGGTGCATCTGCGCGCACGCTCGGTGGAGGGGCCGCGCAGGCATCCGGTGGAGCGGGCGGTGATGGGCGTGGCGGGCTGGACGCTGCGCTCCCCCGCCCGCCTCGGGATGGCGCAGCGCGCGGCGTCGGCGAGCCGCTGGGTGGTCGGGCGGAACGGGCGCATCCGGCGCCTGCCCGGCCCGCTGAAGGCCTGGACGGACACCCGCGACGCGCCCGCGCCGCCGAAGGAGTCGTTCCGCGCCTGGTGGGCGCGCACCGATGGCGGCCGTACAGGGGAGACGAAGAAATGAGCGCGCGGGAGGAGATCCTCCGGCGGATCGAGGGCATCGTCCCGACCCGGCCCGCCGCCGAGGTCGCCACGTCGTACGCCGAGATCGACCGGTCCTATCTGCGGCGCCACCATGGCGAGGGGATCCTGGAGCTGTTCGCCGAGCGGGTGGCCCACTACCGCGCCGAGGTCCGGACGGTGACCGCCGCCGAGCTGCCGGGCGCGGTCGCCGAGGCGCTGTCGGCCCGTCCCGGGGTCGTCGGCGCCCCCGCCGGCCTGCCCGCCGCGTGGACCTCCGGCCTCGACGAGGCGCGGCTGGCCCGCGACCCCGCCGTCGCCGACCTGGACGGCCTCGCGGGCGCGGTCACCGGCTGCGCCGTCGCGATCGCCGAGACCGGCACGATCGTGCTCGACCACGGCCCCGGCCAGGGCCCGCGCGCCCTGTCGCTGGTCCCCGATTATCACCTGATCGTCGTCGAGGCGGCCCAGGTCGCCGCCGACGTCCCCGAGGCCCTCGAACGCCTCGATCCGCACCGTCCGCTGACCTTCGTCTCCGGGCCGTCCGCCACCAGCGACATCGAGCTGTCCAGGGTCGAGGGCGTGCACGGCCCGCGCACCCTCGAAGTCCTCGTCGTCACCTGAAACCCAACGAACAGGCACCACGCTCATGACCACCCCCACCTTCGCGGCCGTCGACCTCGGCGCCTCCAGCGGGCGCGTGATGACCGCGCGGATCGGCCCGGGCACGCTCGACCTCACCGAGGTGCGCCGCTTCCCCAACCGCCCGGTGCGCGCCAACGGCACCCTGCACTGGGACGTCCTCGGCCTGTACGGCAACGTGCTCGACGGCCTGCGCGGCGCCGCGTCCGCCACCCCCGGCGGCCTGGTGTCGGCCGGCATCGACTCGTGGGCGGTCGACTACGGCCTGCTGGACGGGAACGGCGACCTGCTCGGCAACCCCGTGCACTACCGCGACGCCCGCACCGACGGGGTGATGGAGCGGGTCCGCGCCGAGGTGGGCGACGACCTGCTCTACCAGGTGTCGGGGCTGCAGTTCCTGCCGTTCAACACCGTCTACCAGCTGGTGGCGGCCGGGGCCGGCCTGGACCGGGCCCGCACCCTGCTGCTGGTCCCCGACCTGCTGGCGTACTGGCTGACCGGCAAGGTCGGCGCCGAGCGCACCAACGCCTCCACCACCGGGCTCCTGGACGTCCGCGACGGGACGTGGTCGCGGCCGCTCCTGGACCGGCTCGGCCTTCCCGGCGGGCTGCTGCCGGAGCTGCGCGGGCCGGGCGAGGTGATCGGGACGCCGCGGCCGGATGTGGCCGCGGAGACCGGCCTCCCGGGGGACCTGGCGGTGACGGCGGTCGGCTCCCACGACACCGCCTCCGCGGTCGCCGCCGTCCCGGCCGCCGGGGACCGCTTCGGCTACATCTCCTGCGGCACGTGGTCGCTGGTCGGCGTGGAGCTGCCCGCGCCCGTGCTGAGCGAGGAGAGCCGCAAGGCCAACTTCACCAACGAGGGCGGGGTCGACGGCACGGTCCGCTACCTGCGCAACGTCATGGGGCTGTGGCCGCTGCAGGAGTCGCTGCGCGCCTGGGGGTCGCCCGACCTGGGCGCGCTGCTGGCCGAGGCCGAGCACGTCCCGGCGCGCCGCTCGCTGATCGACCCCGACGACCCGGAGTTCCTGCCGCCGGGCGACATGCCCGCCCGGATCGCCGCGCACTGCGCGCGGCGCGGGTTCCCCGAGCCGGCCACGCGCGCGGAGATCGTGCGGTGCGTGCTGGACAGCCTGGCGCTGGCGCACCGGACGACGCTGCGGGAGGCGGTGCGGCTGTCGGGCCGGGAGGTCGAGGTGGTGCACCTGGTCGGCGGCGGCAGCCGCAACGACCTGCTGTGCCGACTCACCGCCGACGCCTGCGGGCGGCCCGTGATCGCCGGTCCGGTGGAGGCCACGGCGCTGGGCAACGTGCTGGTGCAGGCGCGGGCGCACGGCGCCGTCGGCGGGCTGGCCGAGATGCGCGCGCTGGTCGCCGCGACCCAGCCGCTGCGCCGGTACGAGCCGTCCGGCGGCACCGCCGCCTGGGCGGAAGCCGCCGCCCGGCTCGCCTGACTGCCTGCGGCGACGCGGTTATGCTCGCCGGATGCGGCTCACTGCCTTGGCGCGCACGACCGGCAGGCTGCTCCTGGGCGGGGCGGCCGTGTACGCGCTGGTCTGGGCGGTGGTGAGCCTGGTCATCCTCGCCATGAGCCAGGCGTGCCGCACGAGCGAGCGCGCGGCCGCGCACGCCCAGGAGCAGGGCGGGCCGCCGCGGGTGCCCGGCATCGGCCACTTCGCCCGGGTCGACGACCGCGTGTGGCGGGGCGCCGCGCCCAGCGCCGAGGGGTACCGGAGGCTGGCCGGGCTCGGCGTCCGCACGGTGGTCGACCTGCGCGCCGAGCGGCTGTCCCCGGCCGCGCTGGAGGTCCCCGGGCAGGCCGGGCTCACGGTCGTGCGGCTGCCGGTGCGCGACGGCCAGCCGCCCGCCGCCGGCCAGGTGGCGCGTTTCCTGGCGGTGGTGCGGGGCGCCCGGGGGCCGGTGTTCGTGCACTGCGGCGCGGGCGTGGGCCGGACAGGGTCGATGTCGGCGGCGTACCTGGTCGGCACCGGTCAGGCCGACGCCCCCACCGCGACGCGGCGCAGCCTGGCGGTGGGGCCGCCGTCGCTGGAGCAGCTCGCGTTCATGCGGCGGCTGGACGGCGAGCGCGCCGGGCGTCCCCCGGCGGCGCTGGTGGCCCTCAGCCGGGTGGCCGATTCGCCCCGCAGATCGTGGGCGCGGCTGCGAGGATAGGCGGCACGTCCGTACGACCGTTTGGGGCGCCCCTGTTGACACGGCGCCACCGATGACGGTTCATAGCACATGACCGGTGGCACGGTGGGAGACCGGGACGGACCGGTGCGGCGGCCCGCCGCGGGCGCGCTCGCGACCGGCTCCCGTTATCGGGAGATCAGTACTATGTCCCCGGCGACACCCGGTAGTCACGCAAGTAGAACGATCACGGCGCATCGACCGCCTGTCACTGTTGGGGTGTGGACATGGAGGGTCGCGCGGACCGGAACGCGGAAGGCCTGCCCGCCGGCGCCCCGCTCGTCGGGCGGCGGACGGCGCTCCGCGTCCTGGACCAGGCACTCGACGCCTCGTTCGGAGGCTCCTTCCGCTTCCTGGCGCTGTCGGGTGATCCGGGCGCGGGCAAGACCCGGCTGCTGGGCGAGCTGGCCGCGGCGGCCGGCGCCCGCTCGCTGCCCGTGCTGGCCGGGCGCGCCGCCGAGTTCGAGCAGCAGATGCCCTTCGGCGCCCTGGTCGACGCCCTCGACGACCGGCTGGAGCGCAGCCGCCCGGCGCTCAATCCCGCCACCGCGCGGCTGCTGTCGACGGTGTTCCCGGCGCTGGCCGGTGCCGCGCACTCCCCCGCGTCCGACGCCGGCGTCCAGGGCCCCGCGCCCGGCGGGGCGGCACCGGGCGAGCCGGCGGCCGACGCGGAGCCGCTGGGCGTGGCCCGCTACCACCTGCACCGCGCCGTGCGCCATCTCCTCGAGGAGCTGGCCTCCGACAACGGCCTCATGCTCCTGCTCGACGACGTGCACTGGGCCGACGACGCCTCGATCGAGCTGCTGGGCTACCTGGTCCGCCATCCGCCGCGCGCCCGGGTCCTGATCGGCGTCGCCTACCGTCCCGCGCAGGCGTCGGCGCGGCTGGCCACGCTGGTCGACATCGCCGGCGAGCACGGCGTCAGCGTCACCGCCGACCCGTTCACGCGCGAGGAGGTCGAGCAGTTCCTGGGCCCGGAGGTGTCGCGGTCCCGCTGCCAGGCGCTGTACGAGGCCAGCGGCGGCAACCCGTTCTACCTGGAGGCGCTGGCCCGCCGCCCGGGCGGGCGCGACGGCGCCGAGCCGTCCCCGGCCGAGGAGGCCGTCGCCGAGCCCTGGGGCGCGCTGCCCGACCTCGGTGAGATCACCGAACTGCCGCCCGCGGTCCGCACCGCGCTGCGGGTCGAGCTGAGCGGGCTGCACGAGACCGCGCTGCTGGTGGCGCGGGCCGCCGCGGTCGCCGCCGACGAGTTCGAGCCCGCGCTGGCCGCCGCCGGGGCGGAGATCGCCGAAGACCGGGCGCTGGCCGCGCTGGACGACCTGGCCGCCCGCGACGTGGTGCGGCCCGCCTCCGCCGGCCGGTTCCGCTTCCGCCACCCGCTGGTCCGGCACGTGGTGTACGGCTCGGCCGCCGCCGGGTGGCGGCTGGGCGCGCACGCGCGGATCGCCCGCCATCTGGGCGACCTGGGCGCCCCGGCGACGCTGCGCGCCCACCACGTGGAGCGGTCGGCCGGCTACGGCGACCAGCAGGCGATCGCGACGCTGGTCGAGGCGGCCCGCACGGTGGCGCCGCAGGCACCGGCCACCGCCGCGCACTGGCTGAAGGCCGCGCTGCGCCTGATGCCCGAGGACCCCGACCCGGCGGAGGCCGGGCTCGACACGGGCGAGGACGGCGGGCGGCCCCCGCACGTCCGGCTCCTGGCCGAGCTGGCGCACGCGCAGACGGTCAGCGGGCAGCTGGTGGAGGGCCAGGAGACGGCCCGCACACTGCTGCGGCTGCTGCCCCCCGACGACCATGCCCGCCGCGCCCGCGCCGTCCAGATGTGCGCGGTGATCGAGCGGCAGCTGCAGCGCCACCAGCAGGCCCGCGCGTTGGTGCTGGACGAGCTGCACCGCATCCCCGACCCGCAGGCGCCCGCCGCCGTGCTGCTGCGCACCCGGCTGGTCGCCGACCGGCTGATGCGCCTCGACATCCGCGGCGCCCAGGCGGTGCTGGACCGGATGCCGGAGAACGCGCCCGGCTGGGAGCCGGGCCTGCGGGTCGCGGTCGCCTCGCTGCGGGTGATGCCGGCCTACGGGGCCGGGCGGGTGGACGACGCGATCGCCCTCGCCGAGGCCGCCGACGCGGTGTACGCCGAGTCCCCCGACGGCCACATCGCCGAGGCCCTCGACCACGTCCCCTGGCTGGGCTGGGCCGAGGTCATGCTGGGCCGGTACGACCACGCGCGGCGCCGGCTCGAGCGCTGCATCGCCATCGCGCGCTCCACCGGCCAGGTGCCCTACATCACCTATCTGCTGAACGCGCAGGCGAGGCTGTACACGCTGCTGGGGCGGCTGGCCGAGGCGGCGGACGCGGCCGAGGAGGCCACCGAGACGGCCCGGCTGGTGCGCTCCGGCGAGACGCTGGTGTTCGGGCTGACCCAGCAGTGCCTGGTCGCGACGTGGCAGGGCGACCACGACCGGGCGCTGCGGCTGGGCGAGGAGGCGGTGGCCGGCGACCTCGGCGCCGGCGAGTGGTGGGGCGCGATGGCCCGGTTCGCCCTCGGCGTCGCGCTGGTCAACTCGGGCCGCGCCGAGGAGGGCGCGGTCGCCGCGCTGGAGGCGTGCGGCGATCCGACCGCGCCGCAGCTCGACCCGTCCACGCTGCTGTGCTGCGCGGAGATGCTGGCCCAGGTCGAGGCGGCCCGGGAGAAGGACGGCGAGCCCGGCCGCTGGGCGGAGATCGCCGAGATGCTCGGCGGGATCGGGGGATCGGCCGACGCGGGGATGGTGCGGCTCGCGCAGGCGCACGCGGCACGCCCGTCCGATCCGGCCGCGGCGGCCTCGCTGGCGGCCGAGGGCGGCCGGCTGCTGCTGTCGGCCGGGCGCCGGCTGGAGGCGGGCCGTGCCGAGCTTGCCGCGGGGCTGGCGTACCAGGCCGCCGGTGAGCGCGACCCGGCGCGCGAGCGGCTGCGGGCCGCCGCGGAGCTGTTCGAGTGGTGCGGGGCGCGGGCGCTGCTGGCGCAGACCGTCCGGGAGCAGCGCCGCCTCGGGGTGCGGGTGGCCTCGCCGCGCCGGGGCGGACGGGGCGACGAGCCGTTCGGGCTGTCCCCCCGCGAGTACGAGATCGCCACGCTGGTCGCGGAGGGCTGCACGAACCAGCAGGTGGCCGAGAAGCTGTTCCTCAGCGTCCGCACGGTGGAGACCCATCTGTCGCGGGTCTTCGGCAAGCTCGGGGTGAGCTCGCGGGTCGGCGTCGTCACGGTGCTGAACGGGCGCCCCGGCGACCGCGACTCCTGAGCCCCGCGACCCGTTCCGCCGGGCGGTCCGGACGGTCCGGGCGGCCCGGGTGATCCGCCGGCCGATGTGATCTTCGTTGCGCGGCCTTGCGGAACGGCGGCGGGACCGTGCCAGGCGGCACAGATTCGTGCCAAGATCCGGACGAGAATGAACCGTCAGGTCGAAAACGGACTCTCACTCCACACGGGCACCACGTACCGCGGGGCGCGAATACGGGTTTTCCACGATGCCGCGCCGTCGTACGCGACTGCCATCGTTGGACCGTCATTCAGCCGGGAGGACAGAGACATGGCACGCCGAATCCGACGTTTCTCGCCCGAGGGCGTCACGGACGCCGAAGTGTCGCTGCACCCGTTCACGACCGAGGACGACCTGCTGCTCACCCTGTCCCGCTTCCACCGCGAGGACAGCGACGACGTCGTCCTGCTCATGCACGGGCTCACCTCCTCCAGCGACCTGTTCACCATGCCGGAGATCTACAACATGGTGAGCTACCTGCTGGACAACGGCTTCGGCGACGTGTGGGCGCTCGACTTCCGGATGAGCAACCGCTTCCCGTACAACACCGGCGGGCGCCGCTACTCGCTCGACGACATCGCGCTGTTCGACTACCCGGCCGCGATGGCCGAGCTGCGCCGCCACATCGGCGACCGCCGGGTGCACGTCTTCGCGCACTGCCTGGGCGCGCTGTCGTTCAGCATGAGCCTGTTCGGCGGCGCGGTGGAGGACGACCTGGCCAGCCTGGTCGTCAACAGCGTCTCCCTGACGCCGCGGGTGCCGTCGTGGTCGAAGGTCAAGATGGCGATCGGCCCGAACTTCGCCGACTACGTCCTCGGCTCGCCCTACATCGACCCGCGTTTCACCGAGGCGCCGAAGCTGAGCGGCCGGTGGCTGATGTCCCAGGTCATCTCGGCGTTCCATCCCGAGTGCAAGGAGTCGGCCTGCCACATGCAGAGCTTCATGTGGGCGAGCGGCCGGCCCGGGTTCTTCATGCACGAGAACCTCGCGCCCGAGACCCACACCCACGACCGGCTCGCCGACATCAACGGCGCCTCGACCGTCCACTACTACCGGCACATCCGCAAGATGGTGAAGGCCGGCCGGGCGGTCCGCTACGACCCGCGCGATCCGAGGCTGAAGGCGCTGCCGACCAACTTCCTGGCCCGCGCCTCAAAGATCACCACGCCGATCCTGTTCACCACCGGCGACCACAACCGGATCTTCACCGACTCCAACGTGGTCTGCCACGCGCTGCTGTCGAAGGTCGTGCCGGGCCGGCACGAGCTGGAGGTGCTGCCGGGCTACGGCCACATCGACCCGATCCTCGGCAAGAACGCCCACGAGCGGGTCTACCCGAGGATCCTCGCGCACTTCCAGAAGCACGGCACCGACCGGAAGGCCGCATGACGATGACCGAGCACGTGGCCGCCGAGCACGCCGACACCGTCGTCGTCGGCTCGGGGTTCGGCGGGTCGGTCGCCGCCTACCGGCTGGCCGAGGCCGGCCGGTCGGTGGTGCTGCTGGAGCGCGGCCAGCCCTACCCGCCCGGGTCGTTCCCACGCTCGCCCTCGGAGATGGGCCGGGCGTTCTGGGACCCCTCGGCCGGGCTGTACGGCATGTTCGACGTGTGGAGCTTCAAGGGCTGCGACTCGGTCGTCTCCTCCGGCCTGGGCGGCGGCTCGCTCATCTACGCCAACGTGCTGCTGCGCAAGGACGAGCGGTGGTTCGTCAACGAGGGCCTGGACGGCGGGCACGAGCCGTGGCCGGTGACGCGCGACGACCTCGACCCGTACTACGACCGGGTCGAGGAGATGATGGGCGCGACGCCGTACCCGCTGGACCGCGCCCCGTTCGACGACTCCCCCAAGACGCACGCGATGCAGGACGCCGCCGCCGAACTCGGCCTCAACTGGGCGCTGCCGCCGCTGGCGGTCGGCTTCGCCCCCGAGCGCGGCGCCGCGCCGGGCGTCAGCCTGCCGATCGTCGATCCCGGCTACGGGAACCTGCACGGCGGCGGGCGGCGCACCTGCCGGCTGTGCGGCGAGTGCGACATCGGCTGCAACGAGGGCTCGAAGAACTCCCTCGACCACAACTACCTGTCGGCGGCCGCGTTCCACGGCGCGGACCTGCGCACCTCGCACGAGGTGAAGGCGATCCGGCCGCGGCCTCGCGGCGGGTACGAGGTCGACTACGTCCACCACGACCCCGAGCGCAGGGCCGGGAAGAAGCCGCCGGTCCGCACCATCACCTGCGACCGGCTGATCCTGGGCGCGGGCACCTACGGCACCACGTTCCTGCTGCTGAAGTCGCGCACGGCGTTCCCCGGGCTCAGCCCGGCGCTGGGTTCGCGGTTCTGCGGCAACGGCGACCTGCTGACGTTCCTGCTGAAGGCGCGCGACCGCAACCGGGTGCGGCCGCTGGACGCCAGCCGCGGCCCGGTGATCACCAGCGCGATCCGGCTGCCCGACGAGCTGGACGGCCATCCGGGCGCGGGCCGCGGCGCCTACATCCAGGACGGCGGCTACCCGGCGTTCGTCGACTGGATGGTGCAGCCGTTCGACCTGGGCGACCAGATCGACCGGGCGGTGAAGTTCCTGTGGAACCGGTTCACCGAGTTCTTCTCCGGCGCGCCCGACACCAACCTGTCCAAGGAGCTGGCGGACCTGATCGGCGACGGGGCGCTGTCGGTGAGCTCGCTGCCGCTGCTGGGCATGGGCCGCGACACCGCCGACGGGCGGCTGGCGCTCAAGGACGGGCGGCTGGCGGCCGACTGGACGGTCGAGACCAGCGCGGCGCACTTCGAGCGGCTGCGCACGACGATGCAGGGCATCGCCGACGTGCTGGGCGCCGAGTACGCCGACAACCCGGCGTGGTTCCGCAAGCGCGTGGTCACCGTTCATCCGCTGGGCGGCGCCCCGATGGGGCGGCACCCGGTCGAGGGCGTCTGCGACGCCTTCGGGGAGGTGTTCGGCTTCCCCGGCCTGTACATCGCCGACGGGGCGGCGATGCCGGGGCCGGTGGGGCCGAACCCCTCGCTCACGATCGCCGCGATGGCCGACCGCATGGCCACGCGGATCCTGGAGGGGATGTCCCGCCCCGCCGACACGGGGGCCGAGCCGGTCACGGGGACCGGCTCGCCCGGCGGGGCGGTGGGCGGCAAGGCGTACGGCACGGATTCGGGGGCGCCGACGGGGACCGGGGGAACGTCCCCGGAGGCGTCGTCCGGCCGTACGTCGCTGTCGTTCACCGAGGAGATGAAGGGGTTCGTCTCCTGGGGGGCGACCGATCCGCGGGCGGGTGAGCTGGACGAGGGCCGCGAGCGGTTCTCGTTCCGGCTCACGATCACCGCCGACGACGTGGATCGGTTCCTGGCCGAGCCCGAGCACACCGCGCGGGCCGAGGGATGGGTGGACGCCGCCGGCCAGGGGGGCCGGCGGCCCGTCCAGCGGGGCTGGTTCAACCTCTTCGCGCCGGGGGGCGCCGAGGAGCGCCGGCTGATGAAGTACCGGCTGCATTTCGCCGACGACCGGGGCCGGCCCCGCACCCTCATCGGTCACAAGAACGTGCTGCACGGTCCGCCGACCCGGATCTGGCCCGACACCTCGACGCTGTACGTCCACCTGCTGGACGGCCACGCCGACGAGGAAGCGGTCGAGGAGGCCGCCAAGGGGGCGGTCCCCGAGGGGGCGGTGGTGCTGGGCGCGGGCGTGCTGCACATCCAGCTGACGGATTTCGCCCGCCAGCTGACCACCTTCCGCACGGCGGGGCCCGGCGGTCCCGCGGCCCTGGTGTCGTTCGGCCGCTTCTTCGCCGGGGAGCTGTGGGAGGTCTACGGCCCCGACCTCGACTGAGGAGGGGCCGTCCGAGGACGTGCGAGCGGAGAGAACTGCGGGGTGCTCTCCGCTCGCACCTTTTCCAGCCTCGTTCAGCCATGTTCAGCCGCGCCGGGCGCGGCGGGGCCTGCGGAGGCGGTCGCGGTAGACGCCGCGGGCCCGGTCGATCAGGTCGAGGTGGTCGGTGAGCTGGCCGCCGGCGTCGAACCGGCCCTGGGCGCGCAGGAGTTCCTCCCAGCGGTCGAGGTAGTCCAGGCACCAGCGCAGGTCGGATTCGCGGGCGACCTGGTCGCCGCCGAGGTCGATGTAGACCGGGCTGGTGTGGGCGTAGGCGCCGGTGTGGTGGAACGAGCGCGGGTGCCGCGGGCCGGAGGCGACGGCGACGACGTAGGTGGGCTCGCCGAGCTCGATCCGCGCGGTGATCCGGGGTGGCGGGCCCTCGGCGACGACGCGTTCGGCGGTGCGGATCTCCAGCCGGGTGACCTCGGGGCCGATGGCGGTGGCGGTGGCGGTGACGTGGTCGCCGGGAAGGGTGTCCAGGACGTCCCCGGGGCCGAGGCCGTCCACCTCCAGTTCCAGCCAGGGGCCGGTGGTGGCGAAGGTGCGGCCGCAGCGGACGGCCTCGGCGAACGACTCGGCGGTGAGGTCGCCCTCGACGCGGGCGTAGACGCGTTCCCAGCCGGGCGGGCTGGACTGGTTGCCGCGGCGGCAGAAGGAGAGCATCGCGTCGGTGCCGGCGGTGGCGGCCAGGACGTTGCCCGCGCCCAGCAGGTGCCGGTAGACGACGGCGGTGGTGTGGACGGAGGAGTGGTTGAGCACGTCGAGGCTGTCGATGAGGCCGAGCGCGGCGTCCACGACGATCTCGCGGGCCGAGCAGTTGCGGCCGGCGGTGAGGGCGGCGGCGGGGGGCGCGTCGGGTCCGATGGGGACGTGGAAGGGGTGGCTGTAGCCCAGGACGGCGCCGAGTTCGCGGAGTTCGGCGCAACCTTCGGCGTTGGGCGGCCAGTCGGCGGTGTCGAGGAAGCCGGTGTGGTAGCGGCGGGGCGGCCGCCGGACGCCGAAGGCGTAGAGGTGGCCGAGGATGTCGTTGCGGTACTCGACGCCGAGGCGGGCGATGTGGGCGGCGTCTGACCAGGGGAGGTCCTGCCCGGCCCAGTGTTCGAGGGCTTCGCGGTCGTAGACGCGTTCGGAGGCGACGTTGCCGGCGACGAGGTTGAGGACGTGCAGGTCCTCGCCGTGCTGGACGGCGGCGGCCTGCGCCGGGGTGCCGACCGTGTCGCCGGTCCAGTTCATGTGGACGTGCATGTCGCCGCCGTACCAGCCCTGGGCGGCGGCGTCGTAGAGCCGCTCCGGCGTCAGTTCCAGAACGGTGCCGGTACCGGGTACGGGGGTGAGGGTGCGCTCCTCGGTGCCGTACTCCATGCCGCGGGTAACGCGTACGGTGAGCGGCTCGGCGGGGACGCGCAGGAGGAGGTCGTCGCCGTGGAAGTAGGGCGTGCGGTGGGAGTCGAGCCTGGGCGGGGCGCCGTCGGGGTACCAGCCCTGGCCGTTCTCGCCGATCACCGACCAGCGGCAGGGCATGCCGGCGCGGAGGCGGAGGGTGGCCGAGGGCACGGCCCGGACGAGGGCGCCGAGGGGAATGTCGCCGCCGTCCACGGTGAGGGCGTCGCCGGGGGCGATCGAGATCAGGCGGGCTCCGCGCGGCGGCACGTGGTGGGGTTCGTCGTTCACGTGGACGGTGGCGGGTTCGTCGCGGGAGGAGTCCAGGAGCAGGCCGGTGCGGAACGCGGCGCCGTCCCCGGCCTCGCCGCCGTCGAGCACGGTCTGGGGACGGGCGTCGAGGGAGGCGCCGCCGGGGGTGAGGCGGAGGGCCGCGAGGTTGTCCAGGACCTGCCCGCCGAGGGCGTCGCGGATGATCTCGTGGACGTCCAGCTCGCGCATGCGGGCCTCGAACTCGGCGTCGCGGGCGCCGGGGTGGCGCTCGGCGACCTGGTTCATGCAGGTGAGCCAGAACGCCTGCTCGTTCATCAGGTAGGCGCTGGTCTCGATCTGCTTGACGTAGGTGATCGGGTCCTCGCCCCAGGCGGGGCCGTGCTCGTCCAGGAGCCGCCGGTACTCGCGGAGGGCGTCCTGGACGGCGGGCGGTAGCGCCGGTTCGTCGCACATCGCCGTGCCTCCCGTGGTCGGAGTGCCGTCAGGGTGGCACGGAAGGCGCGGGCTGGAAAGCACTCGTTCACGGGACCGGGAGTGCCCATCCCTCACCCGAGGTGAAGGATCTTCTCCCGGGGGTCAGGATCCTCCACCCCGGACCGGGGTCACATGCCCAGCAGGGTGCGCTTGGCGGCGGTGAACTCCTCGTCGGTGAGCACGCCCTCGCGGTGCAGCTCGCCGAGCTCGCGAAGCCTGCGCAGCATGGCGTCGGGGTCGGCGGCGCCGGCGTCGGGGGCCTTCTCCAGGACGGGCTTGTCGTCCGCGGCCGCGGCGGGGAGCGCCGAGCCGACCGGGTGCGGAAGCCGGGCCAGCACGGCGGCGGCGAGCAGCGCCGTGGTCCCGCCCTCCTTCTGGATCCCCCAGGAAAGGGCGCGGGTGTCCTCGTCCGGCGACCGGTCGGGACCGGGGTTGCGGAGCCTGAAGCGCAGGTACCCGTACCCCATCCCGGACTGGCGGCCCCATTCCACGCCCACCAGGTCCTTCAGCTCGAACACCTGCGTGCCCGCGGCCGTCTTCGCGCCGCTGGCCATCCAGTTCCACTCCAGGCGGACCCGCTCGCCGTCGAAGGAAGCGGCGCCGTCCCCGGCGCCGGCGGTCAGCGGCACGCCCGGTCCCGGCATCAGGTAGCGGTCGCACGGCCCCTCGGGCACCTCCCACACCAGCAGGGAGTTGCGCACGTCGTCGACGAAGAACTCGGCCGCTCCGACGCGGTCGGAGGGGATGGCCAGCGTGTACGGGTCGGCGGAGTCGGGGAGCCCTCCGGCGACGGCCTGGCTGAGGGGGTCGGCGCCGTCCCGCAGGCGCAGCCGCAGCCGCCCGCCCTTGCGCCCCGGCTCGTACGCCACGCCCCGGACCGCCCGCAGCGGCACGACCAGCTCGCCGAGGGCCTTGCGCAGCTTGTGCACCGAGCGGTCGTGCCCGGGCACGATCCGCACCACTTCGCCGTCGAAGGTCCACGCCCCGTCGCGGGAGGCCACTTCCGCCATACCGGGATATTAGGGGGTGGACCCGGTGCACGGCGGTCAGGCGCCCGCGGCGCGGCGGCCCCGGCGGATCCGTCCCCACGGCTTGTAGATCGACAGCACGGTCATGAAGGTGTAGCAGGTGAGCGACACCACCGGTGCGAACAGCAGGCCGTCGGCGGCGTCGCCCGCGCTGGGCCGCGCGGCCAGCACCCCGGCGGCCGCCTCGTTCAGGCTCGCGCGCAGCGCGACCACGGTCAGCGCGGCCGTCACGACGGTGAGCACCAGCTTGGTCAGCACCCAGGTGTACCGGACCAGGCCCCACTTGGTGCCCACGCCCAGCAGCACCCCGGTGACCAGCGCGAGCAGGCTCGCCGGGATCAGCACGGTGTCGCCCAGCATGTTCATGGACAGGTAGGCGGCCCGCAGGGTGACCGGATCGTCGCTGAGGGATCCGGTGATGCTGAGCGCCAGCAGCCCGACGTCCAGGCCGAGCCAGGTCATCGAGCTGATCACGTGCAGGAGCAGGATCGCCTTGCGGGTCCGCGGCGTGAACCTGGCGCGGGCCGGCGCGCGCGTACGACCGGCGCGCTCTCGCGCGGTGGGCACGGCCGAGTTCGCGGCGGTGCCGGGGGTGACGGGCGTGATGGGCGTGCGCTGTGTCGTCGTCATACCGCCGACGGTGCCGGGACGGTCCCGCCGGGGGCATCGCATCACCGGCGGCATCACCCCTACGACGGGCGGGGTAGCCGGGCCGCGCCCCGCTACCCCGCCCGTGGTACCCGCGTGCGCCGCGGCGGGACGGGTCAGCCCTGCGGGGGCTGGCCGTAGAGGCGCGCGACGCGCAGCCGGATGACCCGGCGCCGGTCGGCGACCATCGCGCGCCGGTAGTCGTCCCAGTCGGGGTGCTCCCCGCGGATGTCGCGGTAGAGCTCGATCAGCTCCTCGACGGCGGCGTCGTGCGGGTCCGCGGCCACCGGCGACAGCTCGGCGTCGCCCTCGGCGACCGCCCAGGACCAGCCGTCGGGCGCGCTGACGTGCAGGCTGGCCCGGGGGTCGCGGCTGAGGTTGCGCGCCTTGGCCCGGTCGTCGGTGATCGAGATCCGGACCAGCCGGCGCCCCTCGTCGTAGTGGTAGTTGATGGTGGACAGCTGGGGGCGCCCGTCCCGTTTGATCGTCGCCAGCACGCCCAGGTCGCGTCCGGCCACCAGTTTCGCCAGTGCCGTCTCGTCCGCCATGCGGGGCCTCCTCCGTCGCCGTACGTCGGGTGTCGAACGGCACAACCCCGCCCGGCGGATCATCCTTCCCGGCCCCGCCCGCGGGTCAGGCGCGCTGCCGCGCCAGCTGGGGGAAGTCGAGGACGCGGGCGCCGGGGGGAAGGGCGGGCCGGTCGCCCGGCCCGCCCCTCTCTCCTCGCCGTTCCCCGCGGGGCCGCGCACCGCCGCCCTCGGCGCGCCCGGTGAGGATGTGGCCCCGGAACGCCGTGCCCTTGGCGGTGACCTTGACGGCCTGGAACGCCGCGGGCGGCAGCGAGCAGAACCCGGTGCGCACGACGTCGCCGTACAGCGACTCCGAGACGACGTAGGCCACGTCGCGTTCGGGGTCGTCGATCAGCAGCCGGCGCAGCGGCGCCGAGTCCAGCAGGCGCTGCACCACGATGGGCGCGTCGCCGGCCGGCCCGAACGGCCCCGCGGTCATGGTGCCGTGGTGGAGGGCGAGCCGCACCCGCAGCGGCGGGCCGCCGTCCCGCCCGCCGTTGACCTCGCGCAGCTCGGACGCCAGCGCGATGACGAAGTCGCCGGCCACGGGGGCGGGGTCGACGCCCTCGGGCAGGGTGGCCAGCTCGCCGTCGCCGCCGACCTGCTTGTCCCAGCGGGCGCGCTCCAGGCCGATGCCCGAGGCGGCCCGGTCCAGCGCCCGGGTCAGCAGGTGCTGCGCCTGCAGTTGCTCGCGGGTGGTCCGCTTGCTGTACGCCTGGATGTCCACGGCCAGAAGCAGCCGGTAGACCAGTCCGTTCCCGTTCACTCCCGATCGCCTCTCGGTCCTTCGAGCGAATCGGGCCGGTTGCCCTCATTCGCTCCAGTTGCGGAGTGAGTGTTCGCCTCGTACGAAGGACCTCCGCGATGCTTCTGCGGTCGCTCCGGGGGCACCTCCTCCTGCCGTCGTGTGATGCCGTCGAACGCCCCTTTGGACGAGGGCGGCGGCCCATTGGTCGCCCAGGTAAGCAAAACCTCGCGAACAAGTAAGGGCGAAACGCGAATAAGCCGGTCAATCGGCCTGGACCGGGGCCGACCGGCGCCGGTCCCGCCCTCCGGCATTGAACCCCGCGCGCCGCAGCCGCGTACAGCCTCCCGACAGGCACCCCTGGTAACCCGGAAGGAAGCCGCCCATGACACTCCGGCGACGGGCCGCCCCGGCCAGCCTCGCGGCGGTGGCGGGCGCCACGCTGACGGCCTGCTCGGCCTACGGCAGCGTCCCGCTGAGCGCGCTGGAGAACGGCGACGGCTACGGCAAGCCGGCCAAGGGCGCCCCGCCGTCGGCCGCCCCGGGCGACGGGGTCCCCGGGGACGGGTCGCCGGTCGCCGTCACCCGCCTGCACGTCAACTCGGCCGGACCGCTCGGCAACGTCGTGGTCGACAGCGCCGGCCGCACCCTCTACCGCTACGACCGGGACCGCGCCCGGCCGTCCCTGAGCGCCTGCGGGGCCGCCTGCGCCCGCATGTGGCCGCCGGTGCGGTGGACGCCCACCCTGCGGGCCAGCGGCGGGGTGAACCAGGCGGCGGTGGGCAGGGTCAGGCGTCCCGACGGCACGCTGCAGGTCACGCTGGCGGGCTGGCCGCTGTACCGCTCGGCCAGGGACACCGCGCCGGGCGACGCGGCCGGGCAGGGCATGGGCGGGGCGTGGTTCGCCGCCCGGCCCAACGGAGCCAAGGCCGGCTTCGACGCGGGGATCCCCGTCCCGCCCGGCTACGGCCCCGGCAGCGGAGGCCAGGGCTCGGGCGCCTCCCCGGGGTCCTGAGCCGGCAGCCGAGCACCCCCAGCTCCTCCGCTCCCCCGCACCCCGCTACCCCCGCACCCACAGCCGGAGACCCCCGATGGCCCACAGATCCCCGACGACCGTTCCGGCGGCCCGCGCCAAGGCGCGCACCCCCGCGGCCGGGCCCTGGAGCTGGTTCCGCGGCCCGCGCCCCGGCGACACCGTGGACGACCAGGTCCTGGTGAACGAGCTGTACCGGGTGTACGGCCGGCCGCTGCTGTCGTTCGTGCTGCGGCTGACCGGCGGCGACCGGCACTGGGCCGAGGACGTGGTGCAGGAGACCATGATCCGCGCCTGGCGCAGCGCGCACCAGCTGGACGCCAACGCCACGTCCCTGCTCCCCTGGCTGGCCACGGTGGCGCGGCGGATCGTGATCGACGACCAGCGCCGCAAGAACGCCCGGCCGCAGGAGGCGGGCGAGGGCCCGCTGGAGAACCTGCGCGCCCCCGACGGGTTGGAGGATCTTCTGCGCTCCGTGGTCGTCTCCGAAGCCCTCCTGTCGCTGTCCCCCGCGCATCGCGAGATCCTCAACGAGACCTTCTTCCGGGACCGCTCGGTCAACGAGGCCGCCGCGTCCCTCGGCATCCCCGTGGGCACGGTCAAGTCCCGGGTGTACTACGCGCTCAGGGCGCTGCGGGTCGCCCTGGAGGAGAGGGGGGTGACACCGTGAACGCGATCATCCAGCACACCGATGTGGGCGCCTACGCCCTGGGCCTGCTCGAGGAGCCGGACCGCCGCGCGTTCGAGTCGCATCTGACCGTCTGCCCGGCGTGCCGGGAGGAGCTGGGCGCGCTGCGCGGCCTGGCCGCCTCGCTGGACGGCCTGCCGCCGATCGCCTCCGACGGCTCTTCGGGCGGAGCCCTGGGGGTCTGGGGGTCCGCCCCCGGGGAGGACGCGGATCCGGCGCCGCCGGTGCGGCCCGATCCGGCCGTGGTGACCGATCTGCTGCTGCGCCGCCGGAGGCTGGACCGCCGCCGGCGGATGTCGCAGGCGCTGGTCGGCGTGGCGGCGGGGCTGGTGCTGATGGGCGGCGCGGCGGGGCTGGGCGTCACGGTCGGCGCGGACCGGGAGGAGACGCCGCCGGTGGTGGAGAGCGGGGTGGAGGCGCTGTTCCGCAACGGCCGCCCGGTCGCGGCCACCGACGCGGGCACCGGGGTCAGCGGCCAGGTCGCGACCGAGCGCAAGCAGTGGGGCAGCCTGGTCGGGCTGCGGCTGAGCCGGGTGCGGGGACCGCTGGAGTGCGAGCTGGTCGCGGTCGACCGCACGGGGCGGGCGCACACGGTGGCGGGCTGGGCCGTCCCGCCGAAGGGGTACGGGTTCCCCGGCTCCCCTCCGGCGCTGACGCTGCAGGGCGGGACGGCGCTGAGCCCCGGGGAGATCACCCGGTTCGAGGTGCGGACGATCGGCTCGGACCGGACGCTCCTGACCGTCCCGAACACCTGACGGGGCCCGGGGCGGCCCCTGCGGACCGGGCGGGCCGCGGGGTCGCCTAGCCTGGACCGGTGAGTGCCACCCGATCCGACGCCACGGCCGCCGGGCCGCCCCGGCTGATGCTGCCCGGCCTGCGCGAGGTGTACGGGGCGTACGCGCGGGCGGCCGACGAGCTGCCCGCCCTGCCCGGCGCGCTGCAGGCGGAGGTGTGGACCTCCGCGCAGCTGGGCGCGCTGGAGGCGGCCGCCCCGCACGAACAGGGCCGGCGGGCCGCGCTGGGCGATCTGGTGACCGTGCTGCGGGGGGCCGGGACGCCGGGGACGCGCGCGTTCCTGCGGGCGCTGGCGGCGATCGGCCCGGCCGGGATCCGCCGGGTGGCCGGGCAGGCGGCCGGTGAGCTGCGCGGGCTGCCCGAGCCGCCGTGGGCGGACGCCCTGGGCGCGGTGACGCCCGGTCAGGCGTGGCTGATCCAGGAGGGGCCGCTGGACGGCGACCGGCTGGTCTGCGAGTTCCGGTATGAGGGCGGCGCCGACCTGCACGCGCTGGCGGTGCGGCTGTCGTACGGCGACGCGCCCGCCGAGATCGTGGTGGTCGGGGACGTGCGGGCGATGATGGCCGCCGCGCGGCAGGCGATGCAGGCCGAGCTGTGCGTGGTCCAGCCCTACGACGCGGCGGCGGTGGGGGCGCGTCTCCGCGCCGCTCTCGACGGTGCGGAGACCTACCCCGAGGACTGCTACCCGGCCCTGGCCCTGGCCCGCCACCGCGCCGCCGTCCTCTCCTAGCCTTCACCCGCCTGCGGGGCGGTCAGCGGCCCATGACGCGGTAGCGGCGTACCGACAGCGGCAGGAACACCGCCACGATCAGCAGCGGCCACGCCACCGCCATCGGCAGGGCGTGCTCGGCCGCCCAGGAGCCGCCGGGCGCGGCGCCCGCGCCGCCGAACAGGTCGCGGCAGGCTGTGATGGTGGCCGACATCGGGTTCCACTCGGCGGCGGCGCCCAGCCAGCCCGGCATCGTGCTGGGCGCGATCATGGCGCTGGACAGGAAGCTGACCGGCCACACCAGGACCTGCACCGCCACGATCGACTCCGGGCCCTTGGCGACCAGGCCGAGGTAGGTGCCCACCCACAGCAGGGCGAAGCGCAGCAGCAGGAGCAGCCCCACCGCGGCCAGCGCGTTTCCGATCCCCTCGTGCCAGCGCCAGCCGACCAGCAGGCCGCACACGACCATGACGGCCAGGGCGGCGACGGCGTGCAGCATGTCGGCGGCGCCGCGGCCCACGACCACCGCCGAGGAGGCCATCGGCATCGTGCGGAACCGGTCGGCCACGCCCTTGGCGGCGTCGGCGGCGATCGCGGCGAAGGTGGTCTCGATGCCGAAGACCATCGTCATCGCGAACATGCCGGGCATGATGAACTCGCGGTACTCGCCGCCGCCGGGCACGTTCATCTGGCCGCCGAACAGGTAGCCCATCATCAACACGACCATCACCGGGAACAGCAGCCCGGCGACGACCGTGCCGGGCTGCCGGGCCCAGTGCGCCAGGGCGCGCGCGGTCAGGACGCGGCAGTCGCCGGCGGCCATGAGCAGCCTGCGCAGGCCGCGGGGGTCCTCGTCCGCGGCGGCGGCGGGCGGGGCCGGGGTCGTCATCGTGGTCACGCCAGTGCCTCCTGTGGGTCGCTCGGCTCGGCCGTGCCGGTGCCGGGGTCCGGGGTGGTGGCGGCGTCCGGCCGCCGGCCGGTGAGGTGCAGGAACACCTCGTCCAGGGTGGGGCGGCGCAGGCCGATGTCGGCGACGGCGACGCCCGCCTCGTCCAGTGCCCGCACGGTCTCGGTGAGCGCGCCGACCCGGTCGGCCACCGGCGCCCCGGCGCGCAGCGCGTCCGCGTCGACCTCGACCCTGGTCTTCGTTCCGGCGACGCGGGCGAGGACGGCGGCGGCCCGGGGCAGGTCGCCGACCTCGCGGACGACGACGTCGAGGCGGTCCCCGCCCAGGTCGCTCTTCAGCGACTCGGGGGTGCCGCCCGCGATGACGCGGCCGTGGTCGATCACCGAGATCCCGTCGGCGAGCCGGTCGGCCTCGTCCAGGTACTGGGTGGTGAGCAGGACGGTGGTGCCGCCCTCGGCCAGCGCGCGCACGGCGTCCCAGACCTCGATGCGGCTGCGCGGGTCGAGCCCGGTGGTGGGCTCGTCCAGGAACAGCACGGGCGGGGAGAGGATCATCCCGGCGGCCAGGTCGAGGCGGCGCCGCATGCCGCCGGAGTACTTGCCGGCGGGACGGTCGGCCGCGTCGGCCAGGCCGAAGCGTTCCAGCAGCTCGTCGGCCCTGCGCCGGGCGGCGCGGGCGTCCAGGTGGTAGAGCCGGCCGAACATCACCAGGTTCTGCCGGCCGCCGAGGACCTCGTCCACGGCGGCGTGCTGGCCGACCAGGCCGATGCGGGTGCGGACGCGCCGCGCCCCGCGGACGACGTCGTGCCCCGCGACGCGGGCGCTGCCCCCGTCGGGCCTGGTCAGGGTGGTGAGGATGCGGACGGTGGTGGTCTTTCCCGACCCGTTGGGGCCGAGCACGCCGTGCACGGTCCCGGCGGGGACGGTCAGGTCGACCCCGTTCAGGGCGGTGGTGTCGCCGTAGCGCTTGCGCAGGCCCTCGGCCTCGATCGCCGGTTCGGTCGCGAGCTGGCCCATCTGCCGCTCCAAATTTTGTACGTTGTACGGAGTAAGCAGGCCAACTATAACGTACGCCATACGGAGTTAGGTCCCGGGCGGCGCACCGGCCGCCGGGGCCGTGCGCGATCTCTGCGAGGATGGGAGCCGTGACCACCGAGTACAGCGGCGCGGGCGACCCCGTGCGCAGCCTGGAGCTGCTGTGGGGCGCCCAGCCCAGACCGCGCCGCGGGCCGCGGCCGCGGCTGACCGTGGAGGAGATCGTGCGCGCGGCGATCGAGATCGCCGACGCCGAGGGCCTGGACGCGCTGTCGATGCGCCGGATCGCCGAGTCGCTCGGCGTCGCCCCGATGTCGATCTACACCTACGTGCCGGGCAAGTCCGAGCTGATCGACCTCATGCTCGACCGCGCGATCGGGGAGCTGGCCCCGCCGGCGGACGCCGCGGCGGGCGGGGCGGAGTGGGCCGGGGAATGGCGCGACCGGCTGGAGCGCATGGCCCGCGAGCACTGGGACCTCTACCACCGGCACCCGTGGATGCTCCAGGTCTCCCTGGGCCGCCCCCCGATGGGCCCCAACCTGCTGGACAAGTACGAGCGCGAGCTGCGCGCCGTCGACGGCCTCGGGCTGACCGACCTGGAGATGGACTCGGTGGTGGCCCTGGTGACCGGGTTCGCCGAGAGCTCGGCGCGGGTGTCGGTGAACGCCGCGCAGGCCGAGCAGCGCACCGGGATGAGCGACGAGGAGTGGTGGGAGGCCAGCGCCCCCGTACTGGACAAGCTGGTCGACTACTCCCGCTACCCGCTGGGGAGCCGGGTCGGGACGGTCGCCGGGGAGGAGTACGGCGGCGCGATCGGCCCCGGACACGCCTTCGAGTTCGGCCTGGAGCGGGTGCTGGACGGCATCGACGCCCTCATCCGCACCCGCCGCGCGCCCTAGGAGGACGCCGCCGGGTCAGCGCTTGCGGGGCTTGGTGCGGCGCGTGGGCTCGGCGTGGGCGGGATCCTCCGGCCACGGGTGCCGTGGATAGCGGCCGCGCAGTTCCGCCCGTACGGCCTTGTAGCCCTCGCGCCAGAACGAGGCGAGGTCGGCCGTGACCGCAGCGGGCCGCCCGGCCGGGGACAGCAGGTGCACCACCAGGGGCACCCTTCCGTCGGCGAGCCGGGGCGCCGACTCCCAGCCGAACAGCTCCTGCAGCTTCACCGCCAGCACAGGCTGTTCGCCGGAGTAGTCGACGCGGATCCGCGAGCCGGTGGGCACCTGGACCCGTTCGGGGGCGATCTCGTCCAGGCGGGCCGCGCACTCCCACGGCAGCAGGCCGCGCAGCGCGGCGGCGACGTCGATGCGGGACAGGTCGGCGCGGCGGCGGGCACCGGAGGCGGCGAGCCAGTCCTCGGCGTGCCCCAGGAGCGCGGCGTCGTCCATCGCGGGCCAGGGCGGTCCCAGCGACCGGTGGCAGAAGGCCAGGCGTTCGCGCAGGGCGGTGGCGGCCGGTGACCAGGTGAGCAGGGAGAGGCCCTCGGCGCGCAGGCCGTCGGCGAGCGCGGCGCGCACCCGCGCGGGGTCGGGGCGCGTCAGGGGACGGGCCGCCAGCTCGATGGCGCCGAGGCGTTCGACGCGGCGCGCGACCACGTCGCCGTCCCGCCAGGCGACCTCCTCCCCGGACGCCAGGAGCGGCGCGGCGGCGAGGCGGGCCACGTCCTCGTCGATGACGACCGCCTGCCGGATCCGGGCGGAGGCCGACCCCGCGGGGCGGTCGGCGATGGCCACGGCCAGCCACGGGGGGCGCGCGGCCGCCAGCGCCGACCCCTGCGCCAGGTCCGCTCCGGTGCCGGAGGCCATGAGGTGGCCGCCGCCCGGCCGTGCCCGGGCGACCCGTTCGGGGAAGGCCAGCGCCACGACGGTGCCCGCCACCGCGTCGTCGGCCGCGGGACGGCCCGGCGCGTCGCCGGTGGACGCCTCGTCCAGCGCCTTGCGCAGGCGGCGGGCCTCGTCGCGCCAGCGGGCCGCGTGGGCGTCGGCGGGCGGGCCCTCGCGGCGCAGCGCCCGCCAGGCGGCGGTGAGATCGTCCCCGGCGGTGCGGGGCGGAGGCTCCGACAGCAGCGCCACGACCTGCGCGGCGGCCCGCGCGCCGACCTCCCGGGAGCCGTCGATCAGGGCGCGGGCCAGCCGCGGCTCCACGCCCACGCGGGCCAGGGCGCGGCCGCGTTCGGTGACCCGGCCGCCGGCGGCCTCCGGTTCGACGGCGCCGAGGGCGTGCAGGGTGGCGCGGGCGGCGCGCAGCGCGGCCTCGGGCGGCGGGTCCAGCAGGGCCAGCCCGCGCGCGTCGGGCTCGCCCCAGCAGGCGGCCTGCAGCGCGAACGCGGTCAGGTCGGCCAGCTCGATCTCGGGTCTGGGACGCGCCGGGAGCCGTTCGTGCTCGGCCTGCGTCCAGCAGCGGTACACCGTCCCGGGGGCCTCCCGCCCGGCGCGTCCGGCGCGCTGGTCGGCGGTCGCCCGGGAGGCGCGCACGGTGGTCAGCGCGCCCAGGCCACGGGCGTGGTCGGTGCGCGGCTCGCGGGCCAGGCCGGAGTCGACCACGACCCGCACGCCCGGCACGGTCAGGCTGGACTCGGCGACCGAGGTGGCCAGCACCACCCGGCGCCGCTCCCCCGGCGCGAGCACCGCGTCCTGCACGGCGGCGGGCGCCTGCCCGTGCACCTGCAGGACCTCGGCGCCCGCGTCGAGCAGCGCGCCCGCGACGCCCGCGATGAACGCGGCGCCGGGCAGGAAGCACAGCACGTCGCCGCCGCGTTCGGCGAGGGCGCGGCGCACCGTCTCGGCGACGTGCGCGAGGAACGCCGGGTCGACGCGCATGCCGTGCGGGGGCGGCGGCGTCCGGGCGGGCGGGGCCCAGACGGCCTCGACCGGGTACGACGCCGCCGCGGTCTCCACGACCGGCGCCGGCTCCCCGTCCTCACCGGCGAGGAGGCGGGCCCAGGGGCCGGTGTCGGCGGTCGCGGAGGCCGCCACCAGGCGCAGGTCGGGGCGGAGCGCGGCGCGCACGTCGAGGACGAACGCCATCGCGGTGTCGGCGTCCAGGTGGCGCTCGTGGCACTCGTCCAGGATCACCGTGCCGACGCCGGGCAGTTCGGGCTCGCGCTGCAGGCGCTGGAGCAGCACCCCGGTGGTGACCACCTCGACCAGGGCGCCGGGGCGGTGCTCGCCGCGCACGCTGACGCCGACCGAGCGGCCGACGCGCTCGTCCAGGAGCCAGGCCATGCGCCGGGCGGCGGCGCGGGCGGCCAGGCGGCGCGGTTCCACGACGACCACCTTGCCGCCGCCGGCACCCGGCCCGGCCGCGTCCGGCACGAGGCCGGCGAGCACCAGCGGGACGAAGGTGGTCTTGCCCGTGCCGGGCGGTGCCGACAGGACGGCCGCGCCGCGTCCGGCCAGCGCCGCCAGCAGCGCGGGGACGGCGGCGCGCACGGGAAGGGCGGAGGCGTCCATCGCACCAGTGTGGCGGCCGCGGGGCGGTGCCCGGACCGCGTCCCCTCCGGCCCGCCGCATGTGATAAATGCCACGGCCCGATTGGCCGCGAGGCTTGCGGTGATAGTTGCACCGCGTTTTTCGCCATTACTTGTAGAACGTTCTAAGGCGCACTTCGACAAGACACCGGAGAAGCTCCTGCGAGGCCGGTACCGGGCAATACCTCTTTCGCCGCCCGTTGCCTTTCCGGTGGACTTCCCTCACCATGGGTCGTGGGCGGGCAAAGAAAGTTGTATTCCATAATAAGCACCGCAGCAGGCGCGACAGGGGCCCGGGTGCGAGGAGGTCAGGATGTTCGGCAGCTCCATCTATCTCAGGGGCAGGGACGCCTTCACGGGCGGCTCCCCGCAGGCGGTCTATGAGGAGCTGTGGCAGCGCGGACGAAAGGGCAGGCTCCGGACCCGGGCCATTCTGGCGGGTGTGACGCTGTTGTTGTGCGGAGCCCTCGTCAACGCCGTTTTCGGAGTCGTGATGGCGGTTGTCGTGGCGGCTGCCGACGCCTACTTCCACTGGCACGGTTACAACGCATCCAAGGTGTGGCGGCGCGGGCTGCGCGGCGAGGAGCGGATGGGCCGGCTGCTGCGCCGCACCCTGGAGCGCCGCGGCCACCGGGTGCTGCACAACCGGACGGTGCCCGGGCACGGAACGGTCGACCAGTTGATCATCGGGCCCGGCGGGCTCTGGCTGGTGCACAACGACGCCTGGCACCCCGAGACCGAGATCGGCTCGCACGGCGGGACGCTGTTCATCGACGGCCGCACCAAGTCGCAGATGGTCCGCGGGTTCACCGAGGCCTCCGCCGAGGCCGGGCGGCTGATCGCCGAGCGCGCGGAGATCGAGGTGAAGGTGGTGCCGGTGCTGGTGGTGCACGGCGGACGCGTCAAGAAGGCCCCGTTCCGCGCCGACGCCATCGTCTTCGCGCCGCCCCTGAAGATGGTCCGCTACATCCTGCGCACCCCGATCGCCGACTTCTCCGCCGAGGACGTCGAAGAGATCACGCGCGCCGCCGTGCTCGCGCTGCCGATCGGCGGCCGCACCACGAGCGACGCCTGAGCCGACACCCCGGCGAAGACCACTACCTGGACGCGGAGGGCACGACGCCTGAGAGGAGGGCGCCAGAGGAGAGGGAGCTTCCTCCAGCGGGGACGCCCGTACACACAGAGCGCGACCCCCTTTGATGGGTGTCCCCGCCGGAGGCGGCCGACCGGCCCCTTATCAGCACTCGCCCAGCCCGCGGTCTCGGCCGCCGCCTGCCACTCTCACTGCTAGGGCCTGTCTCGCAGTGCCCTCAGGTACCGCGCGAGCGCGTTACCTGGACGGTGGTGCGATGCCGGAGGCGAGCGTCACCGGCCAGATCGCGGAGCGATGCCGCGCTCGCCAAGACCCGGTTAGGGGCGAGCCGCCAGGCGAGCGCCGTGGGCCGGGGCTTTGAAACACAGTCTAGGACCGGGCGGCCGCCGGGGCGGTGCGGCGCAGCCAGTACAGGCCCACGATCGGCAGCACCAGCGGGATGAACCCGTATCCGCGCCCGTAGGCCGACCAGACCGTGGCGTCGGGGAACGCGGCGGGGTCGGCCAGGCTCAGCGTCCCGACGACCAGGACGCCGACGAGCTCGATCGTCAGCGAGGCGAGCGCGATCCGGCGGGAGGTGCGCCCGCCCAGCGCCAGCGCGACCGTGGCCAGCACGTAGACGACGGCGGCGAAGGCCGACAGGGCGTAGGCGACGGGCGCCTCGGAGAACCGGGTGGCGATCTGCACGCCCGCCCGGGCCCCGGCGGCCAGCGCGAAGATCGCGTACACCGCCACCAGCAGCCGCCCCGGCCCGCTCCGCGTCACCGCCGCCCCCGTCACCGCGGCGGCTCCTGTATCGGTTCCGGCAGCGGACTCCGTCCCGGCGGGCGTGTCCGTGCGGGCGGCGTCGGACCCGGTGTCAGGCAACGGTGCCCTCCCAGATCTGGTTCATCCTGACGATCATCACGGCGACCGACAGGCAGGCGACCACGATCACCCCGGGACCCCAGCGGGTGCGTTCCAGCAGACCCCATCCGGCGCCCGCCGCGGGGATCAGCAGCACCCCGAGCAGGTAGCCGACGAACGTCGCCCCGTCGGCCGGCCCCTCGTCCCCCGACAGCTTGACGAAACCGGTCACGGCCTGGGCGACCAGCAGCGCCTCCAGCACGCCCAGCGCGCCCAGGTGCCACCAGTCCATGGGACGGTCCCGCCAGGCGCCGACCAGGGCGTAGAGGGCCGCCAGCAGCGACACCACGATGATCACGTTGGCCAGGACGCTCGTCATAGGACACCGAGACTACTACCGGCTGTAGAGGACGGCGTTCCGGCCCGTGCGAACCGGCGATCGGGACGTTCCACCCCCACCGGCGTGGGATCATGGCTCGCGTGAACGCGCTCCAGTGGCTGACCCTCGTCCGGCACGGCGAGAGCACCGGGAACCTGGCCTACCAGGCGGTCCAGGGCACCGACGCGGAGGAGACCGGCATCGCCGAGCGCGACGCCGACATCCCGCTGTCGGACACCGGCCGCGAGCAGGCGGCGGCGCTGGGCCGCTGGCTGGCCGGGCTGCCCGAGGACGAGCGCCCCACCCGCGTGGTGACCTCCCCCTACGTGCGCGCGGTCGACACGGCGCGGATCGCGCTGGCGCAGGCGCCCATCGACGTGGAGATCCGTGTGGACGAGCGGCTGCGCGACCGCGACCAGGGCGTGCTGGAGGGCCTCACACCGCTGGGGGTCCGGCGCCGGCACCCCGAGGAGGCCGAGCGGCTGCGCCGGATCGGCAAGTTCTACTACCGGCCGCCCGGCGGGGAGTCGTGGACGGACCTGGCGCTGCGGCTGCGCAGCCTGTACCGCGACCTGGAGTACGAGGCGGCGGGCGAGCGGGTGCTGGTGGCCGCGCACGACGCGATCGTGGTGATGACCCGCTACCTGGTGGAGGACCTCTCCGAGCGGGAGGTGCTGGAGATCGAGAAGACTCCGATCGCCAACTGCTCGGTGACCCGGTGGCGGCAGGACGAGGGACGGCTGCGCGCGGTGTCGTACAACGACTGCGCGCACCTGACCGGCGCGGGCGTCGCCACCGCCTGACCGCCGGCCCGGGGAGGCCGTCAGTCGTCTTCGGTGAGGAGCCGGTGGTGGCGCGCGGCGACGGTGTCGCGGCGGACGTCGGCGGGCGGCAGCAGTTCCTGGAGGCGTTCCATGACCTCCAGGTCGTCGCGTCCGGTCTCGGTGCACGCGTACGTCCAGAGGGATTCGACGCCGCCGTGCTCCAGCAGCCGGCTCCGCAGCAGCACCGACAGCTCGTCGCGCTCGGCCCGGATGGCGGGGGCGTCGGAGTGGGGCAGCAGGTCGCCGCGCGACAGCCGTACCGCGCCGGCGACCTCGCCCGCTTCCAGCAGCCGCCGCACGGCCAGGAAGTCGGCGTCGACGGCGCAGTCGAGCCGGTACGGCTTGGCGCCCACGAAGTCGCCGAGCTGGGCGCGCAGCCGGTGGATCTCGGCGCGCACCGTGACGGGGCTGCCCTCGCCGCCGTACAGGTGCAGGGAGAGCCGGTCGGCGTTGAGGCCGCGGGGGTGCAGGGCCAGCAGGGCGAGGATCTCGGCGTGCCGCAGTGACAGCGGCAGGCGCCGGCCGTCCAGCCAGGCCGAGGGCGGGTCGTCGCCCAGGAACGCCAGGGCCAGCATCGGCACGCCCGGGGCGGCGGGCGCGGTGGCGCCGGAGAGGTCTCCCGCGGGAGCGTGCGCGGTGTGCCGCATCGAGCCGGGCGGAGGCGCCGTCGGCTCGGCGCGGAGCGTACCGGTGTCCTCGGACGAGGGCGGATCCTCGGCGTCCGGCCGCACGGTCACGGGTCCCGGAGCGGACGGGCTCTGCGGCGGAGGTCTTCGGCGCCCGCCGGGAGGCGCCCGGAGCAGGAACACCTCGCCGACGGGTTCGGCCAGGGCCCACCGCCCGTCGGGCAGGGCCGCGGGGCCGCCGGACACCGGCACGTGCAGGCGCCGCCCGCACCATTCGGCGGGCTCGGCCAGCAGGATCCTGCCGGTGGGGGTCGCCAGCGCGCCGGGCTCGCCGCGCAGCGCGTCCAGATGGCGGCGGTGGCGTTCGCGCATCGCCTCGTCGCGGCGGCGCATCTCCAGTTCCAGGCGTGCCTCGGCGAGCGCGGCGGCGGCGCCGACCAGCGCGACCGCCGCGGGGTGCAGCGCCTCGGCGGTGCCGCTGACCTCGACGCAGCCGATCACCCGGCCGGTGTCGGGGTCGGTGATGGGCGCGCCGGCGCAGGACCAGCGGTGCAGGGCCGGGACCAGGTGCTCGGCGGAGAAGACGTACTGCGGGGCGCCGGTCGCCAGCGCGGTGCCGATGCCGTTGGTGCCGATCGAGCGTTCCGACCAGCAGAACCCCTCCAGCAGCCCGATCCGGGCCGCCTCGCGCAGCGCCGCCGGGGCGCCCTCGCTCCACAGCGCGTGGCCGTCGGCGTCGCTGACCACCATGAGGTGCCCGGTCTCGTCGGTGTAGGAGCGCAGCAGGCCGCGCATCGCCGGGACGTGCGAGACGAGGAGGTGCCCGGCGCGGACCTCGGCCAGGTCGCCGCGGTCGTACACCTGCGGGGCGGCGGAGATCGCGACGGTGATCCCGGCCTCGCGCGAGCGCCGCCACGATTCGGAGATGGGCGGCCGCAGGACGCGGACCGGATCCTCCGGGTCGCCGGGACGGCGATCCACGAGGTCGCGGTCGTCCGGACGTCCCGGGCCGGCGGACCCGCCGCGGCGCCGAAGGCCGCCGCCCCCGGGTCCTGCCGGGGAGGTGCCGCGGCCCTGGGCGGGCGAACCTCTCGTTCCACTTGCCCGCTCGGCCGCTGTCCGCGGCTCACGGGCCGGGCCCCACGGACCGGGGTTGCGGCCCGGCTGGACGGGCTCGCCGGTGCCGCCCCCCACCAGGGGCGGGCTCGAGCTGTGCACCGCGTCGTCAAGCGCCGCGGTCGCGCGCACCAGATCGCGCGGGTCACGGCAGGCATGCGGCGATGGCACGCCGGAGCGGCGTTCCATTGGCACTCTCCCCCCAGATGAGAACCCGTGGACAACGCTGAGAATCTCTGGCGGGCGATCAGTGCGCAACCGATTCCCGTGAACTGGACGACCGCACCCGCTGTCACGAACAGTCATCGATCGGTTGCAACGTGCGCGCAACCTTGCGGGGCATACGGTACGGGCACCGTCGGCTGTCCGGTTCCGGCCGTGAGGACGTCGGCGTCCCAGGTGCGTTTCGGGGGGGATGCACCTGGGACGCCGCGCCGGCCGGTCAGCCGATGGCCGATGTCCACTTAATGGGACTTGAGAGGTTTTGGGGACGTTCTGAGGGCTTTTCGTGGGGGAGGGCTTTAGTCTTGTTGTGCTTGACCTGCCGCCGGGTGCGTCCGGCCGCACGCCTGGGCGAGTACACGGCGCGGCGCGCACGGCTGATCGTTCACCATGGCCTGTGCGTCTGCGCGGGCCCGCGTCCCGGACCTCCCGTGGGCACCGGCGCCGGTCGGCCTGTTCCGGCCCGGTCGCACGGCGTCCGGTGAAACGGAACCGGACGGACGGAACACCGCGGCGCCACCTGAATGCGAAGCACCCGCACCACCAGCGGAAACGCCGGAAAAACGCGGCCTCGGAACAGGCGCGGCGGCCGATGGCGTTAATCCTGAGAACACCGCGGCGACATGCTCTGTTCGCTTCAGGTTCGCCTAAAGTTTAAGGGGCAGCCCCCTTTTCGCACTCCACCCTCCAGGAGCCTTCATGACCGTGTTCTCGGGCCTCGTCCGCCGCACCGCCCTGGAGGCGGAGCGCCGACTGCGCGCGGGCGTCGATCTGCTCGCCGCGATCGCCGAGGATCCCGAACGCACGGCCGACCTGCAGCGGGAGAAGGAGGCACGCGCGGCGCAGGAGGAGCGGATCGCGCGGCTGGAGGAGACCCTCGAGCGTGTCCTGGAGGACCACGACCGCGATCTGGGCACACTGCGCACCGAACTGGACTCGCTCATCACCCAGCTCAACGACCGGCTGCTGCCCCGGATCGACGAGCGGATGGACGACACCGAGCGCGACCTCACCGCGCTGGCCACCGGCCTGGTCCGGTCCGGCCGGGAGGCGGCGGCGACCCGCTCCCGCCTGGAGACGCTCGAGAACCGGGTGGCCGACCTGCGCGACCGGCTCGTCCGGATGGAGCAGCGCGCCGGGCTGTGGCGCGACCTGCAGGCCACGATGGCCCGGCTGGGCGACGACGTCGACACGCTGCGCACGCGGCTGAACCTCCGTCCCGCGCCCGCACCGCAGGCCGCTCCGCCCACCTCCCCCGTCGCCGAGCGCATCGGTGAAAGTAGCCCGCAGCAGCTCAACAGCAGCGACGCCCACTCCCAGGCCTCCTGACCCGACCCCGCCATCCGAGCATTCCTGCCGGAACCGACGGCCTGCGGGACAATGAAGGCATGACGCAGAAGTCCCGTACGGCCGCAAAGCCGGAACACGTCGACGACCCGAGCCGCCCGTTGGGCAGCCGCGGGTCCGGCGACACGGCCCCGGCCGACCGGGACTTCCAGGCCCGGCAGCACCTGCGCACCGCGCTCAGGACGCGGACAAGGCGGCGTCGAAGGCCGACGCCACCATCCGGGTCATCGAGACGCGGGCGCCTCGTCCATCGGGGTTCACGCCTATCGACGACGTCCCGCCGCCGAACTGAACGGATAGCGCCTTGACCTCTCACGCCGACCGCCCGTCCGCAGGCTCCTCCCCGACGTCCACAACAGCATCCGGTGGGGGCGCCGTGGATCCGCAGGCCTTCTCTGGACCGTTCCGGGGTTTCGCCAGCGACAACCACGCGGGCGTCCACCCCGAGGTCCTCGCCGCGCTCGCCGCCGCCAACGAGGGCCACCAGCCCGCCTACGGCGACGACGCGTACACCGTCCGGCTGCGCGAGGTGATGCGGCGGCACTTCGGGGAGCAGGCCGAGACGTACCCGGTGTTCAACGGCACCGGCGCCAACGTGGTCGGGCTGCAGGCGATGGCCGACCCGTGGAGCTCGGTCCTGTGCACCGAGACGTCCCACATCCACGTGGACGAGTGCGGCGCCGCCGAGCGGGTCGCCGGGCTCAAGCTCATCCCGATCCCCGCACCCGACGGCAAGCTGACCCCCGAACTGGTCGACCGGTACGCGTGGGGCTGGGGCGACCCGCACCACGCCCAGCCCAGGATCGTGTCCATCACCCAGAGCACCGAGATGGGCACCCTCTACACGGCCGAGGAGGTCGCGGCGCTCGCCGCGTGCGCGCACGAGCGCGGAATGCTGCTGCACATGGACGGCGCCCGCCTGTCCAACGCCGCGGCCGCGCTGGACCTGCCGCCGCGGGCGTTCACCACCGACGCCGGGGTGGACGTCCTGTCGTACGGCGGCACCAAGAACGGCCTCATGGTCGGCGAGGCGATCGTCGTGCTCGACCCGTCCGCCGTGCGGGGCATGGAGTTCCTGCGCAAGATGGGGATGCAGCTGGCGTCCAAGATGCGCTTCCTGTCGGCGCAGCTGATCGCCCTGTTGGAGGGCGATCTGTGGCTGCGCAACGCCGCGCACGCCAACGCGATGGCCCAGCACCTGGCCTCGGCGGTACGCGCCGTACCGGGGGTGCGGATCACCCAGCCGGTGCAGGCGAACGCAGTGTTCGCCATCATCCCGCCGGACGTGGCCGACCGGCTGCGCAAGCGCTACGCCTTCTCGACATGGAACGAGCACACCGGCGAGGTCCGCTGGATGTGCGCCTTCGACACCACCGAGGACGACATCGCCGCCTTCGCCCGCGCCCTCACCGACGAAATGACCACCTAACCCACCAGCGGCCCGACACCCCGCCCCAACCGAACGCACCGCGCCCCCGCATAGCCGCGCGGGCACACCGCATCCCCGGCGAACAGCACTGCCCCGACAAATCACACCCTGCGTCCCGCAGCGCCCCGACGTACGGCATCCCCTGGGCACAGCGCCGAGGGCGCGAGCAGATGCGGCAAGTACCACGGCCAACCTCATCGAGGACGGCCGCAGGGCACCAAAGCGGCTGCGATCCGGTGGGCGGGCAAAACGACCGCACAGCACTGGCCTGGCACACCGCAGCGTCCTGGGGTGGAACGTCTCCGCAGGTGGCACCGGGGTTGCGGGGAGCCGGGGCGGGCACTCTCGTGCGCATGGGAACTGTGAGCGTGCGCTACATCGTGGACGACGTCGACGCCGCCGCCGCGTTCTACCGCGATCGGCTGGGCTTCGAGGTGAAGTTCCAGCCCGGTCCGGGGTTCGCCATGCTGTCGCGGGGCGACCTGCGGCTGCTGCTGAGCGCGGTGTCGGGGCCGGGCGGGGCGTCCCAGCCCATGCCAGACGGCAGGCGCCCCGAGCCGGGCGGGTGGAACCGCTTCCAGATCGAGGTCGCGGACCTGGCCCGGACGGCCGAGGAGCTCCGGGAGGCGCGGGTGACGTTCCGCGGCGCGATCGTCGAGGGCCGGGGCGGGCGGCAGCTGCTGATCGAGGATCCCGCGGGCAACCCGGTGGAGCTGTTCGAACCGGCGCCGCGCGGCTGACGTCCCGCCCGAGCGAGCGCTCGATCGGGCCGCGCGTTATCGTGAACCCGAACTGGATTCGGTATGAGGAGGCGGGCCTGATGGGCCAGCGCACGTTCGTCGTCGGCGTCGGCATGACCAAGTTCGAGAAGCCGGGCTCCCGCGACTGGGAGTACCCCGACATGGCCAAGGAGGCCGTCGGCAAGGCCCTGGAGGACGCGGGCGTCGCCTTCGACCAGGTGGAGCAGGCGTACGCCGGATCCGCCTACGGCGCGATGGGCCAGCGCGCGCTCTACGAGACCGGCATGACGGGCATCCCCGTGATGACCGTCTCCAACGCGTGCGCCACCGGGTCCAGCGCCCTGTTCATGGCCCGGCAGGCCGTCAAGGGCGGCCTCGCCGAGTGCGCGCTCGCCTTCGGCATGGAGAAGATGGAGAAGGGCTCGCTCGGCGCCGGCATGGGCAAGTCCAAGGTCACCATCATCGACCACCACCTCAACTCGATGGTCGCCGGGCGCCCGTGGGAGATGGACAAGGCGCCGATGCCGCAGATGTTCGGCAACGCCGGCCGCGAGCACATCGAGAAGTACGGCTCCACCCCCGACCACTACGCCTGGATCGGCTGGAAGAACCACAAGCACTCGGTGAACAACCCCTACGCCCAGTTCCAGGACGAGTACTCCCTGGACGACGTCAAGAACGCCACGATGATCTACGAGCCGCTCACCAAGCTGCAGTGCTCGCCGACCTCCGACGGCGCCGCCGCGGCCATCGTGGTCAGCGAGCGGTTCGTGGACGAGCACGACCTGTGGGGCCGCGCCATCGAGATCGCCGGACACCACATCGCCACCGACACCCCCGACAGCTTCGCCGACCACTCCTCCATCCGCGTCGTCGGGTTCGGGTGCTCGCAGCGCGCCGCGCGGAAGGCGATGGACGAGGCGCAGGTCGGCATCGACGACGTCGACGTGATCGAACTGCACGACTGCTTCAGCGCCAACGAGCTCATCACCTACGAGGCCCTCGGCATGGCGGAGGCCGGCGAGGGCCACAAGCTCGTGGACGACGAGGCCACCACGTACGGCGGCAGGTGGGTGGTCAACCCGTCCGGCGGACTCATCTCCAAGGGCCACCCGCTCGGCGCCACCGGCCTCGCCCAGTGCGCCGAACTCACCTGGCAGCTGCGCGGCGAGGCCGGCAAGCGCCAGGTCGAGAACGCCCGCGTCGCCCTCCAGCACAACATCGGCCTGGGCAGCGCCTGCGCGGTGGCCGTCTACAAGCCCGCCTCCTGAAGCACTCCACCCCCGTTCCCGGAACTCACCCGCCCCCCGGGAACGGGGAGGGCCCGCACCTGGCCCGCGCCAGATCTAGACATTAGACAAATTACTTCTCTTGTCTCATCATGGCGTCAGCGGCTCGCCGTCACTGGAGGTGCGATGTCCACGCCCACCACCCACATGGCCCCGCTCGGCCCCGGCTCACTCCTGTGGTCGTACGCCGCGGACATGCGCTCCCTACTCCCCGGAGCCGCCGCCGGACTCATGCAGCTCATGCATCCCGGCATCGGCGCGGGCGTCTCCGAGCACTCGCAGTTCTTCGACGCCCCGTTCGACCGCATCTACCGGTCCGTCCCGCAGATCTGGGCCACCGTCCTCGCCCCCGACGGCGAGCAGCGCGCCCGCGGCATCCGCGACCTGCACCGCGCCATCGGCGGCGTCGACGAGCACCGCCGCCGCTACCACGCCCTCGAACCGGAGACCTACTGGTGGGCGCACGCCACGTTCACCTGGGAGATCTTCAAGGCCGCCGAACTCTTCCACCCCCGCGCCCTCACCGCCGAGGACCACGAGCAGCTCTACGCCGAGACCGTCACCTGGTACTCCCGCTACGGCATCAGCATGCGCCCCGTACCGCCCGACTACGCCTCGTTCCAGTCGAAGTTCTGGCACATCTGCGCCAAGCGGCTGGAACTCACCCCGGCCGCCGCCCGCGCCCTCGACATCGCCAAGCACGGCTCCGAGACCGTCTCCCTGATGCCCGTCGGCGGCGCCCGCCTCGAACGCGCCGGCCGTTTCGTGGCCGAACGCCCTCTGCGGCTGCTCACCTTCGGCTGCCTGCCCTCGATCGTCCGCGAGCGCTTCGACATCCCGTGGTCCCCCGCCGACCAGGTCCGCTTCTCCGCCCTGGCCCTGGCCAACCGCCAGGGCTACCGGGTCGTCCCCACCCGCCTGAACCACTGGACGCTCCGCAGCACCCTCCGCTACATCGGCTCCCAAACCCGCCCCGCCCGCTACCAACCCGCCGCCTGACCCGCCCCCGCCGCTGAACAGGACGCCCAGTCATCGTCGAGGTGCCCCAGGTAGGAACCGGGCAAGACCCACTCTTGAGCCGAGCAACGTGCTCATCCGCAACACATCCCGTGCCCATCAGCCCCAACCCGCCATCGACCCCACACACCGAGCACCAAACACCCGCTAAGCGGGGCCACCCTCCCACCCCCAAGAGCCGCTCAGCCCTCCACACACACACCCAAACCCCCGCGCCAAGGACACCCCCGACCTGAACCCCACGCCCCCACCCGCTGAACATGGGCCGACCTCCCAACCAACGTCGCCCCCAAGAGTCATCTCCGCCTTTCCACACACACACCCAAACCCCCGCGCCAAGGACATCGCCAGTTTGAACCCCACGCACCACCCCACCCGTTGAGCAGCGGCCGACCTCCCGACCGACATCCGGACCCCGAGGCCACCCCACCCTCCCCAGCGTGCACCCAAGGGCTCCCGCGCCCAAAGGGTGCCGTTTGGAAACCCGCGCCCACCCACCCACGCTTAGGCCCGGTGGGGCCCGGCGCGTCGGCCGCCGCTCTCGGGGCGCGCCCGCCCAGTTCGGGCTGCGCCCACCGCACCGCTTCCCCTCACACCAGCTGCGCCCGGTCATCTACGCCGGGGCTGCCCGCCCGCGCCACGCACGCCCTCCCCTCCCCACGCTTGGAACCTCCGCGCCCAGGAGGCCGCCCCCCGAAGACAAAGACCAGCCTCCGCCCACGACAACCCGCGCCCCTCGACCAGTGCTGACCCAAGCCTCGTAAGCCCGCGCCCCGAAGCACCAGCGCCAAACCACGAGCGTCCCCGACAACCCACGCGCCCGCGCCGTTCACGTGCTGACCAGCCCAGGTCCGAGCCGCCCAGCGTTCCGAAGAACGCCGCGCTGTAAACGCCCTCGCAAAGCGCACCGCCCCTGCGTTGCAACACTGTCGTACGGAAACGACGGCATTGGGATCGGCGCGTCTTGCCTGGTGGCGAGCTAGGTGATGGAGCGTGCCTTGTTGTTCGTCTGAGGTGTAGCGGGCAGTCGCATACTCTTCAGACAACTAGCCGACAACTGAAGGTGTGGAGACGATCGCCGCCGGCGCCGAACGCGCGGTGTCCGCCGGGCTCCCGGCCCCCAACGGTGACGCCGCGAACATCACGACCACCCCCACAACACCGCAGCCGCTCCAAGCGTCTCCCGACCAGACGCCCGCCACCCCCGCGTCCGCACGTCCACACGACGCACGCAGGCATGCACAAGGCACCGCACAGCCGCGAGGCGCCCCAACAACCACGGAGAGCGCCCCGGCAACCGCGCAAGGCTGCCCAGCAAGCGCGCAGGCCGCCCCGCCAACGGCGCAAGACGCCCTTGAAACCGCGCAAGCCGCCCCCACAACCGCGCAAGGTCCCCCGGGAACCGCGCAAGGCGGCGCAGCAACCACACAGGACACCTCGGCAACTGCGCAAAGCACTCAGGCAACGGCGCAAAGCGACCCACCAACCGCGCAACACACCCCGACAACCGCACAGACCACCCCCACAACCACGCAGGCCGCCCCGGCAACCGCACAACGCAACCCAGCAACCGCACAGGCCGCCCCCACAACCGCGCAGAGCGCCGCGGCAACCGCGCAAGGCTGCCCAGCAAGCGCAGAGGCCGCCCCGACAACCACGCAAGACGTCCCAACAACCGCGCAACGCAACCCAGCAACCGCACAGGCCACCCCGCCGACAACGCAAGACGGTCCCGAAACCGCGCAACGCGCCCTGACAACGGCGCAACGCGCCTCGGCAAGGACGCAAAGCGGCCCAACAACCGCGCAGGGCACCCCGACAACAACGCAACACAGCCCGGCAACGGCGGGCGTCCTGGCAACCGCAGAGCCCACCCCGGCACCTGCGCAAGGTGAACTTTCGGGGCCACAGGTGCCCACCACGGGTCTGCACAACTCCACCGCATGCCAGCCGGAGACCTGTGAACCTCCGCCGGCCACCTGCGAACACCCGCAGGTTGGTGAGGTGCAGATGCAAGGCGCCTCCGTGTGCCCGCAAGATGGCACCGCAAGTTCACCAGCCGCCTCGGGTCGCCTGCGAACTGTGGCCAGCCGCGTGCACCCGCGCACGATGCTTGCCCGGCTCCTACCAGGACCCTTTGCACGTGGCTACGAGCGCATCGCGACAAGCGGGCAGAGGCGTTCCAAGTCGCCCTCCCGCCCACTCCGCCGCTGGAACTGGGTCCTGCACTGCGTGCTGGGCGCAGCGGTCGTGCTCGGGTTGCTCGCCGCACTGTTCGCGCTCTATGGCGACGACCCCTGGCGTTCCATGGCGGCGGCGTTTCGCAACGTCCGCTGGGAGTTCGTGCCCGCGTTGGCGGTGCTGTCGGTCCTGCACTACGTGCTGGCCGCCATCGCGTTGCGCGGCGCAGCCGGGCACAGGCTCCCGCTGTACGAGACGACCCTGACCCAGTTCACAGCGGCCGCCGCCAACCGCGTCACGCCCAGCGGTCTGGGAGCCGTGGCCGTCAACACGCGCTACCTGGTGTGCAGGGGCATGCCCCTCCGCAAGGCGGCCGTGAGCGTCGCCTCCCTCCAGGTGGCCGGAGCACCGGCCGACCTCATCCTGCTGATCATCGTGCTGCTGATCGCCCAGGACTCGCGCATGCTGGAGACGGTGGCCGGCCAGGCCGCCAAGATCGTCGACCTCCTCCCTCCCCTCCCGGCGCTGCTCGCCGCTGCCCTGCTGCTGCCCGTGACCGTCCTCCTCGTCCGACGGGCCATGCGCTCCCCCGCGGTCGGCCAGGCGCTCACCGGGATGACCGACCTGTGCCGCCGCCCCGGAGACCTTGCCCTCACCCTCACGGCCTCCGCCGCGACCACGTTCGTGCTCGGGCTGGCCTTCGCGCTCAGCGTCCTGGCCGTCCCGGGAACCGCCACACCGAACGACATCCTGCCGCTGCTGGCCGCCTACCTGGTGGGCGCCGCCGCCGGCGCGGCACTGCCCGCACCCGGGGGGCTCGGCTCGACCGAGGCCGCGCTGGTCGGCGCGCTCGCCGCGGTGGGCATCGGCGCCGGTACGGCCCTGCAGGCCGTGCTGCTCTTCCGCGCCATCACCTATTGGGCACCGGTGCCGGTCGGGCTGCTCACCTGGCGCACGCTCCGCACCCGGATCAGTCCCGAACCAGCTGCTCCAGAAGCGACTGGAACTCCGCGCTGATCGACACGGCCAGGGTGTCGTCCTGCTCCTCGACCGCGCCCGCCAGCCGCAGTTCCCCCTCCTGCCACCAGTAGACGTTCGGGCTGACCGAACGCGGACCCTCCTGGAAGCCCGCCCACGCCAGCCTGATCAGCATGTTCATGGCGCCCGGCACGTCGTCGCCGCGCACCGGAGCGGCGTGCACCACGCCCTGCGCGGGCACGACGACCAGCGCCCCGTGCGGACCGGTCACCGAATAGTCGCCCGCCCACAGCGCATGCGCCGTGACGTATGCGGTCTCCCCGCCGAGCGAGCACAACCGCACCCCGTCGAAGTCGCCGTCCTCCATCTCCAGCGGGCCGTCGGCCCGCACGTTGTCACGTGCGACGCGGAACAGCTCGTCCGACTCGGTCTCCCACTCCGCCGCCATGTCGGTACTCACGATCAGCAATGAGGTCGGCTTGTCGATGACCAGCACCTCCACCAGGCCGGGCGCCACCGATCGCTGCACGATCTCCAGACCGGCCTGGAAGTCGTCGGCGTACAGCCGCATCCGCAGCAGGGGACGAACCAGCGCGTAGTCGCCCAGGTCGAGCGCGTCGTCGCCCTCGACCTCGGTCGTGGCGATCAGCGTCCCCACGAAGTCGGCCACGATCGCGGGCCACTGGCCCTCGGGCTCTCGCGCGACCCACTGCCGCAGGTTGGTGAGGTACATGCGCACCGGCTCCTCACGCCCCTGCCGCCGGAGTTCCAGCTCGTCACCGTCGACGACCGTGAACCCGTACCCGTGGTGCTCGACCACCGCGCACACCAACCCGACGAGCGGATCATTGGTGACGTCCACCACGGCCCCTCCCCCGACGTCACCGTCACGGCCGTCACCGGCATTTCCTGCTCCACCTCGGGCCGAGTCGCGCCTGCCGAACCACTTCATGTTCTCCGCCCTTCGGCGCTTGTCGTCCACCGGACGGGCTCAGCCTAGGGGCCCCCTCCGACATTCCCGGGAAGCCTGCAAACATCATGCGAATGGAGGTCACGAGGCCATTCCCACTTGACACCACGCCGCCAGAGACCGCTGCCTCTCAAACCATGCCCGGCCCGTGCGACCCACCGAGACGATGAGCCTGATGGCCGACCCACATCAACTACCCGTGCATCGGTACAAGCCATACAGAAGCCCGTTCGCCGCACTCACCCACGCGGCCGACGCAAACCAGTCTTCACTACAACTCGGCCCGGCACCTTCCACCCTTTCAACGAGAGGGCACCGCTTTCATCGCCTCCCCCGAGAGGGAAACCCTCCTTCAACCAGGGCCAGCGACCTCGGATCGATCCGGCGCCTATCATGTACCGACTCCCTGGCGCATTGAAGGACTCGCTACAAGGCCGAACGCTCGAGTGTTCCAGTCTCCCCACCCCCCGATTCGTTTGAACGAGCCAGGCAAGAACGGCTGGGCAACGAGGAACGTCCCTCGTCCGAGCCACGAAGCCACCGAATCGCCACTTCATGGCCATCTCCACTGAGGGCATATAGCACTTCAGTCGATTTCGCACCCACCGAAACGCCAATCAGTCCCACCCGACCTCATCGAACCCCAGCCGTTCACCAGGAAGCACACCCAACAGCGCAGGAGCGCTCTCCGAGTATGCCGCCACGGCACTTCCCCTTCTCGGGAAGCTCTGAAGTGCCGACTCACCGACGATCAGACTGTTCCGCGGGTACCTTCCACACGGATCGGCGCACATGCTCGAAGGGTTCGTCTCCGGCCGGTGCCTTTACATTGTAGATCACAAGCTGAAAACCTTTTGCGCGTTCCCTGCCAGGAACGCCTCTCGCTGCCCGTCCTCCAGCCCCAGGTCGTCCAAACCGCGCAGTGCCCGCTCCGCGGTGATCATCGGGAAGTTGGTGCCGAACATGACCTTGTGGCCGCGCTGCTTCATGTAGCGCACCAGCTCAGGTGGATAGCGCTCCACGGTGTACGCCGAAGTGTCGATGTAGACGTTCGGATGCTTGCGGCATACCGCGACCATCTCCTCCGTCCACGGGTAGCCGATGTGGCCCCCGACGATGACCAGCTCGGGAAAGTCCAGCGCGACTTGATCGATGTACGGAATGGGCCGTCCAACTTCGCTCGGGCGCAACGGCCCGGTGTGGCCCACCTGCGTGCAGAACGGAATGCCCAGCTCGACGCATTCCGCGTACAACGGGTAGAAGAGCCGGTCGGTGGGCGGCCGCTCCCACAGCCAGGGCACCACGCGCAGCGCCTTGAAACCGAGCTCATTCACGCAACGCCGCAATTCCCGTACGGCCTCCATGGGTTTCCGCAGGTCGACCGAGGCAACTCCCACCAGCCGGTCCGGCGCCACCGCCACGAACCCGGCCACCTCGTCGTTGCTCACGAGGTCGCCCTCGGGCCCGTACCAGGCGCTGATGAGCCCGACGTCAACGCCCCCGGAGTCCATCGCGGCCACGGTGACATCGACCGGGACCTCTTCGTCCGAAGGCTTCCGCCCGATCCACCGCCACAGCGAGTCGAGCATCTCGTGCTGCAGGAACCGGACCGTGCCGTGCTGCATCCACGCGTCAACGATCATCCTTGTCTCCTTCCAGAGACCTCCAGGCGGCCTGCCCCAGCCGCGCGATCTGCCGGTCGTCCGGTGCGGGAATCTCCCCGTTGAGCCAGAGCCGGCACAGTTCCTGGGCCGGCCCCAGCCACAGCACGAAGGCGGTCACCAGATCCAGCTCGGGCAAGGCGCCATGGTGTGCGTGCGCCCGCCACCAGCCCTGCACCTCCCCGTAGAACGACCGGTTGCGCCCCCGCAGGACGTTCCCCCCAGGCGGCCGTTCGGTGAACAGGAACCTGGCCCGTTCCGGATGCTCCATGCACCACCGCACGTGGAACGCCACCACGCTGGCGACACCCTCATGCGGATCCGCATGCTCACGCAGTTCCACCAGGAAGTCGGCCTGGTAGAACTCGATGCACTCCACGAACAGCGCTTCGGCGACCTGCTCCTTGGACGCGAAGTGGTGGTAGAAGCTCCCGACGCTGACACCGCCGGCCTCCCGCAACCGGCTCAGCGTCGTCCCGTTCACCCCGTCCCGCCCGAACAGCTCCAGCGCGGCCCGAAGAATCCGCTCCCGTCCCATAGAGCTGAATTCTGTTCTACTAGAACATTCTTCTACAACCCTAGAGAAGCCCCCAGTCGGTACCCCTCCCCCTCACCACGGCCGCCCGGCCACCTCCCTAACCGCAGAAGGCCGCGAGACGCTTCCACCGACCGCAGCGCCAGCCTTGACGAGGACGCACCCGCGGCCCAGGGGCTCACCGTGCGCCAAAGCCCTGACCTGCGGCGGCACGCCTGGCGGCGCTCACCTCACTGGCAGCCGCCTACCGGGTCTTGGCGGGCTCGGTTTTGCTTCGCGATCTGGACGGTGACGCTCGCCTCCGGCACCGCCTCACCCAGGTATCGCGCTTGCGCGGTACCGAGGACGCACCGAGACAGGCTCTAAACACCGGCCGGGGCGACGCGACGGTCGCAGGAACGGCGCCTGTGGTAGTCGACAGTGACGACCATCAGGAGCGGCGCCCAAGCCAGCAGCGGGGCATAGCAGATCACCTCCAGTTGCCCGGCGAGCCCCGATGGCGGCGGGATGGGCTGCTCCCCACCTATCACAACGGGGCCCTGGTCCACCCAGTCGAAGATGTTGTTCAACAAGAGGTAGGCGTAGAGCCCGAAGATGCAGATGCTTCCGGCGACGGCGGGAACAACCGCCGCCATCGGGGGGACCCGCCTGCCTCCGAGCAACGGGATCCATCGCGGCAACGCCTCTC
Source organism: Actinomadura rugatobispora (assembly GCF_042656285.1). Lineage (GTDB taxonomy): Bacteria > Actinomycetota > Actinomycetes > Streptosporangiales > Streptosporangiaceae > Spirillospora > Spirillospora rugatobispora. The sequence goes on along the minus strand of NZ_JBHSON010000025.1, from coordinate 45,834 downwards.
CCCACGGCTGGACGAGTCCCAACGTGAGCAGGGCCAGCACCATGGAAACGACGCTGAGCGACGGCACGTAGATCTGCTCCGCCAACGACCCGCCGATCGGGTGCACCTCGTCTTCGTCGAAGAGCCCGGCCACCAGTGCGAGCCGCCACAGAGCCGACGGCAACACGCACAGCGGCACGGCGTAGGCCGCCCACACGATCCTCTTGGGCGGTGACGGGGCAACGACAAGTTCGTTCGACATGAAGCTCCTCTCTTCGCTCCGTCACCCTCTGCCACCCACTACCGGGTCGGCTTCCCTCGCGAGCACTGGCCGCCTCCCCCTCGAGGACCATCCCAGCCGCCAACCACCACCGCCCAACCCCGCACCCGGCGGCGTCTGGACCGGCTGCTCGGCGGACTCGTTCTCGGCGGCGGTGTCGGTCACCTGGCGTCTCCTTGATCATCGGATCCGCCGTTCATTAGACACTCCCGGCTCCGACAGCGGCCGAAGCATGGCCCCTGGACTGTCGAGCGGCCCGTGCCGCCAGGGGCCCGCCGATCACGGCGCAGCCCGTTGCCTCGCTGAACGAGATTGCGGCTCGCAGAACAAGGTCAAAGCGGGGATGGCCCCTGCACCGGCGACCACACCGCTGGATGGAAACTCCATTGAACGGGCCAGCGCCCGTTGATCGGTGGCGGTCTGCAAATGAGGGCTGGCGTCTGGAACGGCGATTTGGTGGAGTATTGGTTCGTCGTCGGCCACCAACTGCAGGTCATGGTGTGACGGCAGGGAGAGCATCGGCGGGGCCTCGTCCCTCCTCGATGCTGGAGGCGTTGGCGGTTCAGCAGCGCGCACGTGATCTCCTTCTGAGTCCGCTACGGGCGAGATCGCATTGGTTGGGTGGGAGCGTGGACGCGGGGTTCATCCGTTGCTCCCCAAGCCTCTGTGGAGGCGGGCCAGGCGGTCGGCTATGCGGTCCATGGTCTTGTCGTTCGGGTTCCAGCCGCGGTGGAGGAGAGCCGTGAGCAGGGCCTCGAGGTAGGGGCCCGGGCGTGGGAGGAAGTCCCTGGTGACGGGGATGATCTCCCATCCCTTCTGGCGGGCGAGCCAGCGGCGGCGTCCCTCGTCCCTGGCCCTCGCCCGGGGGCCGATGTGGTGCGGTTCGCCGTCGTACTCCATGCCGACGCGGAACTCCTCGTAGCCGAGGTCGATGTAGAAAGGGTCACCGCGCGGGCCCATGACGGGAATCTGCGTCTGGGGCCTCGGAAAACCCGTGTCGACGAGGACGAAACGGGTCCAGCTTTCACCTGGGGACGCGGCGCCCGGATCGCCCAAGCGGAGCATTTCGCACAGACGGGAGGAATGGGGAAGCCCTTTCAGATCTTGGGCCATGCGTTTGAGCGTGGCCGGCTCGACTCCCGCGCGCAGGAACTGGTCGAGGGCCGCGATCGCTTCGAGGCGGGGAAGCCAGCGGGCGCAGTCGAGGGCCGTCCGGGACACGGACGTCAGCCGTACTCCCGCCTCCTCGACGATGTGGGACGGCGGCAGATCCTCGCCGGAGGTCATGTCGATCTCCCGATCCGGCTCGGGCGGGCCGGGCGGTAAGACGTCCAGGCCCCAGATCCACGCGGCGGTACGGCGCGCGACGACCTTGGGCGGACGGAGCCTGCCGATCAGGGCCGCACGAGCTGCGGTGGAGGTCGCCTGGTCGTGGTCGAGCGGACCGACGGTGGTGCCGGCGAACCGCCAGCTGAGGTTCGTCGTGGTCATGACGTCGATGCTGCCGACCGGGCCGGGTGATCGGAAGAAGGTCCGCGAACTGTGGATAACCGGGGAGACTACAAGCATGATCATGGAGCATCGGGGACGGCGGCCGGTGGTGCCGGAGTCGGCGTACGTTGCGCCCTCGGCGGTGTTGTGCGGGGCGGTGGTACTGGGCGAACGCGTCCGCGTTTTGCACGGGGCCGTGTTGACGGCCGAGGACGGCGAGGTGCGGATCGGCTCGGACGTCGTGGTGATGGAGAACGCGCTCGTCAGGGGACGGGCGGCGCATGCGGCAACGGTGGGCGACGCGGTGCTCGTCGGTCCTCACGCGCACGTGAACGGGGCGACGATCGAGGACGAGGTCTTCCTCGCGACAGGAGTGTCGGTGTTCCCCGGAGCGGTCGCCGGGGCCGGATCGGAGCTGCGCATCAATAGCGTGCTGCACGTCAATTCGCGGCTGGCCCCTGAGACGGTGCTGCCCATTGGGTGGATCGCTGCAGGGGACCCCGCGGAGCTGTTCTCACCGGACCGGCATGAGGAGCTGTGGGAGGTCCAACGCGAGATGGACTTCCCCGGCACGGTATATGGGCTTCCCAGGGGTTCGTCCATGCGCGAGGTGATGGCGCGCCAGGTCGACTATTACGCGGCTCATAGGCACGACCGGCTCGTTGAATGACGCGCCTGGCACACCGCGGTCTGCATACAGGTGGGCCGAATGCACGTCTTGTTGACGATGCGCCCTGAGTGACCGTGCCCCGGGCGGCTGTCGCGTCTGGAGGAAGGCACTTCCTCTTGGGCGTTGCGCCTTGGCGAGTACGCGGCCGTGCAGGGATGGGGCTTTGGGTGGCTTGGCCTAGCGTTGCGCGAGGGCCCACTTGCCTATGCGCTTGATGAGGTCTGGGGTCGCCGCCACCTCGGCGTGCCCGAATCCGGGTTCGATCCACAGCTCACGTGGGTCACGCGCCGCGTCGTACAACTGGTGGGCGTGCTCCAGGGGTAGGAACGGGTCGGCGTCGCCGTGGACGACCAGCAGCGGAGTCGGGGCGATGCGTGAGGCGACCATGTGCGGCGCCTCCGGTTCAGGGTTCCAGCCATTCGCGGCGACGCGCGTACCCCGGGCCAGGCGCACCGCGAGTCGGCCCACGCGACGTTCGATCACCCAGTGAACGCGCCGCATGGGAACCGTGTCGCGGTAGTACCAGCGTGCGGGTGCGCTCACGGAGACGACGGCATCGACGCCGCCGTACAGGGCCGCGTGCCGTACGGCCACGGCTCCGCCCAGGGAGAAGCCCGCCACGGCGACGCGTTCGTATCCGCGGCGGCGGGCCGCGGCGACGGCGGCCTCGATGTCGAAGACCTCCCTGTCGCCCACCGTGGAGCGGCCGCCGGACCGTCCATGACCGCGAAGATCGAGGCCGAGCACGCCGCCGTGGGCGCTGAGCACGACGGCGATCCGGCGCAGTGGGGGCTGCCGCCAGGAGCAGGTGAACCCGTGGGCCAGGACGATGCACAGTCTGGGGTCGCCCGGGGTGTGACCCGCGTCGATGCGAACGCCGTCGCGGGTGAACAGGGTCAGCGGCTCGGTTTCCCTCACATCCGTATCATCGCGAACTTCCGGATTTGTCCGATTAGCGGGTCCCGATGCCGCATGCCGCTTCGCCTCGGCGGCCTCGCCATCGTCCGGCTTCCACCCGCCCATCCCCGCCCCCGTTCAGAACCCGCAGCCCCAAGCATCCCCTCTGGGGCGCGCGATCATCCCGCGCAAGCGGCCGTGTCCTGCGATTTCAGCCGCAGGGCTGACACCTGACGCTCGCCATGGCGTCGATTGTGCCGGGTGACGGCACGCGGGTGATCGGCCTCCGCATGATTCGCCCAGAGGATGCCCACGCGTACGAACCGCCCACCTCGGATAATTTCTTATAAAAACGGTATGTATAGTCAGCTAGCCAGGGATATGGCTGCAAGAAGGAGGGCATGTGACGGCGGCGAGCGGCCGGGGGCTGCATCTGAACGCCTTCATCCAGGGCGTCGGGCATCACGAGGCGGCATGGCGGCATCCGGAGACCGACCCGGCGCGGCTGACCGACGTGCGGTCCGGAGCGGATCGGGCAAGAGCACGCTGCTGCGGGCCCTGGCACGGCTCGATCCGGACGTGAAGGGCTCCGGGCACCTAGAGGTCCCCGAGAACCGTTCAGTGATGTTCCAGGACTCCCGCCTGCTTCCCTGGGCACGGGCACTCGACAACGTCGTCCTGGGCCTGGACGCCCCCGACTCCACCGTGCGGGGCCGCGAGGCGTTGGCGGACGTGGGCCTGGCCGGACGGGAACGCGCCTGGCCCAACGCACTGTCGGGCGGCGAGCAGCAGCGCGTCGCGCTGGCACGTTCCCTGGTGCGCGAACCGGCACTGCTCCTGGCCGACGAGCCGTTCGGCGCCCTGGACGCACTGACCAACTGCGCAAAGCACCGTCCCGCAGTGCTTCTGGTGACACACGACGTGGACGAGGCCATCACCCTGGCCGACCGCGTCCTGGTACTGGACGAGGAGCGCATCGCCGTCGACCTGCAGATCGGCCTGGCGCGGCCAAGGGACCACGAGCACCCCGACTTCCTGGCCACGAGAAGGACCCTGCTGCAAGGGCTGGGCATCACGAAGGAGGACGCCCGCGATGGCGCCGGACCGACTGCACCTTAACGTTTTCGTGATGGGCCACGGCCACCACGAGGCGGCCTGGCGCCATCCGCGTTCCACCACCGCCGCCATCACCGATGTCACCCACTACAGGCGGCTGGCGCAACGCGCCGAGGAGGGCCTGCTCGACTCGGTGTTCTTCGCCGACCAGCTCATCGTGGGCGGCGACACCGAGCACCGCCCCCGCAGCGGCCTGGAACCGCTGACGCTGCTGGCCGCGCTCGCCACCGCGACCGAGCGGATCGGGCTGATCGCGACGGCGTCCACCACCTACACCGAGCCGTACAACCTCGCCCGGCAGTTCGCCTCGCTCGACCACATCAGCCATGGCCGGATCGGGTGGAACATCGTCACCTCGTGGGCGCGGGGCGCCGCGCGCAACTTCGGGCTGGACCGGCCCATCCCGCACGACGAGCGGTACGCCCGCGCGTTCGAGTACATGGAGGTCGTCACCAGGCTGTGGGACAGCTGGACCGACGACGCGATCCTGCACGACCGGGAGTCCGGGCGCTTCGCCGACCCCGGCAGGATCAAGGGGGCCGGGTTCGAGGGCCGCTACTACCGGGTGAACGGCGCGCTGACCGTCCCGCGGCCGCCGCAGGGGATCCCGTCCTCGTGCAGGCCGGGTCGTCGGAGGAGGGCCGCCAGTTCGCCGCGCGGTACGCGGAGGCGATCTTCACCGCGCAGCAGGATCTGGCCGCGGCGCGCGACTTCGCCGCCGACGTCCGGCGCCGTGCGTCCGCCGCGGGCCGCGACCCCCGGCACATCAAGATCCTGCCGGGGATCAGCCCCATCATCGGCTCGACCGAGGAGGAGGCCCGGCGGCTTGAGCGGGAACTGAACGAGCTGACCGTCCCCGAGGTGGGGCTGCGCCACCTGTCGGCCCGCTTCGACGGCGTGGACCTGTCGGGCCTGCCGCTGGACGAGCCCGTCCCCCTCGACGCGCTCCCACAGCCCGGCGACGTGCAGGGGCCGCAGAGCCGGGCCGCGCTCATCACCGAGCTCGTCCAGCGGGAACGTCCCACCCTGCGCGAGCTCCTGTACCGCCTCGCCGGGGGCCGCGGCCACCTGGTCGTGACCGGGACGCCCGAGCAGATCGCCGACCGGATCGAGGAATGGGCCGAGGCGGGCGCCGCCGACGGCTTCAACGTCATGCCCCCGTACCTGCCGGGGGGCCTGGACGACTTCATCGACCACGTGGTGCCCGAACTCCAGCGCCGCGGCCTCTTCCGCAAGGAGTACACGGGCACGACGCTGCGCGACCACTACGACCTGCCCCGCCCCCGCAACACCGTCTTCGAGCCCGAACCGAACGCCTCGAACGAGCCCGCCTAACGCCTCGTACGGGACCGCCTGGCCCGCGCCCGACATCGCCGGGCTGGGCCGGGCGGTCGCAGCGGTGCGGGCCGTCGCGGCGGTCCGGAGGCCCGGACATCGTCGACAATACGCCCGGTCACGATCAAGCGCTGATCGATTACGCTGAGTGATGGGATTTTTTCCGCGTCCGGGCGTCGGAGATCCCGGGCGTCGAGCGATGGAGGGGTATGGGACGACCGAGGCAGGAGGTGGAACCGGACCCGGGCCCAGCGCTGCTCTCCCTCTACGACAAGGCGCTGCCCGAGGTCTACGGCTACCTGCTGTCCCGGTGCGGTCGGCGGGCCCTCGCCGAGGATCTGACCGCGGAGACGTTCCTGGCCGCGGTCGAGGCGGTGCGCAAGGAGCCGCCGCCCGACCTGTCGGCGGCCTGGCTGGTGGGGGTGGCCCGGCACAAGCTGGCCGACCACTGGCGGCGCGCGGCGCGCGAGGAGCGCGGGCTGCGCGAGGCCGACGCCGGCCGCCCGGACACCGACGACCCCTGGGAGGAGCGGCTGGACGCGCTGGTGGCCCGGGACGTCCTGGCCGCGCTGGGCCCGCACCATCAGGCGGCGCTGACCCTGCGCTACCTCGACGGGCTCCCGGTCCCGCAGGTCGCCGACCACCTGGGCCGCACCCTGCACGCCACCGAGGCGCTGCTGGTACGGGCGAGAGCCGCGTTCCGGCGCGCCTACAACGAACGCTGCCACGGAGAGGAGGGCCGCGATGGCTGACCCGTTGGAGGCCCTCCGCGCCTCGATCACCCCGGCCGACCCCGATCCGGTCTTCGCCGCCCGGCTGCGCGAGCGGCTGCGCCGGGAACTCCTGCGCCCCACGGGCGCCGACACGGGAGGCATCATGCCCACCACGACCGCCCGCACGGGCGGGGCCTCGGGCCCCGCGACCCCGGCCGAGCCCGCGGAGCCCGAGGCCCGGGTGCACTCGCTCACGCCCTATCTGTGCGTCGACGACGCCCCGCGCGCCCTCGAGTGGTACGCCCGGGTGCTCGGCGCCCGGCGGCGCGGCGAGCCGGTGATGATGGAGGACGGCCGCGTCGGCCACGCCGAGCTGGAGATCGGCGACTCGGTGCTGATGCTGGCCGACGAATGGCCCGAGCTGGAGCTGCTGGGGCCCAAGACGCGCGGCGGCCCCAGCCAGTCCGTCTACCTCACCGTGCCCGACGTCGACACGGTCGTCGCCCGCGCCGTCGAGGAGGGCGCCGAGCTCGCCCGGCCGGTCGCCGACTACCCCCACGGCCGCAACGGCGTGATCGTCGACCCCTTCGGTCACCGCTGGATGGTCACCTCCCCGCCCGCGCCCACGCCCGGTCCCCGGCACGGCGACATCGCCTACGCCTCGCTGTTGCTGCCCGACGTCGAACGGGCCACCGACTTCTACGGCTCCGTCCTGGGCTGGCGCTTCGCCCCCGGCAGCGCCGCGCAGGGCCGCCGGGTCCAGGGGCTCCCCCACCAGCGCATCGGGCTGTGGGGCGGCCAGGGCCACCGCACCCTGTTCCTGTACTTCGCGGTCGACGACGTCCACGCGGCCGCAGAGCGCGTCCGCTCAGCCGGCGGAGCAGCCGAGGAGCCGCACGACGAGCCGTTCGGGCGGGTCTCGAAGTGCACCGACGACCAGGGAATGGACTTCGCCCTCTTCAACGAGCCCGGAAGCGCCCCGGCATCCTCCACCGGCGCCGGCCGGCCCTCCCCGCCCGTGAGCGCGTCCCAGGGGGAGATCTCCTACCTGACCCTGCAAGTCCCCGACTCCGCGCGCGCCCGGGCCTTCTTCGGGACGGTGCTCGACTGGAACTTCTCCCCGGGCCGCGTCCCCGACGGCTGGTCGGTGCAGATCGACGACGGTGAGCTCCACCCCATGACGGGCATGCACGGCGGCCACGACCGTCCCACCATCGTCCCCGTGTACGCGGTCGACGACATCGACGCCGCCGTCTCCCGCGTCCGGGCCGCCGGCGGCACCGCCACCGAGCCGGAACGGCGGCCCTACGGCACCCTCGCCGAATGCGTCGACGACCAGGGCAGCCGCTTCTACCTGGGAAGCGAGTGACCGCCCCCGCGAGCCCGATCTCGGCCCGCGACCGGGCCGAGATCGCTGCGGGGGGCCGCGGTGAGCTGCGGACCGCGACGCATCCGACCGCGCCGCATACTGCCGCACAGCCGGCGCGCGCCCGCCGCCGGCGACGCGGCCCCGGTGGCGAGGTAGCCGCGTTCGAGTGCGCCGGCCACACCGGACTCCTCCACCTGACCAGTCGCCCGGCGGGTCGGCCTCGGCGTGAGTCAGGAGGCGGGGAGGCCCAGGGCTCGGGCGATGAGCATGCGCTGCACCTCCGACGTCCCCTCCCCCACCTCGAGGATCTTGGCGTCCCGGTAGAACCGGCCGACGGCGTACTCGTTCATGAAGCCGTAGCCGCCGAAGATCTGGGTGGCCTCCCGCGCGTTGTCCATCGCGGCGTTGGAGGCGGCGAGCTTGGCGATGGCGGCCTCCTTCTTGAACGGCTGCCCGGCCAGCAGCTTCGCGGCCGCGGCGTAGTAGGCGAGACGGGCGGTGTGGGCGCGCAGCTCCATGTCGGCGATCTTGAACTGGATGGCCTGGTAGCGGCCGATCTCCTTGCCGAACGCCTCGCGCTCCCGGACGTAGCGGAGGCACTCGTCCACGCAGCCCTGGGCCAGCCCGACCGACAGGGCGGCGATCGCGATCCGGCCCTCGTCCAGGATGCGCAGGAACTGGGCGTAGCCCCGGCCGCGCTCGCCGACGAGGTTCGCCGCCGGTACGCGGACGTCGTCGAACGACAGCTCGCGGGTGTCGGACGCCGACCAGCCGACCTTGGAGTACTTCTTCCCCACGGTGAAGCCCGGGGTCCCGTTCGGCACGATGATCGTGGAGATCTCGCGTTCCCCGGTGAGGGCCGTGACGGTGACGAACGCGGTGATGTCGGTGCCGGAGTTGGTGATGAACGACTTCGTCCCGTTGATGATCCACTGGTCCCCGTCGAGCCGCGCGGTGGTGCGCATGCCACCGGGGACGTCCGAGCCCCCGCCCGGTTCCGTGAGCCCGAACGCGGCGAGCCGCTCGGCGGAGGTCAGGCGGGGCAGCCACTCGGCCTTCTGCGCGTCGGAGCCGAACCGGTAGATGGGCATCGCCCCCAGGGACACCCCCGCCTCCAGGGTGATGGCGACGGAGGAGTCGACGCGGGCGAGCTCCTCCAGGGCGAGGCAGAGCGCGAAGTAGTCGCCGCCCATGCCGCCGTGCTCCTCCGGGAACGGCAGGCCGAACAGCCCCATCTTGCCCATGGCGGCGACGATCTCGTACGGGAACTCGCCCCGCTCGTACAGGTCCCCGATGACGGGGGCGACACTCTCACGGGCGAACCGTTCGACGGTGCGCCGCAGCTCTTCCTGCTCGTCGGTGAGCGTGAAGTCGATCATCGGGGGTCACTCCTTCGTCGTCGATGGTCGCGCCCTGGGCGCTCCCCGTTCAGCGGTGTCACGGCCCCGCGCGGGGCGGGTCGTCGCGGCGGGGGTCTTCACTCGGTGCGGTCAGGGGGACAGGGCCTGCACCACGCGGGAGGGGCTGGGACGTCCCAGACGGCCCGCCATCCAGCGGCTGGTGGCGGCGAGTTTCTCCAGGTCGACACCGGTCTCGATGCCCAGCCCGTGCAGCATCCACACCAGGTCCTCGGTGGCGAGGTTGCCGGTGGAGCTCTCCGCGTACGGGCAGCCGCCGATGCCGCCGGCGGAGGCGTCCACGACGGTCACTCCCGCACGGAGCGCGGCGAGGGTGTTGGCGAGGGCCTGGCCGTAGGTGTCGTGGAAGTGGACGGCGAGCCGGTCGGGGCCGATCCCGGCCTCGGCGAGCGCGGTGATGAGCGCGGTGACCTGGCCCGGCGTGCCGACGCCGATGGTGTCGCCCAGGCTGAGCTGGGAGCAGCCCAGGTCCATCACGCGCCTGGCCACGGAGACGACCTGCTCGATCGGCACGTCGCCCTCCCACGGGTCGCCGCAGGCCATCGAGACGTACACGCGGACCCACAGCCCCTCGGCCCGGGCCCGCTCGACCACGGGCGCGAACATGGCCAGGGACTCGTCGACCGTGCGGTTGAGGTTGCGGCGGGCGAACGACTCGGTGGCGCTGGCGAAGATGGCGATGTCGGTGACGCCGTTGGCGAGCGCGCGGTCGAGCCCGCGCTCGTTGGGGACCAGGACGGGCCTCCGCACCGCGTCCGTGCCGGGCAGCGCGCCGATGAGTTCCTCCGCGTCGGCGAGCTGCGGGACCCACTTGGGGTGGACGAAGCTGGTGGTCTCGATGGTCCGCAGCCCGGCGTCGGCGAGCCGCACGATGAACTCGGCCTTGTCGGCGACCGGGATGATCGCCTTCTCGTTCTGCAGCCCGTCGCGGGGGCCGACCTCGTAGATCGTCACCCGTTCGGGGAGCCCGTCAAGCGGAACCTGCATCGCCCACGCCTCCATATGTCGTTCTCCGGCCGCCGGTCGGATCGGGCCGGCTCGGTCGTCGCGTCCCGGCGTCCGCCGCCCGCGGCGGGGCCGCCCGGTGGCGGGTGCGCGTCATCGGTCCGCGCTCTCGATCACGGCGAGGACGGCGTCCAGGGCCACCTGGGCCCCGGTGCGGGCGGGCAGCTGCGCGACGACGCCGGTGACCGGCGCGGTGACCGTGTGCTCCATCTTCATCGCCTCCACGACGACCAGCGGCTGGCCCTCGGTGACGTGGTCGCCCTCGGCGGCCTTGACGGCCAGGACGGTCCCGGGCATGGGGCTGCGCAGCACGCCGTCGCCTGCGGTGGACGCGGCGGCGCCGGTCTCCGCCCTGACGTGCTCGGCCAGCGCCCAGGTGCGCCCGCCCCGGCCGAGCCACAGCGTGTGGTCCTCGCGGGCGGCGGTGAACACGGTCGTCCTGCCTCCGAAGCCGAGGATCAGCGCCGGTCCGTCCGCCCGCAGGGACGCGGGCACGGGCGCGTCACCGCCGACGGCCACGCGGGCGTCGTGCGCGCGGCCCTGCACGCGCACCTCGACCGGGTCGCCGCCGGACGGGGTGATGATCCACGGGGTCCAGGCGGGCGCGCCGGGGCGCCAGCCGTCCGGTACGGCCCACGGGTCGGGGTCCCCGGTCTCCAGCGCGAGCATCCGTTCGAGGGCCGCGGTGGCCAGGACCTCGGGCGGGGCGGACGCGGAGGCGGCGGTCCCGGTGAGGTCGTCGAGGGAGCGTTCGACCAGCCCGGTGTCGAGGCGTCCCGCGGCCACCTCGGGATGCCGCACGAGGGCCCGCAGGAAGGCGACGTTGGTGGGGACGCCCAGCAGCGTGTACGAGGCCAGCGCGCGGTCGAGCCGGCCGAGGGCCTCGGCGCGGTCCGCGCCCCAGGTGATGACCTTGGCGAGCATGGGGTCGTAGGAGCCGCCGACCTCGGTGCCCTCGGCGAGCCCGGAGTCGACGCGGACGTGTTCGCCCGCCGGCTCGTCCAGCGACAGCACGCGGCCGCCCGTCGGCAGGAAGCCGCGGGCGGGGTCCTCGGCGTAGACACGGGCCTCGACCGCGTGCCCGCGCAGCGCGACCTCGTCCTGGGTGATCGGGAGGGGCTCCCCCGCGGCGACGCGGAGCTGGAGTTCGACCAGGTCGAGGCCGGTGACCAGCTCGGTGACGGGGTGCTCCACCTGGAGGCGGGTGTTCATCTCCATGAAGAAGTACTCGTCGGGCCGGTCGGCGGAGACGATGTACTCCACCGTTCCGGCGCCGGTGTAGCCGACCGCGCGGGCCGCGGCGACGGCGGCGGCGCCCATGCGCTCCCGGGCGGCCTCGTCCAGCAGCGGCGACGGGGCCTCCTCGACGATCTTCTGGTGGCGGCGCTGCAGGCTGCACTCGCGCTCACCGAGGTGGACCGCGCCGCCGTGCGCGTCGGCGAAGATCTGGATCTCGATGTGCCGGGGGTTGCCGACGTACCGCTCGGCCAGCAGGGTGGCGTCGCCGAACGACGCGCGCGCCTCGCGGCGGGCGGAGGCGATCGCGTCGGTCAGTTCGCCCTCCTCCCGGACCAGCCGCATGCCCTTGCCGCCGCCGCCCGCGGAGGGCTTGAGCAGCACGGGCAGCCCGATGGCGAGGGCGGCCTCGGCGAGTTGCTCGTCGGACAGGCCCGGTTCGTCCCGTCCGGGCACGACCGGGACCCCGGCCGCGGCCACGGTCCGCTTGGCGCGGATCTTGTCGCCCATCGTCTCGATCGCCTCGGCGGGCGGTCCGACGAAGGCGATCCCGGCGGCCGAGCAGGCCCGCGCGAACGCGGCGTTCTCGGCGAGGAACCCGTATCCCGGATGGATCGCCTCGGCCCCGGCGTCGCGGGCCGCCTCGATGATCGCCTCGATGTCCAGGTAGGACGCGATCCGCACCGCCTCGTCGGAGTCCCGCACATGCGGTGCCCCGGCGTCGGCGTCGGTGTGCACGGCCACGGACCGGATTCCGAGGCGGCGCAGCGTCCGGAACACCCGGACCGCGATCTCTCCCCGGTTGGCGACCAGGACGCTTTCGAACATCACGCTCCCCACACCCTCAGGCCTCCACATTCCCCGATACCGGCGATCCCGCCCGCACGCTCCGTCCCGACACCCTCCGCACGAACGCGGACGTGGACGCCGTGGTCTTCACGGCCGTGCACGGCAGGTCGGGTTGATTTCTCGGCATCCCGGGCCGCCTCACATGCGGAAGACGCCGTAGCCGACAGGCTCCAGCGGCGCGTTGGCGGCGGCGGACAGGCCCAGGCCGAGGACGCGGCGGGTGTCGCGGGGGTCGATGACGCCGTCGTCCCAGAGCCGGGCGGTGGAGTAGTACGGGTTGCCCTGGTGCTCGTACTGCTCGCGGATCGGCGCCTTGAACTCCTCCTCGGCCTCGGCCGTCCAGGAGTCGCCGAGCTGGTCGCGGCGCACCGTGGCCAGGACGCTGGCGGCCTGCTCGCCTCCCATGACCGAGATCCGGGCGTTCGGCCACATCCACAGGAAGCGGGGCGAGTAGGCGCGGCCGCACATGGCGTAGTTCCCGGCGCCGAACGACCCGCCGATCACCACCGTGAACTTCGGGACGCGCGCGCACGACACCGCCGTGACCATCTTCGCGCCGTTCTTGGCGATGCCGCCCGCCTCGTACTCGCGGCCGACCATGAAGCCGGTGATGTTCTGCAGGAACACCAGCGGGATCGAGCGGCGGTCGCACAGCTCGATGAAGTGGGCGCCCTTCAGCGCCGACTCGCTGAACAGGATCCCGTTGTTGGCGATGATCCCGACCGGGTGGCCGTGGATGCGGGCGAAGCCGGTGACGAGCGTCGTCCCGTACTCCTTCTTGAACTCCTGGAAACGGCTCCCGTCGACGACCCGGGCGATGACCTCGCGCACGTCGTAGGGGGTGCGGGCGTCGGACGGGACGACGCCGTACAGCTCCCCGGGGTCGTATGCGGGCTCCTCGGGGGCGGCGACGTCCCAGGGGCGCGGCTCGCGCGGGCCGAACGTGCCGACGATGTCGCGGACGATCGCCAGCGCGTGCGCGTCGTTCTCGGCCAGATGGTCGGTGACGCCGGAGGTGCGGGAGTGCAGTTCGCCGCCGCCGAGCTCCTCGGCGGTGACGACCTCGCCGGTGGCGGCCTTCACCAGCGGCGGGCCGCCCAGGAAGATCGTGCCCTGGCCGCGCACGATCACGGCCTCGTCGCTCATCGCCGGGACGTACGCGCCGCCGGCCGTGCACGAGCCCAGCACCGCCGCGATCTGCGGGATGCCCTCGCGCGACATGGTGGCCTGGTTGTAGAAGATGCGCCCGAAGTGCTCGCGGTCGGGGAAGACCTCGTCCTGGCGGGGCAGGAAGGCTCCGCCCGAGTCGACCAGGTACACGCACGGGAGCCGGTTGTGGAGGGCCGCCTCCTGAGCGCGCAGGTGCTTCTTCACCGTGACCGGATAGTAGGTGCCGCCCTTGACCGTGGCGTCGTTGGCGACCACGACGCATTCGCGGCCCGCGATCCGCCCGATCCCGGTGATGATCCCGGCGCCGGGGGCCTCGTCGTCGTACATGCCGTGCGCCGCGAGCGGGGACAGCTCCAGAAACGGCGAGCCGGGGTCGAGCAGCGTGTCGACGCGGTCGCGCGGCAGGAGCTTTCCGCGCGCCACGTGCCGCTCGCGGGAGCGCGGCGGCCCGCCCTGCCCGGCCCGGTCGATGTTCTCGCGCAACTCGGCGACCAGGGCCTCGTTGTGCTCGACGTTGCGCTTGAACGCCTCGTCGCCGGGATCGGCGCGGGTGCCCAGCTCAGGTGGTCCGCTCATCGTCCGTCCTCGCCCGTCCTCGTTCTCTGGCGCGACAGTTAATGGTCATTAACAAAGCCGATGTTAACCACTATTAACAACGCCAGTCTAGACTGTCCCCATGACCCGGGCCACCAGCGACCCCGCCCGCTCCCCCAGAGGCGGCTCCACCCCAGCCCAGGGGCGCCCCGACCCTGCCCCGGGCGCACCGGACTCACCTGCGGACGGAGGCGGCACGCGACGGGCCGCCCCGGCGAATCCGCGGCGGACCGAGATCCTGGGAGCGGCGGCCGAACTGTTCGCCCGGCGCGGCTACCACGGCGTGTCGATCGGGGAACTAGGACGCGCGGTCGGCCTGACCGGGCCCGCGCTCTACCGGCACTTCCGGAGCAAGGAGACGGTGCTGGCGGAGATGCTGCTGGACATCAGCGAGCGGCTGCTCGCGGAGGGCGCCCGCCGGGCTGCCTCCGGCGACCCGGCCGAGGCGCTGGACGCCCTGCTGCGCGGGCACATCGCGTTCGCGCTCGACGAGCCCGCGCTGATCACCGTGCACGGGCGGGAACTGGACAACGTCCCCGAGGCCGAACGCCATCGCGTCCGGCGGTTGCAGCGGGCCTACGTCGAGGAGTGGGTGGGCGTCCTGCGACGGCTGCGCCCGGACGAGCCCGTGGACCGCGCCCGCGCCGCCGTCCACGCCTGCTTCGGGCTGATCAACTCCACCCCGCACAGCGCCAGCGGCCTGGACCGCGAGGCCATGGCGTCCCTGCTCCACACCATGGCCCACGCCGCCTTGTGCGCCACTCCCCCCTCTCACTGAGCACCGGCGCCCATCCGACGGTCTCGCCACCCGGCACCAGGCACGGCGTCCGCCGCCGCCTCCTCGTCGGCCGCTCCGACGCCATCGTCGACCGAGAGGTAATCGGCCACTTACTTTGGACCGATCCAAGCCTTGACTTCCCGGCGGTGGCGTAGCTCCATGGACGGACCACCCACCCCGCCGGAGGAGCACCGCATGGGAATCGAAGGCGTCAGCTTCTACGAGATCGCCGCCGCGCATCCCGACCGGCCCGCGTTCCTGGGCACCCCCGCCGGAACGGTCACCTACGGAGAACTGCACGCCGAGGTCAACCGCCTCTCACACGGCCTGCGCGCCCTCGGACTCGGCAAGGGCGACACGGTGGCCACCGTCCTGGGCAACCGGCCCGAGTTCCTGACCGTGCTGCTGGCGGCCATGCAGACCGGCCTCTACCTGGTCCCGGTGAGCCGACACCTCACCGCCCCCGAGATCGGCTACATCCTCGCCGACAGCGGCGCCAAGGCCGTGATCACCGAACCCGCGTACACGGACACCGTGACCGGCGCGGTGACGGAACCCAGCCCGCACGCGACCACCAAATCGACCGCAGGAACCGCCCCAGCCACGGCAACCGGCACCGGAAGCGCCACAAAGACGATCACAGGCACGGCGACTGCCCCAGACACCGAGACTGGCCTGCGCACGGGGACCGGCACGGGCGCGGAGACCGGCTTGGCAATCAATACGGGTGCAGGAAGCAGCACGGAGACGGGGGCCGGCACGGGGACGGGGAGCAGCACGGGCACCGGGGGCGGCACGGGAAGTGGCATGGGGGCGGGGGGTGCTGCGGATGTGGTCGGTGGGGTTGGGGTTGGTGCTGGGACGGGGGGTGGTGGGGTGGGGGGTTCCTCGCGGGTGCTGATCACGCTCGGTCCGTCCACCGAAGCGCCTGACGGGTACACGAGCCTTGCCGAGCTTGTGCGGGGCGGGTCGGGTGAGCCGCCGGCCGAGCGCACGATGGGCTCGATAATGCTCTACACCTCCGGGACGACCGGCAGGCCCAAGGGCGTACGGCGCCCGCAGCTCGACTTCCCACCCGAGCTGCCGATGAGCGTGTTGAGGCAAACCCTCGCCCAGCACCTGGCCCTCGAACCGGGCGACGAGGTGCACCTGGCCATCGGGCCGCTCTACCACTCGGCGCCGTGCGTGCACGCGCTGCTCGCGCTCAATCTGGGGCACGCGGTGGTCGTCGGCGAGCACTTCGAGCCGGAGGACACCCTGGAGCTGATCCAGCGGCACGGCGTCACCAACGCGTTCATGGTGCCGACGATGTTCCACCGCATGCTGAACCTGCCCGCCGAGGTCCGCGACCGGTACGACGTGTCGTCGCTGCGGCAGGTGTACCACAGCGCCGCGCCGGTCCCGGTGGACACCAAGCGGCGCATGCTCGACTGGTGGGGCCCGGTGCTGTACGAGTACTACGGCTCCACCGAGAGCGGGCCCGTGGTGGTGGCGCGGCCGGAGGAGTGGCTCGCCCACCCCGGCACGGTCGGCCGCGCGGTCGAGGGCGTCGAGGTCAAGATCTTCGACGAGGCGGGCGAGGAACTGCCGCCCGGCGAGCCCGGCCTGATCTACGCCCGCGGGCAGGCGGGCTTCGAGTACCACGGGGACCCGGCCAAGACCGCCTCCAGCATGCTCGGCGACTTCTACACCCCCGGCGACATCGGCCACCTGGACGAGGACGGCTGGCTCTACATGAGCGACCGCCGCACCGACCTCATCATCTCCGGGGGTGTGAACATCTACCCGGCGGAGATCGAGGCGGCCCTGCTGCAGCACCCGGCGGTGGGCGACGTCGCCGTCATCGGCGTCCCGGACGAGGACTGGGGGCAGAGCGTCGTCGCCTTGGTCGAACCGGCGAACGGGGCCGCACCGGGCGGGGACCTCGCGGCGGCGCTGCTGGCGCACTGCGAGCCGCGGCTGGCACGGCTCAAGCACCCGCGGCGGATCGAGTTCCGGGCGTCGCTGCCGCGCACCCCTTCCGGCAAGCTGAGCCGCGGCCGGGTCAGGGAGGACTACCTGCGGGAACAGAGCGAGCGGGGATAACGGCCCGGTTCGGCCGGCGAATTGGGACGGCAGTGGCGAATTCGTCGGGCGATGCGTCGAACGATTCGGGACGCGCCTGCGTACAACGGCACATGACGGACCAGAAGGTCGCTCCACTCGGCGATGACGCGCTCACCTGCCGGACCGCACGCGGCGAGGCGGCGACATCGGCCCGGCATGCCCGCCATTCGGCGGCCGCCCCGCCGAACGGTCCCTCAGGCGCCGCCTCGCCCTCCCTCACGTCCACTACCACCATGCCCCTCCCGACCCTGGCCCCCGGCTCGTCCCGTCCAGAGCCCGCGCCTTCGCCGAGCGACGCGGGTCTTGGACGGGCAGGGCCGGCGGCGGGCGATCCTGACGACACCCATCGAGACCTGCCGATCCTGGGCTTCGAGCAGCAGAACGTACGGGCGACCGTCACCGATCTGGAGACGACGCGTTCGCGTGAGACCGCTCCAACGCCCATCGACACCTGCCGCCTGCCGGGGGAGGAGACCGTAGCCTTTCGGTTCCGGCCCTGCGCCACGTGTGGGCGTCCCGTACAGCAGCCCCTGGACGGCTCGCACGCGGTGCGCTACTGCCAGGACAACGGCGGCGCGTGCAGCGACGAGGCACAGCGCTGGCGCGAACGCGGGCACGATCCGTCCAGCCTCACCGGCCAGGTCGCCTGGGTCGGAGAGATGGTCGACCGGCTGCAGACCATGACGGAACGGCTCGCCGGTTCCCTGTCCTCGGAGCTGAGCGTCGCCGGCGTCGAACGCCAGGTGTCCAGCGCGCGCGCAGAAGCCGCCATGCAGGTGGCCATCGCCCAAGAGGAACGCGACGCCTCCCAACGCCACGTCGAAACGGCATGGCGGGAGACGAATTCGGCCCGTGCGCGTGCGGAGAACGCCGAACGTGATGCGGCGGCGGCCCGTGCCGAGGCGGAGAAGGCGGTCGCGGACCGGGACGCCGCGGTCCGTGAAGCCGTCCAGGCCAAGGAGTCCGCCGAACAGGCGGGAGCGGCGCGGCTCGCCGCCGAAAGCGAACGCGACCACGTGCGGGGACGCGAGGGCGAACTGCTGGCCGCCCTGGAGAACGCACGATCGGAGCTCGTCAGCCTGCACGCGCGGCTGTCGGAGTCGGAAACCATCGTGGAAGGCCAGCGCATCGAGGCCGCCGCCGCGCACCGCGCCTCCGAGGACCTGCGCTCCCAGATCCGGGAGGCCGAGACCAAGCGCGGGCACGCGGTCGCCGACCGCGACCAGATGCAGGCGCGGCTGCACGAATTCGAGCAGCACAACTGGCAGTTGTCCCACACCGTCGACGAGTTGCGCGCCGCCGTGTCGGCGCTCACCGGCGAACGGGACGCGGCACGGGCCGAGGCCGAGCGCGCGCGCCGACGTGTGGACGCCCTCGTCCAGCTGAACACCCCGCGCGACGGCGCCCGCCCGCCGACCGAGCAGGAGCCGCCCACCGGCCTGCACCGGCTGAACGGCATGCGCCTCCCCCACGCCGGCTGAGTCCCCAATGCCGGCCGAGTCGGCGTAGAGGAGGTGGTCTCTTCCCACACACAGCATCGGCCCTGGTGGGCCGCCGCGCCGCACCGGGGTGGCGCGGCGGCCCCGCCTGCCACGCCCAGGCCGAAACCAACGCGCGTGCCCGCCTCCGTCCCTAGAAGCCCCTTGCTCGTGGAAGCCGTTGCTTTGGAAGACGCCTCCGCCCTAGAAGCGCGCGTTCTGGAAGGGCCTGTCCTCGGTCCTCGGTCGTTGGTCCTCGGTCCTCGGTCGTTGGTCCGTGGTCCTTGCTCCGTGGTCCTTGAACAGCGCCCACCTCGGGCAGCGCTCGTCTTGGGAAACACTCGCCTGGGGAAGCGCCCACCTCACGCCCACCTCGGCTCGGGCAGCCCCACCACCTCGCCTCGGGAGCCACTTCTCTTGGGAGGCGCTCGCCTCGGGCAGCGCCTGCCTCGGGAAGCACCCGCCTTGGGAACTGCTCGCCTCGGGAAACACCCACCTTGGGAGCCGCTCACCTCGGGAAGCACCTCCCCGGCTCGGGCAGCTCGGCTCGGGCAGCGCCCACTTTGAGAAGCGCTCGCCTCGAGAGCCGCTCGCCTCGGGCAGCACGCCTGGGGAAGCCCCCGCCTCAGACAACGCCCGCCTCGGGCAACGCCCGCCTGGGGACGCCCCTGCCTTGAGCGCTCGCCTCGGGCAACGCCCGCCTCGGGCAGCGCTCGGCTTGGGAGGCGCCTCTTCTAGACAGTCTCGCCGTTCCGGTTTTTGAGCCACTCGGTGTAGTCAAGCGCGCCCTCATAGACGGCGGCGTGTACGGCCCGGGCGATGCGCGCGCCCCACAGAGAACGCGGCCCCGCGAACGGTTCCGCATCGACCTCGGCGGGAATCGGCGCGGCGATGCAGACTGCGTCCGAGGCGGTGCCCGTGCAGGAGTAGCCCGCTTCGAGGAGCGCCTGTGTTTTGGCCTCCGTCGCTGTCATGACGGCGTTCACCAGCGCCGCGTCCGACAGCGCCACCGGGACCTCGACCACGACGTTCACCGTCCCCGGCCGCCACCGTGGCACCGCCACACCATCCGCCCCGCTGACGGGCTCCCCCTGGCCGTCCTGGCCCGTAACGCTGCTCGGGGAGGGTTGCGTCCGTTGAGGCCGGCTCGGCTGTGTTCCGCTACTTGGGACTGGCTCCATCCGGGCGCCCTGGCCTGTAGCGCTGCTCGGGGTGGTTTGCGCCCGGTCGCCTGGCTGGCTCATTTGCGACCCGCCAGGCTGTGCCCTGGTGCCTTGGTCTGGTTGCGTCCTGCCGCCTCGGCTCTGCTCCGTCCCCGCTCTTCCGCTGGGAACAGGTTGTGTCCGTTCAACCTGGCTCGTTCGGGTCATGCCGCTCGGGAGCGGTTGTGTTCTGGCGACCGCGCCGCTGGTTGGGACTGGTTGCGGGGTGGTGCTCGATGTTGGGGCGGTCGCGGGGGCGCTGATCGGGGCCAGTTCCGGGTCTCGGGCATCGGGTGGTGCGGCGGCCCAGGTGGGGACGCGGAGGCCTACCGTGGCCGCGGCCTGTACGCCGCCGTCGGAAGCGCGCGCCGTACGGTCCACCGCGGCGGCGGTGAGCAGGCCGACGCCGGGACCTCGCAGTCCCGACGCGGCGGCCAGTTCGCGCAGGTGCTCGGCGGGGTCCAGCCGCGCGTACTCCCCCGCGACCTGGGCGTTGAGGACCCAGCCGCCCGGGGCGATCCCACCGCCCAGCATCGCCGAGGAGATCATGCGCATGCCCGGGCCCGCGCGCCACACGGTGGACGCGAGCCTGGTGCCGTCTTCGGCACGCCACGTGGTCTGCAGTCTCATGGACGCTCCGGGGAGAGGATGGGACGGCCGTCGGCGCCCGACGTGACCTGGACGCGGGCGTCGAAGTGCGCCGCGACGGCCTCCCGCGTGAGCACCTGCGCGGGCGGCCCGGCCGCCGCCACCCGTCCCGAGGACAACAGCAGCAACCGGTCAGCGTACTGCCCGGCCAGCGTCAGGTCGTGGATCGTGGTCACCACGGTGAGCCGGTCGGCGATCCGCAGCCGGTCGATCAGCTCCAGCACCTGCTGCTGATGCCCGATGTCCAGCGCGGTCGTGGGCTCGTCCAGCAGCAGGACCGAGGTCTGCTGGGCGAGGGCCCGGGCCAGGACGACGCGCTGCCGTTCGCCGCCCGAGAGCTGGTCGAGGGGGCGGGCCGCCAGCCCGGTCAGGTCCAGCCGTTCCAGGACGTCCCGGGCGATCTCACGGTCACCGGTGCTCTCCCGTCCCAGGTGCGGGATGTAGGGGGAACGGCCCAGCAGCGTGTAGTCGAACACCGTCATCCCGACGGGCAGCTGGGGGTTCTGGGGCGCGTAGGCGAGGAGCCGGGCGCGCTGCCGGGGCTTGAGGGTGCGGGGGTCGGTGCCGGCGACCGTGATCCGGCCGGGTCCGGGGCGCAGGCCGAGGACGGCGCGCAGCAGCGTGGACTTGCCCGCGCCGTTCGGGCCGATGATCGCCGTCCAGGAGCCCGGCGGGGCCTCCAGGGACACGCCGTCCAGGACCTTCCGCCCGCCCAGGGTGACGCTGAGGTCGCGCACCTCGATCGTCACGTCCCGACCTCCCTGCGGACGGCGCGCAGCACCACCACGAAGAAGGGCCCGCCGACGAACGCCGTCACCACGCCGAGCGGCAGCTCGCCGGGGGCGACCGCGCTCCGCGCGACCAGGTCCGCCAGGCCGAGGAAGGCGGCCCCGCCCAGCAGCGACAGTGGCAGCACGATCCGGTAGGAGCCGCCGGCGAGGCGCCGCACGATGTGCGGCACCACGATCCCGACGAAGCCGATCAGCCCGCTGACCGCCACCGCGCAGGCCGTGGCCAGCGACGCGGCGACCAGCACGACCAGGCGTACGCGCGCGGCCGCCACCCCGAGCGACGACGCCTCCTCGTCGCCCACGCCCAGCACGTCCAGGAGCCTGCCGTGCAGGAGCAGCACCAGGGTGGAGACCAGCGCGTACGGGGCGACCAGGCCGAGTTGCCGCCAGTCGGCCGAGCCGACGCCGCCGAGGATCCACGAGTAGATCCGCTGGAGTTCCTGCGCCCGCGCCTGCTGGAGGAAAGTCTGGACCGCGGCGAGGAAGCTGGAGACGGCCACGCCCGCCAGGACGAGCGTGGCCGCGCCGGATCCGCCGCCCCCGGCCATGTTGCCCAGCGCGTACGCCAGGAGCACCCCGCCGATCGCGCCCGCGAACGCCGCCACCGGCACGCTGTAGCCCGGGTCCCCGGGCATCAGGACGATGACGAGCGTCGCGCCCACCCCGGCTCCGGCGGCGGCGCCGAGCAGGTACGGGTCGGCGAGGGGGTTGCGGAAGACGCCCTGGTAGCCCGCGCCGGCCAGGGCGAGCATCCCGCCGACCATCGCGGCCATCAGCACGCGCGGGAGGCGCAGCTCGAACAGCACGTTCTGCTCCACGACGCTCAGTCCGGACGCGACGTCCACGAACGGCAGCCGGTCGAGCAGCGCCTTGAGCACCCCGCCCGCGGGCAGTTCCGCCGCGCCGACCAGCAGCCCGGCCACGAGGGTGGCCAGCAGCAGGAGCAGCGTCACCGCCAGGGGCAGGGGCCGCAGCCGCGCGGGCATCGGCCCCGCGGCCACCTCCGCCGCGGACGGTTCGCCCGTGGGGCGGCGGTCGGTCACTGGGCGGCCGGGGACTTCTGCACCGCGTCGCCGATGGCCTGGACGAACTCGGGCAGGCGGGGGCCCCAGCGGGAGGCGATGTCGTCGTCCAGCTCGATGACGCCGCCCTTCTTCACCGAGGTGAGGTCCTGCCAGCCGGGACGCTTGGCGACGGCGGCGGCGTTCTGGCCGCAGCACTTGGTGTCGCCCAGGAACACCAGGTCGGGGTCGCTCTTGACGAGGTACTCGCGGGACAGCTGCGGGTAGCCTCCCGCGGCCTTCTCGGCCTTGTCGGCGATGTTCTCCAGGCCGAACAGGCCGTAGACCTGCCCGATGAAGGTCTTGGACGTCACCGTGTGCAGCTGGTTGTCCAGCTCGTGGTAGTAGGTGAGCCCCTTGCCCTTGGACGAGGCGGCGACGGTCCGCTGGATGCGGGTCCGCATGTCGTCGGTGAGGCGCTTGGCCTCGGCGGAGCGGCCGGTGGCGGCGCCGAGGTCGAGGATCTCGTCGTACGCCTCGTCCAGCTTGGTGGCCGAGGGCTCCAGGAGCACGGGCACCTTGACCTTCTCCAGGGCCTTGACGATGCCGTCCATGTCGTCCGACAGCACCACCAGGTCGGGCTTGTGCCCGATGATCGCCTCGGCGTTCGGCTTGAACCCCGACAGCTTCGTCTTGGGCGCGTTGGCGGGGTGGTTGGAGTACTCGTCCACCGCGACCACCTGCGGGCCCGCGCCGATGGCGAAGAGCGTCTCGGTGTGGGTGGGCGACAGCGACACGATCCGCTTGGGGGTGGCGGGGATGGTGACGGCGCCGTTGGCGGCCTGGACGGTGACCGCGCCGCCTCCCGCCCCGGCCTGGCCGCCGTCGTCTCCGTCACCGGAGCCGCAGCCGGCCGCGAGCGTCACGACACCGATCAGCAGGGCCGCGCCCAGGGCACGTAGGGGTCTCAAGGGGGCCTCCATGGCCGCGGGGGGGGCAGGGAGCCGCCGCCATTGGGGGGACGGATCGCCCCTCCGCGAGGTCGATGATCGTCGGCGCGCGGGGAGGCGACCTGGCTCGCCCATCGGAGGAGGTTCTCGGAGGGGCATCACAGTTGCGGGACAGCGCCGGGATCGCACCGGACTTCGCTCCATGACGCGCTTGAACTGGAACGGTATCAGCCCTCTGATCGGCGTCCCGAGGGCGGGCGGCCGCGGGGCGCGCCTCGGTGCCGGTTCCGGGCGCGCGACCGGAAGCCGAGCTGAAACCGGGACGAACCGGGAGGTGTGGGGTGGGCCACATCGCGGAGGCGGGCGATGAGTCCCGGCGCCGCGCGGGGTCTGCCCTGGTGACGCCGGGGGACGGTGTCGCCTGTGTCACACGCGCTTGACCTCCACTCGACTGGAGGTTCGAGGGTGGCGAGGTGACACGGGGGTTTTGTCGGACCCCGGTGGAATACTCCCTGACCCCTGGAAGTTTAATGGTTCGCAAAAGTGTCAGTCACTGCAGTATTTTCTGCGCATACCTCCCCAGCCCTCTTGACCCCCTTGACGCTGCCCGCGTGCCCGCACGCCCGGGCCCGATGATTGGAAGGCACAGTTGACCGCTACCGCGTCTCCAAAGACCGCGGACTCAGATGGAGGGCTTGACCGCGGCGTACTGGCAGTGGCCATGGTCGTGGTGCTCGGCGCGATCATGTCCATCCTGGACGTCACGGTCGTCAACGTCGCGCTCAAGCATCTGACCGAGGACTTCAACGCCCCGCTGGCGACCATCCAGTGGGTGGCGACCGGCTACACCCTCGCGCTGGCCACGGTGATCCCGGTGACCGGCTGGGCCTCGGCCCGGTTCGGCACCAAGCGCCTCTACATGGTCTCGATCGGCCTGTTCGTCATCGGCTCGGCACTGGCCGGGATGGCGTGGAGCGCCGAGTCGCTGATCGCCTTCCGGATCCTGCAGGGGCTGGGCGGCGGCATGATCATGCCGGCCGGCATGACGATCCTGACCCAGGCCGCCGGACCCCAGCGGGTCGGCCAGGTGATGAGCGTCGTGGGGATCCCGATGCTGCTCGGCCCGATCGCGGGTCCGATCCTGGGCGGCTGGCTCGTGGACGACGTGTCCTGGCGCTGGATCTTCTACATCAACGTGCCGATCGGCGCGGTGGCGCTGGTGCTGGCGGCGCGGATCCTCAAGCGCGACGAGCCCCGTCCGGCCGAGCGGCTGGACTTCCTGGGCCTGGTGCTGCTGTCGCCCGGCCTGGCCGCGCTGCTGTACGGACTGGCCACCGGCGCCGAGAAGCAGGACTTCGGCCGCACCGACGTGCTGATCACCACGATCGGCGGCGCGCTGCTGGTGCTGGGCTTCATCGCGCACGCGCTGCGCCGCTCCAACACCAACCCGCTGATCGACCTGCGGCTGTTCCGGCGCCGCTCGGTGGCCGCCGCGTCCGGCACGCTGGTGCTGTTCGCGTGCGCGTTCTTCGGCGCGATGCTGATCCTGCCGCTGTACTACCAGACGGTCCGGGGCGAGAGCGCGTTCGCCGCGGGCCTGCTACTGGCGCCGCAGGGCTTCGGCGCGATGGTCACGATGCCGATCGGCGGCAGGCTGACCGACCGGCTGGGCCCGGGCAAGGTGGTCCTGGTCGGCCTCACGCTCGTGGTCGCGGGCGTGGCGGGCTTCGCCACCCAGCTCACCCCGGACTCCTCGTACTGGGCCCTGGGCGGGGCGCTGTTCGTGATGGGCCTGGGCATGGGCATGACGATGATGCCGACCATGTCGGCGGCCATGCAGACCCTGCAGCACGACGAGGTCCCGCGGGCCAGCACCTCGCTGAACATCATCCAGCAGGTCGCGGGTTCCATCGGCACCGCGTTCATCGCGGTCATGCTGGCCACCCAGCTGCGCGACCGGGGGCTGGACATGGGCGGCGGCCTCGGCGCGGAGGCGCCCGCCGGCGCCCAGGTCCCGCCGAACATCATGGCGCAGATCATGGACAAGATGGCGGACGCGTTCCAGACCACCTACTGGTGGTCGCTGGGCCTGCTGGTCCTGGCGTTCCTGCCGGCGCTGCTGCTGCCGCGCAAGAAGCCGGTCGCCGACTCCGACGACGCCGTCCCGCTCGAGAAGCCCATGGTCATGCACTGACCGCACGGCGCGTGACGCCCCGTCCCGGGTTTCCGGGACGGGGCGTTCCCGTCTCAACGCCGCGTCGAGCCTCGGGGCTTGGAGCTCGGGGTGAACGCCGGGCCCGCCCGGTCCGGCCGCGGGGTCCTCGCGCTCCGTGTCACGTCCAGGACGGCCCTCAACCGGCCGTGAGGGGCTCGCTAGGCCGTCAGCGTGCCCTTGTGGTCCTTCCAGTACTCGTCGCGCAGGAGGCGCTTGTAGAGCTTGCCGGTGGGGTGGCGGGGCAGCTCGGACCGGAAGTCGACCGTGCGGGGGCACTTGTAGTGCGCGAGGTGCTCGCGCGCGTAGGCGATCAGCTCCGCCTCCAGCTCCGGACCGGCCCCGGCGGGGTCCTGGGGCTGCACGACGGCCTTGACCGCCTCGCCCATCTCGGTGTCCGGCACCCCGAACACGGCCACGTCGGCGACCTTGGGGTGGACGGCCAGGACGTTCTCGGCCTCCTGCGGGTAGATGTTCACCCCGCCGCTGATGATCATGTAGGAGCGGCGGTCGGTGAGGTAGAGGAAGCCGTCCCCGTCGACGTAGCCGACGTCGCCCAGCGTGCTCCAGCCGTGTCCCCAGGGGTCGCGGGACGCCTTGGTCTTGGCCTCGTCCCCGTGGTACTCGAAGACGGGCCCCTCGCCGAAGTAGAGGGTGCCGGCGGTGCCCGGCGGCACCTCCCTGCCCTCCTCGTCGCACACGTGGATCTGGCCGAGCAGGGGGCGCCCCACGGTGCCCTTGTGGGCGAGCCAGTCCTCGGAGTTGGTGTAGACGAAGCAGTTGCCCTCGGTTCCGGCGTAGTACTCGTGGAGCACCGGGCCCCACCAGTCGATCATCCGCTCCTTCACCGGCACGGGGCAGGGCGCGGCGGCGTGGACGGCGCAGCGCAGCGTCGACAGGTCGTACCTGGAGCGCGTCTCCTCGGGCAGCTTGAGCATGCGGATGAACATGGTCGGCACCCACTGGCTGTGGGTGACCCCGTACTTCTCGACGGCCTCCAGCGCGCGCTCGGGATCGAACTTGTCCATCACCACGACCGTGGCGCCGAACCGCTGGAAGGTGAGGCAGTAGCGCAGCGGGGCGGCGTGGTAGAGCGGCGCGGGCGAGAGGTAGACCGAGTTCTCGTCCGGCTGGAAGAGCAGCGAGATGAGCTGGAAGAGCGGGCCGGGAGTTCCCATGGGGGCGAGCGACAGGTTCGGCTTGATGCCCTTGGGGCGGCCCGTGGTGCCTGAGGAGTAGAGCATGTCCACCCCCTCGCACTCGTCGTCGATGGGGGTCGCCGGGTACTCGGCCACCGCGTCCTCGTACGGCTGGAAGCCGGGCGCGGTGCCGTCCAGCATGAGGCGCAGCCGCACCCCGGGGGTCTGCTCGGTGATGGCCCCGGCCGTCTCGGCGAGCGCGTGGCCGGCGATGAAGACCTTGGCCTCGCAGTTGTCGACGATGTAGGCGAGTTCGTCGGCCTGGAGGCGGGAGCTGATGGCGGTGTAGTACAGCCCGGACCGCTGGGCCGCCCAGGCGATCGCCAGGAACAGCGGGTGGTTCTCCAGCATGAAGGCGATGTGGTCGCCGGGACGCAGCCCCTCGGCGCGCAGGAGGTGGGCGAGGCGGTTGGAGGCCTCGTTCAGCTCACGGTAGGTGATGACCAGCCCGGAGCCCGCCATGATGACGGCGGGCTTGCCGGGGGTCCGTTCAGCGATCTGCCCCAGGTGCATGAAACCGCACGCTACCGGGCCGAACACTGATTTGGAATGGGATTCGGTTTACTCGGGCCCGGGACGGTTCAGACCAGCATGTGATCGAAATCACCGTCCTTGGCGCCGCCGACGAAGGCCTCGACCTCCTCTCGCGTGTAGATGAGGACCGGCCCTTCCGGATACCGGGAGTTGCGCACGGCGATCTCCCCGGTCGGGAGCTCCGCCATCTCGACGCAGTTGCCGCTCGGGTTGCTCCGGCGGCTCTTCTGCCAGGCGAGTTCGGCTCGCCGGACGTCCGACAGCTCGGCGCCGTCCATCTTCTGCCCCCTCTAGGCGTACTGCCTCCCAGCGGGAGGCCGCGATCTCGCCCCACCCCAACGTCATGGTACGAGATGCACGTGCATTCGTTCTTGCATCGGTTCATGCAGACGGTCTTGCATCTGCACGACATGGGGAGCAAGATAGCGAACGCTCGGCCCGTACCGACCCGCACGCCTCTGGGGTTTGACAATGATCGTTGACCAGGCAGACGACGTGGCGGCCCCGGCCGCCCCGCGCGGACGCCGGCACCCGCGCCATCACCAGCCGCAGGACCACCCGTCCCGCCCGGCCCTCCGCACTCCGCCGGCGGCGCAGCACGCCACCGGCGCGCCGGTGCCGGTCCCGGGGCTGGCGGGGCTGTGGCCCGCCCCCGCGGCGGGCAGCCCGCGCACCGCGCGGCGGGTCCTGCCGGCCGAGAACACCGCACCGAAGGAGGCCCGCTCCTTCACCAGCGCCACGCTGCGCGAATGGGGCCTGGACGACACCGCCGACGACGTGCTCATCGCCGTCTCCGAGCTGGTGACCAACGCGCTCCAGCACGGTCTGCGCGGACTGCCCAAGCCGCTGCCCGCCGGCCCGATCCAGCTGGTGCTGCTGGGCCACCCGCGGCGCCTGCTGGTGACCGTCACCGACCCCGGGGTGCGCGCGCCCGAGCCCCTCGACATCGAGCCGGGCCGGTTCGGCGAGGGCGGCCGCGGCCTGCTGGTCGTGGGCGCCGTCAGCGGCGCCTGGGGCTGGGCTCCGCTCACCACCGGCGGCAAGGCGGTCTGGGCGGCCTTCGACCTGCGGAACGGCTCCAGGGCGGCCTGAGCACCGCCCAGGCGGAACCAGAACCCCACAGAGGTGGTCGGCGGCGGCCGACCGGCCCGCCGCGGGTGCCGAAGGTCGCCACCGGCGGGCTCAAATGGCGGATTTGGGACGGCCGCAGACGGCCCAGACGGCCCGCCAAAGGGTCTTAATGCAGTGACCCGGCGGTTAGCCCATTGCCGCGCCCAGGGTCTCGGGACGGTGCCGTGACTCCTCCAGCGCGCTCAGGAAGTCCCGGGCCCAGCGGTCCACGTCGTGCTCGATGACCCGCTTGCGCATGGCCCGCATCCGCCGCGCCTGCTCGGCGGGCTCGGCGCTCAGCGCCCGCAGCAGGGTCTCCTTGAGGCCGTCGATGTCGTACGGGTTGACCTGGTACGCGCGGCGCAGCTCGGCGGCCGCCCCGGCGAACTCGCTGAGCACCAGGGTGCCGCGCAGGTCGGACCGGCACGCCACGTACTCCTTGGCGACCAGGTTCATCCCGTCCCGCAGCGGCGTCACCACCATGACGTCGGCGGCGAGGTAGAGCGCTGCGAGCTCGTCCCGGTTGTAGGAGGTGTGCATGTAGTGCACCACCGGGAAGCCGATCTCCCCGTACTCGCCGTTGATCCGGCCGACCTGCTGCTCGATCTGGTCGCGCAGCAGCTGGTACTGCTCGACCCGCTCCCGGCTCGGCGTGGCGATCTGGACGAAGACCGCCTGGCCGGGCTTGAGGTGCCCGTCGCCGAACAGCTCCCCGAACGCCTCCAGCCGCTGGGTGATCCCCTTGGTGTAGTCGAGCCGGTCCACGCCCAGCAGGACGGTGGAGTCCCCCAGGTCGGTGCGGATCTCCTCGGCCCGCTCCCGCACCGAGGGCCGGGCGATGAGCTCGTTCAGCTCGTCCACGTCCACGGAGATGGGGAACGCGCGGGCCCGCACGACCCGGTCGTCCCAGTACACGTCCTGCTTGTTGTAGCGCGCGTCCAGCAGCCGGCGGCACAGCCGCACGAAGTTGGACGCCGCCCCCGGGAGCTGGAACCCGACCAGGTCGGCGCCCAGCAGCCCCTCCAGGATCTGCCGCCGCCACGGCATCTGCCAGAACAGCTCCAGCGGCGGGAACGGGATGTGCAGGAAGAACCCGATGCGCAGGTCGGGGCGGAGCCCGCGCAGCATCGCCGGGACGAGCTGGAGCTGGTAGTCCTGCACCCAGACGATGGCGCCCTCGGCGGCCACCTCCGACGCCGCCTTCGCGAACCTCTCGTTGACGCGGACGTAGGCGTCCCACATCTCGCGGCTGTACACGGGGGGCGCGACCACGTCGTGGTAGAGCGGCCACAGGGTCGCGTTGGAGAAGCCCTCGTAGTAGAGCTCGACGTCCTGGGCGGACTGCGGGACGGGGACCAGCTTCATGCCGTCGGTCTCGAACGGCTCGAGGACCTCGTCGGGCGCCCCGTGCCAGCCCACCCAGGTGCCCTCGCGGCGCCGCATGACCGGGGCGATCGCGCTGACCAGGCCGCCCGGACTGCGCCGCCACGCCGCCCCGTCACCCGTCCCGGTGCCCGGCACCCGATCCACCGGAAGCCGGTTGGCGACCACCACGAACTCACTGACTTGCGACACGAGCGACCAGCCTCCCGAGAGCGTTAACGATCACCATGTGCCCAGAAATGCCGTTGTTAGCCCATTGTGTCAGGTTGACGTTAACTGGCGGTTGCGCGGTACCGGCCGCGCGGTCCCGGCCGACGCCCCTGCTCGAGGCGTCCACGCAGGCCAGAGCGCGTTTTCCGGCGTTATTCGGGACGGGACGCCTCAGGCGTGCGGCACGGCGAGCACCCAGGATTTGACGGAACCGTGGCCTTCCCAGGGGAGGTAGTCGGCGATGTGCGCGAACGCCTCGCTGCTGTCGCCGTTGAGCAGCGTGACCTCGGTGCGGGGGCCGTCGGGCATCCGGGCCGCGTACACGTACGCCCACAGCGGCCGCTCGGGGATCGCGTACCCGGTGAACAGCTCCTGGACGAGGGCCATCGCGGGGGGCCGTTCGGCGGCGGCCTGCCACAGCCTCTCCGCCAGCCCGCCGAAGTCGCGGATCGCCAGCGGCCCGCAGTAGACGTCGGCGGTGCGGTCGCCGCTGGCGATGACGAACGGATGCGCCCGCCCCGCCAGCTCGCTGCCGGGCATCGCCATCGCGGCGAAGACGGGGAAGACGTTGTGCACCCAGCCGTCGACGGCGTCGGCGACCGGATGGCGCTCACCGGAGGCGACGCCCACGGCCTGGTCCCAGGCGAACGCCTCGCCCCACGCCGGATGGTTGACCCCGATCGGGATCCGGATGACCTTGCCATGCGACTCGGGGTCCGGGGCGTCCACGGCGACGCGCAGCCCGGACTCGGGCAGGTGGACGACCGCGCCCTCGACCCGCGTCTCCAGGGCGTGCCCCTCGCCGAGCAGGCGCGCCACGAAGGCCGCGACCTCGGCCGCGTTGATCTCCATCCGACCTCCTCGTCATGACGGAACGCCCACGGTAGTGGGGCAAAGAGGGATCGGTCGCCTCATTTCGATCAACGCCACGTCCGGCGGGGACAGGCCGCCGCCCCGAAGTCAGGAGCCCGGCCATGAGCCGGGCCCGCGGCCGTTCGGGCGGGACGGCGCCGGCGAAGCGGGCCGGTGTCGTCCGGCCCGGCCGAGACCTGACCGAGACCTGACGGACGTCCGCTCCAGGCCCGGTGCGGGGAACGCGGCGCGGGCCCGGTTTCGCACTGTAGCGATCGGGTGACCGGAGGCCCGCGGACGGGAGCGGCGCTCTCTGACTGCGCCCATGACACGGGCTCGGTCATCGACGCCCCGCCACCGGACCGGCGGCCACCCATTACGGTCGAGCAGGAAGACGGGACCAGGGACGGCCGACCGACGCCGATGACGGCGCTGACCTGGACCTATACCGGATATCTCGATTCGGTCGCCCCGAAGAGGGGATTCGCCGGCTTGTTTTCGGTTATCGCCTGGTCGGCGTGTCGCGGCGCCTCGGAGACCCGTTCCGCCCCGATCTCGGGCGGAACGGCCCCGATGCCGCAAATGCGCACGTCACCGGCATTCACCCTCCATACCGGGCCACGGTGAGCCCATCGGCCATCTACGGAGAGTGACGCACCATCTCGCCGCACCCCCAATTACGGACAGGCGAGATATGTAATTTGAGGCGACCCGATCTGGAGAAAGTTGGTGAAGTTGGTGATGTAGGCAGGATTAGGCGGGCTCGATCGGTTTCGGATGCCTTTTCGGCTCTTGTCCCGGGTGGAGGTGGCGGTGCGCCGGCTCGTCCGCCGTGATCGAGTCGGCCAGGGCGCGGGCGAGCGCCTGCCGCACCGCGTTGGCATGCGCCTCGCGAGGCGTCGCCGCCTGACCGTGGAAGCGCGCGCCCGACGTCAGGTGGGTGATGGTGATCGAGGACGGCGGCTCCGGCGAGCGCGTGCAGTAGAGGTCGATGCGCCAGTCCCGCTCCGAGCCCGGCAGCGCCACGCCCTCGTCCGCATGAGGAAGCACCGTCACCCGCGCCGACCGGACGCCCGGGCCGGCGTCCGGGCCGGCGTCCGGGCCGGCGTCCGAGCCTGGAACCGGATGGGGGGTCAGGGGGTGCAGGCCGTTGTGGGTCTTGAGGAGTGACCATGCGCCCGGGCCGCCCTCCCCGGCGGTGATCGCCAGGACCGCCCGGCGCCGCCCGCCGGGCTCGCCGTCGAGGGGCTCGGCCCGCCAGCCTTCCGGGCGTCGCGCGGCCAGGTCGCGGTAGCGGTGCCAGAGCAGCTCCACGTCCGCGGGCTCGGCCTCGATGGCGAGGACCACGTCGTACGGGTCGTAGCGGTCCCACTCGGTCTCGCCGTCCTGGATGTCGTCCAGGAGGTTCTCCAGGGCGGCCACGGCGCGGCGCATGCGCCGGGCGAGCCGGTGGTCGCGGAGGACGGCCGGGTCGGTGAGGCGTTCCTCGAGGCGCGCGTGCTCGGCGAACACCGCCTCGGCCAGCGCCTCGTCCATCCGTCCATGAAAGCACGCGAGCCCCCGGCGCACGGGGGCTCGCGTGAAGGCGGGAGGCGGGAGGCGGGTTCAGACGTGGGCGTGGTCCCGGCCGGAGCGGTCTCGGGCCTCGCTCCGGCCGAACAGGACGGCGTCGAGGCCGAAGCGGCCCGAGCCGGTGCAGGCGAGCAGGAAGGCCGTGGCGCCCAGGATGAGCACCAGTTCGTAACCGCCCTCCGAGGCGAAGAGGCCCTTGCCCATGTGCGCGAACCAGAACGCGCCGATCATGTCGAGCGCCAGCAGCAGCCCGGCCACCGGCACCAGGAGGCCGGCCACCAGGGCGATCCCCCCGACCAGTTCGACCCAGGTGGCGTAGTGGGCGGCCAGGCCGGGCAGCGGGATGCCCATGCCCTCGAAGCCCTTGGTGACGCCCTCGTGCCCGGTTCCTATGAGCTTCTGCCAACCGTGCGCGATGAAGATCGCGCCGAGTGCGACACGGCCGACCAGCAGGCCCACGTCGGCCAGGTACGGGATGCGGCGGGCGGGGAGCATGTGTCCTCCAGGTCTGGATAGGGCGGCTGTCGCCGTTCGCGCATCCGGCGTCCGGTTCCGTTCCGTGGCGGGACGGGCATGCGCGGTTGCTTGAGCGCTCAACTTCTTGAGACCGTACCAGTGGCCGGTTCAAAGACAAACCAACTACTCTCAACGCATGGATGACGGTCCCCTACACGCCCGGGAACCACGCGCCCGGGTCGCGTTCCTGGAGGCCGCCCCTCTGGTCGAGCACGAGGTCGGCCCGCTCACCCCCGCCGAGCTCGACACGCTCGGCGACGCCCTCGGCCGGGTCGCCGACCGGCTCCGGGCCCGGTGACCGGCCCGGTGGCACTGGGCGACTTCGGCGACATGGTGCGGAGGACCCCGGTCGAGGTGGTGCGGCCCGCGTCCGCCCGCGAGGTCGCGGACGTGATGCTGCGGCACGGCCCGGCGCGGCCGCTTTCCGGGGACGGGCACGGCCCCTCTCCGGGAGGCCGGCAGGGCGCCCAGGCCGTGGTGCCGCGCGGCTGCGGGCACTCCACCGACGGGAGCTCCCTGACCGGCGGCGTCTCGCTCGACATGCGCGCCCTCGCCGCGATCGGCGAGGTCCGCGGCGACCGGGTGCGCGTGGAGGCGGGCGCGACCTGGCGGGAGGTCCTGGACGCCGCGCTCCCGCACGGGCTGACCCCGCCCGTCCTCACCGACCTGCTCGACCTGACCGTCGGCGGCACCCTCTCGGCGGGCGGCGTGGGCGGTGCCTCCCACGTCCACGGGCCGCAGACCGCCAACGTGATCGACCTGGAGGTGGTCACCCGGGAGGGCGCGGTCGTCCGGTGCTCGGCGTCGGAGAACCGGACGCTGTTCGGCGCGGTGCGGGGCGGGATGGGCCGGCACGGCGTCATCACCGCCGCCACGCTGCGGCTGGTGCCCGCGCCGCGGCGCGTGCTGGCGTGCACGGTGCCGTGCCGCGACGCCGCCGGGCTGCTGGCCGTCCAGACCCGGACCCGCGCCGATCACATCTCCGGGCAGGCCAGGCCGTCGGAGGGCGGCGGCTGGCGGTTCGAGGCGAAGGCCGTCCTGTACGACGCCGACGAGCCGCCGCCGGGCCTGGAGTGCACCGAGGCCGAGGCGCTCCCCTACCCCGGCTTCGCCGACCGGATGCGTCCCGATGTGCAGGAGCTGATCGTGCTCGGGGAGTGGGCGCGGCCGCACCCGTGGGCGATGGCGTTCCTGCCCGGAGCCGCGGCGGCCCGCCTCATCGAGGACACGCTGGCCGCCATGGGCCCGGCCGATCTCGGACTCAGCGGGATCGTGCTGGTCAAGGCGTTGACCGGCATCGACGGCGTGCCCGATCCCGTGCTGTTCGGGCTGCTGCGCACCGCCTCACCCGGCTGTGCCTCGACCGAGGAGATGATCGAGGCCAACCGGGTCTTCCTTGCCCGCGCCCGCGCCGCGGGCGGCCGCCCCTACCCGGAGGACGGCCGGCCCACCGCGCCGCGGGACGGTCAGGCGGCCGCCACCGGATGAGTCGACTGGTAGGCGATCCGCCGGTCGGCGCCCTCGGCGATGCCGCCGAGCACGTCGTCCAGCATCAGGAACGCCTGCCAGGGCGCCTCCCCCGCCGCCACCGCCAGCCGGTCGACGAGGAGCTGCTCAAGGTCGCGCACCCGCTTGGCCTTCCACACCTTGTCGGCGAGGCTGACCAGCAGGTCGTCGATGCCGATGCCGTCCTCGTGCCAGGCGGCGTGGGTACGGGCGAAACGGGCCAGCCGCTCGTCCACGCCGTAGGAGAGCAGCAGCTCGTAGCCGGCGGGCTCGTGCTCGGCGCCCGGCCCCGACAGCTCGTCCGGGTGCAGTGCCTTGCCGATGTCGTGGGTGGCCGCGCCGAACGCCACCGCGGCCGGGTCGGCGCCCGCCGCCGGGTAGCGCCCGTCGACCCAGCCGGCCAGGTCGCAGGCCACGTCGTGCACGATCCGCAGGTGGGCGGCCAGCCGGGGCGGTGCCTCGACGGCCTCCAGCAGCACGGTGACCGGTCCGGGGAGGGGGCGGAAACCGGGCTCGTCCAGGGCCCGGCGGAGCCCCTCGGTGGCCGTCACCGCGTCCCGCCCAGGGCCAGCGCCAGCACCTCCGCGCCGGGCAGGTCGGCGACGGCCTTGCCCGGCAGCAGCAGCTTGGAGCGCCGCACGCCGCTGCCGATCACCACCTCGGGGGTGGCGGCGACCGCCTCGTCCACCAGGATCGGCCAGCCGGACGGCAGCCCCACCGGGGTGATCCCGCCGTACTCCATCGAGGTGAGGGAGGTCGCCTCCGCCATCGGCGCGAACGAGACCTTGCGGGCCCCCAGATGCCGCCGCACGACGCCGTTCACGTCGGCCCGGCCGGTGGCCGGGACCATGCAGGCGGCGTAGGTCACCTCGCCGCCGCGCTTGGCCGCGACGACCACGCAGTTGGCGCTGGCCTCCGGCGGCACCCCGTACCGCTCGCAGAACGCCGCCGTGTCGGCCAGTTCGGGATCGATCTCGGCGACCCGGGCCTCGGGCCGCGCGCCGATCACCGCGGCGACCGGCCCGGCGAGCAGTCCGGGCCGCTCCGCCGCCGGTCCCCACTCCAGGCTCCCCACCATGGGCGTCCCTCCCCTTTCCGGAAGATTCCGCTCCCTCGCGGAACACGGCTCTCGCCGCCATCGTCGCGGCGGCCCGCCACGGGCACCGCCGCACAGGTCACAAACGATCCACGGACTCCAGGCCCTCCATGAACAGCCGCGGCGCCGCCCGCCCGTCGGCGCCGCGCCAGGCCACGGCCAGCTCGGCGGGCTCCAGCCCGAGCACGGGACGGCACGTCACGCCCGGCCGCCGGTACAGACCGGCGTTCCCCTCGGCCAGCAGGACCACGCCGAGGCCGGAGACCACGGCCTCGAACACCTCGTCGGGCGCGGCGGCCTCGGCGCCGATCCGCGGCGGACGGCCGCCGCGGGCGGGGGTGGCCAGCCAGAAGTCGCGCAGCGGCCCGGCCTCGCGGGGCAGCGCGATGAACGGCTCGTCCAGCAGGTCGGCGAAGGCGATCTCGGTCCGCCCGGCCAGCGGGTGGTCGTCGGGCAGCGCCACCCAGCGGCGCTCCCGGGCCAGCGTGCGGGCGCTGATCCCCGCGGACGTCACGGGCAGCCACACGAACGCCACGTCGCTGGAGCCGTCGGCGAGCCCGGCGGTGGGATCGTCCCAGCCGACCAGGCGCAGCGACACCGACCAGCCCGGCGCCAGCTCGCGGAACCGGGCCAGCGCCCTGCGCTGCAGGTCGCGGCCGACGGCGGTCTGCATCCCGACGGTCAGCGTCGGCGGCCGGTCCAGGGCCCGCGCCCGCGCGTACGCGCCGTCCCAGGTCTCCAGGACCTCCCGCGCGGCCGGGAGCAGCTCCGCGCCCTGCCCGGTCAGGACGACCTCCCGCGACCGGCGCTCGAACAGCTCGAAACCGAGCCGCCGTTCCAGGGCGCGGATCTGCTTGGACAGCGCGGGCTGCGACACGAAGAGCCGGGCCGCCGCCCGGGTGAAGCTCAACTCATCGGCGACCGCGGCGAAATAGCGCAGCTCCCGTAGATGCGCGTCCATAACCCCTGGTTATACCAAGATGTCTTGGACAGGGCGCGC
The DNA here is from genome assembly GCF_042656285.1 of Actinomadura rugatobispora. Lineage (GTDB taxonomy): Bacteria > Actinomycetota > Actinomycetes > Streptosporangiales > Streptosporangiaceae > Spirillospora > Spirillospora rugatobispora. Next base: position 9,568 of record NZ_JBHSON010000025.1, on the reverse strand, counting down.
CGGGTCCGGCGAACGTGGACACATGCCTCTATTTCCGGCCCGTCCGGGCCCGGTCGCCGTCCTGCCCCTGGTCCTCGCGGCGGGGATGCTCGCGGGCGGATGCGGCGGCGGCGCCGAGGAGGGCGCCCGCCCCGCGTCCGCCCCGTCCCCCGGCGGGAGCGCGGGCCCGGGGACGACGGGCTCGCCGGCCGTCGCGGGCGTCGACCCCGCGATCGGCGCGTACGTCGCGGCCGTCGGCGCGCGCGACCTGGACGCGCTGGCGGCGGCCTTCGCATCGGACGCGCGGATCGTCGACGTCTCGCGCACGATCTCCGGTCGCGAGGCCATCCGCGCCTGGGCGCGCGACGAGGTCATCGGCGGCGCGCTGCGCGTGCTGTCCATCGCCGAGCGCCGGCCGGACGGGCAGCGGCTGCTGGTCCACTGGGCCCCGTCCGGCTCGCCGGGTTGGCGCGCCCACTACGACTTCACCCTCGCCCGCGGGCTGATCACCAGGGCCGACCTCCAGTACGCCTGACCCCGGGAAGCCACCGAAAATCTTCGTCGATGTGTAGAAACGTGACCCGGGGTAGAAGTCGGCGTGAGGGAGACCTCGAACGACCACGAAGAACCGCGAACACGACAGACGAGGAGTTGAGAAGGATGCGACGCATCGCCGCCGCGCTTCAGGCCGTGATCGCGACCATCGTCAACGTCATCACCCTGCCCTTCCGCGTGCTGTCCCGCCTGATCGGCGGTGGCGGCGCGGCGCCGGCCAGGCGCAGCCGCAGGCCGCGGGGCCGCGCCGCCTGACGCCTCCTGAACGCCGCCCGACGCCGCCGGGCCGCACGGCACCGGCAGGCAACCGGCACCCGGCGGGGCCGCGGGCCGGCCCCGCGACGACCGCCCGGACTAACGGAACCGCCCGGTTCCCGCCGCTCCCCGGCGGGGGGCGGGCGGACGGCCGTACGGCCCCCCTCCCCCGGCGCCCGGCGCCGGTCAGTCGCTCGGGTGCTTGATCATCACCTCGGCGCTCTTGTAGTCGGGGATGCCGGCCTGCGGAGAGCGGCGGGAGCGGTCCAGCAGGACCTCGCCCTCCGGCCAGTGGACCTGCAGGTTTCCGGGGGCGATCGGGGCGCGCAGCACCCGGCCGCGCATCTCCCCGGTCGCGCTGCTCAGCACCACCGGGTCGCCGTCGGAGTACCCCTCCCGGTCGGCGTCGGCGGGGTTCATCAGGACGGCGTCGCGCACGGCCCCGGTCAGGGAGTCCTTGCGCTCGTGCACCATGGAGTTGAACTGCTTGCCGCGCCGGGTGGCCACCGTGTACGAGCCGTCGGCGCGCCGGAGCGGCGGCGGGCTGACGGCGCTGAAACGGGCCTTGCCGTCGGGCGTCGGGAACGTCCAGCCGGCGCACAGGCGCGGCCCGCCGTACTGGAACTGGTCGCCGAAGCGCGCCAGGTTCTGGATGCCGTCGTAGGCGGGCGCGGCCGCGGCGATCTCGGCGCGGATCTGCGGAGTCCCCTCGTAGCGCACCTTGTCCGCGATCTCGGGACGGGCCCGCGCCGCCAGCTCGGTGAAGATCCTCCACTCCGGCCAGGCCCCCTCGATCCGCGGGCCCTCGACCTCGGGGCTGAAGATGACGCGGCGTTCGGTGGAGGTCTCGGTGACGCCGCCGACCATCTCGTACCGGGTCTGCGCGGGCAGCAGCAGCACGGTCTCGGCGGGGTCGACCAGCATCTGGCCGGACACGCAGATGTCGATGTGCACGCGCAGCCGTGCGCGGGAGAGCGCGGCGCGGGTGTACGCGGGGTCGGGCAGCACCTCCAGGAAGTTGCCGCCGGAGCTGACCAGCACGTCCAGCTCGCCGTCGTGGGCCGCGTCGATCATCTCGGGGGCGGTCCGCCCCTTGGCCGTGGGCACCTCGAAGCCCCACAGCTCCGAGAAGCGCGCCGCGTCGGCGAGCGGGCTGCCGCCGGGCAGCACCGTCGCGTACGCGCCCATCTCGGCGCCGCCCTGCACGCCCGAGTGGCCGCGGATCGGCATCAGCCCGCAGCCCTCGCGGCCCACGAAGCCCTTGGACAGGCCCAGGTTGACGATCGCACGGACGTTGTCCTCGCCGAACTCGTGCTGGGTGATGCCCATGCTCCACACGAACACCGCACCGCGCGCCTGCCCGATCATCGTCGCCAGCCGCAGCATCTCCGCCGAGTCCAGGCCGCAGCCGGTCTCCAGCTCCTCCCACGACAGCCTGCCGAGCAGGTCGCGGGTCTCGCCGAAGCCGGTGGTGTGGTCGGCGACGAACGACTCGTCCGCCCAGCCGCGCTCCACCAGGTGCTTGAGCACGCCGGTCAGGAACGCCACGTCGCCGCCCGTGTGGATCTGGAAGTACGCGTCGGCGATCCGGGTGCCGAACACCGCGCTCTCGACGTTGGAGGGCACCCAGTACTTCTCCATGCCCGGCTCGCGGTACGGGTTGACCACCGCGATGCGGGTGCCGGCCTTCTTGGCGTGGTAGAGGTACTTCATCGCGACGGGCTGGTTGTTGGCCACGTTCGAGCCGATGAAGACGATCAGGTCGGTGCCGATCCAGTCCTCGTAGGAGCAGGTCGTCGCCGCCACCCCGAGCGTCTCCTTGAGCATGACCGTGCTCGGCGAGTGGCAGACGCGCGCGGCGTTGTCGATGGAGTTGGAGCCGAGCGCGCGCACCGCCTTCTGCGCGGCGAAGTAGTTCTCGTTCGGCTCGCCGCGGCTGGTCATGTAGAAGCCGAACCTCCCGGGCGCCGCCTCGCGCAGCGCGCCGCCCGCCAGGTCGAGCGCCTCCTCCCACCCGATCCGGGTGAAGCCGGGCTCGCCGCGGCGGCGGACCATCGGGTACGGGAGGCGGCCCAGCTCGCGCAGCTCCGCGCCGCTCTTGCGGGACAGCGCCGCGGCGTCGGCGAGCAGCGCCGGGTCGAGCGCGGGCATGGTGTTGAGCCGCAGCAGCCGCAGCCGGATGTTGCACAGATGGATCTCGTCCATCGTCCAGTCGTGCATGCCCTTGGTGCCCAGCGCGCAGCCGTCGCAGGTGCCCTGCCTGAGGATCCGCCACGCGTACCGCAGCCGGCCGCGGTTCTCCTTGGCCGCGCGCCACAGCTCGGCGTAGTTGTTGGGCCGGTTCTCGCCGATCCCGAACGGCTTCAGGCTCGCCCAGTTGCCCGGGTCGATGAGCTTCTCACGCTTCGCCATGGTGGCCTCCGCGCCCGCCGGTACGCCCCCCGTTTCACCACTCACCGTGACATGAATCACCGGCTGCGGCAATCCGCGCCTTCCGCTCAGTGAAAACGCATTGCCGAGAACGGCTGCGCGTTCGGCCGGAGGGGCGCTTCGGGAGCCCTCAGGAGCCCAGATAGCGGAGGACTGCCAGCACGCGGCGGCTGTAGCCGGCCGCGTGCGACAGATCCAGCTTGTCGAAGATCGCGTTGGCGTGCTTCTCCACCGCGCTCTGCGAGATGTACAGCTGCTCGGCGATCGCCGCGTTGGTCCGGCCCTGCGCCATGTGCCCCAGGACGTCGCGCTCGCGGGGCGTCAGCCGGCTCAGCGGATCGGCGTGCGAGCTGCGCGTCAGCAGCTGCCGCACCACCTCCGGGTCGAACGCGGCGCCGCCCGCCCCCACCCGGTCCAGGGCGTCCAGGAACTCGTCGACCTGCGCCACCCGGTCCTTCAGCAGGTAGCCCACCCCGGTGGTGTCGGCCGTGATCAGCTCGGTGGCGTAGCGCTTCTCCACGTACTGCGACAGCACCAGCACGCCGATCCCCGGGCGGCGCCGCCGGATCTCCAGCGCCGCCCGCAACCCCTCGTCGGTGTGCGTGGGCGGCATCCGCACGTCCACGACCACCACGTCGGGCGCCAGGCCGTCCTCCAGCACCGCCGCCAGCAGCGCCTCGGCGTCGCCGACGGCCGCCAGGACCTCGTGGCCCTCCTCGGCCAGCAGCCGGATCAGGCCCTCCCGCAGCAGCGTGGAGTCCTCCGCCAGGATCACCCGCACGGGAACTCCGCCCCGATCACCGTCGGCCCGCCCGGCGGGCTGTCCACCCGGAACGCCCCGTCCAGGGCCGCCACCCGCCGGGCCAGCCCGGCCAGCCCGCCGCCGGCGGGGTCGGCCCCGCCGCGGCCGTCGTCCTCGATCCGCACCCCGATCACCCTTCCCCCTTCGCCGCCCGCGGTCCCGGACTCCATCTCGGTCTCGGTCTCGGCGACCTGGACGGCGACGCGGGTGGCCCCCGAGTGCTTGGCCGCGTTGGTCACGGCCTCGCAGACCACGAAGTACGCGGCGGTCTCCACCGCGTGCGGGGGCCGCCCGGTCGGCTCGTAGTCGATCGTCACCGGCAGCGGGGACCGCTCGGCCACCGTCTCGAGCGCCGCCCGCAGCCCCTCGCCGTCCAGCGCGGCCGGGTAGACCCGCCAGGTGACCTCGCGCAGGTCCTCCAGCGCCCGCTGCGACTCCTCGTGCGCCTGCCGCAGCAGCTCCCGGGACCGTTCCGCGTCCCCGGCGCGCCGCGCCCGGCCGATCAGCATGCCCAGCGCCACCAGCCGCTGCTGGACGCCGTCGTGCAGGTCCCGCTCGATGCGGCGGCGCTCGTCGTCCACCGCGTCGACGACCTCGGCCCGGGACGCCGCCAGTTCGGCGATGCGGCGCTCGTACTGGGCCAGCGGGCTCGGGCCCAGGCAGCGCCGCGCCACCTTCCGCTCCAGCGCCACCACCCCCGCCAGTCCCTGCACCGCGATGAACAGCAGGATCGCCCCCAGGGCCGCGACGTAGAAGACGATCCACGGCTCGGGCGGGATGCCGTCCAGGTACCGGCCGGTGATCCACCAGCTGCCCGCAAGCGCCACCCCCACGACCGCCCCGTAGGCGGTCAGGACGAGGATCGCCCCGCCGAGCAGCCCCAGCGGGACCCGCAGCACCAGGTAGGCCAGCGCGCGCAGCGGGCCGTACTCGGCCGGCTCGTCATGGCCGAAGAACGCCGCCAGCCTCCTGCGCTCCCAGCGCGCGCCCGCCAGCGCCCCCGCCGCGACCACGCCCGGGACGGCGCGGCGGCCCCGCGAGAACGCGAACGCGTACGCCATGAACAGCGCCGCCAGCGCCAGCAGCACCGCTTCCACGCCCGCGCTGACCGCTCCCAGCGTCAGCCCGGCCGGCGCCCTCACCAGGCGCGCGGCCAGGCCACCGCGTTCCGGCTTCACGACCGCCCCCGCCCGAGGCCGTCCGCTCCGGTCGCCCTCTGCGTTTCAGTTGCCGTAGTGGCCGTACCCCTGCTGCTGGGGCTGGTGCCCCGGCCCCTGCTGCGGGTACTGCCCCTGCTGGGGGTACTGGGGCTGCTGGCCGTAGCCCCGGGGCGGCTGCTGCCCGTAACCCTGCTGGGGCTGCTGCGGTTGCTGCCCATAGCCCTGTTGAGGCTGCTGCTGGCCATAGCCCTGCTGGGGCTGCTGCGGTTGCTGGGGCTGCTGGCCGTAAGCCTGCTGCTGGCCGTAGCCCTGCCCGCCGTGGCCCTGCTGCTGCGGCTGCTGGCCGAACTGCTGCTGGCCGTAGGGAGGCTGCTCATCGGCCTCCTGGTCGGGGGCGCCCGTCCCGTTCTTGCGGCGCGACTTCACGACGCGCAGCACGATGAAGACCACCACCGCCACGGCCGCCACCGCCAGGACGCCCTTGGAGTAGACGCCGACGTACTCCTCGACCTTGTGCCACTGGTCGCCGAGCCCGTACCCGAGCATCACGAACACGGTGTTCCAGATCAGGCTGCCCAGCGTGGTGAACAGCAGGAAGACCGGCAGCGGCATCCGCTCCACGCCCGCCGGAACCGAGATCAGGCTCCGGAAGATCGGGATCATCCGGCCGAAGAACACCGCCTTGGTGCCGTGCTTGGCGAACCAGGCCTCGGTCTTGTCCAGGTCCGACAGCTTGATCAGCGGCATCTTGTCCACGATCCGGCGGATCCGGTCACGGCCGATGACCGCGCCGATCCCGTACAGCGCCAGCGCGCCGACCACCGAACCGAGCGTGGTGAAGATCAGTGCCGCGGCCAGGTTCATCTTGCCCTGCGCGGCGGTGAACCCGGCCAGCGGCAGGATCACCTCGCTCGGCAGCGGAGGGAAGATGTTCTCCAGGGCGATGGCGAGGCCCGCCCCGATCGCGCCGAGGCTTTCCATGAGGTCGGTGGCCCAGCCCGCGATCCCCCCGGCGGGTGCGTCCCCGCCGTTCGCCGCGGCGGCCGCCGTCAGAGTCGTGATCATATGCATACGTTATGGAGTGGTGAGCCTGTTCACCATGGAGACGACCACCGGCGTACCCGGGTACGCGCCGCAATCCTCCCCTGCGGAAAACCGCACCCGCCACGGAGGCTCAGGTGGCGGCGGAAGCGGTCCGATCACGGGCGGCCAGGTAGGCACCGCGCTCGCGTTCGTCCTCGAATACTAGAACGGTTACCGTGAGCGGTCCGTCATTCCCGGCGATCGGGACGACCAGCAGGCACGGCAGCCCGGCGCGCTCGGCCAGGTAGGTGATCTGTTCCGGGGTGCGCTCGTACGACCGGGCGCCCGGGAAACCGGCCAGGACGCGGTGGTCGTAAGGGAAGGTCTGCTCGCGCATGCGGGCCCTCCGAAGGTGCGGGCGGGTCGGGGGTGCGGGGCGGCCGGTCCCGCAGGGGACACGGCGGTGCGGCCCCCATTTCCTCACAGGGGTGTGACGCGCCCGTGTCAGCGCGATGACGGCCCGCCGAACGCCCGGCCACCCTCGCCTCCCGGTCAGCCGCCCCGGGCCCGCGCGGCCGCCCTGCCCTCCATCGGGTCGAGGTCGGGCGGGGCCTGCGGGACGGCGGCGCCGCCGGAGGCCACCGGGAGCCACAGGACGAACGTGCTGCCGACGTCCGGGGTGGAGAACAGCCTGACGTGGCCGCCGTGCGCCTCCACGATGTGCCGGACGATCGCCAGGCCCAGCCCGGTGCGGCGGTCCCGGGAGCGGCGGGCGTCCGAGCCGCGCCAGAACCGGTCGAACACCCGCTCCTGCTCGTCCGGGCCGATGCCGGGCCCGGAGTCCTTGACCGCGACCCACTGCCAGCCGCCGGACCGGTCGGCCGCCACCGTGATCGCGGATCCGGCCGGGGCCAGCCGCACCGCGTTGGACAGCAGGTTGCCCACCGCGCGGCGCAGCGCGTCGTGGTCGCCGATGAGGGTGAGGCCGCGGCGCAGGTCGCGGTCGATGGTGAGGCGGCGGGCGGCGGCCAGCGAGTCGAACTCCTCGGCCGCCTCCCGGGCCACCACCGACAGGTCGACGTCGGTGTCGTGGAAGGCGGGCGCGGAGCGGCGGGCGGTGGCCAGCAGGTCCTCCACCAGCCGGGTCATGCGGGTGGTGGCGCGGTCGACGACCTGGACGGCGCGGCGCCGGTCGGCGTCCTCGGCGTCCGGCGCGGTCAGGACGGTGTCCAGGTTGGCCCGGATGATGGCCAGGGGGCTCCGCAGTTCGTGCGAGGCGTCGTCGATGAGCTGCCGCTGCGCGCCGAACGCCTCGTCCAGCCGGTCGAGCATCGAGTCGACGGTGTCGGCCAGGTAGCGCAGCTCGTCCTTGGGCCCCTCCAGCCGGATCCGCCGGGACAGGTCGGTGGCCTGGATCTCCTCGGCGGCGCGGGCGATCGCGCGGACCGGTTTGAGCGCCCGGCCCGACAGCACCCAGCCGATGCCGAGGCTGGCGACGAACATCCCGCCCAGCATCAGCAGCGAGTAGCGCTTGAGGGCCTGCTGGGTCTCGTAGTTGACGGCCCGCTCCACCTGCTGGACCTTGACGACCTCCACCTCGGCGTACGGGACCAGCGAGCCCTGGTGGTACTTGCCGGCGCGCATCGTGCTGGTGATCGGCTCGGCGTCGGTGCTGGCGTCGACCGCGAGGTAGATGCCGCCGAGCACCGCCGCCGTGAGGACGAACAGCAGGGTGGAGTACATCACCGTCAGCCGGAACCGGATCGACTGGACGAACCCGGGCGGGCGGAGGCGGAGGCGCGGACGCATGATCAGTCGGTCATCTCTCGTGCTCGCCCCGCGGGGGCGCCCGTGGTGGTGGACGTGGTGGCGGACGTGGCGGCGGACGTGGTGGACGCGGGCTCGGATTCGCTCCCCGGGTCCCTGAGCCGGTAGCCCTGCCGCACGACGGTCTCGATCAGCTGCTCCTCCGGCTCCACGGTCAGCTTGCGGCGCAGCGTCCCGATGGTGACCCGGACGGTGTTGGTGAACGGGTCGGCGTGCTCGTCCCAGACGTGCTCCAGCAGATCCTCCGACGACACCACCTGCCCGGGGCGGCTCATCAGGTAGCGCAGCACCGCGAACTCCTTGGGCGTCAGCTGCAGCCGCCGCCCGCCGCGGAAGACCTCGTGCCGTCCCGTGTCCAGCCGCAGCGCGCCGACCTCCCAGACCGCCGAGGCGGCGGGGCCGGTGTCGCGGCGCAGCAGGGCGCGGACCCGGGCCAGCAGTTCGGGGAAGGCGAACGGCTTGACCAGGTAGTCGTCGGCGCCCAGGTCGAGGCCGTGCACGCGGTCGGCCAGGCGGTCCCGCGCGGTGAGCATCAGGATCCGCAGGCCGGGGCCGCTCTCCCCGTCCAGCTCGCCACCCCGGAGGGAGCGGCACAGGTCGAAGCCGTCCCCGTCCGGCAGGTTGAGGTCGAGGATCATCAGGTCGTAGGAGGCCGCGTAGAGCTTCTCCGACGCCTGGGCCACGTCGTAGGCGACGTCGACCGCGTAGTCGGCGCGGACCAGCCCGTACCGGAGCGCCTCGGCGAGGTCCTCCTCGTCCTCGACCACGAGAACCCTCATGCGCCCGTTACCTCCCTCTTCGCCTGCTCGTATCTTCTCAGCCCGGACGCCCGCCGCCGGTCAGCGGATGATCCGCTCGGCGCCGTCCACGGCCCGGTCCACCGGGATGGCGAACCCGATGCCGATGGAGCCGCCCCCGCCGCCCCGGCTCAGCGTCGCGATCGCGGTGTTGACGCCGACGACCTCGCCGCGCGCGTTCACCAGCGGGCCGCCGGAGTTGCCGGGGTTGATGGACGCGTCGGTCTGCAGCGCGGTGCGGCGCCCGCCGTCGCCCAGCCGGACCTCCCGGTCGAGCGCGCTGACGATCCCGCCGGTGACCGTCCCGGCCAGCCCGAGCGGGGAGCCCAGCGCCATCACCGGGTCTCCCACCCGCACGTCCGCGGACCGGCCGAAGACCAGCGGCGACGGGCTGTCGGACGGGCTGATCGACAGTACCGCGAGGTCCTGGTCGGGCAGCGCGCCCAGCACCCGGGCCGAGAGGCGGCGCCGGTCCGACAGCACCACGTCGACCTGGCCCGCGCCCTCCACGACGTGCGCGTTGGTCAGGATGTGGCCGGACCGGTCGATGACGAAGCCGGACCCACCGCCGCGCCCCGACCCGGTCCGGACCTCGACCGACACGACGCTGGGCTGCACGCGCGCCGCGACGTCGCTGAGGTCGCCGGGGCCGTTGGCCGGGCCCGCGGTCGACTGCGCGAGCGGCGCCGCGGCCTGCCCGCCGGTCGCCCGCCCGGCCGCGGCGCCGGCGAGGCCGCCGG